>JAXDNY010000080.1:0-32650 GCA_034669145.1 Hyphomicrobiales bacterium
GCCCTGCCATCGCTTCGCTCCGGCAGGCATAGCCGATGCTTCGCATCGGCGTTCTTAACGTTCAAGTACGGCGGCCGGAGGCCGCCTATGCTCTCCCCGCAAGCGGGGAGAGGTTTAGGAAGCAAGATCAGCCGCTCACCAGCGCGCAGCCGCCGTCCTTGATCGGACGGAACGCTTCGGCCGCCGGAATGGTGGCGCGGACGTTATAGAAGTCACCCGGATGCTTGCTGTCCGCAGGTTTCTTCACCTCGTACAGATACGCGTCATGGACCTTGCGGCCGTCCGCGCGGATGGTGCCTTTGCCGAACAGCGGATCGTCGGTCGGCAGTTCCTTCATCTTCGCGACCACCGCCTTGCCGTCGGCGCCGCTCTTCAGTGCGGCAACCGCTTTGAGGTAATGGGTCACGCCGGCATAGACGCCCGCCTGCACCATGGTCGGGAACTTGCCCGAACCGCCGCGCTCGGCCTGCCACTTCTTGGTCCACGCGCGGTTGACGTCGTTCTGGTCCCAGTACCAGGTCTCGGTCAGCGTCAGGCCCTGCGCGGTCGGCAGGCCAAGCGCGTTCACGTCACTCGCGAACACCAGAAGTCCGGCGAGGCTCTGCCCGCCCTTCACGATGCCGAATTCGGCAGCTGCCTTGATCGAATTGATGGTGTCGCCGCCCGCGTTGGCGAGGCCGATCACCTTGGCCTTCGAGGTCTGCGCCTGCAGCAGGAACGACGAGAAGTCGTTGGTGTTGATCGGGTGACGCACCTTGCCGACGACCTTGCCGCCGTTCTTCTCGACGACCGCCGCGGTATCGCGCTCCAGCGCGTGACCGAACGCATAGTCGGCGGTGAGGAAGAACCAGGTGTCGCCGCCGGTCTTCACGATGGCCTTGCCGGTGCCGTTCGCCAGCATCCAGGTGTCATAGGTCCAGTGCACGGTGTTGGGTGAGCACTTCGCGCCGGTCAGATCGGACGACGCGGCACCGGAATTGACGAACACCTTGTTCTTGTTGCGGATGATCTCGTTGAGTGCCAGCGCGACGCCCGAATTCGGCACGTCGACGATCATGTCGACCTTCTCGACGTCGATCCACTGGTTGGCGATGCTCGAGCCGACGTCGGCCTTGTTCTGATGATCGCCGCTGACGATCTCGACCTTGACGTCCTTGTTGCTGGCGTTGAAGTCCGCGACCGCAAGCTTGGCTGCCGCAACCGAGCCGGGTCCGCCGATATCGGCGTAGAGGCTCGACATGTCGCTCATCACGCCGATCTTCACGGTCGTCTGACCGTAAGCCGATCCGGCGGCCATGACGACCGCAAGAGCGGTCATTCCCATTAGACTCTTCATTTATTTCCTCCTTGTTGACGCCCGTGACGGACGTTTAATCAGACACCGAGATAATCGTGAAGCTTTTCGACATTGGCATCGAGTTCGGCGTTCGCGATCTGCTCGACGATGCGGCCGTGCTCCATGACATAGTAGCGGTCCGCGACGGTCGAAGCGAACCGGAAGTTTTGTTCCACCAGCAGGATGGTAAACCCCTGCTCCTTTAATGTGCGGATGGTGCGGCCGATCTGCTGGATGATGACCGGGGCGAGCCCCTCGGTCGGCTCGTCCAATAACAGAAGCCGGGCGCCGGTGCGCAGAATACGCCCGATTGCGAGCATTTGCTGCTCGCCGCCGGACAGCTTGGTCCCTTGGCTGTGCAGCCGCTCCTTCAGGTTCGGAAACAGCTCGAAGATCTTGTCGACCGAAAGTCCGCCGGGCTTCACCACCGGCGGCAGATAAAGGTTTTCCTCGACGTCGAGGCTCGCAAAGATGCCGCGCTCCTCGGGGCAGAACGCGATGCCCTGCCGCGCGATCGTATTCGACGAAAGTCCAATCAGCTCGCGGCCCTCGAAACGGACCGAGCCCTTGCGCTGGCCCACGATACCCATGATCGATTTGAGCGTCGTGGTTTTGCCGGCGCCGTTGCGGCCGAGCAGCGTCACGACTTCGCCGGCGCGCACCTCGAACGCCGCGCCGTGCAGGATATGGGACTCGCCGTACCAGGCGTGCAGGTCTTCGACCGCGAGCAGCGGCGCGCCGGACACATCAGCCATGGCCGGTCCCCATGTAGGCTTCACGCACGTCCGGATTGTTCGAGACGGTCTCGTAATCGCCCTCGGCCAGCACGCGCCCGCGCGTCAGCACGGTGATGCGGTGGGAGAGGTTCGATACGACGCTCAGATTGTGCTCGACCATCAGCACGGTGCGATTGGCGGCGACTGACTTGATCAGCGCCGCGATGCGGTCGATGTCCTCGTGCCCCATGCCGGCGGTCGGCTCATCGAGGAGGAGCATCTCGGGATCGAGCGCGATCGTGGTCGCGAGCTCGAGCGCGCGCTTTCGGCCGTAGGGCAATTCAACCGCAGTCAGATTGGCGTATTCGGCAAGTCCGACATCGGCGAGCAGGGCTACGGCGCGCTCGTTGTATTCGTCGAGCACGCTTTTTGAATTCCAGAAGTCGAACGAGCCGCCGCGCTTGCGTTGCAAGGCAATGCGAATGTTTTCACGGCATGTGAGATGCGGGAAGACCGCCGAGATCTGGAACGAGCGCACAAGACCGAGCCGCGCGATCTCGGTCGGCGGCAGCCCCGTGATGTCCTGACCCTTGAACGTGATCCGGCCGCGGGTCGGCTGCAGAAACTTGGTCAGCAGGTTGAAGCAGGTGGTCTTGCCGGCGCCGTTCGGGCCGATCAGCGCATGGATGGTGCCGCGCGCGACGCGCAGGCTCACGCCGTTCACCGCCACGAAGCCGGCGAACTCCTTGGTCAGATCCTCGGTTTCGAGGATGATGTCCCCACTCATCGACGCCACAGACCCCTCTTGCGTTATTTACAGCCACAAACTGGACTGCGCGTCCAGTGCACGTTCGTGCCGTGACGATTAACCGTCCGCGTGGAAGGTGGACGACGACGGCGCCTTTGCCTGCTGTCAGTCCGAATATTGACGCGCGAGGGTAATGCTTGCGGTTCCATGCCGTCACAGTTCAGCCATCGTGCTGACATCGCGGCGACGGGTCAGCATCGTCTATTGCTAGACCCACTTTCCCCCTCCGAACAGCGGTCACCATGTCTCCAAGAATGACGACGAAGATTCTTCTTTCCACTGGAGCCGTCATCCCGACGCTCGCCTTGCTCGCGATGCCTTGCGTTGCCGCGCCCCTCCACGCCGGCCAGACCCTTTTGGCTCAGCAGCAAGAGCCGGCCGAGAAGTCCGATCGCCCCCCGGAGCGCCGCCGTCCTGAAGGAGCTCCCGGACAGCCCGGCGGCCGCCCGCAGCAGCAAGGCCAGCCGCCCGCCGCGCGGCCCGAATCTGCTCCCCCTCCGGCAAAGCAGGGTCAGCCACCAGCGCCCCCGGCGCAGTCTGCTCCTCCCCCCGCCAAGCAGGCGGAGCCGCCGACGCAGCCGATTCCTCCGGCGAAACAGGTCCCGCCCGCCGCCCCTCCGGCACAGCCCACGCCTCCTGCAAAACAGGTCGAGCCTCCTGCAAAACAGGTCGAGCCTCCCGCAAAGCAGGTTCCGCCGCCGGCCCCACCAGCTCCGCCCGCCAAGCAAGTCCAGCCACCCGCGCCACCGCCCCCGCCGGCGAAGCAGGCCGAGCCACCCGCGCAGCCGGCTCCTCCCGCAAAACAGGTTCAGCCTCCTGCGCAATCGGCGCCGCCTGCCAAGCAAGGCCAGCCGGCCGCGCCGCAAGCCCCTGCAAAACAGGCCGAGCCACCGGCCGCAGCGCCGACTCAGCCCGCTCCGGCGCAACCGCCAGCGACTCCGGCGCAGCCCCCGGCTGCGACCAAACAACTGCCGCCGGCCAGTGCGCCCGCTCAGCCGACGGCTCCCGGTCAGCCGCCGGCCGCGCAACAGCGGGGTTCGCAGACTCCCCCAGCGGCTGCACCCGGTCAGCCCTCGCCTGGGACTTCGGCGCCTACGCCGCAAGGCGGATTGCCACGACCCGCGGCCCCCGCTGCGCAGCAAGCTCCGGCGCAAGCCGCGCCCGCAACGCAGGGGCAAGCACCCGGCCCGCAGGGTCCGGGCGTGCCGGGACAGCCCCCGGCAGCGGCGCAGCGTCCGCTTCCCTCGGCCACCACGCAAGGCGGAGGCATCCAGGTGCAGCCGACCGGCGCGCAGGGTCAGCCGCTGCAACGTGTCGACCAGATCCGCGGCGAGCGGCGCGAAACCGTTGAGGGCAACCGCACCTTCATCCGCGAACCCGATCGCACGATCATCCGCGAGGAGGGCCGCACGATCATCCGGCACAGCGAGGTCGATCGCTTCAGGGTCGATGCACGCGACGTGCGCAGCGAGCGGCAGGGTGCCACCACCATCACGACGATCGAGCGGCCGGACGGCTCGCGCATCGTCACGGTGGTCGACGATGAAGGCCGCCTGGTGCGCCGCTCGCGCCGTGACCGCTCCGGTCAGGACGTCATCCTGATCGACAACAGCTATCGAGGGCCGGTGCAGAGCCAAACCTATTTTGTGGATCTGCCGCCGCCAGTGGTCCGTATCCCGCGCGAGCGTTATATTCTCGAAACCGAGCGTGCGAGTGGACGCGACATCTACGAGGTTCTGATCGCGCCGCCCGTGGAGCGCATCGACCGGCGCTACACCCTGGACGAGGTGCGCTACAGCCCCCGCCTGCGTGAACGTATGTCGCGCGTCGACATCGACACGATCAACTTCGAGACCGCGTCGTGGGCGATCACACCCGATCAGGTGCAGCAACTCGCGGTGATCGCCGAAGCCGTGAAGCAGGCGATCGCCCGTAACCCTGCGGAAATCTTCCTTGTGGAAGGCCACACCGATGCGGTCGGCGGTGACGACGATAACCTGTCGCTGTCCGATCGCCGCGCCGAGACTGTCGCAATCACCCTAACGGAGAAGTTCGGCGTGCCGGCGGAAAATCTGACCACGCAAGGCTACGGTGAGCAGTACCTGAAAGTGCCAACGCAAGCTGCCGAGCGGCAGAACCGCCGCGTCACCATGCGCCGCATCACGCCGCTGCTGACCGGGCAGAACTAGCAGCGGTAGAAGCCCACTGAGTAAGGGGGCCTGCCCTTTAAGAGTCGAAAAGGGTGACCGGGTTCGAAACCGGCCGCCCTTTTCCTTGCACCGAGATTCAGCTGCAGCGACGGACACGCCTCAGCGACCCGTCGAAGCGTTGGACGGTCACGGTCCGGCAGTTCCGCATACCCACATCTCGCTGGCGATAGATACGACGCTGGACGACCGGCTCGTCATAGCCGCTATAGACGCGACGCTGCACGACGACGGGTTCGTCATAGTCATACGCCTGGTAGCCGCCATAGTACGGCTGCTGATAGCCATAGCCGCCGCCATAACCATAGCCGCCATAGTACGGGCCTCCGCCGATTTGCACGCCGAACCCTGGGCCGCCAAAGCCAAACTGAGCGTGGGCCGCTCCCGGGGCAAATAATGCAGCTGCGGCGATCGCGGCTGCAGAGATAATAAGATTCCTCATGACGCTTCTCCGTTGTGGCGCCTTGGCGGTAACGGAGCAGTTGGGCTACATGTTCCGTTGCCCCGGGCCGGCAGCCAGGAGCGGCGGGCCTTACGAGTTAGCCTACGCTGTTGGTTTGCTTCACTTGAGGCGCGCCGCCAGTCGGACCGCGGTCGCAACGGGGTGCGCCCGCTCGTGTTCCATCTGTATGCGGCCGCCGCACCAGCGGCTTCACGGTGGTGTCTCAGTTTGAATGGGGCAGCAAACGGATGCTGCAAATCGCCCGAAGCTCTTTAGCTATAGACATCTTCGCGCAAACGGAGAATACTCTGAATATCCTATATTTATAGCTGTACATTCGTGTTCTCAAAGGAGAATGACAATGACCAAAACTCGTCTGTGGACTATGACTTTATTTGCACTTGTGGTGATCGTGAGCATCGGCGGCGGTGCGGGCACTGCGGCGGCGTTCACTTGTAAGACTAGCGTGACTGGACACGGTAGCTCCGTCAACGTCAGGGTCCTTGGAGAGACGAGAGCAAGAGGCAGTTGGAAGACTGCCGCCCTTGGCGCATATGGTCTTGGCTACCAGAACTGGATACTTGCACAGCAAAGAGGTGAATCCTGCACCAGATCAGGGCCGCTTGGCCACCGTGTCTATACGTGTGAGGCCACCGGCAAACCGTGCAAGGTTTGATTATTTTCGCGTGAATAACGCAATTCCGGTGCGGCTGCCAAGCTTGCCGCTAAGCATTAGCATATGAGCATGCCCACCGGACCAAAAGGCGAAAAGCGCCCCGCCGACGTGAACGCTAGGATCGCGACCGGCGAGATGGCACTGACCGATGGCGGATATCGTGCACTTGCTCGACGTTCGCGAGAACGCGCAGATCAATGAAAAGCGCGAGAGGATTTTATCCTCTTAAACTGAGATACTACCGGCTTCACGCTGTCGAATAAAGTCATCAAACTGACAGCCCGCCCGGACGGGGACCGTCCGAGCGGGCCAGCCGGACCGACGCGCAGGTGGAATGGGGCAGACGCGCCGACCGAACTTCACTTGTGTTCGCTGATAGTTAGTCGCACCAGCGGGCCCTGAGGTTCACTGCCAAAATCAAGCTCCCCTCACCTCGCCGCCGGCGCCGTGGCGCTCGACACGTCGCTCGACTTCGGCTGCGCCGACACCACCGCGCCGAGCGCATCGGCGAGACCCGAGCCGAACTGTTCGTCATGGCCCGGGGCACCGAGGTCGCGCGCGGTCGACATCAGGATGCGGCGGACCGATCCGGCATCGAGCTTTGGGTTGCGTTCGAGCAGCAGCGCCGCGATGCCGCTCACCTGGGCGGCCGCGAACGATGTGCCGGATTGCATCTGGTAGCTGCCGTTCGGGGCCGCCGCGAGGATGTTGACGCCGGGCGCCGCGACCGCGATGTGCGTACCGCGGTTCGCCTGCGCGAATAGCTTGTCGTCGATGTCGGTCGCCGTCACGGCGATCACGTCAGGGTCGGCGGCCGGATAGAGCGGGCGCGAATTCGGACCGGCATTGCCGGCAGCCGCGATCAGCACGGTGCCCTTGGCGCGCAGCGCTGCGAACATGATGCGCATTTCGGGGTCGGCGGGGCCGGCGAAGCTCATGTTGATGACGCCGGCCTGCGATTTCCCCGCCCAGTCCAGCCCCTTGAGGATGTTGAGGCTGGTGCCGTCGGAACCGGCCGAGCCGAACGCACGAACCGCCAGCACCTTCACGGCCGGCGCCGCGCCGGTGAGGTTGCCGTGCGCGGCGATCACGCTCGCGATCCCGGTGCCGTGGTGGTGCGGCTTGGCGGGCGTGCCGGTCGCGTCGAACGACGCCGCGATGACGCCCGCGAGATCCGGGTGGGTCGCGTCGATCATGGTGTCGATGACGGCGACCGCGACGCTTTCGCCCTTCGCGAGCGCGTGCGCCTCGGGAAGCCGCAGTTTGGCGAGCGAATATTGCGCCGCGTCGGCGGAGGTTGCGGCAGCGGCACCTTGCTGCACGGTAAACAGCAAATTCGCCTGCGCGCCGAGAATGCTCGCTTCCGCCTGCAGCGAGCGGATCACCGCGGCGACCGGGCGCCCGTCATCGATGCGCAGCCGCGCGATACGCCGCCGCGTCAGCGCGAAGTCCTGCATCTCCAGCCGCGTCAGGCGATACCGCCGCACAAGCCGGTTGAGCGCGGGGCCGGACGTTGCGGCCGATACGTTCAGCAGCACTTCGTTCGGCACGAAACGCCGTTCGCCCGCCGGCGGCACGTTGAACCCGCCGCGCTGCGCGAGCTGCTGCTGCTGCTGCTGAGGTTTTTGTTTTTTCGTGGCTTTCTTGGTGCGTCGCCGCACGCCCTGATCGCCATCATCGTCGACGATCATGACCGTGCCCGGACCGCCACCGTATCCGCCCGGCGGGATCATGATGCCGTGGCCACCGGGAAACCGCGGGCCGCCGCCGCCGCCCGGATAGCGCGGCCCGTCATTGCCGGGCATGCGCGATCCCATGCCGGGCATGTTGCCGCCCATGCCGATGGTCCTGCCGCCCCCGCCGAAGCGCTGGGCAAAGCTGTCCGCCACCGAGGAAAACGTCATCGCGCCGGCCGCAAGCAGTGCGAGCGCGATGCGGAACGGGCGCTTGCGATGGAATTGCGCGGACGCCGCGCGATTGCGGATTACGCCGGACATGGGGCACGCCTCCAATAGCGCTGCGAAGCACGGCCGTGCTCCGCGCAAGAGTTCCCATTCCGCCTGTCAGAATTGCAATGCCGGCCGTGGCGGCCGGCACGCATCAAAGCTTGATCAGATCACTCGGTCGGCTTCGGGCCGATGAAGCGAACGACGCTTTCGTCCTGCAGCTTCTTGACCGTGCGCGCGAGGTCTTCCTTCGGCATGCCGGTCACCGCGACGCGGACTGTGTAGACGCCACCGCCGCTCGGACCGTCGACCACGGTCATCTTGTAGGTCTCAAGCAGCTTGTTGACATCCGCGATGCTCGCTTGCGACGAGAAGGTTATCATCGCGTAGGTGCCGCCCTTGATCACTTGGTCACTCTGCACCGAGGCGAGATGGATGTCGCCCTGACGCTCCGAGACGAACATCCCGGCGAGCAGACCCGCCTGCAGCACGATCGCCAGCGCCGCGGCGGTGCCCGACCAGGCCAGCGTGCGCGGCGAGAACGAGGAGAGGCGCTCGCTCAGCCATTCACCGAGGTTGAACGAGGAGCGGGCGCGGCGGGCGGTCGAGACATCGGCCTCGATGTCCGCCATCAGCCGCTGCATCGCGCGCGCCGAGGGGGCGCCAAGCGATTCGTTCGCCACGATGGTTTCGGCGAGATCTTCGCGGATTGTTTCATACTGGGCGGCGAGACCGGCGTCGGTCGCAAGCGCCCGCTCAACCATATCGGCCTCGCGGCGGCTCAGCGTCCCGGCAGCATGCCACGGCAGAAGAGCTTCGATCTCTTCGCGCTCGGCAGCTTTGTTCTTGAACATCGTATTCATGGCCAACCTCTTTCCACTCCCGCTGCCTTCAGCAGTTCCCCTAACCGCTTTCGCGCATAGAACATGCGCGTCTTCACCGTGTTCTCCGGAACCCCAACGATCTTCGCTACTTCTTCGACTGACTTCTCGTGGTAATAGACAAGATCGATGATTTCCCGATGTTCCGCGGAGAGCTTCGTCATGCACTGCCGCAGAACCGCACTGGTATCCTTCTTCTGCATCGCGACTTCCGGATCATCGCTTTGATCCTCGATCGCTTGGGCCGTCTCGTCGTCGAGTTCCTCATCCGGTCGCCGCCTCAGGGCAGAGAGTGCCTTGAACCTTGCGATCGCCAAGAGCCATGTTGAAACCTGAGACCTGGCTTCGAACTTGTCGGCTTGGCGCCAGACATCGAGAAACACGTCGCTGATCAAGTCCTCCGCCCGGCTTGGCTCGCCCACAAACCTGAGAACGAACCGGTAGACACGCACGTGGTGCCGCGCGAATAGAACCTGCATCGCGAGCTTGTCGCCGGCTGCGATCCGTCCGATCAGCGCTTCGTCTGATGTCGTCTGCATCGCCTGCCGTTAACCGGCTCACAGGGTTAGTCGCAGTGGGGATGGATCGGGTTCAAAGGGCGGGACCCTAGGAGTACCACTGATCCGGGGGTGGCAGCCTGCTCCGGTACAAACCGGCGCAGGCGGGCGGTATTTGCCCCTGAAAGCCCCCGCTCTGCAAGCCAATCCGCGAAATCGACGCCGGACGCAGCATTTTCAGGTCCAAAAGGCCGGTCCGGGCCAGCGCGGGTGCTCAAGAGGCTCGGGCGTTTTCAACAAATCCTTGTCCCGTCTCACCGCCGAACCGGGCCTGTGAGTTCCATCTGCCTTCATTAACGAACCGTAAAAATTCGTATGGACAACCTCGGGTCATGCCCTATACGTCTAATGGCATATCCGGCACCCACTACCTTCGGTAAACCACTCATTTCATTGGTTAAAAGTTTACCTAATCCGTTCACCATCGCGACCGCGGGGGGCCAGCCGTTTGGTGTTCCGCTACCGAAGAGGGACTAATGGCGGACGTCGTCCACGCGCGCGATCAACTCCCCGGTACCCCGGCAGGCCGGAAATCTTCGGCCAAGCCCGCCGTGCAGGAAATCCAGCGCACCGACAAGCCGCCACGGACTGACGTCGGCACCCTCGTCCTGCACTGGGCAACCGCGATCGCCTTTTTCGTGAGCCTGCTCACCGGCATCCGCATCGCGGCCGATGCGCTTTACGCTCCGGTTTCCAAGTCGCTGAGCCCGGTCCTGCCGCAGGGCGAGATCTGGACCTGGCACTTCTACGCTGGCCTCACCCTGTTCTTCTGCGCCTTTGCCTATCTCATCTACATGCGGCGCTCAGGGCTGGCCAACCGCAACGCGTTGAAAAAGACGCGGGTCGTGGTGATGCCGGTCGCGAGCAAGATGCGCTTCGGCGGTCTTAACGTCGCGCTGCATTGGGTGGCCTACGCGATCGTCGCCATCATGACCATCACAGGCATTTTCCTTTACCTCGGCCATGGCGGCTGGCTGATCCAGATTCACTCGTACGTCGCCTTCATCGGCCTCGCTTACATCTTTATCCACGCTGTCGCTCACTACCTCTACGGCGGCTGGTGGCAGGTCTTCCGCGTTTTCCGGCCCGCGCAACTGGTGCTCACTGCGGCCGTTAAGCCCAAGCCGCTACTGATCGCGGCAGCAGTCGGTGCGCTCGTGGTCGCGGGGATTGCGGCATCAGATACCATATTCCAGGACCAGCTCGTGGTGCGCCGGGTCGCGGCCGCGCCCGACCTGAAGAAGCTCCTGAATGACCCGGTTTGGGCAAGCGTTGCGCCGGCACGCATTCACACCCAGCAGGGCATCAATCTCGGCGGCACCGGCGAGTCGCTCGTCGAGGTGCGCGCAGTCCACGACGGCAAGAAGGTCTACTTTGCCTTTCGCTGGGAAGATCCGTCCCGCTCCGTCCGCCGCGAGCCCCTGATCAAGAAGGAAGACGGCTGGCATATCGTCGCGGACAATACGTACATCGACGACGTGACCACGTTCTACGAGGACAAATTCGCGGTCATCTTTTCGACCGTGAACGACTTCGGCTCGGGCGGTGTGTCACACCTTGGGCCCAAACCGCTCGCGCAATATCAGGGTCCCCGGAACGGCCGCGGCTATCACTATACCGACGGCCACATGGTCGATATGTGGCAGTGGAAGGCATCCCGAGGCGGCCTGCTCGGCGAAGTGGACGATATGTATATCGGTCCACCGCGCGACCCGACGCCAAGCGAAGTCGAAAAGGTAAACCGGTATCAGGCGGGATACTGGGGCGATCCCGGCGACACGCCGTATACCTACAATTTCAAGCTCTATAAGCCGTCCGACTACACGGAAGACATGCCGGTCGAAATCTTTCGCCTGCCGAAGGACTACAAGGAAATCAACCGCAAGATGGGAAGCTGGAACCCGAGTTCGGATGGCAGTGTGGACGACGGTTCGGTCTGGTGGATGTTCCCGGAGGAAACTGTCCCTTACTCCAAGGAAGAGGATGCGAAAATTCCGGTCGGAACGATCATTCCTGCGGTGCTGATCACCGGCAAGCGTGAGGGCGATCGCTATCACGTCAAGGGCGAAGCGCATTGGTCTGACGGCCACTGGACGTTGGTGACCAGCCGGGATCTTAGGACCGGCAGCAAGTACGACCAAGACTTCATCCCCGGCAAAGACCTCTACATGTGGGTTTCGGTGTTCGATCACACCCAGACCCGCCACACGCGCCATCCGCGCCCCGTAAGAATCGTCACGCAGGAATAGCAACGCGAGTGAGTGAGCAGTAAATGAGTTCGTTCGATCTCGTCATCAACGGCAAGACCGTCAGCGCCAGTTACGGCGAGACGCTGGTGGACGCGGGCCTGAGCGGGTGGGTCGCGATCCCGCATGACTGCTGCTCCGGACAATGCGAAACCTGCCGCGTCAACGTCGTCAGCGGCCGGGTGGACGATAGCGGCACCGCGGAAAAAGGCACGGTGCTCGCCTGCCAGGCCAAGGTGATCGCCAATGCGGCGATCACGTTCGATCATGTTCCGGACGTTGCCAAACGCTCCGGCCTCGTGACCGGAATCACCACGCTCACCTCCGACATCGTCGAGGTGACCGTCACGCTCGGGACGCCGATCGATTTTCGTCCAGGGCAATATCTCAGCGTGAAGTTCGCGGGGTTCCCGCCGCGCGAACTGAGCCCGACCGTGCGCTTCGACGGCTCGGCCGGCCCCGGCGAACTCGTCTTCCACATCCGCCGCTATCCGGGCGGTCTGGTGTCGACGCAGGTCGGCGCCACGATCAAGCCCGGCCACCGCGTCCATGTGCGCGGCCCGTTCGGAAACGCGTTCCTGCGCGAGGGCGGCGGTCCGCTTGTGCTGATCGGAGGCGGCACCGGTTGGGCGCCGATCTGGTCGGTCGCCTCGGCGGCGCGGCGCGAGCAGCGCCATCGCGACCTCGTCGTCATCGCAGGCAGCCGCGACGCCGAAGGGCTCTACATGCGCCGATCGCTGGAATGGCTGATCGACGACGGCGTGCGCGATGTCATCGCGACCGCCGAGATCGGCGCCGCCAATCCCGTGCGGCGCGGCAGGCCGACCCACTACCTGCCCTCGCTCGGACCTGAGGACACAGTGTTTGTCGCGGGGCCCCCGCCACTGGTCGATGCCGTCAAGGCGAAGTCGCGCGCGGCAGCGGCGCGCTGCTATGCCGACCCGTTCCTGCCGAACGCACAACCGCTCTCGCTGATCGATCGCGTGATGGCGATGCTGCGGCGGCCGGCTGCCGCGCCGGTCGAAGCGCCACGTCCGGCCATCGCGCCCCTGCCGGTTGCTCGCGCGCGCCCGCAGCCCACATCGACGACGCTGCCGCCTTTGCCTGCCGCCGCGCCGCGCCGCACGCAGGCCGGCTCGCGCTAGCTTTTGCCTTCCAGACGCGCGTGAACGCGCTTTAGGCCGTCACTTCCCTCAGGAACGACTTCACGGTCGAGTCGAGGCGCTGCGCCTCGTCGGCCATGTCGGTCGCCTTGGTGACGACCTTCATCGATGCGCCGCGCGCGTCCTCGATGGTGGCTTTCAGGCGCTCGACGCTCGACGACACGTTGACCGAGCCGTTCGCGGCGGCGGTCATGCTCTCGGCAATCTCGCGCGTCACCGCGTCCTGGCGCTCCATCGCAAGCGCGATGGTGCGGGTCTGCTGCAGAACGATGTCGAGCTTCTGCACGATCGAGCGCACGGTACCGACCGTATCGCCGGTCGCATCGCGGATGGTCGTCAGCCGCCGCGCGATGTCCTCGTTGGTGCTGCCGATCCGGCTCGCCAGCGATTTGATGTCGCTGACGACCGCGCCGAAATTTCCGCCGCCCGTGGCTGCGCGCGAAGCCTGGACGGTGGCATTGAGAGCGAGCGCGTTGGTTTGAGCCGCGATCTCCGTCACGGCACGCAAGATCGCATCGATCTCGCTGCTCGTCTGCGCCAACCCTTCCGCGCTGGCGGAGGCCGAATGCGCAACCGTATTGCTCAGCGCGATGACATCGGCGGTCTGGCGGATTCCGTCGACCGTCTCCGAGATTGCCGCACTCAGGCGCTGGGTGGCCGAACGCACCGACGACACGTTGGTCACGGTGTTCTCCGAAACGAAGGCCGCCTCGACCGCCTCGCCCTCCGCAACCGCGGAGACGCGTGCGAGCTCGCGCGCCGTCTCGTCCATCGTCTCGACGCTGTTGGAGACGCTGAGCAGCACGGAGCGCATGATCCGGTCGAACCGGCGGATCGCATCCTCGAGCGCCTCGCGGCGTTTCTTTACGCTTTCGGCGTGCGCGACATCCGAACGCAGCCGGTCGCGCTCCTGCAGCGAGCGCTGCAGCACGATGACGGCGCGCGCGATGTCGCCGACCTCGTCGACGCGCTCGACGCCCGCGACCTCCGACTTCCAGTCGCCGCGCGCGACGGCGCGCACCGCTTCGGTGATCTGCACCAGCGGCCGGCTGATGCGCTGCGACACCAGCAGCATGATTCCGGCGAACATCAGCACCGAGGTGACCGCCGCGACGATCAGCCAAACGGCGAGCGAGCGGCCTTCCGCCTCGCCGATACGCACCAGCTCGTTGCGCAAGGAATGCAGTTCGGCGACCGGCGCAAGCGCGCAAATGCGCCACTGCTCGAAGGGGTCGCAGCGCGACCAGAAGCTGCCGTCCTTGGTGCGCAGCATCGACGTTTCGGGGGTGGACGGGATTGCGACGGAGTTGCCGGCGATGCCCGAGACCGAGATCGAGTCCTCGCCAGCCAGGACGGTCAGGCCTGCTCCTTCGAGCCGGGAGAACTCCTCCAGCGTCGCCTCGCGCGCACGCAGCGTGCGATGGGCAATCAGCGCGGCGAAGACATCGCCGAAATCGTCGAAGATCGGCTCGGCCACGACAAACGCGAGCGGCCCGCTGGTGCGGGCGCCGAGCGCGTGCGCCAGATGATCGTTGAGTTCGACCGCGCGGCGCAGCACGCGTGGACGCTTGCGGTCGTTGTCGACCAGGATCGCCTGGATGTCCTGCGCGAACGGGCTCTCCTGCAGCGCGCGATTTGCCGTCACGATATCGGTCTTGTCGCTGTCGGCGCCGAACACGCGCAGCTTGGTGTCGACCACCAGGATGCCGTCGATGTCGGCGGCCTGCGCGGCACGGCCGAGCAGTTCGCTGATCGCCACGACATTGGCGGATGAGATCGCCTTCACAACGTCGGCGCGTTGCGCGATGCTCTCCAGCCGGGTTGCCCGGGTGGAGAACAAGGCCTCGACGCGCGCGCCCGCGAGCCGCGCCTCGCCGTCGAGGCGTTGCGAGAGCTTCTCCTCGGACAACCGGCTGAGCTGTTCGGCCTGGCGTTCCAGGCCCTGATCGAGACGAACGATCGTCAAGCCGAAGGACGCCGCAAACGCGACGGTCGCCGTCGCGACGACGGCGATGATCAGCCGGGAACTTAGCGAAGAAAGCCGAACCAAAATCCTGTACCTCGGTGGGACATCATCCTCACTCGGCGACGGGCACTCCGCCCATGCTCGTGAGGACGGTCTTGGCTTTGGTGGCTTTCACATAGCCGATGAAACGCTTGGCCTCGGGCGTGATCGTCGATTCCTTGTGCACGAACGCCAAGGTGACGGCGCTTGGATAGCCGCGATCGGTCGGGTAATGGCCGTCGATCTTGAGCACCGCGAGCTCCATCTCAAGCGCCTTGGTGAACGGACCGAAACCGATCGCACCCGGCACTTCCTTCACGGTGTCGACGCAGTCTTGCGTGGTCACCGCGGTTTTGGATTTTTCCGTGATCGCCAGATCCTTCCAGCCCGGCATCGACTGGCGCAGCACCTGCAGCGTGGAATCGGCATCCTCGCGGCGGACCACCTTGATGCGCACGTCTTGACCGCCGGCGTCGCGCCAGTTGCTGATCTTGCCGCTGTAGATATCGGCGAGCTGGGCGGCGGTGAGGCTCGATACGCCGGCCGAGCGGTGCACGAAGAAGGCCGAAGGCAGCCGGAACACCGGGGTTGCGACCAAACCGGCCTCCTTTTCGCTGTCGGACAGCGGGCGGGCGACGCGGGCCAGCACTTCCTTGTTGGAGCCGACCGCCGCAAGCCCGCCACCCGACCCGATGCTCGGGGGAACGACCACATTGGTATCCGGATGATCGGCCGTGTAGGCGGCGCCGAGGGCGCGCAACAGGTCGATCCCGTCGCCGGTTCCGACAACGGACAGGTCCGCGGCTTGAAGGCTGGACAGGCTCATCACCGCAAGTGGGACGGCCACCAATACGCGCGTCGCGACGGACATAGGATCCTCTCGAGCCATGTGTTTGATGGCCGGAAGCTTAGGGAAAATGAGGTAAGGAAGTGTAAACCCATGGCAGCAATTATCGGTTGAGGCGGATTGCAAAAACCGCCCAGCGGGGGTACAGGGCGCGCCGCATTTGCAGCCAACGGCTGTTACCCGCCGGCGCCGCAACAGGCGGTGACCGCGAACGCCCTGTTTTCACAGCATTTTAAGCCTTTTGGGCTTTTCGGGATTTCGAGCGGGTCCGGTAACACTTCCTGGCAATTGTTGACGTAACAATTGACGCCAGGACGCAACCGGCCACCGCGAGGGCCTTGTGAAACCGCCAGCGCCCTTGGGGCGGCATGCGAAGTGTGACGAACGGCGACCCGCCGCAGGCGGGCGCGGTGCGCGGCATCGTGCCGCAACGGCGTTCGCCGCGACTATCGGCATGGTTGCATTCACGGCACCAACTGCAGCGGCGACCGGCGACTCGCTCCCCATGGGGATGATCGTTGGCGGCGGCGCGCTTGCCGTGATGCTTCTCGTTGCGATTGCCGCCGGCGCGACCGCCCTGCTGCGCCGCACGCGCCGAGCCGCGGACGAAGCCCGGCGCCTGCACGCGCTGCTCGACGTGCTCGACGAAGGCGTCGCGGTTTGCAGCGGGATGCAGGCGGTTGCGGTGAACTCCAGCCTGTGCCGCCTCATCGGGATCGAGCATGAGGACGCGCCGCATTTGATGATCTCGTCGTTCATCGGCGATGCCGACGTGATCGATCGCCTGCTTGGCGAGAGCGAGCTGCGGCTCGATACCGAGGTGACCAGCCGCGCCGGCACGACCGTCGCGGTCGAAATCGCGGCCCGCACCATCGCGTACGGCGAGGGCACGGCGCGCCTGCTCGAATTCCGCGACGTCGGTGAGCGCAGGGACACCCAGCAGCGCGTGTCGTTCCTCGCCCATCACGATCCCCTCACCTCGCTGCCGAACCGCGAACTGATGCGTTCACGCCTCGCCGAGGCCGTGGAGCGGGCAAACGCCGCCGGAATGCGCTGCGCGGTGCTCTGGATCGACCTCGATCACTTCAAGGACATCAACGACATTCACGGTCACGTGGTCGGCGACCAGATTCTGCGCATCGTCGCGGAAAAACTGAAGTTCGAGATGCCGGCCGACACGCTGATCTCGCGGCTTGGCGGCGATGAATTCGTCGTGCTGTGCCAGGACATCCGCGATGCCGAGGAAGCCCGGCTGATCGGCCAGCAGTTGCGCCGCCTGCTCAATCGTCCGATCGAGGTCGGTGAAAAATCATTGACCGCCGGCGCCTCGATCGGAGTCGCGGTTTTCCCCGACGACGCCAACAATGCCGAAGACCTGCTCAAGAATGCCGATCTCGCGCTCTACCACGCAAAGGCGGAAGGGCGCAGCCGCTGCCGGCATTTCACCGACGAGCTCGGCAAGGAGCGCCAGCGCCGCATGGTGCTGAGCGGGCAGTTGCGCGCCGCGATCGAGAACGGCGACATCCAGGCTTATTTCCAGCCGCTGGTGCGCGCGCGCGACATGCGCGTGGTCGGCTTCGAGACACTCGGCCGCTGGTTTCACCCCGAGTTCGGCCCGATCCCGCCGCCTGAATTCGTCAAGCTCGCGGAAGAAAACGGGCTGATCACGCCGCTCACCGACCTGATCATGCGCAAGGCGATCGACGCCGCGCGGCAGTGGCCGAACGACGTGCGCGTGTCGGTCAACGTCTCGCCGGTGCAGATCAACAGCGAGCTGGTCGATCAGGTACGCGACATCATCAAGCAGAGCGGGCTCGATCCGAAGCGGCTCGAGCTGGAAGTCACCGAGGACGTGTTGATCAAGGATTTCGACCAGACCGCCAGCATGTTCTCGCGCCTGCGCGCGCTTGGCATCCAGGTCGCGATGGACGATTTCGGCGCGGGCTTCACCTCGATGGGCAATCTGCGCCGGCTCAATTTCGACCGGCTCAAGATCGACCGCATCTTCACCATGGACCTTCCCAACCACCGCCGCTCGTCCGCGATCGTGCGCTCGATGTTCGTGCTGGCGCGCGAGCTCGATCTTGACGTGACGGTCGAGGGCGTGGAAACCTACGAGCAGTATGCGTTTCTGCGCGAGCAGGGCAACGCGGAGCTGCAGGGATACCTGTTCAGCACGCCGAAACCCGCCTCGGCCTTTGCCGATCCGGCCTCTTTGATATTCGCGGCTCCGCTGCCGAAGAAGGCCGAGCAGCCGGCTCTGGCCAGTAACGCCGCAATCCCGATCATCGCGCATCAAGCCAAGCGCGCCTCCTGATGTCTTGCCTGCTTGACCGATCCCGCGGCGACGCGGGATGGTCGGACGATGACGAAACTTGCCCTGGTGGCGGGGGCCGGTGGCGCGGCCTCCAAGCGCCTGATCGACGTGTTGCGCGCGGAGGCGGACTGGTCCGTGATTGCGCTGGCGCGAAGCCCGCGCCCTCCCGGCGACCGGCTGCTCCCGGTCAGTGCCGATCTGTTCGATCGCGAGGCTTGCGCTCGCGCGCTCGCCGCCCATCGCGGCATCACGCATGTCTTCTACACGGCGCGCGCCAAGCACGGCGAGAGCGGCGTCGAGAGCGTCGAGGACAATGTCGCGATGCTGCGCAACGTGCTCGACGCCGTGGAGCCGGGGCCCGGCCTTGCGCATGTGCATCTGGTGCAGGGCACGAAGTATTACGGCATGCATCTTGGACCGTTCCGCACGCCCGCACGGGAAGACGATCCGCGCCATCCGCCGCCCAATTTCTATTACGACCAGCAGGACCTCCTGGCGGAACGCCAGCGCGGACAACGCTGGACCTGGTCCGCCTCGCGCCCGACTTTCATCTACGATTTCGCCCCCGAGCGTGCGCGCAATGCCGTGAGCGTTATCGGCGCTTATGCAGCCATTGTGCGGGAGCTTGGGCAGCCGCTCGATTTCCCGGGCTCTGCCGCGGCGTTCGACGCGCTGCGCGACATGACCGACGCCACGCTGCTCGCGCGCGCGATGAGATTTATCGCGACCACGCCCGCTTGCGGCAATCAGGCGTTCAACGTGGTCAATGGCGACGTTTTCCGCTGGCGAACGCTCTGGCCGAAGATCGCACAGCATTTCGATACGGCGGTTGGCGGCGTGCGCCCGATGCAGCTGAGCGGATGGATCGAGGACAAGCAGCCGGTTTGGGATGGCATCGTGCGGCGTTACGGTCTCGCCGAGTCACGCCTTGACGAGCTCGCCGACTGGCACTTCGCCGACTTTCACTGGGCGCACGGCTACGACATTTGCTCCAGCCCCGAGAAGCTGCGCCGGGCCGGGTTTCCTGAGGCGCTCGACAGCGAGCAGGCGTTCATCGGCTATCTTGCCCGCTATCGCGAGGCGAAAATCCTTCCTTGAAGGACCATCAGCAGCCGGCTCGGCCGCACCGAAAAAAAGTTATCCCCGCCGCCAAAACCGCCCTTACATTATCCGGCATCCCTGCTGGCTCACAGGTCGCTGTCATGACGCGACCCAAGAGCCGGGCAGGGAGCGGGTCTCCGACAACGAGACCCGCGGTGGAGCGCCGGGAGGCGCAGCGGTTCGGTGGCGAGGCCTCGCAAGCCTCCAGATCACCGCCCGCGCGCGCCTCGGGATGGGACTCGCAATCCCGTCCTTGCAAGACGCGCTGGGGTGTCCGGCGTAACGCACCGGCCCCCGTAAGGGCGCCGTAGCGCAGCGCCCTGGCGCCTCCCGGCGCTTCATTTGCGCCCCCACCCTACCCTCCCCCGCAAGCGGGGGAGGGATAAAGGGAGGGGGCGAGGAAAAACGGGAACGGGTGTACCCGCACCCTGACGAATGGGCGGCGGAGCGTTGGCTAAACGGCCCGTGCGGGGATAAACCGTTGAGAGAACAAGGCGAGGCACTGATGACCTTCGACACGATCATCCGCGGCGGGACCGTCGCAACGGCGAGCGACACCTTCGCCTGCGATGTCGGCATCAAGGGCGGCGTGATCGCAGCGCTCGGCGCCGATCTCGGCACCGCGGGCGAGATTGTGGATGCGACCGGCAGACTGGTGCTGCCCGGCGGCATCGACAGCCACGTGCATCTGTCGCAGCCCTCAGGCCCCGGCATCGTGATAGCGGACGATTTCGAGAGCGGCACACGCGCGGCCGCGTTCGGCGGCAATACGATGGTGCTGCCTTTCGCCATGCAGCAGAAGGGCGAGTCGCTGCGCGAAGTGGTGAAGCAGTATCACGCCAAAGCCGACGGCAATTGCTACGTCGATGTCTCGTTTCATCTCATCATCGCGGACGCGACCGACCGCGTGCTCGGCCAGGAACTGCCGGCGCTGGTCGAGGACGGCTACACGTCGTTCAAGGTGTTCATGACCTACGAGGGCATGGCGCTATCCGACCTCGAAATGCTCAACGTGATGAGCGTCGCGCGCGAGACCGGCGCGCTGGTGATGGTGCACGCCGAGAACTACGACGCGATCCGCTTTCTCACCGACCGGCTGGAGCGCGCCGGCAAGACCGCGCCGCATTTCCATGGGGTCTCGAGACCGATCCCGGTCGAGCGCGAGGCGACGCATCGGGCCATCTCGCTTGCGGAGCTGGTCGATGTGCCGATCATGATCGTGCACGTCTCGAACGGCGAGGCGATGGAGGAAATCCGTAGAGCGCAGCAGCGCGGCCTGAAGATCTACGGCGAGACCTGCCCGCAGTATCTCGTCCTGACAGCGAAGGACATGGAAGGCCTCAACATGGAGGGCGCGAAGTACGTCTGCTCGCCGCCGCCGCGCGACGAGAAGAGCCAGCAGGAATGCTGGGCCGGCTTGCAGCAACACGTGTTCTCGCTGTTCTCCTCCGACCATTGCCCGTTCCGCTACGACGACAAAGGCAAGCTCGCGCCGAAGGGCCGCACCAGCTTCCGCTGGGTCCCGAACGGCATCCCGGGCATCGAGACGCGGCTGCCGATCCTGTTTTCCGAGGGCGTGAAGAAAGGCCGCATCAGCCTGAACGATTTCGTGGCGTTCACGGCGACCAATCACGCCAAGACCTACGGGCTGTACCCGAAGAAGGGCACCATCGCGGTCGGCTCCGACGCCGACATCGCGATCTGGGACCCGGACGTGAAGCAGACGATCTCGCAGACGCTGCTGCATCACGGTTCGGACTACACGCCCTATGAGGGAATCGCGGTGACGGGCTGGCCGGTGTCGACGATGGTGCGCGGCAAATTCGTGGTGCGCGACGGCAAGCTCACCGGCATGAAGGGTGGCGGCGATTATGTGCCGCGCGCGAAGTCGCCGCTCGCCACGCCGAGCGGCACCGTACCGACAACCTGATGCGCTTCGACCGCGAAGTCGACGTTCTGGTGTTCGGCGCCGGCATGGGCGGGATGACGGCTGCGCTGGTGGCGTCGCTCGAAGGCCTCGACGTGCTGCTGTGCGAGAAGACCGATCAGGTCGGCGGAACGACCTCCACGTCAGCGGGCACCGTGTGGATACCGGGCTCAAACCAAGCGGTGCGCGACGGCGTGCCGGACAAGATCGACGATGCGCGGCGTTTTCTTGCCGCCGAGATCGGTCCGCGCGCCGAAGCTGTGCGTGAGGCGTTTCTCGCCGCTGGGCCGGCCGCGCTCGACTATCTCGAAGCGCGCACAGAAGTGAAATTCACCGCGCCGCCGATGCATCCCGATTATCACTCCAACCAGCCCGGCCGTGCGCTGGCCGGCCGCGCACTCGCGCCGCTGCCGTTCGATGGGCGGTTGCTCGGCAAAGACTTCGACCGCGTACGCCCACCGATCGCGCCGTTCATGGTGCTCGGCGGCATGATGGTCGGAAAGCTTGATATTCCGCATCTGCTCAAGCCGTTCGGCTCGGTCGCGAGCTTCATGGCGGCGTCGAAGCTGCTGCTGCGCCATGCGACCGACCGTCTGCGTTTCAAGCGCGGCACGCGGCTCGTGATGGGCAATGCGCTGGTCGCTCGATTGTTTTACAGCCTGAAGACAAAGAATGTGCCGGTCGCGTTCGACGCGCGGCTTGTCGAATTGGTGAAGGGCGCGGACGGCGTCGACGGCGCTGTGGTCGATATCGGCGACAAACGGCAGACCGTTCGCGCGAAATGCGGCGTGATACTGGCGACCGGCGGGTTCGCGCCGAACGAAAAGCTGCGCGCTGAATTCATGGGCGAGCTTCCGGTCGCGCATTCAAACGCGTTCGCGGGCGCGAGCGGCGACGGTTTCATTGCCGCACGAGCGATCAGCGCCGGTGTCGATGCAAAGCACACCAACCCGGCGTTCTATTTTCCGAGTTCGCTGCACGGCGACATCGTCTATCCGCACATCCTGCTCGACCGCGCCAAACCCGGGCTGATCGCGGTGAACAAGGACGGCCGGCGATTCGTCAATGAGTCGGATTCGTATCACGATTTCGTCGAAGGCATGTTCCGGTCGAATGCCGTGGCGCCAAGCATTCCGGCGTGGCTGATCTGCGACCGCAGCTTCATCCGCGATTACGGCGTTGGCCTTGTGCATCCGGGCGCGGGAAGGCTCACCATCAACCGCTTCATCGCCAACGGATATCTCAAACGCGCCGGCACGCTGATGGAGCTGGCGCAGCGCATCGGAACCGACGGCAAGAACCTCGTGCGCACGGTGCAGGAACACAATCGCTTTGCCGAAACGGGCGTCGATGAGGCGTTCGGCAAGGGCGGCACCGAATACAATCAGTTCAACGGCGATCCGGCGAACAAGCCGAATCCGTGCCTGCGGCCGATCGCCGATCCGCCCTATTTTGCGGTCGCCGTCTACCCATCCACGATGGGCACCTGCGTCGGACTTTCGACCGACGGGAATGCGCGCGTGCTCGATGAGCATGGCGCGGCGATCAAGGGCCTCTATGCGGTCGGCAACGACATGGCGTCGCTGTTCCGCGGCGTCTATGTCGGACCCGGCATCACGCTCGGGCCGGCGCTGGTGTTCGCCTACCGGGCCGTGATGGACATCGCGAGAGCGGGCGAGACGGCGGACGCGCGCAAACGCATCAGTGCATAGAGAGCAAACGCAGGCGCGATCAGCGCGGGACCCGGAACATGCAGGTTACCGAGGCCGATCTGGATGATCGGCAGCCAATAGAGGAGCTGCACGAATCTGCGGCCGCTCTGGTCGAGCGTGCCACTGCCAAGCAGGAGCAGCGCCGCGAAGGTGAGCGCAAGCGTGTCGTAGGACAGCATGTACGGGACCGCGGTAACCGAACATCCGAAGAACAGCGCCATCAGCCAAAGCGGATTCGCGTCACGGCGCGTGCGAAACGCCCAGAACACGGCGGCGACCGCCAAGGCCGAGAAACAGAACTGGATCGCCAGCGCGGCGTTGTACGGCAGAGCGATGCCGCGCAGGTTCATGAAAATGGTCGGATAGAACGGCGTCGCGATGCGTTCCGGATCGGCCAGCACCAGATTGTTGGTGGGCAATCCCTTGGCGATGAAGTCGATCCACACCTGCGGGCCGAACACCAGCGCGGTCGCGGCTGCCAGCGCGAGTGCCGTAATGGTGGCGGACGCGAATACGCGCCAGCGCGCGGAAGCGATGAGCATCACGGGAAACAGGACGCCGAGCTGCGGCTTCAACGTCAGCAGGCCGATCAGGATTCCGGCCGCGACCGGCCGCCGGTCGAGCCAGAGAAAAATCGTGATCAGCATCGCGGCGGTGATCAGCGAGCTTTGTCCCGAGATGACGCACAGCACCGCGGCGGGCGACAGCACGAGCGCGGTCAGCAGGCGATTGTCCGTGATGTTGCGTCGCGCGACAGCGAAAAACAGCGCGCCACTGAACAGCGTCCACACCAGCAGCGCTTGCAGATAGCTCAACTGCCCGAACGGCGCGGCAAGAAAGAAGATGCTCGGCGGGTACGACCAGTTCTGCCCGGGATAGTTCGGGCCGAGCAGCGCTTCGAGCGCGCGCGCATAGAGACCGGCATCGTAGAACCGGCTCGGATCGGCATCGGTCGCCGCGCGGCCATACATCCAGACATTCAGAAAGTCGCGCCCGGCGACGAGGCTGGTGCCGTCGCGCGGGAACGGCCCGCTCCACGACATGGTGTAGAGATAGCCGCCGGCCGCGACCGCGACGAAGAACGCGCCAAGAAGCGCGAGTGCGCGGATCGTCTCGCCGTTGTCGCGCTGCAGGTCGATGGACATGCCGGCAGAGTGCCGCAGCGCGGTTTCAAAATCCTTAACGGGTCGTTAATCAGACGATCCCGTTCTTCAACTCCGCCCCGCCGCGCCAGAGCCGGTCGAGGTTTTCCAGCAGCAGATCGATCACGTTGTCCTCGTAAGCGCGCGTCTCGCCGGCGGTGTGCGGCGTGATCAGCACGTTGGGAACGTCCCACAATGGCGAGGCATTCGGCAGCGGCTCCTCCACCGTGCAGTCGAGGCCCGCGCCCGCGATACGGCCCTGCGCCAGCGCGTCGAGCAACGCCGGCTCATCGACCACCTTGCCGCGCGATACATTGATCAGGAAGGCGGACGGCTTCATCTTGGAAAGCGCGGCAGCATTGATCAGGCCTTCGGTCTGCGGCGTCAGCGGACAGGTCAACGCCACGAAATCGGCAAGCGGCAGCACCTCGCCGAGCCTGCCGTGCGAAAAAACATCGTCCGCGTTCTCGCCCCCGCTGCCGGGGTCGCGCTTGGTGGCGATCACCCGCATGCCGAAGGCGCGCGCGAGGCCCGCGAGATGAGAACCGATGCGCCCGAGGCCCACGACCAGCAGCGTCTTGCCGCCGAGTTCGTCCTCGCGCTTGGAAAGGTCCGAGATCATGCCGCGCCAGTGGTGCTTGGCCTGATTATCGCGGGCGAAATGAAGCTGGCGCGACATTGCAAGGATCAGCGACATCGCGTGTTCGGCGACCGCGCGCGCGTTCACGCCTTGCGCGCTGGCAAGGCGGATGCCGGCGGCCTTCAAGGCCTCGCGCTGATACTGGTCGGTGCCGGCGCTGATCGACTGGATGAATTTGAGCTTCGGGGCGCGCGCGATCAGGTTGTTGCGCCACATCATCGAGACGCTCACCACATCCGCATCGCCGATGCGCACGGTCAGCTCTTCCAGCGAGTTGACCTGGAAGTGGCGGATGCCGGTGTTGCGCGCCGCAAAGCGCTCGGCCATGCGGTACGCCACATGGGCAAAGCAGATGGTGAGGTCTTCTTTCCGCGGAAACGCCATGTGTTGCCCCTGCTCCCCTCGTACGGCCGGCCCGCAACGATACCCCAGTCGGAGCCGCCTTGGCATGGTGAGTTCGCTAGCGTTTACGTGTTAGCATCGGGGGTCGCAATGGCTGGCGCCCGGGCGCGTACAGTGCCCGGACGCAACGGCCGAGCGCGAGGAGGATCGAAATGGCAAAGAAAAGCGAAGCGGAAGGCGTCTACAAAATCGTCGAAGTTGTCGGCGTTAGCGAGGTGTCCTGGGAGGATGCCGGCCGGCAAGCGGTCAAGACGGCGGCCAAATCGCTGCGCGATCTGCGCATTGCCGAAGTCATGAAGATGGACATGAAAGTCGAGAACGGGAAAGTGACCGCGTTCCGTACCCGCGTGTCGCTCTCCTTCAAATACGAAGCCTAGCTACAATCCACTTGGCCGCTTCGTTGCACGAGTCATCAGGGCAGCAGCGTGTGCTCGGCCCTCGGTGAAACTGTTGCCGTCAGGAAACGCCGATGAAAGATCTTGTTGCGATCGCCGAGAAAGCCGGCGCCCTTCTCAAGGAGCGCAAGCAGACGATCGTGGTCGCGGAATCGTCGACCGGCGGGTTGATCTCGGCGGCGCTGCTCGCCGTGCCGGGCGCTTCGGCGTATTTCCTCGGCGGCGCTGTCGTCTACACGCGGCAATCGCGGCGGCTATTGATCGATATTCCGGACGCGGCGCTCGACGGAGTGCGGGCCTCGACCGAGCCCTACGCGCTGATGATGGCGCGAACGGCGCAGAAGAATTTCTCCGCCACCTGGGCCTTGGCCGAAACCGGCGCGACCGGCCCGACCGGAAATCGCTACGGCGATGCGGCGGGGCACAGTTGCATCGCGATCGCGGGCCTTTCCGAAAGTTCAATGACGCTGGAGACCGGCAAATCCGGCCGGCTGGACAACATGCACGCCTTCACGGCGGCGGCGCTGAATTTCCTGCTGCAGGCCCTGTCTAAATAGTTAGGCGCGCTCGAACACGATATCCTGCGCGCCCTTCCACAGCGTGAGCTTGCCGAGCGGGAGAAGGTTCTCCAGCCCGGACGTCAGCGTAATGAAGTGATTGCCGGCGAGCTGCCCCATCTTGCTGGCGAAATGCACGCCGCCGTAGGCGAGCAAAATCTCGGTCTCGCTGATCCCGCCCGGATAAAGAATGATCTGCCCCGGCGCCGGATAGCTGGTGTGGTTTTCGTACCCCACGCCGAAGTCGAGATCGCCGAGCGGAATCCACACGCCCTCCCCGCTCCAGCGCACATGCACCACTTGGCTCTTGAACGGCAGGTGCTTGAGGAACGCCGCGCATGTCTTCGGCGCGGCGTCGGTCTCCAGCCGGGCACCGAAGGTGAAGGGTCCAGCGGCTATTTTCAGGTTGGTCATGAACTATTCTCTCACGAGGCACGCTGAGCCCTTCCGCCGGTGGCGCGGATCAGCATCGTTATTCTCCCGAATTCCGCGGAGATGGCGGATGCGACCTGTGACATATTATTCTATTCCCTGACACATCCCAATCCAACCAGTCGCCGTACGAAATCGCTCTGCCTCACCTTCCATCGTCGCGGCAAGGCGGCGGCCCGTAGGCGCTGATTCGTGATAAATGGGGTGTTCACTCCCGCGGGAAACGATTGAACCTCCAAATCCCGGTGAGGCCATCGGAGCGACCGTCCATGATGCCAGCGTCAGGTCCGATTGTCCATGACATCCGCACTTTAGGCGCCCGTACCTCGATCCGGGCGGGGATGCGCGACGCCTATGAATTCGGCTGTCTTCATGCTCGCGTGGTGCGGCGCGGGGAGGATTCAAATTCATGAAATTGATTGCCGTCAGCCGAGTGAAGAACGAACGCGATATCATCGAGCCGTTCGTCCGGCACCATTCGAAGGTCTTCGACCAGCTCATCGTCGTGGACGACGGCAGTAGCGACGGAACGTACGAAATTCTGGAGACGTTGCGCGCGGAGGGCTTGCCGCTCGTGCTCATCCGCGATCCAGCGGTCGGATACGAGCAGGGCCGCTATATGACGCGGCTGCTGCACATAGCGGTGCGGCAGCATGCTGCCGATTGGGTGATGCCGCTCGACGCCGACGAATTCGTCGAGGCGAAGCCGGGACAGTCGCTCGCGCAAATTCTCACGGCGCAAGAGCCGCAGGTTCTGAAGCTGGCCTGGCATGGCTTCGTTTGGCGGCCGGCGGACGAAGCGAGCAGCGAGGTCAATCCGGTCGTGCGGCTGCGTCACCGCATGCCGCCCTCGCCGCACGCGCTGTGCAAGGTGCTGGTGCCGGCAAGCCTCGTGACCGACGGCGTGCATCTTGCACAAGGCAATCACGAGTTGTTCAGCGACGACCGGCCAGTTTCCGGGCAACCTCTCGACAGCGTGCGGCTTTGCCATTTCCCCATCCGCTCGGTCGAGCAATATGCCGGCAAGATCGCGGTTGGATGTCTGCAATACATGGCGACGCCCGGCTGGAATCGGCGCGCCGGATTTCACTATCTCGAGCCGTATCGTGCGCTGACTGAAAGTCTCGAACGCTTCACCGACATGATGAGCGTTAACTCACGGCGCTATTCGTTCGATCCCGGTTGGCCCGATCTCGGTGAGCCGTCAGAGTCTCCGCTCGACTACCAGGGCGGCTTGCTTGTCCTGACGCGCGCGCCCGCGTCCGCGCTCGGCAATGCATTGCGCTGTGCCGAGACCATCGCCGGCAAGCTCGTTGCAAGCGTGCGGCAGATCGAGACCGCGCAACATGCGCTGTTCGCCGCGAAAGGTTTCACCCGCGGCGAGCGCGAGCGCATCATCGCGCAGGAAGCCGATGCGCGGCCGGTGGTGCACGACTTACCCCGTTCCGGCGGCGCCAAGGTCAGGCACACCTTTCAGTCATTCTGGAGCGGTGGCGCGCTCGGCCCTTACGAGTCGTTCTGCCTGAAATCGTTCATCGACTGCGGTCACGCATTCGATCTCTATTCATTCGAAACGGACATTGCGGTGCCGGTCGGCGTGCGCTTGCGCGACGCGCGGGAGCTTTTCAGCCCCGATGAATTCTTCGTCTACCAGGAGGGGTTCGGCAAAGGCTCGCCCGCAGCCTTCGCAAACCTGTTCCGTTACAAGCTGCTTGCCGAACGAGGCGGCTGGTGGATCGACACCGACGTGGTGTGCCGCGCGCGCGACATTCCGGCGTTCAGCGAGTTCTTCGCGTGGGAAGACGCGCGGCTGATCAACAACGCGGTTCTTTATTTTACGCCCGGTGCCCCCATGATCACGGCGTGCCTCGCGGAAGCGCAACGGAAAGGCCGGACGGTCTCTTGGGGAGAAACCGGCCCCGTGCTCTTGACCAAGGTAGCGGCCGAGCTCGGCTACGCGCATCGTGCGTTCGATAGCGGCGTTTGCTATCCGATCCACTATTCCGAAGCCGTCGACGTGCTGCGCCCGGGGAGGGCGGAAAGCCTTCGGCAGAGGACCGCAGACTCTCTCTTCGTGCATCTTTGGAACGCGATGCTGCATCATCGCGGCGTAGAGAAAACGATGCTGCCGCCAAAAGGGTCGATCGTCCGCGCTTGGATCGATCGGCATCCGGTGGAGGGATGGGCCGGCGAATACAGCGAGGAGATGCTGGAGCGGGGGTTGCGACCGCATAGCGAGCCGCGCACGCGATTGTCCGCCGATCTCGCCTGCGGCATCGAAGATATCGGCCGGTCGGACGTGCTGCAACGAGAGGTGAACTCGGCGCTGCGGGCGCAGAACGCTGAATTGCAGGACCGCGGCGCGGCGCTGCGGGCGCAGAACGCTGAATTGCAGGACCGCAGCGTGGCGCTCGATCTGGAGCTCGGACACGCCACGCGTCGCGAAGAGCATATTCGAGCCGAACGCGAGGCTTACCGCGCCGAGGCTGAAATGCTGCGCAATTCGACGAGCTGGAAACTGACCGCGCCGCTGCGCCGCGGATTGAACTGGCTGCGCAACGGGCGGCGCACAGGCGCGCCCGACGTCTAGGCCCTCACTGCGACCCGTGTCATTCATTCATGGGCTACAAGCGCGCTCCAGTGCTCGGGGCGGCTGAAGCAGCTCAGGTAGGCTCCTCTCCGCGATCTCAATGAGCGCTACATCGGCCCTCTCCTCGGCAACCCGCTCGCCATCGAAGAGAGCCGGCCAAGTGGGCCGTGAAAGAATTTCAACCTCGTTAAAGTGGCGCGCCAGCAGATGCGCAATCCACGCGCCGAATGAATCGGCGAAGATGAGTAGCCTTCTCCTCCCTTCCGGGTTTGTGATCAGCGCTCGATCTCCGTCTGACCTTACGGATAGAGCGGGTGCTGATTGGCCTCCTTTCAAGACAACCCTCTGATCGGGAAAATTCCACGGTAGATACAGGATGCGCGTCGCGACATCGCCGGCGGCGAACGGTTCAATTTCTATACTGGCGCCTTGGAGCGTGGCGAGCTCGGGCCGAGCAATCACCTTCTCCTGCGCGAATGCAGATACAATTTTTTGATACGCAATAAACGCCCCAAGGTCGTTCCAGTGCGAGTCGGTCGGGAAATAGACTGGTCCGCCATATCGCGACTTGCCGGCGCGCAATTCGGCGCGTGGATCAATAAACATTGACCGAGTATCCGGCGGAAGCC
Source organism: Hyphomicrobiales bacterium (assembly GCA_034669145.1). Classification (GTDB taxonomy): domain Bacteria; phylum Pseudomonadota; class Alphaproteobacteria; order Rhizobiales; family Xanthobacteraceae; genus PALSA-894. Next base: position 29,675 of record JAXDNY010000080.1, read on the forward strand.
TCTCCAGCAAATCGTCGAGACGGCTGCGCGCATACGTTTCGGTATCGCGCACATTTTCCGGATAGATGCTCTGCTTGTTCGGCGCGATTGCGATGAACGCTCTCTTACCGCACGTGGCGAATTGCGCGCGTACCGCTGCCAGCTGACGGTCGATCTGCGCGACCTCGGCATCCGTCATCCGCAACCGGCCGCGGAGATCCGCGAGCCGAGCCGCGGGGGCCGGCGGCGCATCGTTAAAAAACAGCCAAGGTCCCCTTCCGAAGATGACATCGCCGCGAAAGCGAAGGCGCCAGACGGCAAGCCGCCAGTGGCTATCAAGCACGAGCAAGGGATAGCGCATGCCCATCCGATCGTTGAACCAGGCGCTGATACGACGGAACGTGTGGGGCGAAAAATTGTTCGGGAAGGGGGCGGGCGCGCGCAGGAACGGTCCGCTGCCGCCTCCAAACCATGGCCCGTTGATCCCCAGTAACACGGCCGGCGCGAGAGCGAGCGCGAGAAATATCAGGATTGCTGGATGTTTGAGAAGTGCCCCCATGGTGTCAAAATCGGAAATAGAGAAAGGGGCTGTTTTCCTGCCCCGCCATTGCGGCAAATGAGAGCAGCAGAACCGCCGCGACATAGGCGGACGTCGCCAGGCGGATCGAGCGCTCCCGCTTCGCGGATATCCATGCGTCGCGAAGTTTGGGCCACAGCGGCAGCGACAGCAAAAACGCGATCGCGATCATGGCAAGAGAGTGCCAGGTGACGAGGTCAAAGGCGCCGAGCATGGTCTCAGTTGCGTGTCCGATGGCGAACATGCGCTCCAGATAGGCAAGCGCGTGGTCGAGCGTCGGTGCGCGAAAGAAAACCCAGCCGATCAACACCACAAGCAGCATGTAGCCTGTTCGCAAGACACGTGGACTACGCTCGAGCAAGCGACTGATCGTCGGCAGGCGTTCAAGGGAAAGAAACAGCCCATGCCACAATCCCCAGATGATGAAGTTCCAGCTTGCGCCATGCCATGCGCCGGTCAGGAAAAACACAAGCCATAAATTGCGTGCTGTCATCCAATCACCGAAGCGGTTACCGCCGAGCGGGATGTAGACGTAGTCACGAAACCACGCAGACAACGTCATGTGCCAGCGCCGCCAGAAATCCTGGATCGAGATTGCGGAGTATGGATAGTTGAAATTCTCCGGGAAGCGGAACCCAAACAGACGCGCGAGCCCAATCGCCATGTCGGAGTAGCCGGAGAAATCAAAATAGATTTGCAGCGCGTAGCAGACGACGCCGAGCCAGGCTGCCCCGGCCGTGAGCTCAGGCGCGGTGACGCCAAAGACCACATCGGCGATCTGGCCGAGCGGATCGGCGATTAGAAGTTTCTTCGCAAGCCCGGTCGTAAACCGCAGCGTGCCGTATTCGACGTCGCCAAGCGCGACAGAGCGACTCGCAAGCTGATCGGCGATTTGTCGATAGCGAATAATGGGCCCGGCGATGAGCTGTGGAAAATTGACGATGTAGAGCGCGAAGGCAGCAAACGATTGTTGCGGCGGCAGCACCCCGCGATAGATGTCGATGAGATAAGAGAGAATGTGAAAGGTGAAGAACGAGATCCCGAGCGGCAGCGGAATGTCTGGTACCGTTAGTGCCGGCACGCCGACGAGTGCCAACATGTCATTCAAACTGTCGACGATGAACCGTACATACTTGAACACGATCAAGACGGCGAGGTTAAACCCGATGGCGGCCATGATTAGTCGGCGCCGTGCCACGCCCTCGGCCGCTCCAATCAACCGGCCCAGCTGAAAATTGATCACCACCGAAGGAGCGATCACGGCAAGCGCCGCGACAGGATCGCCCCAGCCGTAAAATGCAATGCTCGCCGCAACGAGCACCAGATTGTTCGTCGATTTCGGCAGCAGAAAATACAGGCCGAGTGTCAGCGGCAAGAACAGGCAGATAAACGTCGGACTGCTGAAGACCATCAAACGACCGATTGGCAGCGAAAGACTGACTCAGCACCTTCGAAGGATGGGATGCCCTTCCTGAGAGAAGGGTGACAGTTCATTCCGGAGACATGGGTAACACAATGGGGCTTTTTGCGGGGAGCGCAAAATGCCCTGGAAGGCGTGTAGACCCATGGATGAGCGTCTGAAGTTTGTTGCCCGGCTGCTGGACGGGGAGAAGATGGCGGTGCTGTGCCGGGAGTTCGGCATCTCGCGCAAGACCGGCTACAAGATCATCACGCGCTACAACAGTTGCGGCCTGGACGGGCTGACCGACCGCTCGCGCCGGCCTTACCGACACGCTAACCAGCTCCCCATCCAGATCGAGACGCAGATCGTGCGCCTGAAGCAAGACAGGCCGAACTGGGGTGCCCCGAAGATCAGGGAGCGGCTCGCACGGCTCTATCCGGAGGTGCACACGCCCGCGATCAGCACGGTGCACGCGGTGCTCGATCGTCACGGCCTCGTCAAGCGCAGGACGAGACGGCGCAACAGGGCAGCGGGAACCGCGCTGTCTCGGCCAGCGCAGCCCAATGATCTGTGGTGCGCCGACTACAAGGGCGAGTTCATGCTCGCCGACCGGCGCTATTGCTACCCGCTGACGATCACCGACTTCGCCAGCCGCTATCTCTTCGCCTGTGAGGCGCTGTCCACCACCAAGGAAGCTTATGCCTTTGCGGTATTCGAGGCCGCTTTCAAGGAGTTCGGCCTGCCCAAGGCCATTCGCACCGACAACGGCGTTCCCTTCGCAAGCCCCAATGCGCTGTTCGGGTTGAGCAAGCTGTCGGTCTGGTGGCTCAGGCTCGGCATCGAGATCGAACGCATCAAGCCCGGCCACCCGCAGCAGAACGGCCGCCACGAGCGCATGCATCTTACCTTGAAGCTCGAGACCACCAAACCGGCCGGCAGCAACTTTCTGCAGCAGCAGGCCAGGTTCGATGACTTCATCGACTGCTACAACAACGAACGGCCACATCAGGCGCTGAAC
>JAXDNY010000081.1:0-21598 GCA_034669145.1 Hyphomicrobiales bacterium
AGCACGCCGAGGAAGCAGATCGCCAGCGCGCCCGCGCGCGTCGCCGTCATGCGTTCGCCGAGAAACAGCACCGCGAGCAGCGTGACCCAGGCCGGGATGATGAACTCAAGCGCGAACACCGTTGCGAGCGGGAGCACCGCAATGCCGATGGTCCAGCAGATCTGCGAGCCGAAATGCGCCACGTTGCGGCCGAGCTGCAGGCCCATATGGCGCCATTTGAGGCTGTGCAACAGGGCAGGCGAGGCGAGCCCCATCGCGAGCAGGATCGCCAGCCCGCCGAAGCTGCGGACCGTCATCATCTCGAACGCGTTGAAATGATGCGAAAGCGCGCGCACCGAAAGCGCCGCGACGATGAACGCCGTGAGCGTCCCGCTCATCCAGAACATCAGCCAGCCGAGGCGTGACGGGGAGCCGGAAGTCTCGATCGCGGAAGCGCTGGACTCCAGCGTGCTCGCCGCGGGAGCGGTGGTCGCGCTGTCGTCTGGCGGCCGCGGTCGATAGTGGAGCATCCCGACTCTCTGCCTACTGCAACTGAACGTTGAAACAGTCGGCTCGTCAAGAGCGAGCCATGCGTCGCCCACTACTGCCGGTCTGGCCCATCCTTGGCGCGCCGCTTGCGCGTTGACACCGCGTAGGCGCCGCGCGGCCGATTGGGGTCGGCGCTCGGACGGATCACGGTTTGATGGAACGCCTCCCAGTCCTCCGGCTTGAGCCCGCCCAAGTCCTGCACGACGCGGTAATCGGTCATGCTCGCGTCGTTGTAGGCGCTGCGGTGAACCGGCTGGACCTGTAGCAGCGGAAACTCCGGATCGAATTCGATTGGAGCATTCGTGCGCGTCAATCGCACGTTGGTGAACAGCGGGCCGTACCATCGGTCGGTTTCGACGATGCCCTCGAAGAAGTCGTAGCCTTGGCTGCGCGGGAGATTGGCCGGCGGCCGCACCAGCAGGCTCCATCCGGGCGCCGATCGAGCCACCAATCCAGTCCAGATCTGGACAATACCGGGCTCCTTGAACGCCGCGAGGAAAGGCGGGCAATAGTCCCTGAATTCTGGCGGCGCAAAGCTGTTAAAATGCTCGACGAAGTGCGGGTATTGCGCGCTGGTCAGCGGATACCAGTCGTCGGTTCCCTCGTGGTTCCAGATGATGTCGGTGCCGCCGTCCCAGACGAAGCTGAAGCGCATTGGTGGAAACAAATACCAGCCGAACGCGGACGCGCTGGTCATCGCCTCACAATAGCGGAAGGCGCGCGTCGGCATCGTTCCAACCGCCGATCGATCAGCCGGCTGCGGCGGCCGGCCGTCCAGGAAGAAGCGATAGAACGTGACGAGGGGGCTTTCACGATCGTGGTTCATTGGCACTCGCGCAGCACGGCCTTTGGCAAGACAACACGATCAGATCTTCGGAAAGCAAGCGGACGCTCGCTTGACGTTGGCAAGATTCAGCCGAGGGGCACGCCCCTCGGCTGAATGCGTCCGACGCTCGATCAGAGTGCCGGGCTCCAACCGCCGATGCGTACCTTGCGGGTGTCGGCCACGCTCGCCGGCGCAGTGCGAACGGGAAGGCTCGGCGCCCAGCCGCCAATCCGCACAGCGCCGCGGTCAGTGATTTCGGGGGTGGGCGTCTTTACCGTGATCGCATTTTTCATGTTTCGTCTCCAGATGGTGAATCGGCGCTCGGTCTGGCGCCCGGCAGCAACTTTAGAGAGATAGTTCGGAGGAACTGTGAATCCGCCGCCTATTGCGCGTGAATTTGACGGCGGATTCTGTTATTTATGCGTGAATGAACTGGGAGATTCAGCTTTCACTTTGCAGCGCGTTCGATATGATTTGTCGGCGAAATGAATTCCAAAGGTCGCGATTCTTGCGGTATTCTACGACAGCGAGCAAAACGGACCGAACCTCAGGACATTTCGGCACTGGGCACGTCGATTGACGGGGCTCCGGCCAAAACGGAAGATGTAGAGACTATGTACACCCGCACCGCACACGATAAGGTTGTGCCGATTGAGTTTGGTAGAATCGCTGACCCGCTCCGATCGAGCCGGCCGATCATCCGCATCCATTTGCTCGGGCCGATGCGGGCGACGACCTATCTCGGCGCCAATGCGCTGCCGCGGGGCCGCAAGGCGCGGGCCATCCTCGGATGCTTGTGTGTTGCCCGTGGTGCGCGCGTCGCGCGCAATCGGCTCGCGGCGATGTTGTGGGATCGGGTGCCTGACTTCCAGGGGCGAGCCAGCTTCCGTCAGGCTTATCGCGAACTCGTCGTGTCGTTCGGACCGCTGGCAAGGGAGCTGCTCGTCGCGGACCGCGAGACGGTCAGCCTGAATATCAACCTGTGCTGGATCGATGCGCTCGCGATGGTGGCGTCCGAGCTGAAAAGTTCGCCGCGCGGCGATCTCGCGGCGCTCTGCTCCGGCGACCTCCTGGAAGAGCTGGACGGCATCAGCACCTCGCTCGATCAGTGGCTGTTAAGCGAGCGGACACATTTCACCGAGCGGGTGCGCGCCTTGCTCGAGTCCGAACTCCGTGAAGTGCACAGTCCGGAGAGCGATGCCCAGCAGCGCGCCGCGATTGCACGGCGGCTGATCAAATTCGACCCGACGCACGAGGGCGCATCGCGCATTCTCATGCGTGCGCTCGCCGACATGGGCGAACGCGCTCAGGCTTTGCGTGAATATGCGCGCTGCCGCGATGCCCTGAAGCTGATGCTGGACGTCGAGCCATCGCCCGAGACGCAGGCGCTGGAGGAAGCGATCCGCGCCTTTCCGACGCGCGATGAGACGGTCGCGCCGGTGCTGCTTCCTGCGCGCAAGAAAGCGGCGAAAGCTCGCGAAGCCGCGCAGCCCCGCACCCGCTTGCGCGTAGGCGTGCTGCCCTTTCTCGCGCCGCCGACGCCGCGCGATGAAAGCCTTTCGATTTCGCTCAGCCAGGAGATCGCGGCAGCGCTTGCACGTTTCCGCTGGTTCGATGTCATCGCGCCGCTGACCTTGATGCGCAAGCCCACCGCGGCGGCGAGCGGCGAGGACATGCTCCGGCGCAACGAGCTCGACTATGTCGTCGATGGCGCGATCTCGATCGCGAAGGAAAAATACCACATCAATGTCCGCTTGCTCGATCTGACACGCTATGCGACGCCGGTGTGGAGCGACCGTTTCGAGCTCGGCGTTGACGAGCTGCACCTGGTCGACGAAAAGCTCACGGCGCGCATCGTCGGCCAGATCGACCCAGTCATCCTGTACATCGAGGGGCAGCCGCGCCGGCGCGAGCATTACAGTGCGAACCAATTGCTGCTGCGCGCGATCCAGATGATGTTCACGATGGAGCGCGGGCCTTTCGAAGAAGCGGGCCGGCAAATCGAGCGCGCGCTTGAGATCGATCCCGAAGACGCGATGATCGCGGCCTGGGCGGCCTTCTGGCAGGTGATCCATATCGGGCAAGGCTGGGATCGGGACATCCCGGCAGGACTGCGCAGATCGCGGGAACATGCGCTGCGTGCAATGACGCTCGATCCGGAGAATGCCGAGGCGCTCGGCATGTACGCGCATGTCTGCGCGTTTCTCGACCAGGACTTCGACACCGCGAAGCTCTATTTCGATCGCTCGCTCAGACTCAATCCGAACCTCTGCTACATCTGGGCGCTGAGCGCGATGACATATTGCTATCTAGGAGACCCCGAAGAGGCGCTCGTGCGGCTTGCCCGCTATCGCGATCTTGCGCCGTTCGATCCGTACTTCCGGGTATTCGAGACGATGTATCCCATCGTCCTGACGTTCAAGAGCGACTACGAGGAAGCGGTTGCGGTCGGAGAGCGCGTCATCCGCGCCAATCCGAAGTTCGTGAACAGCTACAAGGCGGTGATCATTGCGCTCGGTCATCTCGACCGGATCGACGAGGCCAAGGTCTATGTGTCGACCCTTCTCGAACTGGAACCCGATTTCACCGTCAGCCAGTTCATCAAGAACTATCCGATCAAGAAGGAGAGCGACCGCGAGCGTTTTGCCAACGGGTTGAGGGTGGCGGGCGTTCCCGAGGGCTAGTCGCGCCTGCGGCGCTCGCATATCGTTTCGGCCCAATCCTTTCCTTCGCCCTCGGAGATATTCCTTGAGTCTTGCGCCCGACATCGTCGCCACGCTTGAGACCGTTACCACCGCGACCATCACCACCATGCTGCTCAAGAAGGGCATCCGCCATTGCTGGATCAAGGGCGCGATGCCGTTCTCCGGCGACACCAGGAAGCGCATCGTCGGGCCGGCGTTCACGCTGCGCTTCGTGCCGGTGCGCGAGGATTTGGCGACGCCGGCAAGCTGGGCGCATCCGATCTCGACCCGCGGCGCGATCGAGGCGATGCCGGAAGGCGTGATCGCGGTCGCCGACGCGATGGGCGTGACCACGGCCGGCATCTTCGGCGACATCCTCTGCATGCGGATGGTGCGGCGCGGCGTCAAAGCGCTCGTCACCGACGGCGTGGTGCGCGACAAGGCGGGCGTCGTGGCGACCAATCTGCCGGTGTGGTGTCAGGGCACGGCCGCGCCCGCATCGGTCAACGGCTTGACGTTCGTCGGCTGGCAGGAGCCGATCGCCTGCGGCGGCGTTGCGGTCTTTCCCGATGACGTGATCGTGGTCGACGACGACGGCGCGGTGCTGATCCCGAAGGATCTGGTGGATTTCGTCGCCGCCGAAGGCGCCGAGCACGAGCGCTACGAGAGCTGGGTGGTGAGCGAGGTCGAGCGCGGCGTGCCGCTGCCCGGCCTCTATCCGCCGAACGACGAGGCCAAGGCGCGCTACGAGGCGTGGAAGAAGACCTAGATGTTCTTCGTCGCCGCGAAAGTCTTCGGCTTTTTCGCGCTACCGTCCAATCTGCTGATCTCGCTCGGCCTTCTCGGCATCGTCCTCATGGCGACGCGCTTTGCCCGGGCAGGGCGCAGGCTCGCCATGACGAGTCTGCTTCTCATCGCGATTGCCGGGTGGTCGCCGCTCGGCAATGCGATTATCCTGCCGCTGGAGGAGCGATTTCCGCCATGGGATGCTTCGCGTGGCGTACCGACGGGCATCATCGCGCTCGGCGGCGCGATCGATACCGTCGTGTCGCCGGCGCGTGGGGAGGTCGCGCTCAACGAGGCGGCCGAGCGCCTCACCACGATGGCAGAACTCGTGCGGCGCTATCCGGAAGCGCACATTGTGTTTTCCGGGGGATCAGGACGGCTGATCTATGACGGCGCAACGGAAGCCGAGTTCGCCGTGCGCCTGTTCGAGAGCTTTGGCATCGCGAAGAGCCGCATCATTCTGGAGAGCAAATCGCGCGATACCGACGAGAACGCACGCTTCACCAAGGAACTGCTGCTTCCCAAGCCGGGCGAGCGCTGGCTGCTCGTGACCTCGGCGCATCACATTCCGCGCTCGGTCGGCGTGTTTCGTGCCGCCGGATTTCCTGTCGAGGCCTATCCGGTCGACTACCGCACGCGCGGCGCCGCCGATCTGCTGCGGCCGTTCTCCAATGTCGGCGACGGCCTGCGCCGCACCGACACGGCGGCGCGCGAATGGGTCGGTCTGGTGGTGTATTGGGTGACGGGGCGCTCGTCCGTACTGTTTCCCGCGCCGGAATGATCCCAGTCACAAGCGCTTGAGCGGCCGGCAAGCGCGTTGACACATCGAAGCCCGAATTGGACCGTCTCCTTGAGCATCGTCCGGCATCAAGACCGGGCCAAGGAGGAGGCGACCCATGAAGACACAACTGAAAACACCATGCCTTTCGCTATTGACGCTGACCTTTGTGACAGCGTCGGGCGCGGCCTATGCGCTCGAAGCCGGCATTCGCGAAGCACCCGCCAAGGAAATCGCCGTGCCGACCGCGGATGTCAGCCCGCAGGCGCGGGCGATGATCGGCGCGCCGCTGCCGTCGTTCTGGAATGCCCATCCGAAAGACGCCGCCGAATGGAAGGCGCTGATCAAGATGCGCGCCGACGCAATCGTCGCGACGTTGCCCGGCTTGCGCGAGAAGTTCGGCGTGAAATCCGAGCAGATCACGGTCGGCGGGGTGAATGCCTACCTTCTCACGCCGGATAACATCCCGGAGCAGAACCGCAATCGCCTGCTCGTGCACGTGCATGGCGGCGGCTATGTGTTTGCGCCGGCCGAGAGCGGAACGCGCGAAGGAATTCTGATGGCGGGTTTCGGCAAGTTCAAGGTGATCTCGATCGACTACCGCATGCCGCCGGACTTTCCGTATCCGGCCGCGATGGACGACGCGATGGCGGTGTGGAAGGAGGTCGTGAAAACCAACGACCCGAAGAAGATGGCGATCTTCGGCACGTCGACCGGCGGCGGGATGACGATGGCGATGGTGCTGCGCGCCAAGAAGGAAGGCCTGCCGCTTCCGGCCGCAACCGCGCCGGGCACGCCGTGGTCGGACATGACCAAGACCGGCGACACCTATTTCACCAACGAGAAGATCGACAACATCTTGGTCAGCAATGACGGCTGGCTCGGCGATGCCGCCAAACTCTACGCCAACGGCACCGATCTGAAGGACCCGCAGCTCTCGCCGGTGTATGGTGACTTGTCGGGCTTCCCGCCGACCATCCTGACCTCCGGCACGCGCGACCTGTTCCTGTCCAACACCGTGCGGGTCCATCGCAAGCTGCGCCAAGCCGGCATCGTATCGGACCTGCATGTGTTCGAGGGCCAGTCGCATGCGCAATATCAGGGCGACCCCGATGCGCCGGAAGTGAAGGAACACTTCGCGGAGCTGACGGCGTTCTTCGACAAATACCTCGGCAAATAGCTGCTGGGCTTAGTCGTCCCGTGGCGCTGCCAGCCGGTACACGCCCTTGAAGTCGCGCGGGTCGACCGCCTTGCCTTTGCGCAGGATGACGACGCGGCCCTGTTCGGCGAGCGCGACCGCGACGCGGCGGATCGGCTGCATCAGCGGGCCCCAGCCGTCCGGATGAGGGCCGCCGAGCGCGCGGGCGGCTTCCTGCGGATCGACCGTTTTGCCCGGCTCGCGATCGGCGACCAGCCGCAGCAGGGTCGTTTCGATTTGGCGCGAATCCGGGGCGGTAACCGATTGATTCTCCATGCGCAGAGCAATCGCCGATCCGTGCACGCGCCGCAACCGCGCTTGTTAAAACGAACGATCGTGCTATTTCATGCCCCATGATCGATCTGGCCAAAGGCGACCGCACGCGCGCGCGCATCCTCGATGAGGCCGTGGACCTCGCCAGCGTTCAGGGACTGGGCGGACTGACCATCGGGCCGCTGGCCGAGCGGCTCGGTCTCTCCAAAAGCGGGCTGTTCGCTCACTTCGAGTCGAAGGAAGCTCTCCAGGTCGAGACGCTCGATCGCGCCGCCGACTTGTTCCGCGCCGACGTCACAGAGCCGCTGCGCGCGATCCCCGACCGCGCCTTGCGGCTGCACGCATTCTTCGAGCGCTGGATCGCATGGCTTGACGATTCACGCCTGAGCGGCGGCTGCCCGATCCTTGCCGCCGCGATCGAGTTCGACGACGTGCCCGGGCCGGTTCATGACGCGGCCGCAAAACACTTCGGCGAGCTGCAGCGGCTGATCGTGAAGTTCGCCCGTGCCGCGCAGCCGGACGGCGACGCCGAAGCGCTCGCCGCGGCGGTGACCGGCCTTGCGATGTCGCATCTGGTGCGCATGCGCCTGCTCGCCGACCGCAACGCCCGCGCGGTGACGATGCGGGCGTTCGACGCGCTGCTGGTTTAGCTATCCATCGCTCGCCTGGCGTCCGACCCGAACTGGCGCCACCACATCACGAACACCACGGCGGCGGTGGTCGCCATGAACGCCCACGGGCTGATGAACCAGCCGAGATAGCCGAGCGCGAAAAAGAACGCCCGCTGGCCGTGGTTGAAGTGCCGCCCTGCCGCGGTGAACAGCCCGGTCGTGCGCCGCACATGCTGCTCCGCCTCGGGCGTACCTTTCTCGGCCGGCGGCGGCATCGCGCCGAGCAGGATCGCGACGTAATTATACAGGCGGTACGACCAGCCGAACTTGAAGAACGCATAGACGAAGATCACCGCGAGCCCGATTGCTTTCATCTCCCACAAGACGCGCGTCGTCTGGATGCCGATCGGCAGGGTCGCCATGACGCTGAGCATCTCGTCGGTGGAGCGCAGCACGGTCAGCGCGCCGCCGATGGCAAACAGCGAGGTGGATGCGAAAAACGCCGTGCCGTTCTGCAGCGCGGCCATCACCTGCATGTCGACCATGCGCATCTCGCGGTCGAGCATGCGCCGCATCCACACCTCGCGATAGCCGTTCATGCGCGCGTTCAGGCCCTCGCGCCGGTGCGGCACGTATTCGAGCAGGACCGCGTAGCCGGCCCAGGCGGCGACGAACCAGGCGAGTGCGATCAGATCGAGGGTGCTGAACGGCATAGAGGGCATGCTGCCTTGTCGCGCGCGCGGCGACAACACCATATGCTAGGCGGGCCAAGCAGGAGATCAGTATGCCGCAGACAATTACCACGGGCTTCCGGGCCATGCTCGACGAGGCGGAACGCGAGATCGAGACGCTGAGCGTCGAGGATGCGCGCAAGCTGCACGGCCGCGACGACGTGACCTTCGTCGATATTCGCGATCCGCGTGAGTTGCAGCGTGAGGGCAAGATGCCCGGCGCGTTCCACGCAACACGCGGGATGCTGGAATTCTGGATCGATCCCGCAAGCCCGTACCACAAGCCGGTATTCGCGAAGGACAAGAAATTCGTGTTCTTCTGCGCCGGCGGCTGGCGCTCGGCGCTCGCCGCGCAGACCGCGCACCGCATGGGTCTCAAGCCGGTCGCGCACATCAAGGGCGGTTTTTCAGAGTGGAAGAAGTCCGGCGCGCCGGTCGAGGAGCCGGCCGAGAAGCCGAAAGCCTGATTCATTCGCGCGGCTGATTGGACGATCACGACATTTCGCTTGATCTTTCGGCCGCCTCACCCTGAGGTGCGAGCGTAGCGAGCCTCGAAGGGCGGGGCGACGGACGGAGCGCGGGCCATCCTTCGAGACGGCCACTGCGCGGCCTCCTCAGGATGAGGACCGAAATTGAAGCTCATCATCGGTAACAAGAACTATTCGTCGTGGTCGATGCGCCCGTGGATCGGCCTGAAGGTCGCGGGCATCCCGTTCGACGAAGAGGTCATCTCGCTTTACGACGAGGGCAGCAGGGCGAAAATTCTTGCGCACTCGCCGGCCGGCAAGGTCCCGATCCTGATCGACGGCGACGTGCGCGTGTGGGAGTCGCTCGCGATCCTCGAATATCTCGCGGAGAAGTTTTCCGGCTTCGGTTTCTGGCCGGCCGAACCGGCGGCGCGCGCGCATGCCCGCGCGATTTCGACCGAAATGCACGCCGGCTTCGTGCCGTTCCGCAGCGAGTGCAGCATGAATTTCTGGCGGCCGCCGGCCAAGCGCACGCTGTCGGCCGACGCGCAGGCCAACATCGCGCGCGTGCAGGAAATCTGGACGGAGGCGCGCGCGACATACGGGGCAGGGGGTCCGTTCCTGTTCGGCAAGTTCTCGGCCGCCGACGCGATGTATGCGCCGGTGGTGCAGCGCTTCATCGCCTACGACATCGATGTGTCCGCGCCGGTGAAGGCCTACATGCAGGCGATGACGTTACTGCCCGCATGGAAAGAGTGGCGGCGCGCGGCGCTGAGCGAGCCGTGGGTGATCCCGACCTTCGAATACGACTGGCCGGAGGTGAAGCGGCTGCCGGCGGAAGCCGCGTGAGCATGAAGCTCGTCATCGGCAACAAGAACTATTCCTCCTGGTCGTTCCGCCCATGGATCGCCATGAAGGCGCTCGGCATTCCGTTCGAGGAGATCCTGATCCCGTTCGGCTCGCCGGTCGGCAATGCGGACTTCAAGGCAGAGGTCGGGCGCTATTCGCCGGCCGGACTGGTGCCGGTGCTGGTCGACGGCGACATCCATGTTTGGGAGACGCTGGCGATCTTCGAATATCTCTCCGAGAAATTTCCCGACAAACAGCTCTGGCCGGCCGATCCCCGGGCACGCGCCGAGGCGCGCGTGATCTCAAGCGAGATGCATGGGGGCTTTCTCCCGCTGCGCACGGAGTGCCCGGTGAACTTCCGCCGGCCGGTGCGCACGCGCGCGCTTTCCGCCGCCGCGCAGGCGAACGTCGCGCGCCTCGAGGCGATCTGGAACGGCTGCGTTGCGCGTTATGGCGGGCCGTTCCTGTTCGGTAAATTCTGTGCCGCCGATGCGATGTTTGCGCCGGGGGTTGCGCGCATGCGCACCTACGGCATCAAGGTCGGCCGCGAAACGCTTGCCTACATGGAGGCGATGATGGCGTTGCCCGCCTGGGACGAATGGTGCGCCGCGGCGTCGAAGGAAACCTGGATTGTTGCGGAAGACGAGGTCGATTGGCCGACGGTGCTGACCGCGTGAGTGCGCGCACTCGGCACCCTACAATCCGACCAATTCCTCCAATTCATCCAGAAACGGCCGTTGATACGCGAGTATCTTCTCCCGCGCCTCCGGCAGTCCAAACCACGCCACGCGATCGATCTCCGGAAAACTCACGCGCTTGCGCGACTTCGGCGGCCATTCCATCTCGAACGTGTTGCCGCTGAGCTGATCCGGATCGAAATCGCCCGCGGCGGCAAACCCATGCACCGTTTTCCCGCTCGTCTGCCGCACAGGTGACAGCGGCAGGAACGGCGCGCGCGCCGCAAAGCCGGTCTCCTCGGTGAATTCGCGTATTGCGGCGGCCAGCAGTTCCTCGCCCGGATCGACGAGCCCCTTCGGAATCGTCCAGGCCCCCGCATCCTTCTTCGCCCAATACGGCCCGCCGGGATGGGCGAGCAGCACGGTTAGCTCGCCGCGGCGGCGAAACGGCAGGATGCCCGCGCTAATCTCGGACTTGCGGCCCATGGAACCAGCATAAGAGAAAAGCCCGGCGCGAGCCGGGCTTTCATGTTCGTCTGTGGCGGCGATCACTCGCCGCGCAGCGTGTCCTTCAGGCCGCCGACGGCGTTCTGAACCTTGCCCGCGGTCTTCTGCGCCTTGCCTTCGGCCTCGGTCTTGGCGTCGCCCGTCACCTTGCCGGCAACTTCCTTCGCCTTGCCTTTGGCCTGTTCCCAGGAACCTTCAACGCGATCTTTGTCCATGTTCCGCTCCTTGTTGGAATTCGACACGACAACCCGCCGCACGGCCAAACGTTCCGCGCTGTTACAGAGAGTTCATATGAGCGGCCGGTACTCCGGCTTTTGGCCTTGTTCTTGGCCGCGCCGCCACGGATGATGGCGCCGACAATGCATTAGGAGGTGCCCATGCGCATGCTGGCCGCGCTCGTTGCGCTGACGCTCGGTACCACCGCGTTCGCGCAAAACTATCCGACCAAGCCGGTGCGCGTGGTGGTCGGTTTCGCGGCCGGCGGGCCGAGCGATGTGATCGGCCGGATCGTGGCGCAGAAGCTCTCGGAGGGCCTCGGCCAGCAGTTCTACGTCGAGAATGTCGGCGGCGCCGGCGGCAACACCGCGGCGGGCCAGGTCGCGCGCGCGGCGGCGGATGGCTACACCATCCACATCATCTCGACCGGCTTCATGGTGAACCCGAGCCTGTATGCCAGGGTGCCGTACGATCCGATCAAGGATTTCGCGCCGGTGACGCTGGTCGCGTATTCGCCAAATGTCGTGGCCGTCAATCCGTCGGTGCCGGCAAAAACCGTCACCGAACTGGTCCAGTTGATCCGCGACAATCCGGGGAAGTATTCGTTCGCGGGTCCCGGTGTGGGCTCGACGCCGCATCTCTCCGGTGAGCTGTTCCGGCTCAGCTTCAATCTCGATCTGGTCCATGTGCCGTTCACCGGCGCGGGGCCGGCGATCCAGTCGACGATCGGCGGACACACGCCGATTGCCTTTACGGCGCTGCCCCCCGCGCTCGCCGCGGCGCAGGACGGCAAGCTGCGCGTGCTGGGGGTCGCGGCGGCCGCGCGCGCAGCCGCGCTGCCCGACGTGTCGACCTTCGCCGAGCAGGGCATCAAGGATCAGGATGCCGATACGCTCACCGGCCTCGTCGTGCCGGCAGGCACTCCGAAGGACATCGTCGACCTGTTGCAGAAGGAAATCGCCAAGGCCGTGGCGCAGCCGGACGTGAAGGAAAAATTGGCGGCGCTCGGCTTCGTGCCGGTCGCTAACACGCCGGGGGAGTTCGGCGCGCGCATCAAGTCCGAGATCGAGAAATGGGGCAGCGTGGTGCGCGATGCGAAGCTGAGGATTGACTGATCCGCCGTCATCCCGGGGCGCGCCGCACACTCACTGGTCATCCCGGCCGAGCGTAGCGAGGGCCGGGATCCATAACCACAAGCCTCCCGATGAAAACGCAATCCACGCCACATCAGTTCTTTCTGTGGTTATGGATTCCGGGCTCGCGCCTTTGGCGCGCCCCGGAATGACGTAGGGCATCCATGCGCATCACCGGCATCCGCGAAACCTCCGTCGCGCTGAACTCCACGCTGAAGAACTCCTCGATCGATTTCTCCGAAATGACCACGTCGGTCGTGGCGGTGATGACCGATGTCGTGCGCGACGGAAAGCCCGTCACGGGTTTCGCGTTCAATTCCACCGGCCGCTATGCCTGCGGCGCGCAGATGCGCGCGCGCTTCATCCCGCGCATGCTCAAAGCCGAGCCGAAATCGCTGCTTGACGAGACCGGCGACAATCTCGACCCGGCCAAATGCGTCGCCGTCATGATGCGCAACGAGAAGTCCGGCGGACACTCGGAGCGCTCGATCGGCATCGGCACCATCGAGGTCGCGATCTGGGATGCGGTGGCGAAAATTGCCGAAAAGCCGCTGCACGTGCTGCTCGCCGAGCGCCACAACGGCGGCAAGGTGCCGGCGAAATGCTTCGTCTATGTCGGCGGCGGCTGGTACGCGCCCGGAAAGGGCATTCCGGAATTGCAGGACGAGATGAAACGCCATCTCGATGCCGGCTACACCATGGTGAAGATGAAGGTCGGCGGCGCGCCGCTCGATGAAGACATCAGGCGCATCGAGGCGGTGAAGAGCATTCTCCCCGCCCACGCCGAGCTGGCCGTCGACGCGAATTCCAAATTCGACCTGACGGAAGCGCTGGCCTACGCCAGGGCGATGGCGCCATTTGCGCTGCGCTGGTTCGAGGAGCCATGCGATCCGCTCGACTTCGCGACGCTGGCGGAGATTTCCGACGCCTACCCGCATGCGCTCTCGACCGGCGAGAACCTGTTCTCGCAGCAGGACGTGGAGAACCTCGTGCGCTTCGGCGGCCTGAAGGCGAAACGGCGCGACGTGATCCAGGTCGATCCGCCGCAGGCCTACGGCATCGCGCAATACGCGCGCACGCTTGCCGCACTGGAGAAATTCCAGTGGCCGCGCTCGGGCCATTTCCCGCACGGCGGCAACCAGATGTCGCTCGCGATCGCGGCCGGCTTCGGCCTTGGCGGTGCGGAGAGTTATCCGGGCGTCTTCGGTGTGTTCGCGGGATTTGCCGACGACGCGGTGATCGAGAACGGCTTCATTTCGCTCTCGGATCGGCCGGGAATCGGCTTCGAAGGGCAGGCGGCGCTGTATGCGGTGATGAAGGACCTGGCCGCGTAGCTACTTCGCCGCCGTCACCACAATCTCGACCAGATGCGGCGGCTCGATGTCGACGCCGATGCAGGCGCGCATCGGCGGGTTCTTGGCGTCCACCCATTCGTCCCAGGCGCGGTTCAATTCCTTCTTTTGCGTCACGTCATTGAGATAGATGATCGCGGACAAAATCTTGCTCTTGTCCGTGCCGCACATCGCGAGGCTCTCGTCGATGCGCCCAAGCACCTTCACGGCCTGCTCGTAGACCGAGGGCGGGCAGGGGTCGGGCGCAACCGCCACAGTGAACACCAGATCGGCGGTCGCGGTCGCGCGGCTGCGGGTCGGTGTGAGTCCGGGGAAACGGGTGATCATGGTTGCTCCTTCGCCCGCACTTTAGCGTTCGGCGGGGCAAAAAAAGAAGGCGGCCGATTGGCCGCCTTCCATTCGTCGATGTGAGCCTTGGTTAGACCTCGAGCACCGCCACGATGCGCAGCGTACCCGGCTCGACCACGATGATCTCGTCGTTGTAGACGAAATACATATAGCCGCGCCACGCCGGCTGGATCTCGATCAGCGTCACCGGGAGCGGCGCGATGCGCACGGTGCGCGGCACCGCGGTGCCGACCTTGATGTCGAAGTTGACATTGGTGACGCGCGGCGCCGAGCTCGTCAGCACGGTCTGACGGATGGTGGTTTTCTGCTCGGTCGTCAGCGACACGTTGCTCGAGGCCATCGGCCGGCCGCCGGCGCCCTGCTGGCCGGTCTTGGTATCGGTCGTCGGGCTGGACGTGCCCTGCTTGGCGCCGCCCGTCGAAGGCGACTGGGTTTGCTGCTGACTCTTGGTCGGCTGCTCGCCCTGCGATTGCCGGGTGGAAGGAGCGCTCTTCTCCTCCTGCGACTGCTGCGTGGCCGGAGCCTGTCCGCCCTGCGGGGCCTGGGTCGACTTCTGCTGCTTCTCGGCGGGCAGGCGCTCCTGCGCGGCCTTGCCCTTGGTGCCCGGTGTGGTCGTTTCCTGCCCGCCCGACGGGGCGGAGGGGTTGGCCATCGGGGTGCCACCGGCGGCGCCTGCACCACCGCCGCTGCCTTGCGACAGCGCAACAGTCGAACCCGCGGCGAGCGCAACGGCTGCCACGGAAATCAGCAATGTACGTTTCATGAGTTCCTCTCCTGGGGGATATCTCGGTCCCCGTCCTCGCAGGTCCCAACGCGAGGGCGTCCACAGTGTTCCGGCATCTTTCACGGCGTGCCAAAGTGTGATGTTCCATGAATGCGCATTCACGGCGCGGGACCGCCGGGCCATAGTCCGGCACAGAATCAGGGAGGGCGCGGGTGGCGAAACTCGCCTCGACGGTTGACACGCAGGGAAAAGAGTTCCGCGCCAACGCCGCCGCGATGCGCGCGCTGACGGGGGAACTCGTACGCAGGCGCGCCGAGGCTTCACTCGGCGGACCGGCGCGTTCGCGCGAGCGTCATGTGTCGCGCGGAAAATTCCTTCCGCGAGAACGCGTGCTGCGGTTGATCGATTCCGGCACGCCGTTCCTCGAACTGTCGCCGCTCGCCGCCAACGGCCTGTACGAAGACGCGATCCACGGCGCCGGCATTATCACCGGCATCGGCCGCATCGAGGGGCGCGAATGCGTCATCGTGTGCAACGACGCCACCATCAAGGGCGGCACCTATTACCCCATGACCGTGAAGAAGCACCTGCGCGCGCAGGAGATCGCGCGCGAGAACCGGCTACCGTGCATCTATCTGGTGGACTCCGGCGGCGCGAACCTGCCGCAATGGCCGGAGGTGTTTCCCGACCGCGAGCACTTCGGCCGCATCTTCTACAATCAGGCGACGCTGTCGGCGCTCGGCATTCCGCAGATCGCCTGCGTGATGGGCTCATGCACGGCGGGCGGCGCCTATGTGCCGGCGATGTCGGACGAGGCGATCATTGTCGCCAAGCAGGGCACGATCTTCCTCGCCGGCCCGCCGCTGGTGAAGGCCGCGACCGGCGAGGTGGTGACGGCCGAAGACCTCGGCGGCGCCGACGTGCATGCGCGGCTCTCCGGCGTCGCGGACCATTACGCGGCCGACGACGGCCATGCGCTTAGCACTGTGCGCCGCATCGTGGCGAATTCGAATTACGTCAAGCGCGTCGACATCGATGTGAAGCCGCCGCGCGAACCGCTGTTCGACGCGGCCGAGCTCGACGGCATCGTGCCAAGCGGCACGCGCACCCAATACGACGTGCGCGAGATCATTGCGCGGCTGGTCGATGCGTCCGAGTTCGACGAGTTCAAGCACCTGTACGGCACCACGATCGTCACCGGCTTCGCGCACATCCACGGCATTCCGGTCGGCATTTTGGGCAACAACGGCATCCTCTATTCGGAGAGCGCGCTCAAGGCCGCGCACTTCATCGAGCTGTGCTGTCAGCGGCGCATTCCGCTGCTGTTCCTGCAGAACATCACCGGCTTCATGGTGGGGCGCGATTACGAAGCGGGCGGCATCGCCAAGAACGGCGCCAAGATGGTGATGGCGGTCGCCTGCGCGCAGGTGCCGAAGATCACGCTCGTTGTCGGCGGCTCCTACGGCGCGGGCAATTACGGCATGTGCGGGCGCGCCTTCGGCCCACGCTTTCTGTTCACCTGGCCGAACGCGCGCGTCGCGCTGATGGGCTCGGAGCAGGCGGCGAGCGTGCTCGCAACCGTGCGCCGCGACAACATCGAGGCGGCGGGCAAGCAGTGGTCCGAGGTCGAGGAGGCGGAGTTCAAGCAGCCGATCAGGCAAGCGTTCGACGAACAGAGCGATCCGTATTACGCGACCGCGCGGCTATGGGACGATGGCATCATCGCGCCGGGCGAGACGCGGCGGGTGCTGGCGCTGGCCTATTCGGCGGCGCTGAATGCGCCGGTGGAGGAGACGAAGTTCGGGGTGTTTAGGATGTGAGGCATGAATATTTCTCGTGAGAATCTTCGTGAAACTGCGACGCTGATTCCGATTATCTCGGTAACCGGTCTTATTCTTGCCATTACATTCGACGTGGGATATTTCTGGGGAATCGACGTAAACCTATTCACACTATTCTCGTTGTCAGAGCATCTTGTGTTTGCTTTGGAGGCGGCGCCGATTTTGATCCTTATTCTGTTCGTGTTGTTTCTTGTATGGCCAATTATTAACTGGTCGCAGCTTGTCAGGAGCGACAGGAACGAGCGAAAATCTGCGCGACGAAGAATTGCACTATATGCTTTTTATGCAGTAGGAATTGCCCTTTTTGTGTTTGCCATTTATCGCGAGTACTATGAAGCGGCACTTCTTCCTCCAATTGCTTTCCTAATATCTTATTCAACCAGAAGAATGTCATTGGGGATGACGAGCGGGACTCCATTATTGATCTCAGTTGCCGCATTCGCTATTATGTCATCGCTTGTTGCCGGACACGGCTTGGGGCGCGGCTATCTGAAGGGTGATAAGGTCACCCATACAATCAAACTGAAGAATGACGTTGTGCTTTTTGGACGATTGATCCGATCAGGTGAGCGTGGAGTTCTTTTCTACGAATCTGCATCAAAAAAATTGAGCTTCAAGACCTGGGCTGATATCGCGATTTTGGAGCGGCGATTGTGAACTGGCACAGCACACGTTGCCCGGATTGAGCGAAGCGTAGGGTGGGCAAGGCGCGGAGCGCCGTGCCCACGTCTGTCGTGCGAACGGCACAGGTTGCGGTGGGCTTCGCTTCCGCCTTCGCTGCGCTACGGCGGACGAGTCGCTCAGCGCCACCCTACGAATTCTCCCCGCCGCGCCGGTTGACGCTCACATCTCCGCATCCATCCTGTAAGCCTTGCGCCCGCTCTTGAGCGCGCTCTCCAGTAACCCCAGCCGGTCCTGGCCCCAGAACACTTCGCCGTCGAGCACGTAGCAAGGCGAGCCGATCACGTTCGCCGCCACGGCTTCCTGCGCGCGCGCCGCATAGATCGCGCCGATGGCGTCGGACTTCGCAGCTTCGAGCATTTTCGTGGCGTCGTGACCGGCTTCGTTAAGCAGCGCGAGGAGCGTCGCGTCCTCCTTCAGGTCGCGGTCCTCGAGCCAGATCGCCGTCATGGCGCGCCGCGTGTACGCGCCCGGATCGGCGCCGCTTTCCGCGACCGCCACGACGGTGCGATCGGGGAGCGCGATCGGAATCGGCCAGTGCTTCGGGTGAATCTTGAGCGCGATGCCGCGCGCCTCGCGCCAGCGCTGCAGTTCGAGGATGCGGTAGCGCTGCCGCGCCGGATGGCGCTTGGGCAACGGCAGGCCGCCGGTTTCCGGAAACACATCGCCGAGCGGCACCGGTTTGAAGCGCGCCGTCACATTGTGCGCCTTCGCGAGATCGAGGAACGCCTGATGGCCGAGAAACGCCCACGGCGAGGCAAGCGAGAACCAGTAGTCGATGGTGCGGGACATGGGATGCCTCGATTTGGCGGGAGCCGCACTGTAGCGCGGCGGCAGGCCCGCCCGCGCGAAAAAAAAGTTATCCCCGCTTCGGAATCCGCCCTTATCCTTGTCGCGTCACTGCTCGCCGGACGTGCCGCTCTCATGAGGCGGCGCGACAGGCGGGTGGGCCGGGCAGCGGGGCCGGAGATCAGGCCAGCCGCACCCGGGGCCGGACGCGGGCAACCGCAACCGGCCGGTGGAGCGCCGGGAGGCGCAGCGGTTCGGTGGCGAGGTCTCGCAAACCTCCAGATCACCGCCCGCGCGCGCCTCGGGATGGGTTTCGCAAACCCGTCCTTGCAAGGCGCGCTGGGGTGTCCGGAGTAACGCACCGGCGCCCCGTAAGGGCGCCGTAGCGCAGCGCCCTGGCGCCTCCCGGCGCTCCATTTCCCCATTGGGGATGCAGGAAAAACGGGAACGGGTGTACCCGCACCCCGACGAATGGGCTGCGGAGCGTTGGCTACTCCACACAATGCCCGCAATTCGGCTAGGCTCGCTTCGGGGGCGCTTGGAGAACCCGCCATGAGAATGACCATCGCAGCCACGCTCGCGCTCTTCCTCCCACTCGCCGCGCAGGCGCAGCCGAAAGAGCCGTTCACGCCGGGCCTCGGCGAAATCATGACCTTGCAGCAGATGCGCCACCTCAAGCTCTGGTTCGCCGGCAAGGCCGGCAACTGGCCGCTTGCGGACTACGAGCTCGACGAATTGAAGGAGGGCTACGAGGACATCGTCAAATATTTCCCCACCAAGGACGATGTGCCGACCGGCCCGATGGCGAGCGCCGTCATCGAGAAGGAAGTCGCGGAGTTGAACAAGGCGATCGCGGCAAAGGACCGCAAGCAATTCGCGGCCGCATTCGACAAGCTCACCGCCTCGTGCAACGCCTGCCACCAGTCGTCGAAGAAGCCGTTCATCGAGGTGCAGCGCCCGACCGCGAACCCTTACGCCAACCAGTCGTTCGCGCCGCGCAAATAGGAAAGCCGCATGAAATCGATCGAGCACGTGCACTGGCCGGATGCGCCGGACCTGTGGATGCCCTATGCGCCGGCCATCAAGGTGCGCGGCGGCACAACCGTGTATCTCGCGGGCGTCACTGCGGCGCCGGTCTATCATCATCATCCGCACCGGCCGCAAGAGTTCGACGCCATGCCGCGCGACATGGAAGGGCAGGCGCGCGCCGCGCTGGAGAACCTGAAGCGCGGGCTCGATGCGGTCGGCGCGACCTTCGCCGATATCGTGACGGCGGACCGCTTCGTCACGGATCTCACCGATCAGGATGCCCTGAACAAAGTGTGGGGCGAATATTTCGGCGACGCCAAGCCGACCACCACGACCGTGCAGGTGGTGCGGCTCGCGACCGACCCGCGCTGCATGGTGGAGATCAACGCGATCGCGGTGATCGACTGAGGGATGCCGCGCTCCGTCACCGTGAACGACAGAATGCAGCGCGGCTATCGTTACACGCTCACTGCGCCTGTGGGCCGCAATTTCGGTCCGGAGTTCAAGCCCGAGCTCACCCCGCGGGAGATGCTCGCGCTCGGTGTGTTCGGCGGGAAATACATGACCGACTGCCGGCGCGAGTTTCCGAAAAGCTGGTTTGCGCGCGCGAAGCTCTCGCCGGGCGCGCGCGATAGCGCGCTGAACTATTTCGGCGTCGACGCGAGCCAGCCGCTCAGCGAGTGGCGGCGCAAGGGCTGGCTGCACGAGGACGATCCGCGCGGCTGGTTTCAGTGGTATTGCCGCTACTACATGGGCCGCCGCCACGAAGACGACGCGCGGCAGATCAAGCGCTGGAAGGCGTTCCGCCGTCACCTTGGGCAGATCAAGGCGCACTGCGAGCGGGGTGATTTCTCCTGCCGGCGCCGTCAGCGCCAGGCGTTGCTGCACTGGGCCTATGACAGCCGGAAAATCTGAAGGAACGCACATGCCCTACGAAACCATTCTCACCGATCTCGCCGACAACATCTTCACCATCACGATCAACCGGCCGGACAGGCTCAATGCGCTGAACACCACGATGATCCATGAGTTCATCGACGCGATCGACAAGGCCGACGCGGACGATGCGGTGCGCGCCATCATCGTGACGGGAGCGGGCAGGGCGTTCTGCGCCGGCGCGGACCTTTCGAGTGGGAGCCGCACGTTCGATCGCGAGGCGCGCCCCGACCGCCCGCCGGTCCCGAACGGGCCGGACGGCAAGCCGGATCTCAGCCACGAGAATGCGCGCGACGGCGGCGGGCGCATGACGTTGCGCATGTTCAATTGCAGGAAGCCGATCATCGCCGCGGTGAACGGGCCGGCGGTCGGCATCGGCGCCACCATGCTGCTGCCGATGGATGTGCGCATCGCGTCGAGCGAAGCGCGGTTCGGCTTTGTGTTCTCGCAGCGCGGCATTGTGCCGGAGGCGGCTTCGAGCTGGTTCCTGCCGCGCATCGTCGGCATCGCGCAGGCGCTGGAGTGGTGTTACTCGGGCCGGGTGTTTCCGGCGGCCGAGGCGCTCGCGGGCCGGCTGGTCAGCCGCGTGGTGCCGCCCGCGGAACTGCTACCGGCGGCGCGCGCGATCGCGCGTTCGTTCATCGACAACACGGCGCCGGTGTCGGTCGCGCTGATCCGGCAGATGATGTGGCGCATGCTCGGCGCGAGCCACCCGATGGAGGCGCACCGGCTCGACAGCAAGGCCATGTTTCACCGCGGCCGCAGCGCCGACGTGAAGGAGGGCATCGCGTCGTTCCTGGAAAAGCGCCCCCCGCAGTTCAGCGACGCCGTCTCGAACGGGTGGCCGGACCTGCCATGGGGAGACGAGCCTGCGTACCGCTGAGGAAATAGGCGAAAATTCCTCAAATAAATTTCGCTTTCGCGCCCACAAGCGGATTTTCCGTGCTATTATAAGGGCATGGACCCCATGACGAACGGCATTGGCCCCGCCGTTACGGCGGTTCGTAGTGCTTTTTGAGTATCACGGAGGCTGTCTTGGCTCATAAGTTCCGCATCGGCGACAACGTTCACATCATCGCGGGCCTGCTCGGCCGCGGCGACGGCGGTGGCACCTATCAGGTGGTCCGCGTGCTCCCGTCCGAGGGCGACGAGCAGCAATATCGCATCAAAAGCGCGAGCGAGCCGCACGAGCGCGTCGCCAAGCAAAGCCAGCTCGAACGCGCGGCCTGACCGCGGTTCCCGCGGTTTGACGGCGCATCGGCGTTCGTATAGAGCCGTCCGCGCAACCTTGGTTTTCGGCCTGCCTTGATACGCTCCCGATTTTGGGTGCTGCACCAAGTCATTCCCCAAAACTCGGATGCTTTGTCCGCCGCGCGGTCCGCGTGCGTCGGGTTAACAGGCGTATCAAGCAAGGAGAGCCAAGATGGCGACAGGTACCGTGAAGTTCTTCAATTCGCAGAAGGGCTTCGGATTCATCCAGCCGACCGACGGTTCGAAGGACGTGTTCGTGCATATCAGCGCCGTCGAGCGCGCCGGCATGCGCACGCTGATGGAAGGCCAGAAGGTCAACTACGAAGTCATCACCGAGCGCGGCAAGCAGGCGGCGGGCAATCTCTCGCTCGCCTAAGCTCTGT
>JAXDNY010000082.1:0-5824 GCA_034669145.1 Hyphomicrobiales bacterium
CGTGCCGCCATGCCGGCCGGAAGAAGTTTCCAAGCTGCATTATCACGACGTCGAATTTCAGATGATCTATGTGCTCAAGGGCTGGATCAAGACCGAGCTCGAAGGGCAGGGCGCGCACGTGATGCGCCCGGGCACCGCCTGGATCCAGCCGCCGCGCATCAAGCACAAGGTGCTCGACTATTCGGACGACGCCGAAGTGCTGGAGATCATTTTGCCGGCGGACTTCGACACCGTTGAGCTTACCTGAGCGGTTTTACCTTCGGCATCGCGCAAGGATAACATGCCGAGAATCAAATTCGATTTCGGCACGCTCACGCTTCAGGCCGAACTCATCGATACGCCGACCGCGAAAGCCGTGCTCGCCAAGCTTCCTTACGATACGCGCGTCATGACCTGGGGCGAGGAAGTCTATTTCAATGTGCCGGTGAGCGTCGCGCGCGAGCAGGACGCCCGCGCGGTGGTGACGCCGGGCGAAGTCGCCTACTGGCCGGACGGTCCGTGCATCGCTTTGGGTTACGGCCGCACGCCGATTTCACAGGGCAATGAGTGCCGGCTCGCGAGCCCCTGTAATATTTTCGGCAAACTCATCGGCGATGCGAAGGCATTGGCGCAGGTGAAGGCGGGGACGAAGGTGAGCGTGAGCGCGGTCTAGCGCGCGCGCCGTGTCCCCGGACGCATCGCACCGGAGTATTGATGAATGATCGAATGGTTTGACGATTTTGCGCTCGGCATGAAATTCAAGAGCGGTCAGGTCAAGGTCACCGAGGAGGACATCACGCGGTTTGCGGGCGAATTCGATCCGCAGCCCATGCATCTTGACGATGCCGCAGCGCAAAAGACCTTGTTCAAGGGCCTGGCGGCGTCAGGCTGGCACACGGCCGCGATTGCGATGGGTTTGACTGTGCAGATCAGGCCGTTCGGCCCGCATCCGATGATCGGCCTCGGCGTCGATAATTTGCGCTGGATGATAGCCGTGCGGCCGGGGGACGAACTGCATGTCGAAGGTGAGATCATCGGTCTGACGCTATCAAGAACAAAGCCGCAGGGCATCGTTCTGATCAAATGGACGATGTTCAACCAGAAGGGGGAGGCTGTTTACACCTTTACGCCGATCGGGATCGTCCCAACGCGTCCAACGACGTAGCGCCACATGAAGCTCTTCACCTATTGGCGCTCGCAGGCTGCGTTTCGCGTGCGCGTCGCGCTACGCCTCAAGGGGCTGGCGATGGAGAAAGTCACGCTCGACCTGCTCGCAGGCGACCAGTTCGCGGCCGACTACCACAAGCTCAACCCGGAAGGCGTCGTGCCGACGCTGATCGATGGCGAAGGGCAGCCGCTCGTGCAGTCGCTGGCGATTCTGGAATATCTCGACGAAAAGTATCCCGAGCCGCCGCTGTTGCCGAAGGACCTGCGCGCGCGGGCGCATGCGCGGGCCGTGGCCCAGATGGTGGCGATGGACGCGCATCCGTTCATCGTGCCGCGCGTGCGCAAATATCTCGAAGAGGAACTGCGCCTCGACGAAGCAACGCGCGCCAAGTGGGTACGATATTGGCTCGATACCGGCAGCCGCGCCGTCGAAGAGGTGCTGGCGCGCGATCCGCGCACCGGCAAGTTCTGCGTCGGCGATCAGGTGAGCATCGCGGACATCTGTCTTGCCGCGCACCTGACGAGCGCGAAGCTGTTCGGCGGGCGCGAGCCGTCCGATTTTCCCGTCGCCGGCCGCATCTACGCAAACTGCGTGGCGATCGAAGCGTTCGCCGGCGAACACCCGCTGCGCCAGCCCGACGCGCCGAAATCATGACCCCAACCCCAGCCCTCCCTCTCTCGGGGGGAGGGAGCCCGAGCGGCATGCGCGCAGCCCTGACACTCGCCGCCGGCTTTCTCGTGCTGCTGGTCGGCGGCGGCGCGCGCTTTGTGATTGGGCTCATATTCAAGCCGATGGTCGACGAGTTCGGCTGGGCGCGGGGTGAGCTCGGGCTCGCGGTCGGCGCCTACATGCTGGTTTCGGCCGTCGCGACGTTCCTCGCCGGGCGCATGGCCGACCGCTTAAGTCCGCGTGCGCTGCTGATCGGCGGCACGGTCATCGGCGGCATCGGCATCGGCCTGATGAGCCTGGTCTCGCAGCCGTGGCACGCGCTCCTTCTCTACGGCGTCGTGTTCGCGATCGGCAACGGCGCGGCCTCGCTGGTGGTTGTCGGCGTGCTCGTGATGCGCATCTTCCCGGGCCGCGCCGGTCTCGCCAACGCGCTCGCGATTTCCGGCATGAGCGTCGGTCAGCTTTTGATAATCGCGCTGCTGGCGAGCGTGCTGGTCGAGATCGGCTGGCGCTCGGTATTCATCTGGATCGGCATCGCGCATCTCGTGGTGCTGCCGCTGCTGTTCACCTTGCCGGGGCAGGGCGGCGAGGCGTCTTCGACCGGAGCGCCGCGCGAGAGCCTTTCGCTGCGCGAGGCCGCGGGCAAGCGCCAGTTCTGGCTGCTGCTGGCGATCTACGCGATCTGCGGCCTCGACGATTTTTTCGTCACCACCCACGTGGCGGCGTTCGCGCAGGATCGTGGCATTGGCGCGCTGGCGGCCGGTCATCTGCTCGCCCTGATGGGTTTGACCGGCCTTGCCGGTGTCATCCTGTCGGGCCTTGCGAGCGATCGCCTCGGCCCGGTGTGGCCGACCGCTATCGCGTTCGCGGCGCGCATCGTGGTGTTCGGCTGGATCGCGTTCGATCAGTCGCCGCTCTCGATTGCGGTGTTCGCGCTGGTGTACGGCGCGACGTTTCTCGTCACCGCGCCGCTCACCGTGGTGTTCGTGCGCGAAAGCTTCGGAACCAAACATCTCGGCGCGCTCGCCGGGCTGATCACCATGGTGCACCAGATTTTCGGCGGGTTAGGCGCCTATGCGGGCGCTGTCATTTTCGACGCGACCGGCGGCTATGACGCGGCGTTTGTCGTCATGCTGATTTCCTCCGTCGCTGCGCTGGCACTCACGCTGATGCTGCGGCGATCCGCCAGATGCAACGGCGGGCTCGCTGAGCCCGCCGTTGTTGTTTGAGCGCGATCGTCTAGCGCGAGGCTTTCAGACGCTCGATGTCGCTGCGCAATTTGTCATTATCCGCCTTCAGTTCCTGAATGGCTCGGACCGCGTAGGATAGAACAGCGGCGGTATCGAGGCTCAGGAACTCCGAGCCGGCCTGCTTGTGCACCGCTGCCGGAATCGCCGCTTGGGTTTCCTGAGCGATGAATCCCGCCATCAGGCGCTCGTCGCCGTCCTGCCACTGGAAGGTCGCGGGCTTGAGCTTCATCACCGCGTCCAGGCCGGCGCTTTCCTGAAGATAGCGGACGTTATGCTTGAGGCGGGCATCCGAAGCGCAGGTGCCAAGCACGTTCGCGGCGCTGAAGCACACCGTGTTGGCGGGCGGGTTTGCGCCCAGCGTCGCGACGCGCACCGTGCCGTTGACGTCGAGCTTCTGGGTCGGACCGGTTGTTCCGATGCCGACATTGCCGGCGGAGTCGATCGTCAGGCGTTCAGCCAAGGTCGTTCCGCTGCGAGTCCAGAGCTGCAGGTTGCCGGACGCATTGGTCGCGCCGGAGCCGGACACTTGCGACGTAATGACCGCCGTCGCCTTGTTGGCAGAAGTGGCTCCCGTGGTGCCGAAGGCCACTTCGCCGACAAAGGTTCCGTCGGCGGTCCCGTCGCCGCTTAAGGAAAGCTGACCAAGACCGCCTGACTTGTGAACGTTGAGTATTGTCGCGGTCGCACCGCCGCCAAGACTGCTCGGGGTCGCTGTCCCCACACCGACACTGCCGCTCGCGGAGATATCGATGCTGCTGGTCGGCGCGCCCGGCCGGATGCGGAACGGCAGCCGGCTGCCGCCGGTCAGGTCGCGGACGAAGAAGTTCGCCTCGTTGGCGCCGATATCCCAAGTTTGCGCGGTGAATCCACCCGCGGCCGTCTGCTCCAGCCGGATCGCGGGCGTGTCTGATGTGCTGATCGAAAGGTCGAGGCCCGGAGCGGCGGTGCCGAGCCCTACATTCCCGCTCGATGCCACGAACAGCGAGTTTGCCGGTGCGCCGGCCGTTACCTTGAATACGGAGCGGTTGGCGGTTGCATCGTCGACGGAGAAGAAGCTCGCGCCGCCGCTCGCGCTGTCATTGATTGTGATCCGCCATTTGTTGGCGGGGAAACCGGCCGAAACACTGGTGTCGTCGAAGAAGATGCGCAGATTGTTCTCGCGCAACACGATCGTGTCAAAGCCGAAGCCGCCGGGCGGCGGGCAATCGAAACCCACGCACAGGCTGCCGTTGACGTTGAGATCCTGCGCGAGGGCGACACCCCCCGGCACGGAGGCCGCGAGGACGAGCCCGAAGCGCAACGTGGAGAGAGCGTGAAACTTTGTCATTGCTCCATCCTCCCTATCGTGCGTCTTTGTCGAGGCGCATGGGCTGCGCGCCGCTGTTCTTCACGATGGTGCCGCCCTTGACCAGAAACTGTCCGCTGAGCGAGACCGCTTTCAGCCGTGAATCGCCGGGATCACCGCCGCGTCCGTTGTCGAGCGGCGTCCGGACCGGGACCTTCTCGTCGCTCGATGCGGTCAACTGGTAGCTGTAAGCGCCGTCGTCGTACTTGCCGAAGCGGCGCAGGTCGATCGCGGGCGTGCCGGTCTTCGACGCAGCGCTTGCATGGAAGCCGCTCGGGCCCACAATGCTCAAAGTGTAGTTGCCGTAGCTGCCGCCCAAGTCGAATCCGAGCTGCGTATCGCTCAGTCGCTGCGTCGCTTTCAAATCCTGTGCCCAACAGGCTCCCGTGAGGCCGGCGGCGAGGCACGCCGCCAGGCCCAATGCTGTCATTCGCATGATTGTCTTCCGAACTGGACGCGATTGATCGATGATGCTTGCTTGCGCGGAAATCAGTCCCCGTGAGCCCGTGCGCGAAAAGTGGATCACGCAACTATGACAAGCGCAAGGCGAAATACGGGACGACGCGACCTAAGATCGCAGAGCGGCGCTAACGGTTTTCTGAACCGCCAATTTCGGCTGCGCCTCGCCGGCGCGCCAGCGACAACATCAAATCCCACGCATTGCGGATATTGACGATCAGCAACAGCACGACGGTGCCGGCGAGAAATTCCGGCGCATGGACCGAGCCGCGGAAAATGAGACAGGCCGCGGCCAGCCCCGCCGCGTAGGCGAACAACGGAACGATGCCGTAACAAATGCGGTCCGCGAGATCCGCGATGTTGTCGGTGAAAAGGCGGCGCAGCACGAACGCCGCGTAGATCGCGCCCGCGATGGCATTCAGCCCGACCAGAACGCCCAGGCTCAGCCGCGTGTGCGTTGGAACCAGCGCCGCGGCGGAAACGAACAGCGCGCTGGTGAAATGAAACGCGATCGGGCTCATGTAGGTGCGTGTCGGGCCGCCCGGGTGCTTGGTGAGGATTCCCGCGCCGATCGAGGCGGCGACGAACAGCAGCGCGACCAGCGCGGCCGCCGCCGTGCCGACCAGCAGGTAGAACTCGTGCCAGTGTTGCAGCAGCTCGGCGGTCGGTTCCGTCATTGCGCCCTCACTCCGGCTTCACGCCGGTCTCGCGATGATACGCTCGTATTTCGCGCTTTCGGCGGTAACGAACGCGGCGAATTGCTCGGTCGATAGCGGCGTCACGTTAGCGCCGGCATCGAGCAGCTTCTGGCGCGTCTCGGGCTCTGTGAGGATCTTGTTGATCTCGCTGTTGAGCCGCGCGATCGCCTCCTTCGGCGTGCCCTTCGGCGCGAAAAATCCCTGCCACAGCGTGAAATCGAAATCGGCAAATCCGGTCGCCTCGGCGACAGTCGGA
>JAXDNY010000083.1:0-3884 GCA_034669145.1 Hyphomicrobiales bacterium
GCCGAAGCGCCGGCCGACCGCGACGTCGCCTTCGTCTTCCAGCAATATTCGCTGTATCCGCATCTCACCGTGTTCGAGAACATGGCCTTTGCGTTGCGTGCGCCGATCCGCCGGGTGCCGGAGGCCGATATCCGGAGGAAAGTCGAGGAAGTCGCACGTCTCCTCCACATCGAAACCAAGCTCCAGAACAAGGCGACGCAGTTGTCGGGCGGCCAGATGCAGCGCGTCGCGATCGGCCGGGCCCTGGTACGCTCACCCTCGATCTACCTGATGGATGAGCCGCTCTCCTCGCTGGACGCCAAGCTGCGCGGCGAAATGCGCCTCGAACTTAAACGCATCCAGACCGTTCTCGGCGCGACCATCCTCTATGTCACGCACGACCAGACCGAAGCGATGACAATGGCTTCCCGCATCGGCGTGATCGAGGCCGGACGGCTGATGCAGATCGGCACCCCGCGCGAGATCTACGAAAACCCGGTCAACGCCCATGTCGCCGCACGGCTTGGCCAGCCCGCGATCAACTTTCTTCCGGCCGACATCTTTGCAGGCGCGCCGCGCGGAGCCAGCACCATCGGCGCGCGAACCGAGCACCTGACCATCGTGCGCGGCAGCGGCGACGTATCGGCGACCGTCAGACGGATCGAACATCTCGGTGACCAAAGCCATCTCCACCTCGACCTTGGCGGCCGCCCGGTCGTGACGCTCTCGAACCCGGAGGCGACACTCGGTGCCGGGGATATCGTATCGCTGCGCCTCAACAATCCGCTGTTCTTCGATGCCACGGGCAGGAGAATCGCGGCATGATCGATCGGGCAGTCAGGGAAAAGCTGGTGCGGGCGCTTGCGGTGTCGATGATCGAGCATGCCGACGAACTGACCCGCCTCGACCAGGCGATCGGCGACGGCGATCACGGGCTGAACATGAAGCGGGGTTTTGAGGCTGTACTCGCGACACTGCCCGCCCTTGCAGATAAATCGATGCCCGAGATGCTGAAGGCGATCGGCATGACGCTGGTGATGAAAGTCGGCGGCGCCTCGGGGCCGCTGGTCGGCACTTTTTTCATGGAGCTCGGCAAGGCGCTTCCGGAGCAGCCGACGCGCGCCGATCTCGTCGTGGCGACGAACAAGGCGATCGACGCGGTCAAGGCGCGCGGGCGGTCGGAAGCCGGGCAGAAGACCTTGCTTGATGTCCTTGTGCCCGTGCAGGCGGTATTTGCAGCGGGCGGCGATGCCGCAGCGATCGCCACCGAAGCGGCGAACGCCGCCGAACGTACGACGCCCATGCTCGCGATTCGCGGCCGGGCTTCCTTTCTCGGCGAACGTTCTATCGGACATATGGACCCGGGTTCGCGCTCGGCGTCTCTCCTGATCGGGGCGGCAGTCGCCACACTGGAATTCGAGGCAGGTTCATGAGCAATTCAGGTTCGGGCAACGTCGGAATCGTCATCGTCTCGCATTCCGCCAAAATCGCGGAGGGTGCGGCCGATATGGTGCGTCAGATGGTCGGCAATGCCGTGCCGCTGGCCTGGACGGGCGGTGATCCCGACGGGGGGCTCGGCACCAATGTTGCCGGCATCCTCGAGGCGATCGGGATCGCCTGGTCGCCTGCCGGCGTGGCGATCCTCGTCGATCTCGGCGGGGCAGAGACGAATTCCGAGATGGCGGTGGAGATGCTGCCGGAAGATCGGCGTGCACGCGTCGTCGTCTGCAACGCGCCGGTGGTTGAAGGAGCCGTGATCGCGGCGACCGAGTCCTCGGGCGGCTCGTCGCTGGCTGCGGTCCAGCGTAGCGCGGAGGAATTCTATGCATGATGTCAACGCCAACCTGGCGTGCGAACCTTTTGTGCCGCTGACGGCCTCGGCGATTCTCGTCAATGCGGTCGGTCTTCATGCGCGGCCATCGGTCAAGCTCACGCAATGCGCCAAAAGCTTTGACGCGGCGATTGAAATTGCGCTCGCCGCGGACGGACCATGGACCAATGCCAAGAGTCCGGTGAAGGTAATGCGGGTGAAGGCGCCGCAGGGCGCCATGCTTTATTTCCGCGTTGCCGGTCCTGACGGCGAGGCGGCGCTCGCGGCCTTGCTCGCGCTCGTGCATGACGGTTTCGGCGAGGCCTGAGGCGGTGACCGAGATCCATCTCACCGGTCGTGCCGCGTCACCGGGCCTTGCGATCGGCCCTGTCACCGTTCTGACGGCCGCCATCGACAGCCGCAGGGTGCCGGGCGATCCCGCACAGGAAGCCGCCGCGCTAAAGGCGGCGATCGAAGCCGCGACGGCAGAGCTCGCCGGACTGGTCGAGGCGGAGCAGGGCGACGCGGCGGACATTCTGGAATTCCAGGTCGCGATGCTGGAGGACGATACGCTGGCGGAGGGGGCATTCGACGCCGTCGCGGCGGGCAGTCCTGCCGACCAGGCCTGGCGCGCGGTGCTCGACGCCGAGATCGCCGGCTATCGCTCGGCGGAAGACGAATACTTCCGGGCCCGCGTCGCCGATCTCGCCGATATCCGCGATCGCGTGCTCATGCGCCTGAACGGCGTGGACAACTCTGCGGCGATCGCGGGCGGTTCGATTGTCGCAAGCGAGGACATTTCACCCTCCGCCTTTCTTGCGGCGGACTGGACGCGCGGCGGTGCGATCGTGCTTGCATCCGGTTCGTCTTCCTCGCACGTCGCCATGCTCGCGCGTGCGCGCGGGGCTCCCATGGTGGTCGGGCTCGGCCCCTTGTCATGGCAAGGGCGGCCGCCGGCCTTGGCGCTGGTCGACGGGGAAGCCGGCACCGTCATCTTCGACCCCGAGCCGGAAACGCGACGCCTGTTCGAGCAACGCATGCGTGCCGCCAATGCGGCGCGTGCCATCGCGGATGCCGGTCGTGCCGGGCCTGCGCTCACCGCGGACGGCCGGCGGATCGCGGTCTTTCTCAACATCGCGGCACCTGACGATCTCGCGGGCCTCGATCCGGCGATCTGCGACGGCATCGGCCTTGTCCGCACCGAATTCCTGTTCGAGGCGGCGCAAGGACTGCCGGACGAGGAAACCCAATATGCGGCCTATCGGCGCATTCTCGAGTGGGCCGATGGAAGGCCGGTTACCATCCGTACCCTCGATGCCGGCGGTGACAAGCCGATCGCCGGGTTGACCATCCGTGGTGAGAGCAATCCATTCCTCGGTCTTCGCGGCATCCGCCTGTCGCTTTCGCGGCCGGAGGTATTTCGCCTGCAACTCAGGGCGCTGGCGCGCGCGGCCGTGCACGGGACGTTGAAGGTGATGCTTCCGATGGTCGCCGTTCCCGAAGAACTCGAGCGCGCCCGCGCGCTGCTTGACGAGGAGATCGCGGCGCTCGGGACCAAAGGAATCTCGTGCGCCTGCCCACCGCTCGGTATTATGGTAGAGGTGCCGGCGGCCGCGCTTCGCGCCGGGGATTTCGACGCTGCGTTCTATTCGATCGGCTCGAACGATCTGACGCAGTACACGATGGCTGCGGCGCGCGACATCGGCGCGGTCGCCGACCTCAACGATACGGGTAACCCGGCCGTGCTGGCGCTCATTGCCCGTACCGTTGAGGCGGGGCGGGCACGCGGTGTCGAGGTCTCGCTTTGCGGCGATGCGGCGGCCGATACAAGGCTGACCAGGGCGCTGCTCACGACCGGGCTCGCGGCTCTCTCGGTGTCGCCCGTTGCCGTTGGCCGTCTCAAGGCGACGATTGCCACGGTGAGCCCATGACCGAGGATGCAAGCGAACACACCCGCGACAGCGGAGACAGCAACGTCACCAGCTACAAGGCCATCCTGCGACGCGCGCTCGACAACCGGCCGTCCGGTACACGGCTGAAGCTCGCCGCGGCGCTGGGCAAGAACCGCTCGTTCGTGACCCAGATCACCAATCCG
>JAXDNY010000084.1:0-17993 GCA_034669145.1 Hyphomicrobiales bacterium
GTCGCAAGCCGTTTTCATGGCGGCGTGGAAGGCGAGGGTGTCCGGATCATCCTGCGTGCGGCGCTTGTCGAGCACCGGCGTCAGGTCGGCGCCGCCGCCGAACCAGGCCTTGGTGGTGACCACAAAGCGCGTATTCATGTGCACGGCCGGCACGTGCGGATTGTGCATGTGGGCGATCACAGAGACGCCCGAAGCCCAGAAGCGCGGGTCCTCCGCGGCGCCCGGGATCTGATCGCGGAATTCCGGCGCGAACTCGCCGTGCACGGTCGAGGCATGCACGCCGACCTTCTCGAACACGCGGCCGGTCATCATTGCCATCGTGCCGCCGCCGTCCCCCTCCCCACCCTCCCCCGCATGCGGGGGAGGGTGGGGAGGGGGCTTGCGCTCCCATGGCGTGCGGAGAAACCGCCCGGGCGCGCGGTCGCCCAGCGGCGCGCCGGCCGGCAGCGCATCCTCGAGCGCCTCGAATGCCGCGCAGATGTCGTCCCGCAACATCTCGAACCAGGCGCGGGCGCGCGATTTGCGCGGCTCCAGCATGGCGGCCTCGGGTGCGGGGGCACTCATCGTATCATTCATGCCGCATGCCGCCGGTCTGCCGCAACGCCTCGCCGGCCGCCATCGCACAGGCCATCGCGACATTGAGCGAGCGCAGGCCCGGCCGCATCGGGATCGTGAGCCGCGCATCCGCGGCGGCGTGGACATCCTCAGGCACGCCGGCCGACTCGCGCCCGAACAGCAGGATGTCGTCCGCCGCGTAGGGATGATCCAGGTAGGACTTTGCCGCCCGCGTCGTGAACAGCACGAGCTTGTGCTTCTCGCCGCGCCGCCAGGCATCGAATGCCGCCCACGACGAATGCCGCCGCAGCGTCACCCGATCGAGGTAGTCCATTCCGGCGCGGCGGAACGCGCGGTCGGAGACCGGAAAGCCTGCCGGCTCGATGATGTGAGCCGCGACCCCGAGGCAGGCGCAGAGCCGCAGAATCGTTCCGGTATTCTGCGCGATGTCGGGCTCGTAGAGGGCAAGTCGCATGACGCATTAGCGGCATCCGGCCGGGCTCCGATCAAGCCAAAACATCGTGTTCCACGAGCGATTTAACCGGACCGGGGGACAGGGCGCGAGTGCGGGCTTGCCTATGGCCTGCAAGGGTGCCAATAAAACGCCGCCGGATCGCGCCGCTAGGTCCTCCCAGGACCGGTTGTGGTGCTGCCGTTCGCCGCCAGGCGCGTCGTGAGGGGCGAAGTCCTTGTCTGTCGCGCGAGCGTGCCGACCGGCAAGGGGAAAGGGCCTTTATCGTGACTACCACTACTGCGGTCGAGCCCACTCGCCGTGATTTTCTCTATATCGCCACGGGCACGGTCGGAGCGGTCGGTGCTGCCGCCGTTGCCTGGCCGCTGATCAGCCAGATGAACCCGGATGCCTCGACGATCGCGGCGGGCGCGCCGATCGAGGTCGACCTTGCACCCATCGCCGAGGGGCAGGTGATCAAGGTGTTCTGGCGTTCCAAGCCGATCTTCGTCGGCCACCGCAGCAAAAAAGAGATCGACGAGGCGCGCTCGGTCGATGTCAAGACGTTGCCCGATCCGCAGACCGATCAGGCGCGCGTGAAGCAGGGTCACGACCAGTGGCTCGTGCTGATCGGCATCTGCACGCATCTCGGCTGCATCCCGCTCGCACATCAAGGAAACTACGACGGTTTCTTCTGCCCCTGTCACGGTTCGCAATACGACAGCTCGGGGCGCATCCGTCAGGGACCCGCCCCCTCCAACCTCGTGGTCCCGCCCTACGAATTCGTCTCCGACACCAAGATCCGCATCGGCTGATCCCACGCAATCGTCTTCCAGGATTGAATAGAATGAGCGGGCCGTCGACTTATCAGCCGCAAAACGCATTCCTGAAATGGTTCGAGGCGCGCCTGCCGATCGGCGGGCTGATCCACTCCTCCTTCGTCGCCTATCCGACCCCGAAGAACCTGAACTACTGGTGGACCTTCGGAGCGATCCTCTCGGTCATGCTCGGCGCGCAGATCGTCACCGGCATCATCCTGACGATGCATTACACGCCGCATGTCGACATGGCGTTCACGTCGGTCGAGCACATCATGCGCGACGTGAACTACGGCTGGCTGTTGCGCTATCTGCACTCCAATGGCGCGTCGATGTTCTTCGTCGCCGTCTACATCCACATGTTCCGCGGCCTCTACTACGGCTCGTACAAGGAGCCGCGCGAGGTGCTGTGGATCCTCGGCGTGATCATCTACCTCTTGATGATGGCGACCGGCTTCCTCGGCTACACGCTGCCGTGGGGGCAGATGAGCTTCTGGGGCGCGACCGTCATCACCAACTTCTTCTCGGCGATCCCGATCGTCGGCGAGTCGGTCGTGACCTGGCTGTGGGGCGGCTATGCGGTCGGCAATCCGACCCTGCAGCGCTTCTTCTCGCTGCACTACCTGTTGCCGTTCGTCATCGTCGGCGTGGTCGTGCTGCACGTCTGGGCGCTGCACGTCGCGGGCCAGAACAACCCGGCCGGAATCGATCCGAAATCCGGGCAGGACACCGTGCCGTTCACGCCGCACGCGACCATGAAGGACGGCTTCATGGTGGCGGTGTTCTGCCTGTTCTTTGCGTGGTTCGTGTTCTACATCCCGAACTATCTCGGCCACGCCGACAACTACATCCCGGCCAATCCGGGTGTGACGCCGACGCACATCGTGCCGGAATGGTACTATCTGCCGTTCTACGCGATCCTGCGTTCGATCCCGAACAAGCTCGCGGGCGTGCTCGCGATGTTCGGCTCGATCTTGATCCTGTGCTTCCTGCCGTGGCTCGACACCTCGCGGGTGAAGTCGGCGACCTACCGGCCGCTCTACAAGCAGTTCTTCTGGGTGTTCGTGCTGGTCTGCCTCGGGCTCGGCTGGCTCGGCTCGAAGCCCGCCGAAGGCGGCTACGTGATCGCGGCCCGCGTGCTCACCGCCTACTACTTTATCCACTTCCTGGTCATCTTCCCGCTGCTCGGGCTGATCGAGACACCGCGCCCGCTGCCGAACTCGATCTCCGAAGCTGTGCTGAAAAAGGCGGCCGCCGTGCTGCTGGCGCTCGGCATCGGCGCAGCCTCGTTCCTTGCGATGCCGGGAAGCGCGTTCGCGGCCGACGACACGCCGCATCCGCCGCGCAACAAATGGTCATTCGCGGGCGGCTTCGGCAAGTTCGACCGGGCGCAGCTGCAGCGCGGCTTCAAGGTCTACAAGGAGGTCTGCCAGACCTGCCACGGCCTGAGCCTGCTCTCGTTCCGCAATCTCGCCGATCCGGGCGGTCCCGAATTCAGCGCCGCGCAGGCGGCCACGATCGCGGCGGACTACAAGGTGCAGGACGGCCCCAACGACCAGGGCGAGATGTTCGAGCGCAACGGCCGGCTGGCCGACCGTTTTCCGCCGCCGAGCACATGGAAGAACGAGGCGCAGGCGCGGCTGCTCTACAACGGCACGGTGCCGCCCGACATGTCGGTACTCGCCAAGGCGCGTAGCTACGAGCGCGGATTTCCGCTGTTCATCGTCGATGCGCTGCCGTTCTTCCAGTATCAGGAGCACGGGGTCGACTACATCACGGCGCTGCTGAAGGGCTACAAGGACAAGCCGCCGGCGGGCTTCACGCTTCCGGCCGGCGGCAACTACAACGAATACTTCCCCGGCCATGCGATCGCGATGCCGCCGCCCTTGACCGACGGCCGCGTCGACTACACCGACGGCAGCCCGGCAACGCTCGACCAGTATGCCAAGGACGTCTCCGCCTTCATGATGTGGGCGGCCGAGCCGCACCTCGAGGCGCGCAAGCGCATCGGCTTCCAGGTGATGATCTTCCTCGTGATCTTCGCCGGGCTGATGTACTTCACCAAGAAGAAGGTCTGGTCCGACGTGCATTAGCACGCGCACTCACATCGCGGCCTGAGCGATACGCCGGCGAGCAGCGCCTTCGCCCCAGCAGGCCCAAGCGGCCGGGCCAGCCGCCCGCGATCCTTTCCCGTCGCCGGGCATTACCTTCAAGGGCGGCTTGGGA
Source organism: Hyphomicrobiales bacterium (assembly GCA_034669145.1). Taxonomy (GTDB): domain Bacteria; phylum Pseudomonadota; class Alphaproteobacteria; order Rhizobiales; family Xanthobacteraceae; genus PALSA-894. The sequence goes on from JAXDNY010000084.1 coordinate 4,051, forward strand.
TACGCTTCGGCGTGACCTGATTGCGGGCGTGAACTGCTCGGAGACGAATGACCAAGGTATCGGTCGGCGAAATCATTGCTCTGCGCCCGGGGCGCGACCGCGTCGATGACCTCCTAGGCGCGGTTGTGCCCGCGCGTCCGGAGCATCCGCGGCCGGCGAACGGCACCGGCACCGATCCTGGCAATGTCGTGCCGTTCATGCGCCCCGGCGGAGAGCGCGCGGCGCCCGCTGTCGCATTGCCGGCAGGCACGGCACGGCTTGCACGCGCGGATCTCATGCGCGAGCGCGCACGGCTCGCGGCGTTCGGGACTGTTTCGATGGCTGTACACGCTGCACTGTTCGTAGCGTTCTGGCGCGAGCCGCCGCCGCTTACGAGCATCGGCGTCGAGGTGATTTCGGTCGAGATCGTCGTCGGTGCGACCGCGCTGGCCGGTATCGCGACCACGCCAAGCGAACAGCAGGTCAATTCCGCCGCCGCTCCCGACACCGAGGCGACCGACACCGACAAGGCCGAGGAGAAGGCAACCGCGCAGCCGCAGACCGTCGAGGTCGCGCGCGAAGAATCCGCGCCGGAGCAGAAGACCGAGCAGCCAAAGGCCCGGGAGGCAAAACCGGACGAGCCGAAATTCGAGATCGCTGCCGCGCCGCAGGAGCCCGCGCGGGCCGAGCAGAAGCCAGCCGTCGCGATGGTCGAGGCGCCCGCGCCCGACACTGCGACCGCAAAGCCGCAGGAGACTCCGCCTTCGCCGACCGCGGTAACGCTCCTGCCGCAACCGGAGGAGAAGCCGGACGAGAAGAAGCCCGAGGCGAACCCGGTGCAGGCCGCGCCCCCGAAGCCCGTGAAGGACGCCAAGCCCGCCAAAGAGCAGCGGCGCATCGCGGCTCCGACGCGCGAGAATTCGTCCCGCGAGGCGAAGGCTTCGACGCCGTCGACCGCGGCGAACAATGTCGGCGTCGGCCGTTCCGACAATTCCAGCAACTACTCCGGCCTCGTGTCGGCGCACCTGCGCCGCCACCACCAATACCCTTCCGACGCGCGCAGCCGCGGCGACCAGGGCACCGCCACGGTGAGCTTCGGCCTCGACGGCGGCGGTCGCGTGACGTCCGCGCGGCTCGTGAGCGGCTCTGGAATTGCCAGCATCGATCAGGAGGTGCAGGCTATGGTGCGGCGCGCATCGCCGTTTCCGGCGCCGCCGGGCGGACGCGCACAGAGCTTCACCGTTCCGGTGAGCTTCCGTTTGAATTGATTGCCGCAAGCCCGTATTGCCAGCGCTACACGCTTCCACAAGGAGACGACTGATGTTCATCGCCATGAACCGCTTTCAGGTGGTCAAGGGCAAAGAAGAAGCCTTTGAACACCTGTGGCAGAGCCGCGACAGCTATCTGCACGAGCTCAAGGGCTTCGTCGAATTCCATCTCTTGAAGGGCCCGGAAGCCGAGGACCACACGCTCTACTCCTCGCATACCGTCTGGGCGAGCAAGGCCGACTTCGAGGCCTGGACCAAGTCCGAGCAATTCCGCCGCGCGCACGCACGCGCCGGCAATGACGGTAACGCGGCGCCGCTCTATCTCGGCCATCCGAAGTTCGAGGGCTTCGAGGTGAAGCAGACGCTCGATCGCTACGGCAAGGCCGCCTGAGCAATGACCAAAGCAGTCCTTGGCATCATCGGCGGGTCGGGCGTGTACGACCTGCCGGGCCTGGAGAACGTGCGCGAGGAGAGTATCGCGAGCCCGTGGGGCGAACCGTCCGGGCCCTTGCGGATCGGCGAAATGTCCGGCCTGCCGGTGGTGTTCTTAGCCCGCCACGACAAGGGTCACCGCCTCTCGCCCTCCGACATCAACTATCGCTCCAACATCGACGTGCTCAAACGCGCCGGCGTGACCGATCTCGTGTCGCTCTCGGCCTGCGGCTCGTTCAAGGAAGAACTGCCGCCCGGCTCGTTCCTGCTTGTCGATCAGTTCGTCGACCGCACGCACAAACGCGAGAGCTCGTTCTTCGGCAAGGGCCTGGTCGCGCACGTTTCGATGGCGCACCCGGTCTCGCCGCGCCTGCGCATCCACATCGCGAATGCCGCGATGGCCGAGGGCATCGAGGTCAAGCGCGACGGCACCTACGTGTGCATGGAAGGCCCGCAGTTCTCCACCCTGGCCGAAAGCCTCACCTACAAGGGCCTCGGTTACTCGGTGATCGGCATGACCAACATGCCGGAGGCGAAGCTCGCGCGCGAAGCGGAGATTTGTTACGCGACGGTCGCGATGGTGACCGACTTCGACTGCTGGCACCCCGACCACGACGCCGTCACCGTGCAGGACATCATCACGGTGCTGACCGCGAATGCCGAGAAGGCGAAGCGGCTGGTCGCGCGGCTGGCGAAGGATTTCCCGCGCGAGCATGAGCCATGTCCCATCGGCTCCGACCGCGCGCTCGACTCGGCGCTGATCACCGCGCCGGAGGCGCGCGATCCCGAATTGATCCGCAAGCTCGATGCGGTGGCGGGCCGGGTGCTGAACGGCTGACGCTACATCTTCATGCCGGGGATATTCAGGCCGCCGAGCATACTGCCAAAGATCGCCATAATGGCGATCGAGATCAGCGTGATGATGATCGAGAAAATGATGGCTGCCGGAATCGCCGCGAACATCCATTTGATGATAATTGCGACGGCGCGCCAGAACGGAATGTCGACGTCGGCGATGGCCACGCGATGCGGCGCGGCTGGCGGTTGAACGGACATGGATGCCTCCCGGTTGTGCCCGGCGCCATGGTTGGCCAAAGTGCCGCGGACCGCAATGGGAGAAATGCGATGCGCATCGTCGATCTCAACTCCGCGCCGCGCGAGGAATGGCGCAAGGGCGTGCTCACGCGGATGCGCGTTTCGGCGGCGAACGGCGGCACGCAGCTCTGTTTGTTCGAGCAGTGGTGCGAACCGGGGCACGGCGCGCCGACCCATCTGCATGCGGTCGAGGAGGTGCTGCACGTGCTGGAGGGCGAGGCCGACGTGTGGGTCGAGGAGAGGCACGCAACGCTCACGCCGGGGCAACTGATGATCGTGCCGGCCGGCATCAAGCACGGCTTTGCCAACAGCGGGGCCGGCACGCTGCACATCCAGTCGACGCTCGCCGCGCCGGTGTTCGAGGCGGCCTACGACGACAAGCGCGAGACGCCGCGGCGCTGGCTGCCGGGCTGACCACGACAGTGGATTGTTCGCACCGTTCATGGTTATGGATTCCGGGCCCGGCCCCGGAATGACGAGAACGAAATGACCACTCCCGCCGTTGAAAACGACCTGCGCGCCGCGATCCGCTCGATTCCGGATTATCCCAAACCCGGCATCGTGTTCCGCGACATCACCACGCTGCTCGGCAATGCGCGCGCGTTCCGCCGCGCGGTCGACGAGCTGGTGCAGCCGTGGGCGGGCGCGAAGATCGACAAGGTCGCCGGCATCGAGGCGCGCGGCTTCATCATCGGCGGCGCGGTGGCGCATCAGGTCTCGGCCGGCTTCGTGCCGATCCGCAAGAAGGGCAAGCTGCCGCACCAGACGGTGCGCATGGCCTATTTGCTCGAATACGGCTCCGACGAGATGGAGATGCACGTCGACGCCGTGCAGAAGGGCGACCGCGTGGTGCTGGTCGACGACCTGATCGCGACCGGCGGCACCGCGGAGGGCGCCGTGAAGCTGTTGCGCCAGGTCGGCGCCGAGGTGCTCGCCGCCTGTTTCATCATCGACCTCCCGGAGCTCGGCGGCGCCGACAAGTTGCGCAAGATGGACGTGCCGGTGCGCACGCTGATCAGTTTTGAGGGGCATTAGCCGCCACCGGTTGCCGCGGAACCTGATACCGGTCTACTGTTGAGGTCGTAATCAAGACGATAGACAACGGGAGGCGGTTATGCGCGCCAAAGACCTCTTCGGTTTGGCCATCCTGTTTGTTTTCGCGCTGCCGCCTAAGGGCCATGCGCAGTGTCTCGCCCCTCCCACGATGGGCGGCGTCTGGATTGGCAACGACGGCGGGACCTACCGCATCAACGACATCCGCCGATTTGCCTCGCTTCATCCGCCGGCACCGCGCGACGTCTGGTGGGTTGGGTCAAGCGCCGACAACGGCAAAACCTTTGTGAACGTCTTCAGGGGCGTCCGGCGCGGTAATGTCGTCACCGGCGACTGGTCCGATGTGCGCGGTCCCGGCTCCGGCACGCTCGAACTCTTTCTCGAGTTCAATCCTTCGGGTCCGGCGAAGGGCCGCCTCGCTGCGATCCGCAAGACGGGTGGCAGTGGCTCGATCTTTGGCGGCAGCGAATGGCGCCCGGCGTGCGACGACACGACCTCGACCCCGCAATGACGGTGCGCGTCGCACGACGCCGAACACGAACCGCGGAGCATTCCATGCCCATGACCCATCTGATCGCCGCCGCAGCGCTGCTTTTCGCTCTCGCCGCTCCCGTCACGGCGCACGCGCTCTGCGTCAGCCGGCCCTCGATGACCGGGGACTGGAATGCGAACGACGGCGGCAAATACCTCGTCCGTCAGCGTGGCAAAAAGGTTTGGTGGGTTGGCGTGAGCGGCGACAACGGCAAGAGCTTCATCAACGTGTTCAAGGGCGAACGCAACAAGACGATCGTGACCGGTGAATGGTCGGATTTGGTCGGGACGGGCGGCGGGACGCTGACGCTCAAGGTCAACGACGACGTCAGGGCCGGCGGATGGGAAAAGACCAACGGCACTGGTTCGTTCTTCGGCGGCAGCCGATGGAGCTTTCCGTGTGAGGACGTGATTCTCAATCCGGGCTGAGTAGAAGCGGCCCAGCCGTTTCATCCTGATTCAATTGTCAGACAGCCGCCATCGTTCTCGCGGCGCGTTTTTGCGCCCGAGGTGTGAGCCGAAAAAGTGAGGGCGGCGCGGGACGCCGGGGTCCTGACGGACCCACGGGCCTGATCCCCTCGCGGCGATCAGGCGGGACGATGCTTTTCGATGAAGCGTCGTCCGGGTAGTCGAACCGCAAGTCCGCCATTTCTCCGGCGTCCCGCGCGCGATGTTTGAAGCCTGCTCCGCACGACCCCGGTGGACTGACCTTTCAGGCTCCGTTCTCTTTTGATTGGGCTCAGTGCCTATGCACCGCTACTGGCCCTCACTGCACGCCGGCGATGGGTATCGCCCTCGAGCGCAGCATCCCAATGCCCCGTGACGCGCGGCTGGCGCGCCGGGACCGTACGGCTTCGGCTGTCTCGCCGCGGGTGTGCGTGTTGCACTTCCGAAACCACCGCCCCCGATCCGCACCTTCAGAACGCCTCCGGAAGGCGCCCCTTGTGGATCGAGGCGCGAGCATTATCCGGCAGGATTTTCGCGCGGGGATAACTTTTTTTCGGGAAGTTATCCCCGCGAAGTCTCCGGCGTTTTTTGCATTCCTCCCGAGCCCGCCGGGTGCTGACCCGCGAAGGTTTCCCGTATAGACTCGGCCCGACCCAAGGGTGCGAAAAATCCGGGCGGACGGGGAGGGCGACATGAGACTGCGACACGTCTTGTATTTAACGGTGGCGGCGATCGGCCTCGCGGCATGCGCGGCCGGACCCACGCCAGTCCGCGCGCAGCAAGGCGCCGCGGTCGCGATCGACGCCGACGACATCGGCGGCGTTGTCACGGGAGCGAACGGGCCGGAAGCCGGCGTTTGGGTGATCGCGGAAACCACCGATCTGCCGACGCGCTACACCAAGAGCGTCGTCACCGACGACCAGGGGCGCTACGTCATCCCCGATCTGCCGGTCGCCAATTATCAGGTCTGGGTGCGCGGCTACGGGCTGATCGACTCGCCCAGGATGCGTGCGAAACCCGGCCAGATCCTCAACCACACCGCCATGAAGGCGCCCGACGAGAGGTCGGCGGCGCATTATTATCCGGCGATCTACTGGTACACGATGATGAAAATCCCGCCGGCGGCGGACTTCGGCGGGCACACCGACATTCCGAAGGGCATCACGCGCGAGGTCTGGCTGCAGCGGATGAACAATGTCGACTGCGTCGGCTGCCATCAGCTTGGACAGGCGGCGACGCGTACGATCCCGGCGCAGTTCGGCAAGTTCGACTCCGGCGCGGACGCCTGGATTCGCCGCATCGGCTCGGGCCAGGCCGGCGAGATGATGACCAACCGGCTCGCCGGCCAGCTCGCGGGCGTGCCGTACAAATACTTCGGCGAGTGGACCGACCGCGTCGCGAAGGGCGAAGTACCCAAGCACAAGCCGCAGCGCCCCGTGGGCCTCGAGCGCAACGTCGTGGTCACCACCTGGGACTGGTCGACGCCGGACAAATATCTGCACGACTTGATCTCGTCCGACCGGCGCAAGCCGACGGTGAATGCGAACGGCCCGCTCTACGGGTCGCCGGAATACTCGACCGACAACATGCCGGTGCTCGATCCGAAGACGCACAAGGTCTCCTACTTCAAGATGCCGGTCGCCGATCCCGGCATGCCGGTGTCGCTTGGACCGGGCCATGCCGGCGCGATCAAGCCGACGATGGCCTCGGCCTATTGGGGCGAGGAAGTCCTGTGGGACACCAAGGCGAACCAGCACAACGCGATGTTCGACGACAAGGGCCGCGTGTGGCTCGCCGCGAACGTGCGCGGCCTGGACAATCCGGCCTGGTGCAAGAAGGGTTCGGAGCACCCATCCGCAAAGGTGTTCCCGATCGATCGCTCGTCGCGTCAGGCTGCGATGCTCGATCCCAAAACGCAGAAATATGAGTTCATCGACACCTGCTTCGGCACGCATCATCCGCATTTCGGCTACGACGCCGACAATACGCTGTGGATGTCCGGCACCGGGCCGGTCGCCGGCTGGATCAACACGAAGGTGTGGGACGAGACCAAGGATCCGCAGAAGGCGGTCGGCTGGTTCCCGTTCGTGCTCGACAGCAATGGCAACGGCAAGCTCGATGAGTTCAGCGAACCGGGCAAGTCGGAGGAGGGCAAGGATACGCGCCTCAATCCCGGCTCCGGCCCCTATGCGGTGATGCCGCATCCGACCGACGGCTCGGTCTGGTACACCTCCGGCGTATTCGCCGGTCAGGCGGGTTTCCTGCGCTTCGATCCGAAGACCAAGCTCAGCGAGTTCTACGCGATACCGAAGGAAGCCATCGGGCTGCGCGGCGGCGACATCGGCGCGGACGGCGTGCTGTGGGGCTCGGGCTCCGCCGGCCATCTCGTCAGCTTCGACCGGCGCAAGTGCAAGGCGCCGCTGAATGGTCCGAATGCGACCGGCAATCATTGCCCGGAGGGCTTCGCGCTGCACAAGTATCCGGGACCGGGCTTCGACGACGTGCCGAATTCGAGCGCGGAGGCGAGCTATTATACCTGGGTCGATCACCACAACACGGTCGGGCTTGGTGCGAACGTTCCGATCTCGACCGCCAACCTCCAGGACGGCTTCGTCGGCTTCAAGGACGGCCAGATGATCCTGATGCGTGTGCCGTACCCGATGGGGTTTTACGCCAAGGGTCTTGACGGGCGCATCGACGATCCGAACGCCGGCTGGAAGGGCCGCGGCCTGTGGAGCGCCACTGGCGACCGCACGCCCTGGCTCAACGAACTGGGCAAGGGCGCGCGTCCGATGGCGGTGCACATTCAGGTGCGGCCCGATCCGCTGGCGAAGTAGGAAGTTCGTAGCCCGGATGGAGCGAAGCGAAATCCGGGACCTCGGCGGCGGGAAGTGACCCGGCTTTCGCTGCGCTTCATCCGGGCTACAGACGGCGACGACAGGAGGGCGACATGACTTTAGGCAAATTCCTTTTCGCGAGCGCGGCGACGATCGGCCTGGCGCTACTTTCGGGAGCGGCGGGCGCGCAACAGTTCACCGTCAACAGCGACAATATTGGCGGCGTGGTCAGCGGTCCGAACGGCCCCGAGGCGGGCGTGTGGGTGATCGCCGAAACCACCGATCTGCCGACCCGCTACATCAAGAGCGTGGTGACGGACGATCAGGGACGCTACCTCATCCCCGATCTGCCGAAGGCCAACTACGAGATCTTCGCGCGCGGCTATGGCCTTGCCGACTCCGCGCGGGTGAAAAGCGAGCCGGGCAAGATCGTCAACATCGCCGCCACGGCGGCAACGCCGAAGGCCGCGGCTGAAATCTATCCGGCGATCTACTGGTATTCGATGCTCAAGACGCCCGCGAAGCAAGAGTTTCCGCTCGGCAATGCGAAAAGCCAGATCGAGTGGCTGAACGTCACCAAGACCAACGGCTGCTATGGCTGTCACGCGCTCGGCAACAAGGGCACGCGCACCATGCCGTCGGTGTTCGCCGACATGAAATCCGAGGAGGCCTGGGCGCGCCGTATCCTGTCCGGTCAGGCGATGAACAACATGGCGGCGACGATCGGCCGCCTCGATGCACAACATGCGCTCAAGCTGTTCGCCGACTGGACCGACCGCATCGCTGCCGGCGAATTGCCCGCCGCGAAACCGCCGCGGCCGCAAGGCCAGGAGCGCAACGTCGTCGTCACGCAGTGGGATTTCTCCGATCCCAAGCATTACCTGCACGACATCACGGCGACCGACAAACGCAAGCCGACGCTCAACGCCAACGGCCTGATCTATGGCGCGGTCGAGAACTCAACCGACCTCGTTCCGATCCTCGATCCGATGAAGCACACCGCTACGACGCTCAAGATGCCGGTGCGCGATCCAAAGACGCCGTCGTCGAAGGACGATGCGCTCGGGCCGTCGCCCTATTGGGGCGAGGAGGTGATCTGGGACAGCCAGACCTCAACGCACAATCCGATGTACGACCAGAACGGCCGCGTGTGGTGGACCTCACGCGTCGGCGCGGGGCCCAATCCGGATTTCTGCAAGAAGGGTTCGGATCATCCGTCGGCAAAAGTCTTTCCGCTGGACTCATCGACCCGGCACCTGTCGATGCTCGATCCGAAGACCGGCAAGATCACACTGATCCGCACCTGCTACCAGACGCACCATCTTGTCTTCGCCGAGGACGCCAACAATACGCTCTGGATGAGCGCGGGCGGGCCGGGGAGCGGTGCGCTCGGCTGGCTCGACACCAGGAAGTTCGACGAGACCGGCGACGAGGCGAAGTCGCAGGGCTGGACGCCGATCGTCATCGACACCAACGGCAACGGCAAACGCGATGAATGGGTCGAGCCGAATCAGCCGGTCGATCCGACGAAGGACAAGCGCGTGGTCGGCGCGCTCTATGGCATCGGCGTCAACCCGAACGACGGCACCATCTGGGGCACCGTGCTCACCTTCCCGGGCTACATCATCCGCGTCGATCCGGGCTCCAATCCATCGGAGACGGCGCTGGCCGAAATCTACGAGCCGCCGATGCCGGGCTATGGCCCGCGCGGCTTCGACATCGACCGCAACGGCATCGCGTGGGTGCCGCTCTCGAGCGGCCACATGGGCAGGTTCGACCGCAGCAAGTGCAAGGTGCTGCGCGGGCCGGAGACCGCGACCGGCCGGCACTGTCCGGAAGGCTGGACGCTCTATCCGTTCCCCGGGCCGCAGATGCAGGGCATCGCGGAAACCGGCAGCGCGGAAGCGAGCTATTACACCTGGGTCGATCAGTTCGACACTTTCGGGCTCGGCCGCAACGTGGCCTGGGCCACCGGCAACGCCAACGAGTCGCTGATGGCGCTGGTCGACGACAAGTGGCTCAACTTCGTCGTGCCCTATCCCAACGGCTTCTATGCCAAATGGATGGACGGGCGCATCGACGATCCGAATGCGGGATGGAAGGGCAAGGGTGTGTGGGCGACCTACGGCACGCGCACGCCGTTCCACACCGAGACGGGCAAAGGCACGCGGCCGAAGGTGGTGAAATTCCAGCTTCGGCCCGACCCGCTCGCGCGGTGATGGATGATCTCATTTACCCGCTCGTCCCCGCGAAAGCGGGGACCCAGTTCTTTGGCTCTGGATGCCCGCTTTCGCGGGCATGAGCGGAAAGATTTCGCATGCTGATAGTCCATCATCTGGGGAAGTCGCAGTCCGAGCGCATCGTCTGGCTCTGCGAAGAACTCAGCATTCCCTATGAGCTGAAACGATACGCGCGGGCGCCGCTGCTCGCGCCCGCCGACTACAAGGCGCTGCACCCGGTCGGCACCGCGCCGGTCATCACCGACGGCGATCTGGTGATGGCCGAGTCAGGCGCCATCGTGCAGTACATCGTGTCGACGTATGGCGGCGGCCGTCTCGCGCTCAGCGCCGGGCACTCGGACTTCGCTGCGTTTCTGTTCTGGTTTCATTTTGCCAACGGCACGCTGCAAGCGCTGATGGGGCGCTGCATGCTGCTCGCCAGGCTGAAACTGGCGGACGACAATCCGGTCCTCGCTGCACAGCGCGAACGTCTCGATCGGGCATTCGATCTCGTCGAGGCGCGCACGCAAGAGGCCGAATACCTTGGCGGGCCTGAGTTCACCACCGCGGACATCATGACGGGATTCTCGCTGACGACCATGCGGTACTTCCTGCCTTACGATTTTGCGCGCTTGCCCGGCCTGCGGGCCTATCTCAAACGGATCGGCGGTCGGCCTGCATACCGGCGGGCGATGGAGAAGGGAGACCCGGGGATGACGCTGCTGCTCGACTAGCGTCCCGGTTCGGCGGCGCGGCGGTGCTGCGTCAATACGCTCGTCCCCGGGAAAACCGGGAGGGGCTAATTTACGATCAATACGCGCGTGCACGGTGCATGGCCTAGCCCGAAGCGAACCAGGCACAAGACAAGGGCGGACGGCATGGGGATAATTCCCGACTTCTTGCTGGACTACATTTCGGACAGCACCTACTGGTCCATTCTGTTCATCGCCCACGCGCTGCTCGCGGTCGCGCTGCTGGGCGCGCTCTCGCATCAGGCAATGTCGGTGCTGATGCCGGTGCGCCAGGTGGCCGGCTCGGCGAACTTCGTCACGCGCTTCCGCTCGGTGCGGGGCGCGGGCTACGCCACGGCGGTCTGCGTGCTGTGGATCGTCACCTTCATCTTCGGCGCCTGGATCTACACCAAGTACCGCATGTACGTGCGCATCCCGATCGAGCAAGCGGGATTCTGGAAGACGCAGGGCGTGTTCGAGCTGAAAGAGCACCTTGTGACCATCGGGCTCGGGTTGCTGCCGATCTACTGGTACTTCTGGAAGAATGCGCGCAATCCGGAGTTCGACAGCCCGCGCAAATGGCTCACCGTGACGCTCGCCGCGATATGCTGGTACAGCTTCCTCGTCGGCCACGTCGTCAACAACGTCCGGGGGTTTGGATCATGAGCACGACCACGGGCATGCCATCGGCGGCGGCGACAAAGTCGCTCGCGTCCTCGGCGACGTTCCGCACCTTCGCAACTGTTTTCGCCATCGCCACTCCGATCATCTACACGGCCTGCGAGATGCAAAACTGGCCGCTGTTCACCTACCATCCGGGAACCAGCCGGGTCGACCTCGGCTGGACGCCGGCGGTGAAGGACGAGGGGCCGGCCATGTACTGGTACGGCTGGATCGCCACCACGCTGATCGGCGCCGCCATCCTCGGCGTGCTCGCCACGATGCTGCCGGAAAAGATGGTCAGGAGCATCCCGTTGTCGCTGGTCTGGATCGTTCCGCTGGCGGTGATCCCGATCCTGGTCTATGCGCTCAGGTTCTTCTGGCGATGGTAGGCGCAGCTTTTGAGCAGGGCGGCGGTTTGCGCTAATATCGAGATCGGATACCACGGAGACAGAGATGAGCGTCCTGATCCGAACATTTGCTGGCGCGGCCCTGGCGGCTGCGCTTGCCGTGCCGGCCTATGCGGGCGGCGACGACTATGAGGCGATGAACGATACGGAGGGCCACGGGCCGGCCTATTTCGGCTTCGTGCGCGACACGCGCGGCTCGCCGGTGCCCAACGCGGAGGTTGTCCTGCGCCCCAAGGACAGAGAGCCGGTCGTGCTCAAGAGCAACCTGCTCGGGATCTACCGCAGTCACATCAGCAAGGAGGTCCCGCCGGCCGATGTGGAAGTGATCTGCGGCAAGACCGGCTACAAGCAGGCAAGCGTTGCCCGCCGTCCGGGCCAGGCGGGCGACATGCTGATCGAGACCAACTGCACGCTGCAGCGGTTGTAAGATGGCGCGTCGTGGCCGCGCCTGTCGCGGTTCGATTGTTGCGCTTTCGTTTCTCATTGCGGCTTCGCTGGCGTGCGGCGCGCGCGCGGAAGTCCCCGATACCGTCCTGCTCAACGGCAAGATCGTGCAATACGACAGCGCTCCCGCGGAGGCGCTGGCGGTGCGCGACGGCCGGATCGCGGCGATCGGGCGCTCCGCGGACATCCGTGCGCTTGCGGGCCCTGCGACGCGGGTCATCGATCTCTCCCGCCGCACCGTCATCCCGGGCCTGATCGACTCGCACATCCACGCCATTCGCGCCGGCCTCACCTATACGAGCGAGGTGCACTGGATCGGCGCCCGGTCGCTTGCCGAGGCGCTCGATCGCATCCGCGCAGCGGCGCAGACCGCCCCGAAGGGAAGCTGGCTGGTCGTCGCCGGCGGGTGGACCGAGTTGCAGTTTACCGAAGCGCGGCGCCCGACGCAGGCCGAGATCGCCGCCGCCGCGCCCGATCACCGCGTCTATGTGCAACTGCTCTACAGCGCGGTTCTGGTCACCGCTGGCGGGACGGAGGAACTCCGAATATCCGATGACGCCGCGCTGGCCTCGCGTCTTACGCTCGAAACCGGAGCGGATGGCAGGCCAACGGGCTGGATGTCAGGCGACGCCCGCACCATCAGCGATCTGTTCGACAAGCTGCCGCGGCCGACAACCGAGCAGCAGGTCGCCGGCACACGCGAATTTTTCCGCACGTTGAACAGCCTCGGAATCACGGGTGTTCTCGATCCCGGCGGCTACAACCTTCCCCTCGATGCCTACCGCGCGCTGTTCCAGGTGTGGCGCGATGGCGCGCTCACCATTCGGGTCGTCTACAGCCTTTGCGCGCCGCGCCGCGATCATGAGCTGGCCGATTTTCAGGCGCTGACCGCGATGCTGCCGATGGGGTTCGGCGATGACTGGCTCAAGTTCAACGGGATCGGCGAGAACGTCACCTGGGGCATGTACAACAACGACGCGCCCACCGAGGCGCAGAAGGAGCAGCTTTATCAGACGCTCGCGTGGGCAGCGCAGCGCGGCCTGACTGCGACATTTCACTGGAACAACAATCGCTCGGTGCATCATCTGCTTGATGTGCTGGAGCGCGTGAACCGCGCCACGCCGATCGTGTCGCTGCGCTGGTCGATCGCCCATCTCAACGACGTGTCGCTGGACAATCTCACCCGCATCAAAGCGCTGGGCGTCGGTTGGCTGATGCAGAACGCATTCTACTTTCGCGGCGAGGCGTTTCTCGGCCAGCGCGGAGCCGAGGCGATACGGCTTAGCCCCCCGATCGGGACTGCGCTCAGGATGGGAATTCCCGTTGGCGGCGGGACGGACGCGCACCGGGTGATGTCGTACAATCCGTTCGTGTCGCTGCAATGGATGCTCGATGGCAAGACGGTCGCCGGCTTGCCGACGCGCGCGGCCGAGGAGACACCCACGCGTATCGACGCGTTGCGTCTCTACACTGAGGGCAGCGCATGGTTCTCGTTTGAAGACGCGCGCCGGGGCTCGCTTGCGGTCGGCAAGCTTGCGGATCTTGCCGTGCTCACCAAGGACTATCTCACGATACCGGTCGACCAGATCGGAGACATCCGCTCCCTGCTCACGATGGTCGGCGGCCGCATCGTCTACGCGACGGAACCCTATGCGCCGTCCGAGTGAGTGGCGTTGCTGCGGCTTAATGCCCCTTCCTAGCCCTGCCCCGCAAGCGGGGGAGGGGACGAGCGGGCCGCAGGCTCGAATACCCTCCCCTGGAGGGGGAGGGTCGGTGAGCATGACGCGCAGCGGAATGCGAACCGGGGTGGGGTGCGACGGCCATCCCACCCCGCCGC
>JAXDNY010000085.1:0-40996 GCA_034669145.1 Hyphomicrobiales bacterium
CGCTCTCGACGCGTAACAGGTGGCGGCGGTCCGGATGACCGGGAAACGGTTCGACCTCCACGCTTTCGCCCGCCAGCGTGTAAGGCACGAACACCGGCCCGCCGGGCGTCTCGGCGATGCCGTCGCCGCGGTGGCCGATGCGGGAGATGTGCAGGAGTTCAGCCACGCCGTGCTCCCAGAAGGAATTCGCGATTGCCATCGCCGCCCTCGATGGGCGACGGGATGATGCCCCTGACGGTCCAGCCGAGCGAAACCGCGAGAGACGATATCTCGTCGCACACGGCCGCGCGGATTTCAGGATCGCGCACTATCCCCTTCTTGAGATGCTTCCGCCCTGCTTCGAATTGCGGCTTGATCAGCGCAATGAGCTGAGCCGGCCGGCGCATCAGGCGATCGAGCGCGGGCAGAATCAGCTTGAGCGAAATGAAGCTCACATCGATGGCGGCGAAATCCGGCAACTCGCCGAGGCGGGCGGGATCGAGCGCGCGGATATCGGTTTCCTCCAGCGACACGACAGCCGGATTTCCCCGCAGCCGCGCGTGCAGTTGTCCGCGTCCGACATCGACCGAATAAACGCGCCGCGCGCCGCGCGCGAGCAGCACATCGGTAAAGCCGCCGGTCGACGCGCCGACATCGAGGCAGATGCGTCCCTCCGGGTCGAAACCGAAATGATCGAGCGCCGCGACAAGTTTCAAACCGCCGCGCGAGACCCACGGGTGGTCGGGCCTGGCTTCCAGCGCCGCATCCGCCGCCAATTCATCGGACGCCTTGCGCAGCGGCATGCCGTCCGCCGTCACCAGCCCGGCGGCAATCGCCGCCTGCGCCCGCGTGCGGCTTTCAAACAAGCCGCGCTCGACCAGCAATACATCGGCTCGCTTGCGCCGCGCCATAAAGTTGACTTAGCAATGCGCCACCGCTTCGGCCAGAGTCGGACTCAGGGAGCACGGAGGATTCGATGCGCCGCGTCTGGATCGCTTGTGTTGCCGCCCTGCTGGCCGCGCCCGCAGCCGCGCAGGACCCGCGCACCTGGGTGTTCGACGACAACCCGGAAGCGCCGGCGCTGGAGTTCGGCGCGCCGGAGTCGGACGACATTCTGATCGCCTTCTCGTGCGAGCCGGACGCCAAGCGCATGTCGATCGTCGAGTCGGTTGCGTCGAAAAAGCTCAACCCCGGGACGTCCGTGACGTTCAAGCTGACGGCGGGAAGCGCCAGCCTCGACCTCACCGGCGACGCCATTGCCAACGAGACCGACGGCACGGTGAGCATCGAGGTGAGCAGTCCGCCGAACCCGCGCGTGTTCGCGCTGCTCAAGGCCGGGCCGTCGCTCACCATTGAAGTGCCGGGCGCGAAGGAGACGATCCCGCTCGCCGGCGCGGCGCCGCATGTCGCGGCGTTCGAGAAGCTGTGTTTCGCGAAGCGCTAGGCCCGCCGGATCGCGCCGATCTTCTCGCGGCCGAGTGCCTCGAACACCTTCGTGACGATGCTTTTCGCGTCGAGACCGGCCTTGGCATACATCGCGTTCGGCGAATCCTGGTCGATGAAGGTATCCGGCAGCACCATCATGCGAACCTTCAGGCCGCGATCGAGCACGCCGTTGTCGGCGAGCGTCTGCAGCACGTAGGTGCCGAAGCCGCCGATCGCGCCCTCCTCGATTGTCACCAGCACTTCGTGCTCGCGCGCGAGGCGCAGCACGAGATCGGTATCGAGGGGCTTCGCAAACCGCGCATCCGCGACCGTGGTTGAAAGACCGAGTTGCGCCAGTTCGTCGGCCGCCTTGAGGCATTCGGCGAGCCGCGTGCCGAACGACAGCAGCGCGATCTTGTGGCCCTCGCGCACGATCCGGCCCTTGCCGATCTCGAGCGGAATGCCGACCTCCGGCATCTCGACGCCGACGCCTTCGCCGCGCGGATAGCGCAGCGCGGACGGACGGTCGTCGATCGCCACTTGCGTCGCCACCATGTGCACGAGTTCGGCCTCATCGGCCGCCGCCATCACGACGAAGCCCGGCAGACAGCCGAGATAGGCAATGTCGAACGAGCCCGCATGCGTCGGCCCGTCGGCGCCGACCAGCCCTGCGCGATCCATCGAGAAGCGCACCGGAAGGCGCTGGATCGCGACATCGTGCACGATCTGATCGTAAGCGCGCTGCAGGAAGGTCGAATAGATCACGGCGAACGGCTTGTAGCCCTCGGTGGCGAGCCCGGCGCAGAACGTCACGCCATGCTGCTCGGCGATGCCGACGTCGAAGGTACGGGCTGGGAATTCCTTACCGAAGTGATCGAGCCCGGTTCCGCTCGGCATCGCCGCCGTGATGGCGACGATCTTGGGATCCTTGCGCGCCTCCTTGATGAGGCTGTCTGCGAACACCTTGGTGTACTGCGGGGCGTTCGACTTCGCTTTGGCCTGCACGCCGGTGACGACGTCGAACTTGACCACGCCGTGATACTTGTCGGCGGATTTCTCGGCCGGCTCGTAGCCCTTGCCCTTCTGCGTGACGACGTGGACCAGGATCGGGCCCTGCTTCGCGTCGCGCACATTCTTCAGCACGGGCAGCAGGTGGTCGAGATTGTGCCCGTCGATCGGCCCGACGTAATAGAAGCCGAGCTCCTCGAACATCGTGCCGCCGGTGAGGAACCCGCGCGCGTATTCCTCAACGCGCTGCGCTTTCTTCTCCAGCCCCTTGGGCATCTTGTGCGCAAGCTGCAGGCCAATGTCGCGCAGCGACATATAGGTGCGGCTGGAAATCAAACGCGCCAGATAGCTCGACAGCGCGCCGACCGGCGGCGCGATCGACATGTCGTTGTCGTTGAGAATGACGATCAGGCGCGAATCCATCGCGCCGGCATTGTTCATCGCCTCGTAGGCCATGCCGGCGGTCATCGCGCCGTCGCCGATCACCGCGATGACGTTGTTGTCCTTGCCGGCAAGATCGCGCGCGACCGCCATGCCGAGGCCGGCCGAAATCGAGGTGGAGGAATGCGCGGCGCCGAACGGGTCGTATTCGCTCTCGGCGCGCTTGGTGAATCCGGAGAGGCCGCCGCCCATGCGCAGCGTGCGGATGCGGTCGCGCCGCCCGGTCAGGATCTTGTGCGGATAGGCCTGATGGCCGACGTCCCACACGATGCGGTCGTTCGGCGTATCGAACAGGTAATGCAGCGCGACAGTCAGCTCGACCACGCCGAGGCCGGCGCCGAGATGGCCGCCCGTGATCGAGACGGCGTCGATCGTTTCCTGACGCAGTTCGTCGGCGAACTGGCGCAGCTGACTTTCGTCAAGGCGGCGGAGCTCTTCCGGGGTTTGTATCTGGTCGAGTAGCGGCGTTTTCGAGTCTGACACGCTCGTTTCTCCACGCATTGTCCCGGCCTTCAAGGGGCCGGAAAGGCGTAATATTTACCGTGCCTTACACCATAAGGAAGACAAAGCGCAAATCAGGCTTAACTGTGCCGGGGCCGCCAATTTGGCTAAGCCATTGATCCAGCGATAAGGTCGCGGGAACCCGGCGGGAGAGCACTGCGTTCCATCTGGTCCGATATCACCTCAACCGCTGAGTATTCATCATGGCGCCGCGCCCGGTCTGGAAGGGTTATCTCAAGCTCTCGCTCGTATCCTGCTCGGTCGCGATGTACACCGCAACGAGTACATCGAGCCGCACTCGCCTGAACATCATCAATCGCGAGACCGGCAACCGCATCCGCAATCAGGCAGTCGATTCCGAGACCGGCGATGTGGTGGAGACCGAGGACAAGGTCAAGGGATACGAAGACCACGGCAAATATGTGCTGCTGGAGGAAGACGAGCTCGACGAGGTCGCGCTGGAGTCCACGCACACCATCGATATCGACCAGTTCGTGCCGCGCGAAGCGGTCGACGAGATTTATCTCGATGAGTCCTTCTACATCGTGCCGAACGAAGAGGTCGCCTATGAGGCCTTCGCTGTCATCCGCGAGGCGATGCGCAAGAAGGGGTGGGTCGGCCTGGGGCGCGTGGTGACGCACCGGCGCGAGCGTCTGTTGATGCTGCAGTCACGCGGCAAGGGCATCCTCGCGACGGCGCTGCGCTACAAGAACGAAGTGCGCGACGAGGCCGACTATTTCGACGACATCCCGGATGTGAAAGTCCCGCCCGACATGATCAAGCTTGCCGAGCACATCCTCGAGCAGAAGAAAGGCCAATTCGATCCCGGCAAGTTCGAGGACCGCTATGAGGACGCACTGCAGGCGCTGATCAAGGCGAAGCGCGCCGGCAAGGAGCCGCCGGCCGCGCCCACCCCGAAGCCGTCCAACGTGATCAACCTGATGGACGCGCTGCGGCGCAGCGTGAAGGGCGAGAAGAGTGGCGGGAGCGCGACGCGGGCGAAATCATCCGGCCGGCGGACCGCCACCGCAAAGAAGAAAACCGCGAAGCAGAAGCGCCTGAAGCGCGCGAGTTAATCCCGTGGCTCTGGAAAAGTACCGCAAGAAACGCTCCTTCGACGTCACCGCCGAGCCGCGCGGGCGTAAAGGCAAGCGCGGCGGAGATGCGTTCGTCATCCAGAAGCATGCCGCCTCGCGCCTGCACTACGACCTGCGGCTCGAACATGACGGCGTGATGAAGAGCTGGGCCGTGACGCGCGGACCAAGCTTGGTGCCAGGTGAAAAACGACTGGCCGTGCACGTCGAAGACCATCCGATCGAATACAACGATTTCGAGGGCACGATTCCCAAAGGCCAGTACGGCGGGGGAACCGTGATGATCTGGGATCGCGGCCGGTGGAGCCCGGAAGGCGATCCGGGCCGCGCCTTGGCGAAGGGCCACCTCGATTTCACGCTCGAAGGCCAAAAGCTCAAAGGCCGCTGGCATCTGGTGCGCATGCGCAAGCGGCCGGGCGAGCGGCAGGAGCCGTGGCTGCTGATCAAATCCGACGACGAGGCCGCGCGCGGCCCGAAGGACCCGGACATCCTGGAAGAGAAGCCGCGCTCTGTCGTGAGCCGCCGCACCATGGAAGGCATCGCGAAGGCGAACGACGCGGTGTGGCAGTCGAACCGCTCGGCTAGCGAAAATGTGGAGACGATCGGCAAGGCGAAGAAGAAAACCGCTGCTTCCGCTCGTCCCCGCGAAAGCGGGGACCCAGGGGCCAGGAAAAAGAAAGAACTGGATTCCCGCTTGCGCGGGAATGAGCGGAGCACGCGGAAACGTACCAGAACAAAGTCGCGCGCCGCGCTCGCCGCGGCCGAAGTCCTGCGCGAGCAGCCGGCACGCCGCAAAGGCAGCCCGCTGCCCGATTTCGTGCCGCCGCAGCTCGCGACGCTGCACGAGAGCGCGCCGGACAACACCGAGTACGTTCACGAGGCGAAATTCGACGGTTACCGCCTGCAGGCGCGGCTCGACAGCGGCAAGGTGAAGCTCCTGACGCGCAAGGCGCTCGACTGGGCGCACAAGTTCAAGCCGGTCGCCGAGGCGATCGCAAAGCTCGATGCCGACACCGCGCTGATCGACGGCGAGGTCGTGGTCGAACAGGACGGCGTCAGCAATTTCTCGTCGCTGCAGGATGCGCTCAAGACCTCCAAGACCAACTTCGTCTATTACGTGTTCGACCTGCTGCATCTCGACGGCGTGGACCTGACCGGCAAGCCGCTCACCGAACGCAAGGCCGCGCTGGAAAAGCTCGTCAAGAGCGCCGGCCGCGACAGTATCGTCCGCTACAGCGATCACTTCGAGATCTCGGGCTCGCAGATGCTCGCCCATGCCTGCAAGCTGAACCTCGAAGGCGTGATCTCGAAGCGGCGCGACGCACCCTATCGCTCGGGCCGCAGCGACGACTGGGTCAAGTCGAAGTGCCACGCGAACCAGGAATTCGTCGTCGTCGGCTACAAGGATGCCTCGCACCTGAAAGGCGCGATCGGCGCGCTCGTGCTCGGCTATAACGAGAACGGCAAGCTGCGTTACGCGGGGCGCTCGGGTACCGGCTATTCGATGGAGACGGCGCGCGACCTCTGGAAGAAGCTGCAGCCGCTGCGCCGCAAGGAGCCGGCCTTCGGGAGAGTCCCCGAGGAAGAACGCGGCCGCAAAGCCATCTGGGTCGACCCAAAGCTGGTCGCGGAAGTCGAGTTCACCGGCTTCACAGCGCAGGGACACGTGCGCCACGCCGCGTTCAAGGGCCTGCGCGAGGACAAGCCCGCGAAGGAAGTCGTGCAGGAGACGCCGATGCCGACGAAGACGAAAGCCTCAAAGGCGAAGAAAACCGCGCCGGCGAAGAAGGTGGCGAAACGCGCCGCACCGGCAGCGAGAGAAGCAGGCCATGGCGCGGTGAAGTTCACTCACCCCGAGCGCACCTATTGGACCGACCCCGATATCACCAAGCAGGATCTCGCGGACTACTACACCTCGGTGTGGGACCTGATCGAACCGCATGTGGTGAAACGTCCGCTCGCGCTGGTGCGCTGCCCCGACGGCATCAAGGGACAATGCTTCTTCCAGAAGCACGCGGCCGCGGGACTGACCAGCGATCACGTCAAGCGCCACAAGGACGCCGAAGGCGAGGAGCTGATCTATATCGACGATCTCGACGGCCTGCTCACGCTGGTGCAGTCGGGCGTGCTGGAAATCCACGTGTGGGGCTCGACCGTCGACGACGTCGAGCACTGCGACCGCCTCGTGTTCGATTTCGATCCGGGCGACGGCGTTCCGTGGGCCGCGGTCAACAAGGCGGCGCGGGAACTGCGCGAGCGGCTCGCCGAACTCAAGCTCACAAGTTTCGTGAAGACCACCGGCGGCAAAGGCCTGCACGTCGTGGTGCCGGCGGGCGGCACGCCGTGGGACGACGCAAAGGATTTCGCCCACGCCATGGTGCTGGCGATGGAGGCGGACGCGCCGGACAAGTACGTCTCGAAGATGACCAAGAGCATCCGCGGCGGAAAGATCTTCCTCGACTATCTGCGCAACGGCCGCGGCGCGACGGCAATCGTGGCGTATTCGACGCGCGCGCGCGCAGGCGCTACGGTCTCCGTGCCGGTCGATTGGGACGAGCTCGGTCCCAAGCTCACGCCGGACAAGTTCACGGTGCTCAACATCGGCAAGCGGCTCGCGAGTCTGAAGAAAGATCCGTGGGCCGGTATCGGCAAGGTCAAGCAAAAGCTGCCGGATCTCGCCGCCTCGAAGAAACGCGGCTGAGATCATCAGCAAAGATTGGGTATATTCCGCGCTACCGGCCGCGGCGGCACCACGAGTTTGCCTCCCTGATGCAAATGGGCCGATCCTTCCGGACCGGCCCATCATTCTCGCGCCTCAACGCTGTATCATCTCTAGTGGTTCTTGGTCGTGACCTTGAACTTGTCCCAGTTGCCGATCGCGCCCTGTCCGAACAGCCGCTCCGTCATCGGGATCGACACGCTCAGCTCAGGCGCATCCGGGTGTTGATAGGGAAAGGCGTCGAGCAGGCTGAATAGGCCATGGCCAATGACGAACGAGTTGAGGCGGTCCTTGACCGGCTCACCGGGTCCGATCGACGGCGCGTAACCTGTGAACGGAATGCCTTGCTTGTCCACGGGAATGCCGATGTTGTCGACGCGCGTGAAGAGCTGTCCGTCAAGGAAGTACTCCACGTAGGAGGCGTTGGGCCCGCGCGTATAGCGGATCGCGACTTTGTACTTCTTGTATGGCTGGATCTTCACTTCCTTGATGATCTGCGTGTACGCCTTGTCCAGGCCGGTGCCTGGGCTGCCCGTCACGACGGTCGGAAGCCTCTCGATCAAGGCGAACGCGGTGTCGCCCGCGATGAACCAGTCGAACAGCTGACCGGTCTCGAAGTTGATCATGTTGAGCACGACCCCGGCCTGCTGTCCCTGCCGGACAACGTGCTGGAACGGCCGGTCACAGGGCGCCCCGACATAAGTGTAGGAGCCCGGGGGTCCATAGCACCCGCGAACGGTCCGGCCATTCTGTGTGCCTGGGGTGGAGGCGGTGATCTCAACCTCGAATTCGAGCGAACCCTTCGCCGGCACAGGGAACGACTGCGTGCTGATCCCGATATATTTGAGGTGATCGAAGACGCTGAAATCGGCGCCGACGTGGAACGGTACGGCCGTGACGGTGGTGCCCCATTTCGTAACCGTGCGGCTGCCGCCCGCGGTCAACTCGAGAGGACCGTAGATATTGGCCCACATCTGCTGGTACTGAGTGCCGTTCTCGGCATCGTAGTGGACTACCGAATTCGGCGGATTCGGATTGCTGTTTGGCGACCCGAGCGGTTGCGCGCTGACAACGCCACCAAGTGCCAAACCCAGCAACAAGACGGAAAGTAGAGACTTGCGACCGATGCGGGATGCATCGGTCGTTCCAATTTTGGGCATCTGCTCCCCCTGGTAAAGGCATCAAGATCGATGCCGGGGGAGTTACGTCAAAGCATCTCGTAAAGTAAATGCATCGGTTCGGGAGAATTATTACAGTATAAAACTGACCGTTTCAATTTCGCAATACTAAATACTACTTGGTACAAGTAGAATACAACTCAGATATGATCAAGTAAAACGTGCACCAACATGGGAAGCCAAATCTTAGGTTCGCCCCATGCCGCCACGAGAACCCGATGCCGAATGGCGCTCGACCGTCGACGACGTCGAGCACTGCGACCGCCGCGTGTTCGATTTCGCGGGCAGGCGCCGCGGTCTCCGTGCCGGTCGATTGGGACGAGCTTGGTCCCAAGCTCACGCCGGACAAGTTCACGGTGCTCAACATCGGCAAGCGGCTTGCGAGCCTGAAGAAAGATCCGTGGGCCGGCATCGCCAAGGTCAAGCAAAAGCTGCCGGATCTCAGGTCATTGAGGAAATGACCTGACCGTCAGTAGCCGCCATCGCGCACTTGCGAGGCGCGGTTCAGCCAACTGCCGGAATTTCCGCCGCGGGCATGATGACGCCACGCAACGTTGACGAACCCGGGCTGCTGGTTGGCCGAGCCATTCTCGATGATGGGGTTTTGCCGGCCGTCGAATGGACCGGAGTCGTCGGCGAACGCCATGGAGGCGGAACCGAGCATGAGAACGGCCGCGAGAGCCGTCGTGGTTTTGCGGAACATGGTTCAACTCCTTTTCTTGCCGGCTTTCGTTCCGAAAGCCCGATCCGTCTTGGCGCGGTCTCTTGTTTTGTTGAGTCGCGTCGACATCACCGATATGGCGACGGGTCGACGCCATGCGATTCACATCCGCTTCACATGTCTGTGCGGCAGTTCCGTACGGCGGGCAGCGGAGCGTGCCCGCCATCGTCGGAAGGCGCGCGCTACGCGACGAATCCCGCGACGCGCGAAGCCGCTATCCGCCAGCCGTATAAGGCCGGTTCTCGGGCAAAGGGATGAATTCGATCTCGTCGCCCGGCACGCCGGCGAACTTGCCTTCGCGCCACTCGTTCTTGGCTTGCTCGATGCGTTCCTTGCGCGACGAAACGAAGTTCCACCAGACATGGCGCGGGCCGTCGAGCGTCGCGCCGCCGATTACCGCGAAGCGAGACGACTGCGTCGCCGTCAGCGTGATCTTGTCGGTCGGGCGGAACACGAGCAGTTGGCCCGCGCCGAACTTGTCGCCCGACACATCGATTTCGCCCGACACGATATAAATCCCGCGCTCCTCGCAGTCGGCATCGAGCGGCATTGCGGCCCCCGCGTCGAGCGAAACGTCGGCGAACAGAGTCTCCGACGTGGTGGCGAGCGGCGAGCGCACGCCGAACAGGGAGCCGGCCACGATCCGCACGCTTTTGCCCTCGCCGATGACGATCGGCAGATCATGACCGTCGAGATGCGCAAAGCTCGGATCGATCTCCTCCTTCTCGCTCGGCATCCCGACCCAGAACTGCAGCCCGTGCAGCGGCTCGCCCTCGCGGCGATGGTCCGGCGCGGTGCGCTCGGAGTGCACGATGCCGCGTCCGGCGGTCATCCAGTTCACGGCGCCCGGGTGGATCGCGGCCTTCACGCCGGTATTGTCGCGATGAATCACTTCGCCGTCATAGAGATAGGTGAGTGTGCTGAGACCAATGTGGGGGTGCGGGCGCACGTCGAGGCCGTGGCCGCTCTTGAACTCCGCCGGCCCGAAATGGTCGAAGAACACGAACGGCCCGACGGTCCGGCGCAGCGTGTGCGGCAACGCACGGCGGACCGAGAATCCGTCTCCGAGATCGACGCTGCGCGGGACGATGACGGCTGCGAGCGCATCACAGGCGTAGCGATCGCCGGCCGCGGGGTCTTTGCCAGGAAAAAAGCTCATGGATTTTTCCGTTCCTGCCGGTGTTGGCGGATGTTGGTGCGTTTCTTGTATGTCGGGACGGGCATTCGGAAAGTCAAACACCGGACATATACGGCCCGGCAAGCGAAGTTTGCAGGGCGGCAATGCAGCGATAACAGGCGCTCTAGCGCGAATGTGAACGACGGAGCGACAACACCATGATAATTGCGGCTTGGGGCACGATCGAGCGGATGATCCATGGACATGGATAGTCCTGCGACCGCGGGGCGGGTGGGTGTGGCCGAGACGAGGCCCGTGGCGCTGATCACGGGCGCATCGTCCGGCATCGGGGCCGCGCTCGCGCATATTTTCGCCCGCAACGGCCATGAGGTCGTGCTCGCGGCGCGGCGCGTGCCGCAGCTTGCCGGGATCGCGGCGAGCATCCGCGCGGCCGGGCATCGCGCCCCGCATATCCTCCCGATCGACCTCCGGCGCGCCGACAGCGCCGAAACGGTTGCGCAGGAGCTTGCGGCGCGCAACCTCGAACCGGCGTTTCTGGTCAACAATGCGGGCTACGGCCTGCTCGGCCAGGCCGCCAAGCTCGACCGCGCCGAGCAGCTCGCGATGATCGATCTCAACTGCCGCTCGCTCACCGACCTGTCGCTGCGCTTCATCAACAGTCTCGCGCGCCACCGCGGCGGCATCCTCAATGTCGCGTCGATCTCGGGCTTCATTCCGGGGCCCGGCATGTCGGTCTACAACGCCTCGAAGGCCTATGTGATCTCGTTCAGCGTCGGGCTGCGGCGCGAGTTGCAGCCCAAGGGCATCCGCGTGACCGCGCTCTGCCCCGGGCCGGTGGCGACCGAATTCCAGGCACGCGCCGGAATCATGGACGTGCACTATCCACGCGGCTTCGACCGCAGCGCGGAAGATGTGGCGCAGCAGGGTTACAAGGGGCTGATGCGCGGACGCGCCGTCGTGGTGCCCGGCATGCACAACAAGCTGGTGCCGTGGCTGCCGCGCTTCCTGCCGCGCGGCTTCATCGCCAGCCAGGTCTACGGCCGCCTGCGGCGGTGGGAAGACGCATAGTCGCACGCGTGCGGGACACGGAGTGGTTCATGCTATGACTGCGGCTCGTCATCAACGAGCCCATCCATGGACCGCATCATCGTCGCGCTGCGCACCTTTCTCACTCTCGCGCTCCCTTACTTCCGCTCCGAGGACCGCTGGCGCGCGCGGGCGCTGCTCGCGGGCGTGATCGGCGCCGAGCTCGGCCTCGTCTACGTGGCGGTGGCGGTGATCCAGTGGAATGCGCGCTTCTTCAATGCGCTGGAAGCGCGCGACTGGGACGGCTTCAAGCGTGAGCTGTTCATCTTCGGCTTCATCACCCTCGGCGCGATCGTCTCGACTGCGTGCCAGTACTACTTCGGCCAGACCCTGCAGATCCGCTGGCGGCGCTGGCTCACCGAACGCTACGTCTCGATCTGGATGGCGGAAGGCCGCCACTATCGGCTGCGCTTCGTCGACAACACGGTCGACAACATCCATCTGCGCATCGCCAACGACGTGCTGCTGTTCCTCCAGCGCACGCACGAGCTCGGCACCGGACTGCTCAACAGCGTGGTCGCGCTGTTTTCGTTTGCGATCATCCTGTGGGGGCTATCGGCGACAACGCCGCTG
The DNA here is from genome assembly GCA_034669145.1 of Hyphomicrobiales bacterium. Classification (GTDB taxonomy): domain Bacteria; phylum Pseudomonadota; class Alphaproteobacteria; order Rhizobiales; family Xanthobacteraceae; genus PALSA-894. The sequence goes on from JAXDNY010000085.1 coordinate 11,864, forward strand.
CCGATCTTCGGCGTCGACCTGTCGTTCCCCGGCTATCTGGTGTTCACGGCGCTCGCCTATGCGGGCATCGGCACGCTGGTTGCGCACCTGATCGGCTGGCGGCTCATTCCGATCCAGTTCAACCAGCAGCGCTTCGAGTCCGATTTCCGTTTCGCCATCGCGCGTGTCACCGACAATGCCGAGCCGGTCGCGCTGATGGGCGGCGAACCAGTCGAGCGCGAGGAGCTGCGCGCGCGCTTCTGGCGGCTGGTGCGCAATTGGACCGCGCTGGTGCAGCGCCAGACCCGCCTGATCGGCTTCACCGCCGGCTACGGCCATATCTCGACCGTGTTTCCGATTCTCGTGGTCAGCCCGGCCTATCTCACCGGCGCGATCACGCTCGGCGCGCTGATCCAGGCGCATCTCGCGTTCCAGCGTGTCGAGGGCGCGTTCGCGTTCTGCATCGGCGCCTATCCGAAAATCGCGGAGTGGAAGGCGATCGTGGACCGGCTGGCGCAATTCGAGGCCGCGATGGGGGTGGTCGATTCCTATCGCGATCCGCTCGCGAACATCGCATTCGTTGCGACACCCGAACCGAACCTCACCATCGATAATCTCGTGGTGCGGCTTGCCTCCGGCGAGCCGATCGCCTCGGTGCCCGACATCACGCTCCCGCCCGGCGAGGGCCTGCTGGTGAGCGGGCCGTCCGGCTCCGGCAAATCGAGCCTGTTCCGCGCGCTGGCCGGCCTGTGGCCGCTCGGCGACGGAACGATCCGCTTGCCCGATAGCGGGCACGTGCTGGCGCTGCCGCAGCGGCCGTATTTTCCGCTCGGCACGCTGCGCCAGGCGCTGACCTATCCGACACTGGCCGAGGCGGTCGACGACACGGCGTTGCGCGAGGCGCTTGCCGCGGCCGGGCTCGGGCACCTGAGCGCGCGGCTCGACGAGGAGGCCGAATGGAGCGCCGTGCTCTCCGGCGGCGAGCAGCAGCGCGTCGCATTCGCCCGCGCGCTGATCGCCCGGCCCGCCGTGCTATTGCTCGATGAAGCCGTGACCACGCTGGAAGAGGCGGACGGCGCGGAGCTCTACCGCATGGTGGCCGAGCGCCTCCCCGCGACCATCGTCATCTCGATCGGCCGCCCCGCGCTGCTCTCAGGCCAGCACCGCCGTGCCATCGTGCTCCAGGGCGCGCCGGCATCGTCACGCGGCCCGCGGCCGGCCGCGGTCCCGGCCTGAGCTTTCCGCGCTGCACTGCACAGTGAGATTGTTGCGCTTTGTCGCAGACGATTCATGAGAATTCCGCTTGAACGTTGCGGGCGCGTCATCCAATCGTCATATAGGGCGGCGCCTGCCGGGGACCGCGATGCTGAAGATGAATTTGTGGGACGCCAAATGGGACCTCGACGAGGCCCAGTGTCCCTGCGATATCCATTTCAATCAGTGGATCGACGCCAACAAGATCACCGGCAAGACAATCTATCACTTCGGCACCGGCACGCATCATATCGTCGGGCTGACGCAGGCGGCGAACGGCTCGGACAATGTGGTGTTCGCCATCACGGCGTCGATCGTCGAATACGAGGCCTACATCAAGCTCGCGAACGAGCGGCCGCAGCTTTCAAAAAGCTACCTCGCGTATTTCGGCGACATTTATCTCACCAACGCGCGGCTGCTGCCGGAGCTCGACATCGCGACGATGTTCCACGCCGGCGAATACATCGGCGCGAACACGACCAGCCCCGAATATGGCGGCATGGACGATCTCGGCGTGACGCGCGTCCTGCTCGACCGCATGCGGCCGGGCGGGCACGTGCTGTTCTATAGCGGCTCGTTTGCGTTCGATAAGGCCGAGGCCATTGCGGACACGCTCGCGCGCGAGAAAAAGCTGGAGCGTGTCGGAACGTTCAAGTCGCTGCTGGTGTGCAGGAAAATTTAACGCGTCATTGCCGGGCTTGACCCGGCAATCCATCAGAAAATTTGCGAAGAAGATGGATGCGCGGGTCAAGCCCGCGCATGACGAACTACGTTCGTCATTTCACATCCAGCGGCTCGGTGCCCGTGGGCTTCCCCGCCACATCGAGCGTGATCTTTTCCACGCGCGCTTCGGCCGCGCGCAGCAGCTCCTCGCAGCGGCGCTTGAGCGCCTCGCCGCGCTCGTAGATCGTAACGGACTCTTCCAGCGCCACGTCGCCGCGCTCGAGCTTCTGCACGATCTGCTCAAGCTCCGCGAGCGCCTTCTCGAAGGAGAGTTTCGCGACGTCGGTATTTGCGGTCTCGGCCATCTTCAATCCATTGTCTCGACGAGTCGGGTCATTCTAGCATCAAACACGAACCTCATCCTGAGGAGGGCCGAAGGCCCGTCTCGAAGGATGGCCGCGGGCTCGGCGTTTGCCGCCATCCTTCGAGACACCATGCTTCGCATGGCTCCTCAGGATGAGGCCAAGACGTCACCCCCGCATCAGCGCCGTGACATGCGCGGCGACGGATTTCGCGAGCCCCTCCAGGTCGTAGCCGCCTTCGAGCACCGAGACGACGCGGCCGTTCGCCCGGCGGTCCGCCAGCTCCATCAGCTTTTGCGTGACCCAGGTGTAATCCGGCTCGAGAAAATTCAGGTTGGCGAGCGGATCGCGCATGTGCGCGTCGAACCCGGCCGAGATGATGATGAGATCGGGGCCGAAATCCTCCAGCCGCGGCAGGATCGCGGTTTCCATCGCCTGGCGAAACCGATCGCCGCCATCGCCGGGGCGCAGCGGCGCGTTGACGATGGTGTTGCGCGCGCCGCGCTCGGACACCGCGCCGGTGCCCGGATAAAGCGGCATCTGGTGCGTCGAGCAATACATCACGGTCGGGTCGTTCCAGAAAATGTCCTGGCTGCCGTTGCCGTGATGCACGTCGAAATCGACGATTGCGACACGTTCGGCGCCGTGCTGCTTCTGCGCGTGGCGCGCCGCGATTGCGGCATTGTTGAACAGGCAGAAGCCCATCGGGGTCGCGGTTTCGGCGTGATGGCCGGGCGGACGCGTCGCCACGAATGCGTTTGCGACCTTGCCGGCCATTACCTCGTCGACCGCTTGGCATGCGCCGCCGGCCGCGCGCATCACGGCCTCGAACGTACCCGGCGACATCGTGGTGTCGCCGTCGAGCCGCACCATGCCTTCGCGCGGCGAGGCCTCGCGCACCTGCTCGACGTAGTCCATCGGATGCGCCAGCGCGACCGTTTCGAGCGAGGCCATCGGCGCCTGCTCGCGGGCGAGCGACTGGAATTTCTCGTGCTCAAGCGCACGCTCGATGGCGCGCAGCCGGTCGGGCCGCTCGGGGTGCCCCTGCGGCGTGAGGTGATTGAGGCAGGCAGGATGGCTGAGCAGTAGTGTGGTCATGCGGTCCGCATTTTGTTCGGAGAGATATAGGCGATCGCGCCGTCGATACCTAGGGCTTGGAGAGCATCGCGGCGATCTGCGGGTTGTTGAAATGGCGCGCCCAATCGGCGGGCGTCCCGTTGTGCTCCGGGTCCTTGACGGTGACATCCGCGCCGCGCGCGACGAGCAGCCGCGCGCAGTCCGGGCTTCCTTCCCATGCGGCCGCCACGTGCAGCGGCGTGACCCCGCTCGTGCCGCCGAAGCCGGCGCGGCGGTTGATATCGGCGCCATGATCGATGAGCCACGCGGCGGCTTCCGGCTGACGCCGCGCGACTGCCCAGTGCAGCGCCGTGCCGTTGTAGGGCTCGGCATCGAGATCGGCGCCGCGCTCGGCGAGCAACGCCATCGCCTCGATGCGCCCGCTACGCGCCGCGTAGGTCAGCGCCTCGCCGAGAATTTCTCCCGCATGGTCGTTCGGCCGCCACGGCGGAAAGCCCGAATGCGGCCGGTGGAATTCGCGATGCCAGCGCGCCTCCGGCCGCAATTGTTTGCCAACGAAGAACTGCTCCATCAGATCGAGCCGCCCCAGCCCCGCCGCGACTCGCAGGCTGGACGGCGCGACCATCGGCGTCGCCAAACGTTCGGCGAGCACGCGGTGGCCCCAGAACAGCGCCACGGCGAGCGGCGTTCCGCCGTCGCCATAGGCTTGCGCGAACGGCGAGGCGCCGGCTTTGAGCAAAGCGTCCAGCATGGCGAGCGCCCCGGCCGGATCGGCGGCCGGGTCCGCGTAAGCGGCCTGATGCAGCGCGGTCCAGCCCTTGTTGTTCGGCAGGTCGGGATCGGCCCCGGCGTCAAGCAGGTCGTGCACCATCGCGGTGCGGCCGAACGACATCGCGAGCAGCAGCAGCCGGTTGCCGTTGGTGCCCGCCGCGTTGGCGAGGCGCGGGTGAAGCGTGAGCAGTTCGTTCAAGAGCGCGCGGTCGTCCGCCTTGATCGCCGCGAACGCGATCGCGAACGGCTCCGACACGCGCTGCTCGCGCAGCGCCTCGATGTACGTGCCGAAGGCGTCGAAGGTCTCGAAGCCGTGCTCGCGCGCGAGCGTCAGTTCGGCATCGGCCTGCGTCAGCTTCGCGGCGCGGATGTCGGACTCCGGCGCCGCCGCGTAATCGGGATGGAACAGCCGTACGAGGCGCACGGCGTTGCGCTCGCCGGTATCGAACACGCTCAGCATGCCGGCGGCGCGGTCGCGATAGTATTGCAGGCCGGTCTCGAACGGATGGCGGACCTCGCGCTTTCCGCCGAGCCCCTCCAGGTGCTCGCGCAGCCGCGCCCAGCTGCTGAAGCCGTATTCGCGCGCCGCGACGAAGCGTGCGTCCGGCATCCGTGCAGTCTCGCGAATCGCCTCATCCGTCATCCAGGCAAAGCGCGGATGGTTGTAGCGAAAGCGCGCCGCAGACCCGGCATCGCCCGCGCGCAAATCCCTGAGCAGTTTTGTCGCGCGCTTTCCTTCGCGCGCGAGCGTGGTGGCAGAAGGAAATTCCGCCGCGTAGAAATTCATCGCGACCGTTTCAACCAAGCTTGTCCAGACTCACGCCCTTCGGCGGCGGCATGTCGTCGGGGACGAAGAAATCGATCTGCAGCCGCTGCGTCGGGTCCGCGCGGTACTTGTCGAAATCGGTGACGCCCTCCGCGGCGAGGAACGTGTCGTCGATCAGGAAATTCCCCGTGAAGGTCTTCGGTTTGTTGAACACCGCATAGGCGGCATCGGCGAGAATCTCCGGCGTGCGCGACATGCGCATCAGCGCGTCGCCGCCGATGATGTTCTTTACCGCCGACGTCGCGATCACGGTGCGCGGCCAGAGCGCATTGACCGCCACCTTTCCGCGCAGCTCGCCCGCGAGGCCGAGCACCACGAGGCTCATGCCGAACTTCGCCATCGTATAGGCGGTGTGCGCGGCGAACCATTTCTCCTTCATGTCGAGCGGCGGCGAGAGCATCAGGATGTGCGCCTTCTCGGCCTTCACCAGATGCGGGATCGCATGCTTGCTCACCATGAAGGTGCCGCGCGTGTTGATCTGGTGCATCAGGTCGAAGCGCTTCATGTCGGTCTGCTGCGAATTGGTGAGCTGGATGGCGCTCGCATTGTTGACAACGATGTCGATGCCGCCGAAATGCGCCGCGGTTTGATCGAGCGCCTGCTTGACGTTGTCCTCGTCGCGCACGTCGACCACCAGCGCCAAAGCCTTGCCGCCGGCCTTCTCGATCTCCCCGGCCGCCGAATGAATGGTCCCGGGGAGCTTGGGATGCGGCGTCTCGGTCTTGGCCGCGACCGCCACGTTGGCGCCGTCGCGCGCGGCGCGCAGCGCGATCGCAAGCCCGATGCCGCGCGAGGCCCCGGTGATGAACAGCGTCTTGCCCTTGAGCGACATGCGATCCTCCCGGCATTCGTGCAAACAGCGCTTGCGGCGCGCGGCTCGCAAACTGCGTCCAATCTGCCTACATCAATCCCGACAAATCAATCAGGGGCAACCCATGCAGCTCACCGGCATCCATCATTTGACGGCGATCTCGGCCGACGCGCCGGGCAACAAGCGCTTCTACACCGGCACGATGGGCATGCGCATGGTGAAGAAGACTGTCAACCAGGACGACACCTCCGCCTATCACCTGTTCTACGCGGACGCGCTGGCGCGGCCCGGCACCGACCTCACCTTTTTCGACTGGCCGGCACCGCCCGAGCAGCGCGGCACGCATTCGATTGCGCGCACGGCCTTACGCATCGCGGGTCCGGAGAGCTTCCGGTGGTGGAAGGAGCATTTGAACGAGGCAGGCGTGACGTCGGGCGACATCGCCGAGCGCGATGGGCGATTGACGCTCGATTTCGAGGACCCGGAGAGCCAGCGGCTGAGCCTGATCGATGACGGGGCCAAGGGCGAAGCCTATCCGTGGGAGAAGAGCCCGGTGCCGGCGGCGCATCAGGTGCGCGGGCTTGGCCCGATCACGCTCAGCGTGCCGGAGCTGAAACCGACCGACGCGGTGCTGACCACGCTGATGGGCATGCGCGAGGTGCGCAGCTATCCGCATCCCGAGAACGCGCGTCACACCGTGCACGTCTACGAGATGGGCGAAGGCGGCGCGGGCGCGGAGCTGCACGTCGCGGTGCAGCCGGACCTGCGCGCCGCGAGCCAAGGCGCGGGCGGCGCGCATCACGTGGCCTTCCGCACGCCGGACGCCGAATACGACGGCTGGGCCGAGCGGCTCACCAAGCTGCGCGTGCCGAACAGCGGCAAGGTCGACCGCTTCTGGTTCCGCAGCCTCTATTTCCGCGAGCCGAACGGCATCTTGTTCGAGATCGCTTCGGACGGCCCCGGCTTCGGCGTCGACGAGCCGATGGACAAGCTTGGCGAAAAGCTGGTGCTGCCGCCGTTCCTGGAGGGACGCCGCAAGGAGATCGAGAAGGAGCTGAAGGCGCTGTGATCCCAACTCGCCGCGTACGGCGTCCGCTGCCGGGGCCCGGGCGCTATGACGTGTGCACGTAGGTTCCGGGCGCTTCGGTCAGCGGCGGGAATTCGCCGTTGCCCAACCGTTTCGGAGCGGCCTTGGTCGCGCCCGAAGCGGCGGCGAGCCATCGATGCCAGTGGCTCCACCAGGTGCCGTCATGCCGGCTCGCCGTCGCGAGCCACTCTGCCGGTGTGTCCGGCTGTGCGTCGTTGGTGAAATAGACCGCTTTCGCGAGACGCGGCGGCCGCAGCACGCTTTGCACATGGCCGCTGGTGCTCAGCACGAATTCGTGCCGCCCGCCGAACCGCTTGCAGGCCTCGTAGCATCCCGACCACGGCATCAGATAATCGTCCTGTCCGCCGAGGAAATAGCTGTCGACCTTGACTTTGCGGAAGTCGATCGGGCGATCGAGCACCTTGAGGCGGTGCGGGTTGCGAAATACGTCCCTGTCGTACATGTCGAGGAAGTCGCCGTTCAACGCGCCCGGCAGCCGAGTCGAATCGTTGTCCCAGTAGAGCACGTCGAGCGGCGGCGGATTGCGCCCCATCAGGTAGTTGTTGACCCAATAGCGCCAGACGAGATCGTCCGGGCGCAGCCAGGCAAACACCTTGGCGAGTTGCGCCCCATCCATGACGCCGGTCTCCCCGACATAGCGGCGCACCCGATCCAAAAGGGCAGGCGTCGCGAACAGTTCGAGCGGCGATTCGTTGGTAGCGAACAGCGATGTGACAAGCAGGCTGTGACTCGAAACACGCTGCTCGCCGATCTCGGCCAGATAGCCGAGCACCGCCATGGCGGTCAGCCCTCCGGCGCAGGCGCTGATCATGCCGACCTTGCGGCTTTTCGTTGTCGATCGGATCACCTCGATCGCCTGAAGGGTGGACGCCACGTAGGTATTGAGGTCCCAGTGCGCCTCCGCCTCGCCCGGATTGCGCCAGCTGATGGCGAACATCTGAAAGCCGCTCTGAACCGCGTGGCCGATCAGGCTGTTGGCTGGCCGGAGGTCGAAGACGTAGTACTTGTTGATCTGCGGCGGGACGAGCAGCACGGGCCGGCGGTGGACCAGCGGCGTCTGCGCGCCGTATTGAATCAGTTCGAGCTGCGGGTTGCGATAGATCACGGCGCCCGGAGTGGTCGCGAGATCGCGGCCGATCTCATAGGCGTCGGGCCGGACCTGGCGCGGCATCCCGCCATTGGCGATCAGATCGGCGATCCAGTTCTGCAGGCCGTTGACGGCGCTCTCGCCGTCGCTGTCGCGCGCGCGCTTAAGCGCTGCGGGGTTGAGGGGCAGATTCGAAGGCGCCAATGCGGCGACGAGCTGTCCAAAAATGAAATCGGCACGCTTGCGATCGTGCTTCTCGAGCGTCTGCTCGGCGAGCCAGCCCGCCATGGTCTTGCGCCATGCGAGGTAGAGCTGCAGCAGAACGCGGTGCAGCGCGGAGTGCTTCCACAGGCTGTCCTTGAAGCGATGATCGCCAGCGTCGATCTCGAGTTCCGATGTGCCATTGAAAATTTTCAGCGCTTCCTCGGCGAAGGCCGCGTAATGCTCGGCAAGACGCTCCGGCCGCGCGAGCGCCTGCGCGAGGATGAGCTGAATCGTCTCGACAATGCCGCGACCCTGGATTGGCGATGCGATGCCCTCGTCCCCCGGAGCCGGGCCGGAATCTTGCGAAGGCGGGGCATCGCTGATTTTTGCCCGCAAGGATTCGAGCAGGCGCGTGCCTTCGCCGAGCAGAAACAGGATCTGCTTCGCGGTGCTACCCGGCGCGCCACTGTCCTTCTTCGCCAATGCGTCATCGACGAACTGCGCGAAGCTGCGGCGAATATCGGAAGCGAAATCCTCAACGCCAGACATGTTCGCCGGCCGATTGACGCCGCCTCATGATCGCGCGACCGCAATGCGCGGCGCGTCCTTTCAGTTCATTCCCGCATTCCTTGGGGGGCGCTCGGCCGACCCGCCGGATTCCGCCGGAATGGGACCGGGAAGCCGGCGTACGATGAAATCGATCACCTGGCTCGAAAGCCCCGGCACATGCACGAGGCCGGGATAGTCGCGGTTTTCTTCCAGCGACGTCGTCACCTTTGCCTTGATGCGGACGACGGCTTCTTCATTCGCCTTGAGCGCGAGCGAAGGCGGGACGACCTGGACGTCCTCGGCGCCGGGCTGCACCTGCACCGCGAAGGTGAACGCGACTTCGTTGGCCGAGGGATTGTTGATGACAAACGCCGCGCTCGGCTCCTCGCCTGCCACGCCCGCGATCAACAGCGGCGCACGGCGCTGGCCCGGTCCCCCGGACGACGCCGCGTCTTCCGCCGCCCGGCCGCTCTGGCGAACAATGCCGTCGACCGCCCGGACGTAGCCCTTGGACAGATCGAACACCGTCGACCAGGTCTTCAGGTGCAATTCGACCAGGTCTTTGATGACTGCGCCGACGCGTTCCGTGCTCATTTGCCGTCCGGACGCACGAGCCCGCCCATGCAGGGCCGCGCGCAGTAGAAGTGATCGTACCAGTGCATGACGTAGTCGGGCTGATCTTGGATCGACAGCTCATGGCAGCAGCGCGCGTCGCAACACTTGTCGGCGACATCGACACGCCAGCGGATGTAGTGCGAGCGGCAGCCGATGACCCAGATCACGGCTTCGTAGTGCTTCTTGGTCGCCGGGTTGGGTAGCGCAAACGTGGCCTGCACGGTGCCGCGCAATTTCGGTCCGAGCGTCAGGACTGGAGGGTTGATCTTGACGAGACCCGCGTCCGCACCGGTCGCCTGGATGGCGTAGGAATGGGCCTGAAAGTCTTCATTGGTGATGTCGAGGTCGAGCGTTCCGTGCGAACCCGCTTCCAGCAGGCAATGGATCGGACCGTGCTGCAGCGGCATCCAGCACGGCTCGGGGATATGGCAGCACGAGGGAGCGTGTGACGGCTTGATGCCGAAACCGCTCACCGCGCCGCCGGCGGCATCCGCGGCGATCTTGAACAGCTCTTTTCCGAGCGAGACCTGGGCGGCGACCAATCCCTTGAAGGCTTGCTCGATGCCCCCGAAATGTCCCGAATGATGGTCGTTGGAGTGTTTCATTTTTTGCTGCCCCGTTCGTTCTTCGTCACGTGCACCGTGATCCCCTGATACATCGGGCCGAGGGTCATGAGCCCCACATAGGAGCGTTCCGGCGTGAGCTGCTTGGGGAGAAACGCGCGCAGCTTCACAACGCGCTCCGCGCCGGGTGCGAGCGGCCCTGAGCCGGCCGTGACGCGGCATTTGGACCGCCCGCCGGTCGCGTCGCGCAGGCGCTTGAGCAGGATGCCGAACAGCTTTTCCGGGTCGGCGGTCTTTTCGTGGAAGGTGTGGATCACCGCATCTTCCAGGCTGCGCTGTTCGAACAGCCAGTAGTCACAGCTTTCCGGAATGTCGCTGGAGACATTGCCGCGATTGCTCAGGCTTAACTCCGCGTCGGCCGCCCGGCCCGGCCTTGCTTCGAAAAGCAGATCGCCGCTCGCCTTCAGGCTCTCATAGGGCTCGACGCTCAGCGCGACCGGATAGCTCTGGCTGTCCGTTTCAAGCTGCGCCGAATAATCGCCCGGAGGAGTGTGTTGGGGAAGCCGGACGCGCAGTCGGCGGATATCGAGAAACTCGATCGGAGCCGCCCCGGCGCCGCTCAGTGACTCAGGCAGGCGGACACGTCCGCGCCCCTCCACGCCGGTGATGATCTCGCGCGACCGCAACCCGCGCGGCGGCCCGTAAAATTCGAGTGGCCGTGGTTGTGAAGCCGCGCGCGCCATCACTCCCGCCTTGATGCAGATCTTGCCTCGTTCATTGCGGCACTTCGCTGACCGGCGTCGCCAAGCCGGTCACCAGCCTCAATCCCGGACGGCACTCGCACGGATTCGGCACATAGGGTTCGGTGATGACCTGCGCCTGGCCGCACAGCCGCACGTTCAGCAACTCGACGCCGAGCACACCAACGCAAACGCCGTAGTCGACCGGGAAGTGCACGCGCACCGAAGGGATTTCTTTGATCCGAAGGGTGAAGTCGATTGGGGTCACCGTCACGGTCAGCGGCGTGAGCGTCAACGTCAGCGGATTGATCGTGAGCGGCGTGAGCGTGAGTGTCAGCGGATTGATCGTTAGTGGATTGATGGTGATCGGGTTGATCGTAATCGGCGCGATGACATCGAGGTCGAGATGAAAGGTCGACATAGCCGCACCTCACCGCCATGCGCCCCGCCAAGGGGCACAACTAATCGGCGAACGATATCCTAGTCGAACCGGGCATGCAATCTATGGAAGTGACTAATTCTTACGCTCGATCTTGGGTTTGGCGTATCATTTCTTCCTGCTCAAAAACGCCGTGAACGCGGCGCGCGCTTCGGGCGATTGCAGCCGCATCTTGAACGCGTCCGCCTCGTCGTCCATACGCCGCACGATCTCGTCCGGCGCGCCCTTCATCAATCGGCGCGAGATTGCGACGCCCTCCGGCGGCAGCGCGGCAATCTGCCGCGCCGCCTTCATCGCCTCGGCTTCGACCTCTTCGGCCGGCGCCACCTGATTGACCAGCCCGGCGGCCTTCGCCTCCTCGCCCGACAGCGGCTTGCCCATCACCAGCAGTTCGAACGCGCGGCGATGGCCCATGACCCGCGGCGCAATCAGGCTCGAAGCCGCCTCCGGCACCAGCCCGAGCGCGACGAACGGCGTGGAGAAGCGCGCGTCGCTCGCCGCAACCGCGTAGTCGCAATGCAGCATCATCGTGGTGCCGATGCCGACCGCAACACCCTGTACGGCGGCCACCAGCGGCCGCTCGGCGCGCGCGAGCGCATAGAGGAAGCGCAGCACGGCGTTGCCGAGCCCCTCGCCGCCGGTCGCGGCCTTCATGAAATCCTGCAAATCGTTGCCGGCCGAGAACGCGCCGGGCGCGCCCGCGATCAGCACGCAACGGATCGGCGACGATCCGCTCGCGGTCTCGATCGCCTCCGCCATCGCGTCGTACATCACCGACGTCAGCGCGTTCTTCTTCTCCGGCCGGTTCATGCGGATCGTGCGCACGGGGCCGTCGTCGGTGACGATGACTTGATCGGTCATGAAACTATCCTTCCACTCTTGTGGTCATCCCGGGCGAGCAGAGCGAGGCCCGGGATCCATAACCACGATTCTTTCGATTTATCTCTCGTTCCGTTATGGGTCCCGGCTCGCGCGATGTTGCGCATCGCTTGGCCGGGATGACCACTGTGCTAGGCCGCGCCCCGCAGCGCGGTGTCGGCAACCGAATCCGCGCCTTCGGTGATAGTTGTTTCCAATCCGCCCGCCTGCACGGCGATGTTCTCGGCAAAGAAGCGCGCCAGCGCGACGCGGCCGCCGCCGTGACTTACCCCGCTGCGGACACCCGCCAGCGCCTCCTCGGCCAGCATGCAGCCGCCCGCCGCGGACGCGAACAGCCGCAGATACGGCGTGGCGCCAGCAAGCGCCGCGTCAGGCGATGTGTCGAGCTTCGAAAGCAGCCACGTGGTCGCGCGGTCGAGGCTCTCCACCGCATCCGAGAGCCGCGCACCGGTCGCGCCGAACGCCGGATCGTTGGTCTGCTTCACCGCCGCAACGGTGCGGCGCAACTCGTCGAGATAGCCGCGCACCACGGCGCCGCCCATCATCGGCAGCTTGCGCGCCACCAGGTCGATCGCCTGAATGCCGTTGGTGCCCTCGTAAATCTGTGCAATGCGCGCATCGCGATAGTGTTGCGCGGCGCCGGTCTCCTCGATGAAGCCCATGCCGCCATGCACCTGCACGCCGAGCGAGGCGACCTCGGTGCCGATGTCGGTGGAGAATGCTTTCGCGACCGGCGTGAGCAGCGAGGCGCGCTGGTCGGCGGCCTTGCGCGCCGCATCGTCCTTGCCACGATGCGCGCGGTCGATCGCGGCGCCGGTCGCGTAACAGATCGCACGCGCGGCGCGCGTCAGCGCCCGCATGGTGAGCAGCATGCGCTTGACGTCCGGGTGCGCGACGATCGGGCTCGACGCATTCGCGCCCGCGCGCCCCTGGCGGCGATCCTGCGCGTAGGCCATCGCAGCTTGCGTCGCGCGCTCCGCGATACCGACGCCCTGCAGGCCGACCGCGAGCCGCGCATTGTTCATCATGGTGAACATGCAATTGAGCCCGCGGTTCTCCTCGCCGATCAGCCAGGCGACCGCGCCGCCGTTGTCGCCATAGACCATCGTGCAGGTCGGCGAGCCGTGAATGCCGAGCTTGTGCTCGATGGAGTGGCAGCGCACGTCGTTGCGCGCGCCGAGCGAGCCGTCGTCGTTGACGAAGAACTTCGGCACCAGGAACAGCGAGATGCCCTTGGTGCCCGGCGGCGCGTCGGGCAATCGCGCGAGCACGAAATGAATGATGTTGTCGGTCAGGTCGTGCTCGCCATAGGTGATGAAGATCTTCGAGCCGGTGATGCGATAGGTGCCGTCGCCGGCGGGCACCGCGCGCGTGCGCAACGCGCCGACATCCGACCCGGCCTGCGGCTCGGTCAGTTGCATCGTGCCCATCCATTCGCCGGTGGTGAGCTTTTCGAGATATTTCTGCTTCAGCGCGTCCGCGCCATGCCGGTCGAGCGCCTCGATCGCCCCCATGGTCAGCACGGGGCCGATGCCGAACGCCATCGAGGCCGAATTCCACATTTCGATGCAGGCAGCATTGAGCGCGTGCGGCAGCCCCTGCCCGCCGAAGTCCACCGACGCCGCGAGCCCGTTCCAGCCGCCCTGCGCCCATGCCGTATAGGCCTCCTTCCAGCCCGGCGGCATCGTGATGGCGCCGTCCTTCAGCGGGGTCCCGAGCTTGTCGCCGACCGTGTTGAGGGGTGCGATCACCGTGGAGGCGAACTTGCCGGCCTCCTCCAGCACCGCATCGACGTCGGCTTCGGTGAGATCGCCGTAAAGCCCCTCGTCGAGCGCGCTTTTCAGCCCGGCGGAATGCTTCAGCGTAAAGGCGATATCTTCGACCGGCGCGCGGTAAGTCATTGATTTGTCTCTTGACGGGGAATGACCTCTCCCCAATGTAGCGGCGCGAAACCGATCCTGAAAGCCATTCATGCCCGTCGAATTGGCCACGCGCCTGCTCACCGCCGATCGCGCCGCGATCACGGCGGCGGCGCGCGTGCTCAGCGAGGGGGGACTGGTGGCGTTTCCGACCGAGACGGTCTACGGGCTCGGCGCCGATGCCACCAACAGCGAAGCGGTCGCACGGCTTTACGCCGCCAAGGGCCGCCCGCACTTCAACCCGCTGATCGCGCATGTAACCAGCGCCGCGGCGGCGTTCATGTTCGCGCGCTTCTCGTTCCGAGCGAAGAAACTCGCGGAGGCATTCTGGCCCGGGCCGCTCACACTCGTGCTTCCCAAGCTGGACGGCTGCCCGGTGTCGGAGCTTGCCACCGCCGGGCTCGACAGCATTGCGGTGCGCGTGCCCGCACATCCGGTCGCGCGCGATCTGTTGAAGGCCTTCGGCAAGCCGGTGGTCGCGCCGTCGGCGAACCGCTCCGGCCATGTGTCGCCGACGCTCGCCGAACACGTCCGCGCCGACCTCGACGGGCGCATTGACCTCATTCTCGACGGCGGGGCGACCAGCGTCGGCATCGAGTCCACCATCGTGTCGTGCATCGAGATGCCGACGCTGCTGCGCCCCGGCGGCGTGCCGCGCGAGGCGATCGAGCGCGTGCTCGGCCATGCGCTCATGATTGCCGAACCGGTGCCAGACGAGGCGCCGCTCGCGCCTGGGATGCTCGCGTCGCATTACGCACCGAAAACACCGCTGCGGCTCAACGCGCATGATGTGAGGGATGGGGAAGCGCTGCTTGCCTTCGGCACAAATATTCCGAATGCCGCGCGCGTGCTCAACCTGTCGCCCACCGGCGATCTCGTCGAAGCCGCCGCGAACCTGTTCTCGCATCTGCGCGCGCTCGATGCCTCCGGTGCGCGCGGCATTGCCGTGATGCCGATCCCGAACGAGGACCTCGGCGAGGCCATCAACGACCGGCTCGCGCGGGCGGCGGCGCCTCGACCCTGAGGCGGCGAGCAGCTAAAACTCCCCCATGAACGAACAATTCAAAACGCCGATCGCATCCGATCTCCTCCCCCGCTTCGCCAAAATCGTCGGCGAGCGCTACGCCATCACCGATCCGGCGATGCAGGAGCCATACTTACGCGAGATGCGCGGCCTCTATCACGGGCGCTCTCCGATGGTGCTGCGGCCGGGCTCGGTTGCGGAAGTATCGGCGGTGCTCAAGCTCGCGAACGAGACGAAGACCGCGATCGTGCCGCAGGGCGGCAACACGGGACTGGTCGGCGGGCAGATCCCGCATCACGGCGAGATCGTTCTCTCGCTCAACCGCCTCGACAAGATCCGCGAGGTCGATGCGACCTCCAACACCATCACCGCCGAGGCCGGCGTCTCGCTCGGCCGTGTGCGCGAGGCGGCCGCGAACGTCGACCGGCTCTACCCGCTGCTGCTGCCCAGCGAAGGCACCTGCACGGTCGGCGGCAATCTGTCGACCAACGCGGGTGGCACCACGGCCGTCTCGTGGGGCGTTGCGCGCCAACAGGCGCTCGGGCTCGAAGTCGTGCTCGCCGACGGCCGCGTGCTGAACAACCTGAACAAGCTCAAGAAGGACAACACCGGCTACGACCTGAAGAACCTGTTCATCGGCGCCGAGGGCACGCTGGGCGTCATCACGGCGGCGACGTTGCGCATGATCGCGCGACCCCGTTCGGTCGAGACCGCGTTCGTCGGCCTCGCCTCACCCGAGGCCGCGCTCGATCTGCTCGGCATCGCGAGCGAGCGCACGCCGGGCGTCACCTCGTTCGAGCTGATGGTGCGGCTCGGCATCGATGCGGTGCTCAAGCATGACGGCAGCGCGCGCGATCCGCTGGCGCAACCCCATCCTTGGTACGTGCTGATCGAGCTGTCCTCGCAGCAGCGCGAGGGCCTGCGCGACAAGATGGAAGCGATCCTTGCCGAAGGCGTCGAGCGCGGGCTGGTTTCCGACGCGGCGATCGCCGAGAATCTGGATCAGACGAAAGCCTTCTGGCGCATCCGCGAAATGTTCGGCGAGGTGCAGCGCCAGGTCGGCGGCTCGATCAAGCACGACATCTCGGTGCCGGTCGCGAACGTCCCGGCGTTCATCCGCGAAGCCGACGCCGCGGTCGCGAAGCTCGTTCCAGGCAGCCGCCCGCTGCCGTTCGGCCATCTCGGCGACGGCAATATCCACTACAACGTCGCGCAGCCGGTGGATACCGACAAGGCCGCGTTCCTCGAACGCTGGCATGATGTGAACAAGGTCGTGTTCGACGTCGTGCTGAAGTACGGCGGCTCGATCTCGGCCGAGCACGGCATCGGCATCATGAAGCGCGACCTGCTGCCGACCATCAAGGACCCGGTCGCGATGGAACTGATGCGCGCGCTCAAGCGCACGCTGGATCCGAATGGGATTTTGAATCCCGGGAAGGTGCTTTAGCTGTCATTCCGGGGCCGGCCGAAGGCCGGAGCCCGGAATCCATAACCACAGCCCTCGCGATCCGGACGGTTTCGTGGTTATGGATTCCGGACAGCCGCTGCGCGGCTTCCGGAATGACAGACCATGACCCTCTCCATCTCCCCGATCGCCGACGCCGACGTGCCCGCCGTCATCGCGCTGTGGCAGCGCTGCGGCCTGACGCGGCCGTGGAACGATCCGGCGGCCGACATCGCATTCGCACGGCGCGGCGCGAACGCGACGATCCTCGTCGGCCGCGCGGACAGTGCAATCGTCGCGTCCGCCATGGTCGGCCACGACGGCCATCGCGGCTGGGTCTATTACGTCGCGGTCGATCCCGAACATCAGAAAAAGGACTTCGGCCGCGTCATCATGGCGGCGGCGGAAGACTGGCTGCGCGCGACCGGCGTCGAGAAGGTCCAACTGATGGTGCGGCCGGACAATACTGGCGTGAAGGCGTTCTACGACCGGCTCGGCTACGCGACGCAGGAGCGCGTGATTTACGCCAAGTGGCTCGATGGCCGGCCGATGACGCCGTGAACTCAGGCTGTCATCCCGGCCAAGCGAGCAACGCGAGCGCGAGCCGGGACCCATAAACACAGACCGGCGAAGGATTCGAGAGTGTTGTGGCTATGGATCCCGGGTCTCCGGCGCTTCGCGCCGTCGCCCGGGATGACAGCCGGCGTTTCAAAACAAACTCGCCTGCCCGTCGTCGATCTTTGTCTTTTCTTTCTTCGCCGGCTTCGGCCTGGGCGGCTCCACGACCTCCGGCTCACGCAGCGGCTCGATCAGCACGGCTGAGTCGTTCGCCGTGCGATTGACCGCGCTGGAAACCTCGTAAGCCTCGATCAGCGCGTCGCGCGCGGGCGCAATCACGCTCGCCGCCATCTCGCCATCCACATTCGGATCGAGCCAGAAGTCGAACGCCTCGGGCGGCACGATCACCGGCATGCGGCCATGGATGTGCGCGATCGAGCGGCTCGCCGTGGTGGTGACGATCGCGGCGGTTTCCATTTCCTCGCCGTTCGGCCCCATCCAGCTTTCCCACAAGCCCGCGAACGCCATCGGCTGGCTCGACTTCAGGCGCACGAAATAGGGCCGCTTCTTCTCCCCCTCGCGCTTCCATTCGTAAAAGCCGTCGGCCGGAAACAGGCAGCGCCGCCGTTTCATGCCGTTACGGAAGGCGGGCTTGTCGAGCACCGACTCGCCGCGCGCGTTGATGACCAGCGAGAACGTGCGCGGGTCCTTGACCCACGCCGGGATCAGCCCCCAGCGCACCAGCGCAAACTGGCGCTTACCTTCGGTCATGCGCACGATCGGCACGGCTTGAGTCGGCGCGACGTTGTAGCGCGGCGGGAAATTCGGCTGCTCCAGATAGCGGAACAACTGCCGGATCGCCTCCGGGGCCGTGGTGATCGCGTACCGTCCGCACATCAGGGGCGTTGCCTTCGGCCTTGAGTCTTAATGCGGATTTAACCATGCCCGACAAGACTGCCTAGACCCGAAGAGGACCGCGCCGCACAACCCGATGACAGCTCCCGCTCCCCTGTTCTCCGACGACGAACTGTCGCGCCTTGATCCGGCGCGGCTGGCGGCCGCCAACATCAATCCGCAGACCGGGCTCGCGACCGACTACCTCAACCACTTCAACGAAGCCATCATGCTGCTCGACCTGCTGCCGCAAACGCCGGAGTGCATCGTCGAGCTGATCGGCTGGGAGCCGCTCTCCTACGAAGAGCATTTCGCGGCCTCGCATTTCAAGGACAAGGAACTGGCGATCGCCGCCTACGCGGTGGCCGAGCCGATCGCGCGCGTCCGGCTCGACGAACTGGCCGACACCATGAACGCGCTGCTCGTCGCAACCTGCGAGACGTTCCAGCGGCGCTCCTCGCTCGAAGCCGCCAACGCGCTCGCGGCCGAGACCGCGGCACGCCTCAAGCCGATGGTCGCGCGGGCGGGCGCGGTGATCAACGGCTACGATATCGCGCATTCGGAAGACATGACGACGGGTGAGCAGCAGGCGACCGTCGACGCGCTGTTTGAAAAATAAACTCCTCATCCTGAGGAGCGGCCGAAGGCCGCGTCTCGAAGGATGGCCACACACACTGACTTCGCCGCCATCCTTCGAGACGCCCGCTTCGCGGGCTCCTCAGGATGAGGTGCGGTGTTAAGGTAACCCGATGACCGATCCCCGCACATATCCCGACCGGCCATATCTGGCGGTCTCGGCCGCGATCATCCGCGACGGGCACGTGCTGGTGGCGCGGCGCGCCAAGGGCGCGAGCACCGGCCTCTACACGCTGCCGGGCGGTGTCGTGGAGGCCGGCGAAACGTTGCATCAGGCGGTGGTGCGCGAAATCGCCGAAGAAACCGGCATCACGATCGAGCCGGTGGCGCTCGCAGGCCAGCGCGAATTCATCACGCGTGACGAGGCTGGCCGCGTGTCGCGTCATTTCGTGATCCTGTGCTTTGCGGCGCGCTGGCTCGCGGGCGAAGGAACGCTGCAAATCGAAGAACTCTCCGAGTTGCGCTGGCTGCAGCCGGCGGAGTTGTCCGCGCTGAAAACCACCGAAGGGCTCGCCGACATAGTCGCGGCGGCGTTCGAACGGATGGAAGCTGGCTAAACCACGCCGCTTAAGATGCCTTGCCCTCGCCCCAGGCGGCGGGCATATCTCCCAACCTCATCCTGAGGAGCGCGCGGTAGCGCGCGTCTCGAAGGATGGCCACGCGTTCCATGCTTCGAGACGCGCCCTTCGGGCGCTCCTCAGCATGAGGGCGGAGGAGTTTGATGCCCCGCTTTTTCTTGATCCTCCTGCTCGTCCTTTTCGCCACCGTCGCCCATGGCCAGGCGACGCAAGGCGGGCGCGCGCCCTATGAGAGCGACCTGCAGCGGCTCTCGGAAATCCTCGGCGCGCTGCATTATCTGCGCGACATCTGCGGCGCGCGCGAAGGCATGGTCTGGCGCAACGAGATGCAGGCGCTGGTCGACGCCGAAGCGCCGGGCGGCGAGCGGCGCGAGCGGCTGATCGCAAGCTTCAACCGCGGCTATCGCGGCTTCCAGCAGACCTACCGCACCTGCACGCCAGCCGCCGACTACGCGATCCGCCGCTACCTCGAAGAGGGCTCGAAGATTGCCCGCGACATCACGGCGCGCTACGCAAACTAGAATTGTCCGGTTCCCGGTAACCGGCATTGCTATGCGGCCGTTAACCTTTCCTAAAGTCTCGCCTGTGCGCCGCAAATCCCCATGCTAACTTCGCGCCGCTGGGAACGGCGCCATTTGGCGCTGTGATATGGGTTTGAGAGATGAGCATTGCGCCACGTACCGATGCGGCCCGGGGGCTGGCTTCCGACACCGAGCAAAAGCAGATCGCGCTGAGCTATCTGTTCGAGGCGTGGAGCGAGGCGCGGCTCGACGGGGTCGACGGCGACTGCCTGGCACAGGCCTCGCTGTTCAGCGCGCTGAGCGAGCTCGTCACCACCTATGGGGAGGACGCGACCGCCAAATATGCCGAAGGGCTCCCGGCGCGCATCCGCAACGGCGAATTCTCGGTGCAGATTTCGCGGCAGTAATCGCCTCCCTTATCGGCGTTCCAATCGACTGCCCTTGAGCCGGTCCCACCGGCGCCCTACGTTGCGGGCGACGGAAGGACTTTGCATGAAAGCGGCTTTGCTGCCCGAGCGCGGCGTCGTGAAGGTTGCGGGGGAGGACGCGCGCAAGTTCCTCAACGGGCTGCTCACCACCGACATCGGCGGCGTGACACCGGAGCGGCCCGCGTTCGCCGCGCTGCTCACCCCGCAGGGCAAGATCATGGTCGACATGATCGTAGCCGAGGCGCCAGCCGAGGACGGCGGCGGATTCTTTCTCGATTGCCCGCGCGCGCTCACTCAAACGCTGGTCGACCGGCTCAATTTCTACAAGCTGCGCGCCAAGCTGGTGATCGAAGACCTCTCCGCGGCGCTGGGCGTGATGGGGATCTGGGATGGCCAGCGCAGCACCGAATACGGCCTGTGCTACGCCGATCCGCGCCTCCCGGCCCTCGGCATCCGCGTCATCCTGCCCCCGCATGTCGCCGCCGAAGCGGCGGCCGATCTCGGCGCGCCGCTGGTGGAGGACAAGGAGTATGAAGCGCATCGTATCGCGCTCGGCGCCCCGCGCGGCGGCCTCGATTTCCAGTACAACGACGCCTTCCCGCACGAAGCCGACATGGACCAGCTCAATGGCATCGACTTCGAAAAGGGCTGCTATGTCGGGCAGGAAGTGGTCTCGCGCGTCGAGCATCGCGGCACGGCGCGCAAGCGTGTCATCCCGGTGACCTTTCAGGATTTCGCCGCCGAAGCCGGCGTTCCGGTCAAGGTCGGCGACATCGAGGTCGGCACCATGGGCTCCTCCGCGAGAGGGCGCGGGCTGGCGATGCTCCATCTCGGCCGCATCGGCGACGCACTCGCGGCCGGGCAACCGATTATTTCGGGCGGCATCGCGATCCACCCGGTGAAGCCCGCCTGGGCGCGCTTTGATTGGCCCGGCGAAGCGAAAGCGGCGGAGTAAGAGGTGGCCTGACGAGTTGTTTAATCCGCGCTCCTGACGGCCTGAAGAAGCACCTCGACTATCTTGCGCGCCTCTTCGTGCTGAGCATCCAAAGCGGTGGAACGCGAGGCTGTGCGGCCAGCGTCTTCTGCCAATCTATAGATTTCCTCGGCCGAATTGATCCGCCCTGCGGTTTCGAGGCCGACGAGGAAATCCATGGTTGTTATCGGGATCACCCGTTCCCGATCGTCGGCCGGGACCAGGAATGACCCGCGGACAACGCGATCATCCTCGGTGATCAGTATCGCGCGTTCGCTCGATGTCAGAGCGACACCATAGCGGATCGCCTCGAGCGCAGCCCGCTCTCCCAGGTCGCGCTAGCGGTGGGAAGGATTTCGTTCGCGAAGAGTTTGAAAGTTGGCATACGCCTCGGTGGCGATCGGATGGACCTGTTGCGAGTTGGCCTGAACCCACGATGCGATACTGACGGCCCCAAGTGCAGCGCTGTTGACGGTTGCCTCATACAACACCGCATCCGGCAGGTAGATTGGGATGCCCGGATAAAGAAGATAGTCGAGGGAATTCGCGGCAGCGAGGGTGATCAGCGGACCGGTATCACTGACAATAAGCTTCGCGGTGACACCTTCATCCGGCACGTTGCCCTCGCGACGCCAAGTCACGAATCAATCGGACGCCGGGCGAGTCCGGGTCACTCGGATAGCGGGGAAGCGGCAGTTTCTGGTTGTGCAATTCGAGCAGCAGTTCGCCGAAACTTATCTCTCTCCCGATGCGGCGTCCGACCTCAGCCCGGCTGATTTCCGCGCGGCTGTAGGCCTGAAACACCGATCTTTCATCGCTGTGTGCCATGCGAGTAATCTAGCAGCTAGAGTACAACACTTCCACACTGGTAACGAACACCATGCCCGCCCTGCTCCATCCTGACGGCAAACATCGCTGCCCGTGGCCCGGGCAGGATCCGTTCTATGTCGCCTATCACGACGACGAATGGGGCGTGCCCGAGTACGACGACCGCGCGCTGTACGAGAAGCTCGTGCTCGACGGCTTTCAGGCCGGACTGTCGTGGATCACCATCTTGCGCAAGCGCGAGAATTTCCGAAAGGCCTTCGACGGCTTCGAACCGGCCAAGATCGCGCGCTACACGCCGAAGAAAATCGAGCGGCTGATGCAGGATGCCGGCATCGTGCGCAACCGAATGAAGATCGAGGGCGCGGTCGCTTCCGCGCGCGCCTTTCTCGAGGTCGTGGAAAAGGGCGCGGGATTTTCGGCGTTGCTGTGGGATTTTGTCGGTGGCGCGCCGAAGGTGAACCACTTCAAGTCGGTCAAGCAGGTGCCGGCCGAAACGCCGATCTCGAAAGCGATGTCGAAGGAATTAGCGGCGCGCGGATTCAAATTCGTCGGGCCGACGATTGTGTACGCTTTCATGCAGGCGACCGGAATGGTCAACGACCATCTGGTCGATTGCTACCGTCACGAACATTTGACCGCATCCCTGAGGAAATAGCCGGGGATTACGCCTTCGCGATCAGGAAATCGTCCTTCTTGAGCTTGGTGCCCTTCATTTCCTCGCGCATCCAGACCGGCGTGACGCCGCGGCCGGACCAGAGGATTTTCGGATTTTTGCGCGAGCGATACTTTGGCGTCGCCTTCTTGCGCGTGCCCTTTTTCTTCGGGGCGCCGATGGCGCGCATGACGCGCGAAGCTTTCGCCGAAGCATAACCAGATAATTCGGACAACTTTTCCTCGAAATACGAGCGTTGCTCGCTTACCTTTTGTTTCAACAGGTTTTCCATCCGATCGATGTACTGGCGCAGCTGGCCAACATCCATTTTATCGGGAGATTTTGCGCCGGGGGGCCGGCCTCTTCGCTTGGCTTTCTTTGCCATGATTGACCTTTTCGAGTGTACCGAATGTGAGATTAAGAGCCTTCGGCGGGAGCTATCACAGGGGCGGGCGCCCGGGGACCATAGTCGCCGTCTCTCAAACAATAAACTAACGGGTATTGGTCGCCCTCGCTTGATTCTGGTCATATCCCTTTAACGGTCATATGCAAAGCAACCCAGCATTGTCCCGACCGCGAAAGCGCGAATTGGTTACAGGACGTGCTGTCGCAAATCAACGTCCGACCGTTAATCCCGGATGCCCGCCGCACCGTCGGCGTGTCGCGAACCCATCGTCGCGACGCGTATCGGGCCGTATCGCGCTTACCCAAACGGGAATGAGGAGCCACGAAGCGGGCGGGTCGCCGGACGGTGAGTTATCCTCTAACTTGCGCGCCGTGACTCGCCCTCCCTCACCTCCCAGGCACAGCAACAAAGCGCGCGCCGGCGCACGCGCCTGGCAGCGCATGCTGTCGGGGCGGAGACTCGACCTGCTCGACCCCTCGCCGCTCGATGTCGAGATTGCCGACATCGCGCATGGGCTGGCGCGCGTCGCGCGCTGGAACGGGCAGACCTCCGGCGCGCACATCTTCTCGGTCGCGCAGCATACCCTGCTGGTCGAGGCGATCGCGCGCCGGCGCGTGAGCCTCGACACGCGCGCGCGGCTCGCGATCCTGCTGCATGACGCGCCCGAATACGTGATCGGCGATATGATCACGCCGTTCAAATCCGTGATCGGCGAATCCTACAAGGCGGTGGAGCATCGCCTGCTCGCCGCCATTCACCTGCGATTCGGATTGCCGCCCGCGCTGCCCACCGAGCTCTCTCGTCTGATCAAGAGTTCCGACCGCGCGGCGGCGTATCTGGAGGCGACACGGCTTGCGGGCTTTAGCGACAGCGAAGCGCGGCGCTTTTTCGGCGCGCCGCCCGAGGTTCCGGCGACGCTCGAAAGGGACTATCTAACGCCATGGTCCGCCAGGGATGCGGAAGCGCGATATTTGAAGCGATTTGATGCGCTGAAAGGGCTTTGATGATCCACGTCTGCTCGCTCGCCCGCCTGCACGACACGGTGCGCGAAACCGGCGCACGCCATGTGGTGACGCTGATCAAGGACATCTCGCTGGTCCGCCGCCCGGCGACGATCTTGCCTGAGAACCACCTGCTGCTCGACATGGACGACATCACCGACCACATCGAGGGCTACGTGGCGCCGGCCGAGGAGCATGTCGGCGACCTGTTGCGCTTCGTGCGCTCGTGGGACCGCGCCAACCCGCTGGTGGTGCATTGCTATGCGGGCATCAGCCGCTCGACCGCGGGTGCGTTCGTCACCGCCTGCGCGCTCAATCCGCAGCGCGACGAGGCGACCATTGCGCGTGCGCTGCGCGCGGCCTCGCACACCGCGACGCCGAACATCCGCATCGTGACGCTCGCCGACCGCATGCTCGGGCGCGAGGGCCGCATGGTCGCGGCGATCCGGTCGATCGGTCCCGGCATGGCGGCTTATGCGACCGAACCGTTCCGGCTTGAAATTGAATAGCCCCCTCCCCAGCCCTCCCCCGCAAGTGGGGGAGGGAGAGGTTGACTGATGGCCGAAACCGTCCTTACGCCGATCGAAATCGGGCTCACCGCAGCGATCGTGGCGGTGGAGGATGGCGAGCCGGCCATTCTCATCGCGGGCGATGGCGGAAAAACCGAGCCTCGCGCAGGCCTCCCGTTCGGCCCGTTCGACCCGCTGGCGCATCGCACCTTCGAGATCGGCCTGCGCGAATGGGTCGAGGCGCAAACGGGCCTGCGCGTCGGCTATGTCGAGCAGCTTTACACGTTCGGCGATCGTGGCCGCCACGCGGGACCCGCCGACGTCGGCCCGCACATGGTGTCGGTCGGCTACCTCGCGCTCACCCGCATGCCGGAAAGCGCCGCCGCGCTGAAGACCGGCGGCGCGGGCTTCGAGCCGTGGTACCGCTTTTTCCCGTGGGAGGACTGGCGCGAGAAGCGCCCCGCGATCCTCGACGACATCATCCCGCGCTTGAGCGAATGGGCCGGCGCCTCGCACGGCGAACTCGGGCGCGCGCTCGGCTGGCGCGCGCGGCTGCGGCTGTGCTTCGGCGTCGGCGGCTCGCCGTGGGATGAGGAGAAGGTGCTTGACCGCTACGAAATGCTCTACGAGGCGGGCCTGATCGAGGAAGCCAAACGCGATGGCCGGCAGTCCGCGCTTCAGCGCGGAGCCCTGCCCGTGCTCGGCGAGCCGATGCGTTTCGACCACCGCCGCATTCTGGCGACTGCGATCGCCCGGCTGCGTGCGAAACTCAAATACCGCCCCGTCGTGTTCGAGCTGATGCCGGCCGAATTCACGCTCACCGAACTGCAGCACACCGTCGAGGCGATCTCCGGCCGGCTCCTGCACAAACAGAATTTCCGCCGCCTCGTCGAAGGCACCGCGCTGGTCGAGCCGACCGGCGAAACCTCCACGGAAACCGGCGGCCGGCCGGCCGCGCTGTTCCGGTTCCGCCGCGAGGTGCTGTCCGAGCGCCCGGCGCCGGGGCTGCGGCTCGGGGGCAGGACTTGAACGTCGTTCAAATTTGAACTATGTTCATAGTTCCGACGACAGAGACATGCGCCGGACCGCCGGCGCAATCGCGCGCCTGACGCCGCGGTTGGCCCATATCGGGGGGTTGTCATGGACTTTATTGCTGCCGTGGTGGCGATCGTCGCGCTCGTCTTTGTGCTGAAGATGCGCAAGCGCGTGACCGATCTCGAACTGCGCATGCAATTCACCGGCATTTCGCCCGCGACCCCGCAGACCGCGCCAACGCCGCCTGTCGCGGCGCAGCCTTGGGCTCCGACCACGCCAACCGCGCCGCCTGCCCCGCAGCCTTCCGAACGGATGGACGAGGCCGCGATCGACTCCGTCATCAAGGACGCCTCAAAGCCCGTTCCGCCGCCTCCGCCCGCTGAAGAACCCGGCGAACTGAGCAAGAGCTTCGAGGAACGCTTCGGCGCGAGCTGGGTGGTGTGGATCGGCGGACTGGCGCTCGCGCTCGGCGGCATCTTCCTGGTGCAGTTCTCCATCGAGGCCGGGCTGATCGGTCCCGGCGTGCGCATCTTCCTCGGCGGCCTGTTCGCGGCGGCACTCGTCGCCGCCGGCGAATGGATGCGCCGCAAGGAGATCGGCGGCACCCCGATCTACGCCGAAAATGCGCACATCCCGAGCATTCTCACCGCCGCCGGCACCACCGTCGCTTACGCGACGATCTATGCGGCCTATGCGCTTTACGGGTTCCTCGTGCCCGGCACCGCCTTCGTGCTGCTCGGCATCGTGGCGCTGGCGACGCTCGCAGCCGCGCTGCTGCACGGGCCGGCGCTCGCCGCGCTCGGGCAGATCGGCGCGTTCGTCGTCCCGGCTCTCGTCGCGAGCGACACGCCGAACTACTGGGCGCTCTACATCTATCTGGCGTTCGTCAGCGCCGGATCGTTCGCACTCGCGCGTGTGCGGCTGTGGCGCTGGCTCGTCATCACGGCGGTCGCGTTCGGCACGCTCTGGATGTTCGTCGGCCTTGAGGATACGCGCGTCGACTCGCTCACCCCCCATGCGCTCCACGTCGTGGCGAGCTTCGTGCTCGCCGCACTGATGATCGTGTCGGGACTGTTCTACGGGCCGGAAGCCGAAGAAGGCCGCATCGACCCGATCTCGTCTGGCGCGATCATCGCATCGCTGCTCACCGCGACGGTGCTCACCCTCGCTTACGATCATGCCGGCATCGCACTCGGCTTCTTCACGCTCGTCATCCTCGCGACCGTTGCGGTCGCCTGGCGCACCGAGGCGGCCGTTGCCGCCGTGCCGGTCGCGGGCGCGTTCGCCGCGCTTGTCATCGGCGACATGGCGGTCGGCATTCAATGGACGTCGCTCACCGCTTCCGGCGGCCCCGCCATTGCGCCCGATCCCTCGCGCCTCTCCTATGGCACCCAGCTTGTGCTCGGCTTCGGCTTCTCCGCCCTGTTCGCCGGGGCGGGCTTCCTCGCGCAGGGCCGCTCGACGCGGCCCCAGCCGCCCATCGTCTGGGCGGCGACCGCCGTCATCGTGCCGCTGCTAATCCTGATCGCGCTCTATTACCGCATCTACGGCTTCGAGCGCGCGCTCCCGTTCGCGGCGCTTGCGGTGCTGCTCGCCGCCCTGTTCGCGGTCGCAACCGAAATGCTCACGAGGCGCGAGCCGCGCCCCGGCAGCGCTTCAGCCGCGGCAATCTTCGCCACCGGCTCGATCGCGGCGCTCGCGCTGGCGCTCACCTTCGCGCTGGAGAAAGGCTGGCTCACCGTCGCGCTCGCCCTGATGGTGCCGGGCACGGCGTGGGTCGCCGAGCAACGTCCGCTGCCATGGCTGCGCTGGCTGTGCGGCATCCTGGTTGCGCTGGTGATCGTCCGCATCGGCTACGAGCCGCGCATCGTCGGCGGCGAGATCGGCACCACGCCGATTTTCAACTGGATCCTCTACGGCTACGGCATTCCGGCGATCGCATTCTGGGTCGCGGGCTGGCTGTTGCGCAAGCGCGCCGACGATGTGCCCTCGCGCATGGTCGATGCCGGTGCGATCCTGTTCACGGTGCTGACCGGCTTCCTGGAAATCCGCCACACTATCTACTCGGGCGATATCTATTACGCCTCGGGCGGCCTCGCGGAAGTCGCGCTGGAAGTGTGCGGCGGGCTTGCGATGGCGATCGGGCTGGAGCGGCTGCGCGGCCGCACCAACTCGATCGTGCATGATGTCGCGGCGCTCATCCTCGCCGCGCTGATGCTGGCCGTGATCGGTTTCGGGCTACTGCTGTTCCAGAATCCGCTGCTCACCGGTGCGCCGGTCGGCGGGCCGTTCTTCAACCTGCTCCTGCTCGGCTATGCGCTGCCGGCCGCGCTAGCGGCAGCGCTCGGACTGATGACGCGCGAGACTCGCCCGCAAGGCTATCGCACCGTCGCGGCGGTCACCGCGGTCGTGCTCGCGCTGACCTATCTGTCACTGATGGTGACGCGCGCCTTCCACGGCCCGGACCTGACCGAAGGCCCGTTCACCAACGCCGAGGGTTACACCTATTCGGCGGTGTGGCTCGCCTTCGGCGTCGTGCTGCTGCTCATCGGCCTGTTCCTGCGCTCGCAGCCGGTGCGCCTGTGCTCCGCCGCCGTGGTGCTGCTCACCATCGGCAAGGTGTTCCTGCTCGACTTGGCGGGGCTCACCGGCGTGTGGCGCGCGCTCTCGCTGATCTGCCTCGGGCTGGTGCTGGTCGGGATCGGGCGGCTGTATCAGAAGCTGTTGTTTGCCAGGCGGCCCGAGCCGCGAACGGCACCAGCTTCGTAGCCCGCATGGAGCGCAGCGGAATGCGGGTTCGTCCCGGATTCGCTTCGCTCATCCGGGCTACGTTAACTGTGTGCTTTGGGTCAGCCTTCCGCATAAATTTCCAGACAACTCGCGCTGTCCTGCTCAAATGCCCCGATGGTTTCGGCGTGTTCGCGTAACAATTTTTCAATCACCACGCTTGGCTGATTGCCACAACGCAGCCAGATGATCTTGGGCGGCGCTCCATACAAGGCGGCCATATCGGCGAAGTCGGCATCGAGCGACACAATCGCAAAGCCGCCCGCCTTGGCGCGTTCCCAGATCACACTATCGCTTGCGCGGGCTAGTCCCAAGCCCACTTGATGAGAGCCGGGGAAGAGATCGGAAATACGTGCACAGAGATGCGAGCTTAGATTCTAATCGAACAGAAGCTTCATTTCGCGGCGGTGAGAACGCGTCGCTCGCGGTCCGCCGCGTAGGCGAGGCACGCGCGAATGTCGTCCTCGGTCAGCTCCGGATATTCAGAGAGAATGTCCGCATGCGTCATCCCGGCCGCGAGCCAGCCGAGCACGTCGCTCACCGCAATCCGCATGTGGCGCACGCATGGGCGTCCGCCGCGCTTGCCGGGCTCGATCGTGATGATGTCCTGATAGGTCATGACCGCTCCGATCGGCCATGACGATATCGCTTATTCGGCTCGAAGCGAAGTGCCATGGGTTCCCACGCCGCGGGGATAACTTCGCGAAAAAAAGTTATCCCCGGGCGAAAAACCTGACGGATAGTGCGTGCGCCTCGATCCACGAGGGGCGCTTCTAGAGGCGTCTTGGAGTGCGGATCGGGGGCGGTGGTTTCGGAAGGGTGCAACACGCACACCCGCGCCGAGACAGCCGAAGCTGCACGGTCCCGGCGCGCCAGCCGCGCGTCACCTGGGGCTCTTGGCGGCATGTCGTACCGGCGGTGCCAACCGCCCAGGCATGCCGAGGCCCCTGAAGCGGTGGAAAGGCTTCCTCGCCGATGAGGACGGAAGCCTGAAAGGACAGTCCACCGGGGGT
>JAXDNY010000086.1:0-5124 GCA_034669145.1 Hyphomicrobiales bacterium
CTGTGCGCCGAGCGCTGTCCGACCGGAGCGTGGGACATGCAGAAATTCGAAATCCATTTGCCCCGCGCAGGAATCACGTGCCCATCGAGAGCGTAAACGATTTCGTTGTCCGGTTCGCCAACGTCAACGGATCGGGGTCCGCCTCCGCGAACCAGATGTTCGCTCGCGCCATTCTGCGGATGGGTGTGCCGGTCGCCACGCGCAACATCTTTCCATCCAACATTCAGGGCCTCCCCACATGGTACGAGGTACGCGTCAGCGGTCACGGCTGGCTCGGCGCGCGCGGCGGAACGGATCTGATGGTCGCGATGAACCCGCAGACATGGGACAAGGATGTCGCGGCCATCGAGCCGGGCGGATATTTGTTCTACGATTCATCCCGACCGATTGCCGCTTCGAAATTCCGAGAGGACGTCACGGTCATAGGCGTGCCGCTGACGGAAATCTGCAATCGCGAATACAAGGACCCGCGCCAGCGGCAGCTGTTCAAGAACATCATCTGCATCGGAGCGTTACTCGCGCTTCTCGACATCGAAGTGTCAGTGGTGGAGTCGCTTCTTGACGAGCAGTTCAGCGGCAAGGAGAACTTGATCTCCGCCAATCACAAGGCGCTGCATATCGGCCGAGATTGGGCGCGCGCCAATCTCGCCTGCCCGATTGGGCTGCGGGTCGCGCGGTCCGATGCGGTCGGTGACCGCATCTTTGTCGAAGGCAACACAGCCGCGGCTCTGGGTGCCGTCTACGGCGGGGCGACTGTGTGCGCTTGGTACCCACTCACGCCGTCAACCTCACTCGCTGAGGCGTTCACATCCTACTGCAAGCGACTGCGCACCGATCCTACCACGAAAAAACATCGCTTCGCGATCGTGCAAGCCGAGGACGAACTCGCATCAATCGGCATTGTGATCGGCGCAGGCTGGAATGGAGCGCGAGCATTCACGGCGACTTCGGGTCCAGGAATCTCCCTGATGCAGGAATTCCTCGGCCTTGCTTATTTCGCCGAAATTCCTGCGGTTATCTTCAACGTGCAGCGCGGCGGACCGTCGACCGGCATGCCCACACGCACCCAGCAGTCGGACATCTTGTCCTGTGCGTGGGCATCGCACGGCGATACTAAACATGTTCTCATCTTTCCGCGCGATCCTGGCGAGGCGTTCGAGTTCGGCGCGATCGCATTCGATTTAGCGGACCGGCTGCAAACGCCCGTATTCGTGATGCTCGACCTCGACATCGGGATGAACCACAGCTTGGTCGCACCCTTCACGTGGGACGACGCGCGCAAGCTCGACCGCGGCAAAGTTGTGACGCATGACGATCTTGAGGCAGGACGAGATTTCGGCCGCTACCTCGATGTTGATGGTGACGGCATTCCCTACCGCACATATCCCGGAACCCATCCAACCCGGGGCGCTTATTTCGCGCGGGGCACCACGCGTGATGCTTATGCCCGTTACACGGAAGAGGGTGGGCCTTATATCGAAAATATGCAACGTTTGCTGCGCAAATTCGAAACCGCCAAAAGCCATGTGCCCGGGCCGATCGTGCAGCCGGCGGTGCGAACGACGCGCACGGGCGTGATCCATTACGGCTCCACAGCCGCCGCCATGGACGAGGCGTCCGTTCTCCTTCGCGATGCAGGAATCGATGTAGATGTATTGCGCGTCCGCGCCTTTCCGTTCAGCAACGACGTCGTCGATTTCATCGCCAGGCACGATCGCGTTTTCGTCGTCGAACAGAACCGCGACGCGCAATTGAGGACCCTGCTGATCGCCGAGAACGCCACCGATCCACACAAGCTTGTTCCAGTGCTCCATTTCGACGGCACTCCGATCACGGCTCGTTTTATCGCGCAGTCGATGGGCACACTTATCCTAGAGACGCTCGAGGCGCAGGAAGAACGCAATCTGTCATGACATACCTGCCAAAGCCGAAATTCCATCATCCGGAGATTCCCGCCAACGCGCTTGGGTTGACCCACCGCGATTACGAGGGGTCGGTCTCGACCTTATGCGCTGGTTGCGGCCATGATTCGATCTCGACCGCGATCATGCTTGCTTGTTTTGAACTAGATTTGCCGCCGCATCGGATTGCAAAACTCTCCGGGATCGGCTGTTCGTCAAAGACTCCGACCTATTTTCTTGGCGGCTCCCACGGGTTCAACAGCGTGCATGGCCGCATGCCGTCTGTGCTGACCGGCGCGAGCCTCGCCAATCGAGATCTTATTTATTTCGGCGTGTCGGGGGATGGGGATTCAGCATCAATCGGATTTGGGCAGTTTGCGCATTCGATCCGACGTGGCGTAAACATGGTTTATCTCGTTGCCAATAACGGCGTTTACGGCCTAACGAAAGGCCAGTTCTCGGCGACCGCGGACAAAGGCGCGACCCTAAAAAAGGGCGCCATCAATTCCGATTCGGCCATCGATCTCGCGGCGATGGCAATTCAACTTGGCGCAACTTTCGTCGGCCGATCTTTTTCTGGCGACAAGAACCAGCTCGTGCCTTTGATCAAGGCGGCGATCGAACATCAAGGGCCCGCCTTTATCGATTGCATCTCCCCATGCGTTGCCTTTAATAATCACGAAGGATCCACAAAGAGTTTCGACTATGTACGCGAGCACAATGAGGCAGTGAATGCGCTCGACTTTATCCCAAAGCGCGACCCAATTACAGCCGACTATCGACCCGGCGAAGTGCAAGTCGTGACGTTGCACGATGGCTCTCCGCTTCGATTGCGGAAGATCGGGGCCGATTACAATGTCCATGACCGTATCGGCGCCCTTGCGCATCTTATGCGCCGCGAAGAGGCTGGCGAGATCGTAACGGGGCTGATCTATCTGGAGAACAATCCCACCGATCTTCACGAGAACCTTGACCTAGTGGATACCCCATTGAACCAACTCGCGGACACGGAGCTTTCTCCAGGATCGTCTGCGCTGGAAAAAATCAACGCTAGCCTGCGCTAAGTGTTACAATGCAGGCGGGTAAGGGCCGGCGTTTTTCGGCTTAGCCCGGAGAGTGTGACTGCTGGGGCTTTCCGGCGAAAATTGAGGCCCTTTGACATGCAAAGCGCTGATCAAACAAAAAAGGTCCTACTGTGGGTTACCGAGACATGGGCCCGGGCCTTCAACTCAGGCGATCCGAAGGACCTCGCGGCGCTCTACACAGAGAGCGCCTATTTTAGCAGCCCTAGAACGGCTCTGCTGACCGGAAGGCAAGCAATCGAACAACATTTCCATGCGCTCATCAAAACGGGCTGGAAGGTGACAATTGGCGTTCACAACGTGCAGGCGCTCGACACTAAAGTGATAATTGGCGTGGGTGAGTACACGTTGACTGGGTCAGGACGTAGACGGGCTGAGCAGATATTGGGCAGCTGGGGCCTTGCGGCCGTTGGCAAGACGGCACAGATCGCGATGCACATCTCTAACAGTCCGGCCATTCGTGGCGAAAATCGTTCTGCCGACTTGTTCCCGCCGCAGCACAGCGCGACTCGTTCCTCCAGCTATGAACGACCCTACTGAGCGAGGAGCATAGGCACGAGCCTCTTCTCTTGCATGTCGGGCGGCTCAAGGGAAAATTAAGAACTTTTCGACGCTGGGTTCAGAGACGCCGTTCGTGATCGCGACGCGATCGTCGCGCCTTACTCAAGGGGGCGCAGCTTCAGCGCTGAGTGAGTGGCTCGAAAGCAGTAGGCGGACGGCCGGCCCAGGCCTTAGCGACCTCGCGCGGCGAGCCAGACTGCCGCCTGCTACGCTTTTCCCTGCCAGCGGCCAACTTGCGGCTGGCCGGCAAGCTATTGGGTGAGCATCCGGTCGGCGGTGGTTTCATTTTTGCAATTGCAGAGGTGCCGATGAGCATGGCCAATATGGCCCTTGTGCCACAGGCTGCCGTCGCTTCTGAACCAAATTCCGGCGACTTAGATGCCGCGTCGCGTCAGGATCCACCGCTTCAAAAACAGGACGAAACTTTTCGAAACGCGCGAGACTTCATCATCACTACGTCCGAATCTAAGTTTCTGGTACACACAAGAGACAACCCATCCTCTGGTCCAGTTGAGTTTCGCAGTGGACATGCGAAGGTTGGCTGGCTGGCGCAACTGCTCGGGAGCGGGACGCGCCCCGCTCGGCTCACCATGGCAAACGATAGCGAAGCCGCCATGTTGTCTTCGCGCAGCTTTCAGATCGAGTGCGAGGATGTGGAAACTAGGTGACACCGCCGGGAAAGTGTTCAGACATCCGGGCAGGTTCGCGCTCGCCGTGATTAAGCAGTTCCGCTCTAACCAGGGCGTGCTGCTCGCAGGCGCAGTTGCGTATTATACCTTGCTGTCACTCGTGCCACTGCTGATCCTCGTGCTTATGGCGCTATCTCACATCTTTGCCGAAGACCGGCTTCTTCAGATGCTCCGCGAATATCTCGAGTTTGTTGTTCCAGGGCAGTCGAATGCGCTGGTCGAGGAACTGCGGATTTTTCTGGTGCATCGAGAGGTAGTGGGCAGTGTCCTTCTCGTGACAATGCTATTCTTCAGCGCCCTGGCGTTCACGGTGCTGGAGAACGCCATTTCTGTGATCTTCTTTCACCGAGTCGCGATCAAACGACGACATTTTCTCGTCTCCGCGGTGATGCCCTACCTGTTCATTTTGTTTCTCGGCCTGGGCCTCCTGATCGTCACTTTGGTATCAGGGCTGCTTCAATTCGTCGGCACCCGAAATATTACCATCCTGGGCCAATCCCATTCGCTTAGCCAACTCTCAGTCGTGCTCCTGTATTTAGTCGGCGTGACTGGGGAGGCGCTCCTGCTAACGGCAATCTACCTCGTGATGCCGGTCGGACAACTGTCGCTACGCCACGCGCTCATCGGTGGTGCGACCGCGACGCTGCTCTGGGAGATCACACGCCACGTCCTCGCTTGGTATTACGCAACCATGTCACAAATGCAGCTCGTCTACGGGTCTCTCACGACATCCGTAGCGGTACTCTTGAGCGTCGAATTCGGAGCTCTGGTCCTGCTTCTCGGAGCTCAGGTGATAGCCGAATACGAGCGTGTGAGCCGCGCGCCGATAGAGGCGTCAGGCCGGCCACTGCGAACCGAAGGCTCTCCTGATTGATGAAGAGCGCCAGCGGA
>JAXDNY010000087.1:0-36154 GCA_034669145.1 Hyphomicrobiales bacterium
GGCGCCGAGCACCATGCCGCCGAGGATCGCGCCGGCGCCCAGCACCTCGAGCCCGTGATAGAGCACGCCGACCTGGCCGAGCTTGTCGAGACCGACCGTCGCCGCGTTGGTGCCGGCCGCCCCGAGCGCGCTGTCGATCAGCAGCTTGCCCCAGGCCGCGATATTCGGGATCAGCGCCAGCACGATTGCGGGTGCGTGGCGATGCGGCGTTTCCTGGAATGCCTGCGCGCCGATCAGCATGCCGATGTAGAGCAGGATCGGCGAGATCGCGACCAGCGGGATCAGCGACGACATCACCGCGATGACGCCGAACCACGACAGCACGATCACCATCACGCCGGTCGCGGCGGAATAGCCGATGCGCCCGCCCATGGCCTTCCAGCCGGGATGGCCGATATAGACCGCATTGATGAACGGGTTGCCCATCAGGCAGCCGATCAGGCTGACCACGCCGTCGGCGGTGAGCACCTGCGTGGTCTGATAGGAATCGCCCGCGGCCTCCGCGCTCTCGACGTTGTCCATCGCCTCGACCAGATCGTAGATGCCAAACGGGATCGCGGTGACCAGGATGATGCCGAGGAACTCGAAACCTGAGAACACCGTGCCGAACGCCGGCAACGGCACCGAGAAGCCGAAGTTCGCAAACGCGCCGGCGAGGCTCGTGAGGCTCATCCCGCCGTAGCTGAAGCCGAACAGCGTCGAGCCCCACGCGATCAGCATGCCGACCGCGATGGCGACGAGGCCGGCGGGAATGCCCTTGGGATACTTGAAGCCGCCGAACCAGCTCACCAGAATGATGGCGAAGCAGATCAGGCCGATCCCCGGCGTCATGAACATTTCGAGCGCCGGCCGCATCGAAATGAACGTGATCGAGATTCCCGCGAGTGCGCCGAGCAGCGCGGCACGCGGCGTGATCTTGCGGATATACGGCGCGATGAAGCCGCCAGCCATCAGCACGAAGCTCTGGAAAAACACCCACACCAGGCCGGCCGACCAGCCTTTCAGCGGATCGCCGGTCTTGATGGTGATCGGCAGCATGATGACGAACGTGACGACGAACATGTGCGGCACGCTCACCCCCGAGGGCAGCGTGCACACATCCGTGCGTCCGGTTTTCTCGGCGAGCCGGTACGCGAGCCACGCGTAGTAGAAGGTCGAGAGGCACATCATCAGCCCAAGTGCGGGCAGGATGCGGCCGAACACGATCGCGTCCGGCATCTTGAGCACGAAGCGCAACAGGCCGGTCAGCACCAGCATGTTGACCAGGATGTTGGTGCCGAAGCCGAAGAACGCGTTCCAGTCGCCCGGCGTCCAGAGCTTCGGCCGGAATGCGGTCGTCGTGGATATGGCCATGACTTTGTCCCCTCGCCCCGTCAAACGCTCGCAAGCTTGAGCTTCGGCCGCAACGCCGCGAGTGCGGCGCCTGAATCCGACACCCAGCCGAAAATGGCGCCCTGCGCCTTGATCATCGCGAGGCCCATCCGGTGGAATTCCGGGAAGTACGAGGCGCAGCAGTCGGCCAGCACGACGCAGCGATAGCCGCGGTCGTTCGCTTCGCGCACCGTGGTGTTCACGCACACCTCGGTGGTCACGCCGCAGACCAGCAGATGCTGAATGCCAAAATTGCGCAGCAGCGCGTCGAGATCGGTCGCGTAGAACGCGCCCTTGCCGGGCTTGTCGATCACCGGCTCGCCGGGAACCGGATAAAGCTCCGGAATGATGTCGTGGCCCGCTTCGCCGCGAATGAG
Source organism: Hyphomicrobiales bacterium (assembly GCA_034669145.1). GTDB lineage: Bacteria > Pseudomonadota > Alphaproteobacteria > Rhizobiales > Xanthobacteraceae > PALSA-894. The sequence goes on from JAXDNY010000087.1 coordinate 1,749, forward strand.
AATGCGTCCCATCGGGCCGGGCGCGCCGATGCGCATCGAAGGATGACCGCGCTCGATCTTGGCTTTCGGGGCGTCGGAGAGATCGGGCCGGTGGCCCTCACGGGTGTGGATCACCAGCAGTCCGGCCGTGCGCGCGGCGTCCAGCACCGCCTTGCAGGGCGCAACGGCAGCGCCCAGCAGCGACACGTCGTTGCCCAGCGTTTCCCCGAAGCCGCCGGGCTCGAGGAAGTCGCGCTGCATATCGATGATGATCAGCGCCGTGCGCGTGAGGTCGAGCGCGACCGCTTCCGGCTCGGCATGAATCGTCGCGCGCATATCGGGCCCCGCAATCCAAGGGGCAGGGTCAGCAAGATCGAGGCCAAGCGGCCGGTTTCTGGTAACGTGCGGATTCGTAAGGGATTCGCCGGCGCAACCGGCGCCGATCGATCTCGTACCGCGCGCCTAAGAATTAGGCGGCGATGCCGCAAGATTGCACATGAGACGACGATGGGCTTTCTGATTGTCTTCCTCGGCGGCGGCATCGGCGCGGCGCTGCGCCATGGCGTCAACCTCGCATCGGCGCGGCTGCTCGGCACCGCGTTTCCCTATGCGACGCTGTTCGAGAATGTCGGCGGCTCGTTCGTGATGGGATTGCTCGCCGCGTACTTCGCTTATCTGGGCGATGCCTCGCAGAGCTGGCGGCTGTTTCTCACCACCGGCATCCTCGGCGGCTACACGACCTTCTCGGCATTCTCGCTCGATGCCGCGTTGCTGTACGAGCGCGGCGAGTTGGGACCGGCGGCGCTCTATGTGCTCGCCTCCGTGGCGCTTTCGATCGGCGGGCTGTTCGCGGGGCTCGCGCTGGTGCGCAATTTCTCCTGAACAACCGCCCTCACGGGCGTTCCGCCGCAAGGAAATCGGCGTAGACTCCTCCCGCTTTAGCTGGGGAGGCAAATCATGATGACGACGGTTCAGGCACTCGTTTGGTCGGGAATACTCACCCTCGTGGTGGCGCTGGCCGCAAGCGCGCTCTGCGCAAAGGTCTGGGAGCCGGGCGGCCCAATGATCGCGTTCGGCAACCGCGAAGGATTGGCGCCGCCGGTCGGCATGGCGGGACGCGCCGATCGTGCATCCAAGAACCAGTTGGAAGCGATGGCGATGTTCCTCGCGGTCGTGCTCGCCGCGCACATCGCCGGAAAGGCGCCGCAAGCGGCACTCGGCGCGACGATCTTCTTCTGGGCACGGCTCGTGTACTGGCCGGTCTATCTCGCCGGCATCGTGTATCTGCGCACGTTGGTCTGGTTCGTCAGCCTGTTCGGGCTGTTCCTGATCATCAGGGAAATCTGGTAGCGCTACTGCAGCGTCTCGAGCAGTCCCCGCATCAGAAGGGTGCGCGGCTCGATCGATGAGATCAGGCCGTGCTCCCATTCGGTGTGCGCGCCATCGCCGTCGATGCCGAGCCCGTCGAGCGTCGGCACGCCGAGCGCCGCGGTGAAATTGCCGTCGCTGCCGCCGCCGGTCATCTCGGTGTGTTGCAGATCGAACCCGATCCCCTTCGCGATCGCCTGCGCGTGACGGAACAGCACGTCGATTGCGGTCGTCTTCTCGAACGGGGGGCGATTCATCCCGCCGGTCACCTCCAGCTTCACGCCGGGATCGAACGGCTCCACCCCGAGGATCTTCGCCTCGAACTCGGCGCCGGCCGCCTCGTCGCGCACCCGCAGGTCGACCGTGATGCGGCAATGCTGCGGGATGACGTTTGGCGCGGTACCGCCCGAAATCACGCCGATCGTCGTGGTCACGCCGCGCGCGTAATCGGTCATCGCCTCGATCGCCAGCACCTGCCGCGCCATTTCCTTGATGGCGCTGCGTCCGTCCTGGTGGCGCGCACCGGAATGCGCCGGGATGCCGGTCGCCTTCATCTCGAAGCGGCCGACGCCCTTGCGCGAGGTCACGATCTTGCCGCCGTCGCGCGCCGGCTCGGTGACCAGCACATAGCGCGCACGCCGCGCCTCGCTCTCGATCAGATGGCGCGACGTCGGACTGCCCACTTCCTCGTCCGGCGTGAACAGATACGTCACCGGCAATTTCGCGCTGCCGGCCTGCGCCACCTGGCGGAACGCTTCGAGCGCCAGATACGCCCCGCCCTTCATGTCGAACAGGCCGGGACCGTATAGCTTGTCGCCGTCGCGGCGGAACGGCAGCGGACCTGCCAGCGTGCCGATCGGATGCACGGTGTCGATGTGGGAGAGCAGCAGGATGCCTGCGCCGTCGCCGGCCGCATCGTTGCGCACGATGAGATTATCGCCGAACCCGCTGGTGCCGCGCACGCGCTCGACCTTGACCGGCAGCCCGGCCACGTCGGATTGCACCTGATCGATCATGCGATTGACCGCGGCGGCGGATTGCGTCGGGCTTTCGATTTCGACCCAGCGCTGGATGCCGCCGATCATGGCGGCGACGTCGATCGAGTGAGCTTGCTGCATAATGTTCATAAAACCATGCTGGCACGTGCGCGTCGACTCCGTTCCGGCACACAACCTTTTGAGCACCTCTTCGGAACGAACGGACGCATGGCTGCGCGGCGCAGCTTTCGCGAGACATCCCTGCGACAACTCTCTAGGTTTCCCCAAGGATACGCTCGCGATGCCGAGCGAACGAACCGCACGGGGGAGTGAACATGCCCGAGCTCCGTCGCGCCGGGAAACCGGCGCTGCATTACGCGCTCGACGACTACACCGACCCCTGGCGCGATGCGCCGCACCTGATCCTGCAGCACGGGTACGGCCGCTCGGGGCGCTTCTGGTACAGTTGGGTCCCGTATCTGAGCCGGTTCTACAAGATCGTGCGCCCGGATCTGCGCGGGCTCGGACAATCCGAGGTCCCCGATGACCTCGAAACCGGACTGAATGTCGAAGCCTACATCGATGACCTGCTCGCGATCATCGAAGCGCTGGGCAGCGGACCCGTCCACTATTGCGGCGAGTCGCTCGGCGGGATTCTCGGGATGGTGCTGGCGGCTGAGCGTCCGCAGAAGCTGCGCACCCTGACCCTCGTCGCCGCACCGCTCCTGATCAATCAGGACACGCAGCGGGCGTTCGCATTCAATTACCCGACGTGGCAGGAAGCTTTGAAAACGATGGGCTCCAGAAAATGGGCGGAGGCCGCAAACTCGGCGACGCGATTTCCCGCAGGGACCGACCCCGGCCTGCTCGCCTGGTATGCGGACGAGATGGGCAAGTCGCCGGTCGAGGTCCTGGTCCGCATGTCGCGCATCGCATCGACCGTCGACGCGACGCCCTTTATCGATCGCATCCAGACCCCGACGCTCGGGCTCTATCCGGAACATGCGCCGGTCACCATCCAGTCGCAGGAGAGTACATTGAAAGAGCGAATCCGTTCGCTCAAGATCGTCCACGTTCCCTCGCGGCACCATACAATCCAGAACATCATGCCGGCGACGCTCGCGAAGGAAGTTCTGCACTTTGCGGCCCAGCACGACGGCATCGCGGCCCGCGAGCCATAAGACTCGTATCCGCGAAAAGACCGCCAATCGGGAGGAAGACGATGCACCGCGTAATGTCCCGCTGTCTCCTGGCCACGCTTGTTTTTGCTGCGGCGTTGGCGGCATCGGCATCGGGTTGGGCGCAGGGCTATCCGAGCCGGCCGGTTCGCCTCGTCGTGCCGTTCCCGCCGGGCGGGCCCGCGGATGCGCTGGGCCGCGCGCTAGCCGACCAGTTGAACAAGATGTGGGGTCAGCCGGTGATCATCGAAAATCGCGGCGGCGCCGGCGGCAATCTCGGCGCCGAAATGGTCGCGCGCGCCGCTCCCGACGGTTACACGCTGCTGCTCAACGCATCCAGCCACGTCATCAACGCGAGCCTGTACGAAAAGCTGCCGTACGATCCGATCAAGGACTTCACGCCGGTATCGGAAGTGGCGTCCTACATGCTGGTGCTGGTCGTGCATCCGTCCGCTGCGGCGAAGTCCGTGAAGGAATTCGTCGCCCTCGCGCACAGCAAGCAGGACGGATTGTCCGTCGCGAATGCCGGACTGGGCACGCCGACGCATCTGGCGGCCGTGCTGTTCGCTCAGGCTGCCGGCGTCAACCTGGTTCATGTGCCTTATCGCGGCGCGGCGCCGGCGAGCACGGACCTGATCGCCGGTCAGGTGCCGGCGATGTTCAACAATCCGGTCAATGCCGTCCCGCAGGTCACGTCGAACAATCTTCGCGCGCTTGCGGTGACGGGCTCGAAACGGCTTTCCCTGCTGCCCGATCTTCCGACCATCGCCGAGTCCGGCTATCCGGGATTGGAGACAAGGACCTGGTATGGCCTGTTCGGTCCGGCCGGCCTGCCGGCCGACATCGTGCGCAAGCTGCATGCCGACACCGAGAAGGTGCTGCGCATTCCGGAGATCGCGAACAATCTCGTTGCTCAGGGGTGGGATATCGTTGTGAGCCCGCCCGACCAGTTTTCCGTGGTCCTGCAATCGGAATTCGACCGCTGGTCCGCCGTCGTGAAACGCGCAGGCATCAAGGCGAACTGACATGGATCTCGGCATCAAGGGCAGGCGCGCGCTCGTCACCGGCGCGAGCCTCGGCATCGGACGCGCTGTCGCCGAAGAACTGGCGCGCGAGGGCTGCGACGTCGCGCTTGTTGCGCGGACGGAAGAGACGCTGCGGCAGGCCGCGGACGAGATCGCACGCGCCAGCGGGCGGCGTGTTGTCGCCCTGCCGGCGGATGCTTCGGTGGCGGACGACGTCATCAGTGCGGTCGAGAAAGCGACGCAAGCCCTCGGCGGACCGATCGATATCCTGGTGAACAACGCGGGATCGACGCCGGAAGACGGCATCGACCGCGTCGATTTCGACAAGTGGCAATACTCGGTTGCGCTGAAGCAATTCGGCTACGCGCGATTTGCCCAGCTGGTGTTGCCGGCGATGCGCGCGCAGAAGTGGGGCCGCATCGTCAACGTGATCGGACGGTCGGGACACCAGCCGCGGCCGGTGTATCTCGCCGGCGGCGCGGTCAATGCGGGGCTGCTCAGCTTCACCAAAGGATTGGCGGAGGACTGCGCCAAGGACAACGTGCTGGTCACCGGCGTCAATCCCGGCCCGATCGATACGCCGCGCTGGCAAAGCCTGCGCGAGGCCGCGGTGCGGACGCGCGGCGTCACGCCTGAGCAGTACGATGGCCGCGCCATCGCAGGTGTCCCGCTCGGCCGCCTCGGGACCTCCGAGGAATGCGCGGCCGTGATCGTGTTCCTCTGCTCCGAGCGCGCGAGTTTCGTCACAGGCGAGATCGTCAATATCGACGGCGGCGGCACGCGCTGCATCTAGCGCGCGTTCGCGCGGCTCACGGATCGGCAAAACGCGCTGCGCGGCGTCCGATATTCGCCTGCACGGCCTCAAGCTGATTGGGGCTTCCGATCAGCGCCTGCTGCTCGACCGACTCGGCGATCAACCTGTCCGCAGCCTCGACGAATGGCGCGGCGTTGAGCAGCCGCTTGGCGGCGCGGATCGCGTCCGGGCTCTTTGCCGCAATCTCCCGCGCAGTTTCGAGCGCATCGCGCCGCGGATCGTCGGACAAGCGCGTGGCAAAGCCGTATTGCAACGCGTCCGTGCCTGTGAAGACGCGCCCCGTATAGGTCAACTCCCGCACGATGTCGTCGCGCGCAAGGCTGCGCATCAGTTGCGTGCCCGCCATGTCGGGCACGAGCCCCCACTTGATCTCCATGATCGAAAGCTTGGTGTCGGGCGCGACGTAGCGGATGTCGGCGCCGAGCATGATCTGAAACCCGCCACCGAACGCCACGCCGTGCACCGCGGCCACGACCGGCACCGGCACCTCGCGCCACACCCAGGCCACATGCTGGAACAGGTTGACGATCCCGTGGGTGCGTGCCCGAAGATCGCGCATCGCACCGGCTTCCCTGGCATCCATGGCGGCGAAGCTCGCCATGTCGAGCCCGGCGCAGAATGCGCGCCCCTCTCCGGAGAGCACCACGGCGCGCACCCCCGCCTCGGTCTTGAGCCGCTCGCCCGCTTCCGAGAGCGCGCGAAACATCGCCGGATCGAGCGCATTCATTTTATCGGCGCGGACGAGGCGCACGTCGGCGACACCGTCCGAGATCGAAATTGCAACCCGGTCGTTCATGAGACTCTCGCCTACGCCTCGGTTTTCGGGAGGATCGATGGCATGGAGGAGAATCGGAAATTGCAGTGTGTGGCGCCGCCCGCCAGCGTCTGCGTGCGCTCAAGCTTGATGCCGCGCGTTTCGTAGGCGACAAAATCGAGACCACATAGGTTCGGCAGGATGTCCTTGTCACCGTGCTTGGCTGCGAACTTGCAGAACCCGCAAGCGCGGTAGTTGACCCCGAAGTCGAAACGGTCGTTCGGCCCGGGTTCGATGAAATCGTAGACGAAATCGCCCGGATGCTTTTCCTGATGGCTCAACGCGGCCTGCTCGCGCACCAGCGCCTGGTTCTCCGCCGACATGAACTGACGCCCGGCTTTCAGCCGCTCCGGCTCGGGCACCGTCAGCAATTGCGCTAGGTAGCTTTCCACTTCGATGTCGCCGATCACGTTTGCGGGCAGGCCATGCCTGCGCAGCACGCGTCCGACTGCCATGAACCCGAGAAAGCGCATGAAAAAATCGCTCATCCGGCTTTCCGCACCGCCGACATACGGCATCTGCTCAAGCACCGTGGCGAATTCGTCCATGATCTCCTGGCGCAAATCGGCGGTGTCGCCGAGATTCAAGTGCTTTCGGAGCAAAGGATCCGCAAAATCGAGACGCTGACGCATCGCCGCTTCCATCTGCGGACGATGCGCCTCGTAGAACGGGTGCAGTTGAGCCATTGAGAAACCTCTACCCTATGGCCCGCGCGCCGCGCGGTCCTTCTCGTTGGTCGCGCGGATCGACTCGCGCGCGACGCGCCATTCCTCGTCACCCCAGCCGCGCAGATCGTAGAATCCGCCTTGCGTGGCGAGATGCTCGGCGCCGTCGACCGTGATGGTCTCGCCGGTCAGCCACTCGCAACCGTCGGCAAGCAGGAACGTCGCGAGGTTCTGCAATTCCGACATGTCGCCGTGGCGGCCCATCGGATTGATCTTCTTGGCGCGCGCACCGGCATCCTCGCCGGGGCGCAGCCGCTTGCCGGCCCCCTCGGTCGGGAACACGCCGGGCGCAATCGCGTTCAGGCGGATGCCGTAGCGGCCCCATTCGACCGCGAGCGAGCGCGTCATGGTGGCGATCGCGGATTTGCTCATCGCGGACGGCACGGTGAACGGACCCGAGTTGTCGATCCACGTCACCACGATGGAGACGACACTGCCCTTGTGCCTGCCGGCAATCCAGCGCCTGCCGACCGCATGCGTGACATAGAACGTGCCGTGCATCACGATATTGGCCACCGCGTCGAAGCCCTTCGGCGAGAGGTCCTCGGTGCGCGAGATGAAATTTCCCGCCGCATTGTTCACGAGCCCGGTCAATGGCCCGGAGCGGAAGATGTCTTCGACCATCTCGTCGACCGCGGCGGCGTTGCGGATGTCGACGCCGTAGCTCGTGACCTGTCCGCCGTGCTTGTCGACGAGCTCGGCCGCGGTCGCGTCACACACCGATTTGCGCCGCCCGCAGATGAAGATTTCAGCGCCGAGTTCAAGAAACCGCTCGGCCATCACCTTGCCGAGCCCGGTGCCGCCGCCGGTCACCAGAATGCGTTGGGATTTCAAAAGGCCATCCTTGAACACGATGCGGCTCCCTGTCTGCGAGGCTTTCTGCCAGTATCGGGCGGAAATGCGCGCGGGCAAAGCCCGATGCCGCCAGGGGAGGACACCATGGCTTCAACTGCGCTCGACCGCTTCCGCCTCGACGGCCAGGTCGCGGTCATCACCGGCGGCGCGCGCGGCATCGGGCGGGCGACTGCGGAAGCCTTCGTGGCGGCCGGCGCACACGTCGTTCTGGTCGATCGCGACCTCGATGAGGCGAGGAAAGCGGCCTCCGCGCTGAGCAATGCGGAAGCTCACGCGCTCGATGTCACGCTCGAAGCCGAGGCTGACCGCTTCTACGACGATCTGGTGGCGCGTTCGGGCCGCATCGACATCCTCGTCAACAATGCCGGCGCCTCGATCCGGAAAGCCACGACGGAGCTCTCCAAGGCCGAATGGGATACCGTGATCGCCGTCAACCAGACCGCCGTGTTCCTGTGCTCGCGCGCGGCCGCACGCCACATGCTCAAGAAGAAGAGCGGAGCAATCGTGAACCTCGCCTCGATCATGGGTTCCTCGGGTGGCGGGCTCTATCCGAACATCTCGTATCAGGCGAGCAAGGGCGCGGTCGTGAACATGACGCGCGCCATGGCGATCGAATGGGCGAAGGACGGAATCCGCGTCAACGCGGTCGCGCCCGCCTGGGTGCGCACCGGCTTCATCGCGCCGATCCTGGCGAAGCCCGAACTGATCGCCGCGATCGAAGGCGTCACGCCCATGGGCCGCCTGGTCGAGGCGGAAGAAGTCGCCGCCGCGATCCTCTATCTCGCAAGCCCCGCCGCCTCGATGACCACCGGGCATATCCTCGCGGTCGACGGCGGGTATCTCGCCCAATAACTACAGAACCGCGATCGCCTCGATCTCGAACAGGGCGCCTGGCCGCGCCAGCGCCGGAACTCCGACCGCCGTGCTCGCCGGCGGCGCCGCCATGTTGAGATACTGGTCGCGTACTTCGCGGAAGGTGGCGATGTTCGCCGGAATATCGACGAGGTAGTTGTTGATCTTGACCACGTCCTTGAACTCGGCGCCGACCGCCGCGAGCGCGTTCTTCAGGTTTTCGAACGCCTGCACGGTTTGCCCACGGAAATCGGCCGGCATCTTGCCCGACGGATCGATGCCGAGTTGCCCCGCGATGTAGATCGTCCGGCCCGGACCGGTCGTTTCGACCACATGCGTGTAGCCCGGCGGCTTGGAAATGGTCGGCGGATTGATGAAGCGCGTTGTCATGAGGAACCTCCCCTTGTTTTCAGCGGCCGGAACCTAACAGCAAAACGCCACCAAGTCATTGACTTGACGGCGTAATCTGGTTGCGGGGATAGGATTTGAACCTATGACCTTCAGGTTATGAGCCCGACGAGCTACCGGGCTGCTCCACCCCGCGACACCGAAAAAAGCTTTTGTAATCCGATACTTATAAAAGTTCAAGGAATTTATTCTTACGACGACATCCGGCATGTTCCATTCATGCTCCATCCAGACCGGCATTGACATCTATGAAACTAGATTTATAGTTATGTTATGGCCACTCGAAAGAACATCGCAGAGCAAGAGGCTGCCGAGGCGCTCGCCGCGCTCGGCAATCGGACGCGCCTGCGCATCTTCAAGCTTCTGGTGCGCGCCGGACGCGAGGGCGCGAATATCGGCACCCTGCAACGCAAGTTGGCTGTGCCACCCACCACGCTCGCGCATCACCTCGCAACGCTCACGCAAGCCGGGCTCGTCAGTCAGGAACGGCGCGGCCGGGAAGTCATCTGCACAGCCAAATACCAAGCCGTGAATGACCTGCTTGCCTACGTGAAGGCGGAATGCTGCGCCGGTATCGACGATGCGGATGAAAAAGCCGCGTGATTTTTTTTGCTCTGAAACAACTACAAACCTAGAGGAATGGTCTAATGTCAATCCAAGAGGCGCTAACCGAAATACGCAAGGCCGGCGCGCTCCGGCTGGACCCGGCATGGCTCGCAATCGTTGCGATCCTGGCCGTGCTTGCGCTGGCCATCCCGCAGCAAGCAAACGCCACCGTAGCATTTACCGTGAAGGCCATTTGGAACGTTCTGCCGTTCCTCCTGCTGTCGATTGCGCTCGCGGCCTATGCAAAGGCGAGTGGCGCCGAAAACCTGATCGCTCGCGCATTCGCAGGGCGCCTCTCCGGGATGATCGTTTTCGCGAGTCTCATGGGCGCACTCTCGCCATTCTGTTCCTGCGGTGTCGTGCCGGTGATCGCGGCCTTGCTCGTTTCCGGTGTTCCGCTCGCGCCGGTTATGGCATTCTGGCTCGCGTCGCCACTCATGGACCCGTCGCAATTCTTTCTGACGGCTGGCGTGCTCGGCTTCCAATTCGCTGTCGCGAAAACCATCGTTGCGATTGGTGTCGGCTTACTCGGCGGCTTTGGCGTGCTCACGCTGCAACGCGCTGGCGCGCTCCTCGGCCCTGCGTTGCGCGAGGGTATTGGCAATGGCGGTTGCGCCGGATCGAAAATCCGCAATCCGAAGGCCGTGGTATGGCATGAGCCTGCGCGCCGTGATGCATTCCGCAGCACTGCGATCCAAAACGGGTTGTTCCTCGGGAAATGGCTGTTGCTGGCGTTTGTGCTGGAAAGTCTCATGGTGGCGTATATCCCGGCCGACCTGATTCCCCGGCTTGCCGGTGACGGCAGCGTGTTCTCGATTCTGATGGCAACGCTCGTCGGTGTCCCAAGCTATCTCAATGGAAACGCGGCGCTGCCGCTCGTGGCGGGCCTAATTGAGAAGGGCATGGCGCCCGGCGCGGCGATGGCATTCCTTGTCGGCGGTGGCGTTACATCGATTCCCGCCGCGCTCGCGGTGTGGGCGCTCGCACGTCCGCCGGTATTCGCCGCATACCTCGGGCTTGCGACGGTCGGCGCACTGCTCTCGGGCCTCGCGTATCAATTCGTGCCGGTTAGCCGGAAGGGGCCGCAGGCGATCTCGTCTCATCTGCGGCCTCTGTCTTGACTCAGATCAGCCATTTCGATAATCGTTGAATTATGGAAAAGACTGAAACACTCGCGGCCTTGGCCGCTCTCGCGCAGGAAAACCGCCTCGACGTGTTTCGCCTGCTTGTGCAGGCCGGACCCGATGGCCTCGCGGCCGGCGCGGTCGCGGAAAAACTCTCGCTCGCGCCCAATACCCTCTCGTTTCACTTCGACCGGTTACGCAATGCGGGGCTTGTGACCTGCAAGCGCGAAGGTCGCTCGCTGATCTACGCCGCGCGCTTTGAAGCGATGAATGGCTTGATCGCCTACCTCACCGAAAACTGCTGCGCGGGTTCTGCGGTGGCATGTGCGCCCGCCGCTTGCGCGCCCGCCGCATCTGCAAAGTCCAAGGCAAAGGTGCCCGCATGAGTTCCGATCGTACTGCATTGCCCGTTGCCGTCATTGGCGGCGGTCCTGTCGGCCTAGCAGCGGCTGCGCATCTCGTGACGCGCGGCGTGCCGGTGAAGCTGTATGAAGCGGGCGAAACCGTTGCGGCGCACGTCCGCGATTGGGGACACGTCCGGCTGTTCTCACCGTGGCGCTTCAACACCGACGCCGCATCGGCTGCGATCCTGCGCGAGCATGGGTGGCAGGCTCCGCCCGCGAACGCGCTGCCTACCGGCCATGATCTTTACGCGGCCTATCTCCAACCGCTTGCCGAAACCCCTGCGCTTCGTTCGGTGATCGAAACCGGCGCGCGCGTCCGCAACGTGGCGCGCGATGGCATCGACAAGGTGGCGAGTCGCGGGCGCGGCGACTATCCGTTCGCTCTCGCGATCGATGAAGCGAACGGCGCTTCGCGCATCGATCTTGCGCGCGCCGTCATCGACGCGTCGGGGACGTGGACAAACCAAAATCCCGCATCCGCATCCGGCACTCCGGCAAGCGGGGAAATTACCTTCGCGGATCGGATCGCCTATGGCGTGCCCGATGTTCTCGGGCGCGATCGGGACGCTTATTCGGGCCGTCGCGTGCTTGTGATCGGGGGCGGGCATTCGGCCGCGAACGTACTGCTTGATCTGGCGCGGCTCGCGGAAGTGGACCACCGGCTGCAAATCATTTGGGCGGTTCGCGCTGCCGATCTCAATCGCGTGTTCGGTGGGGGTCAAGCCGACAAGCTCGAAGCGCGCGGCAAGCTCGGCGACGATCTGCGGGCATTCGTGGAAAGCGGACGGGTGCAACTCGCGCTGCGCTTTGCTGTCGAAAAGATCGAACGGACGGCTGACGCGCTTGCGGTGACGGAACGCGCAGCCTCGGATGCTCGCACGCTTGGCCCGGTTGACCGCATCGTGGTTTGCACCGGGCAGCGTCCCGATCTCGCGATAACGCGCGAGCTGCGGCTTGACCTGGACCCGTGGCTGGAAAGCGCCCGGACACTCGGTCCGATGATCGATCCCAACTTGCATTCATGCGGCTCGGTGCCGTCGCACGGCTACAGGCAATTGGCGCATCCCGAGCCGGGATATTTCGCGGTCGGCATCAAAAGCTATGGCCGCGCGCCAACCTTCCTCATGGCCACCGGTTACGAACAAGTGCGGTCGGTGGCCGCGCACCTCGCGAGCGATGAAACTGCTGCGAATGACGTGCGGCTCGTGCTGCCTGAGACTGGCGTTTGTTCAACCAACATCGCGGCGGAGATTACCGCGAGCGCGGGATGCTGCGGCGGACCGGCACCGGCAAATGCCGATGCCTGTTGCGCGGACGATGCCACTGCGAAGGCAAGCGGCGCGGAAGGCTGCGGCTGTTCGGTAACGGAAGCAAAACCGGTGATCGCTCAATCATGCTGCGGGAGCAAGGCCAATGCCTGATAGCGCCTTTAACGTTCTGTTTCTCTGCACGGGCAATTCGGCGCGCTCTGTGCTCGCCGAAGCGATCTTGAACAAGGTCGGTGTCGGAAAATTTCGAGCCTATAGCGCGGGATCGCAGCCAAAGGGGCAAGCGAATCCAAACACGCTGCGATTGCTTGAGCGATTGGGCTACGAGACTGTGGGATTTTGGTCCAAGTCGTGGGAGGAATTTACAAAGCCAACCGCGCCAGACTTGGATTTCGTGTTTACCGTCTGCGATGACGCAGCGGGCGAGACGTGCCCGCTGTGGCCCGGTCAGCCGATGACGGCGCACTGGGGAATCCCCGACCCCGCAGTCGCCACCGGCACGAATGCCGAAGTCGCGATAGCTTTCTCCGATGCCTACCGGATGCTGCAACGGCGAATCGAAGCTTTCGCCGCGCTGCCGATCAAGGCGCTCGATTCCATGACGCTCAAGAACAAGCTTCGCGACATTGGCCGCATGGAAGGCGCGACCGCGAAGGAACAGGCGTGACCGGCGATCTGCCGCGACGCGCTGCCGCTGAATTTCTCGGAAGCGCATTCCTGCTCGCGGCCGTGGTCGGCTCGGGCATCATGGCGGCGAAGCTCGCAGGCGGGAACGGTGCGCTCGCCCTGCTCTGCAACACGCTGCCGACCGGTGCGATCCTCGCGGTACTGATCCTGATCTTCGGCCCGGTATCCGGCGCGCATTTCAATCCGGCTGTGACACTCGCGTTTGCCTTTCGCCGCGAGTTGCCGCCGACCGTCGCGGCGATCTATCTCGCGGTTCAGGTTGCGGGTGCTATCGTCGGCGCATGGACTGCGCATCTCATGTTTGAGCTTCCCCTGATCCAGATTTCCGCCACGGCGCGCGTAGGTGCGGGCCAATGGCTTGCCGAAGCGGTCGCGACCTTTGGTTTGTTGCTGACGATCTTCGGATGTCTCGCGGGTGCTCGCGCCGGGATCGCGTATGCGGTGGGTCTCTACATCATCGCCGCATACTGGTTCACCGCATCGACGTCATTCGCCAATCCCGCAGTCACAATCGCGCGATCACTATCCGACACGTTCGCCGGCATCTCGCCAAGCGGCGTTCTCGCATTCATTGCCGCCCAGCTCGTCGGGGCAGTCGCGTTAACACTGCTGGCACTGTGGCTCTGGCCTAAACAGGAAGCCGCGTGAACGAAAGCGAGCACCTTCCTGACCGCCGCGTTGTCGTAGCGGCTCTTGGCGTCACGCAGATACTTGCCTGGGGCTCCACCTTTTATTTGCTCGCTGTGCTCGCGCCCTACATCGCGCGCGATGCCGGCTGGACCTATGACCGCGTCGTAGCCGGTGCATCGGTCGGTCTGTTTGTCGCGGGTCTTGTGTCGCCGCGCGTGGGGCGCTTCATCTCAACGCATGGCGGGCGGCCGGTGCTCGCAATCGGCGCATTGCTGCTCGCGGCGGGCCTCGCGGCGTTGGGTGCGAATGGTAGCTTCCCGCTTTACCTCGCGGCTTGGGCGATCATCGGCGCGGGCATGGGTGCCAGCCTTTATGATGCGGCTTTCTCCACACTCGGCAACATCTATGGAGCGAACGCGCGGCCCTCGATTACGGCGGTGACGCTGTTCGGTGGTTTCGCAAGCACCGTCTGTTGGCCGCTCAGCGCTTACCTCGTAGAGCATCTTGGGTGGCGCGAAGCGTGCTTTGTGTATGCGGCGATCCAGATTGCAGTTGCGCTGCCGCTTCATCTGCTCGCGCTGCCACGTGGACGCCATGTCGCCAGCGCACAGAATGACGCGGCTAAACCACCGGTTCACTTGCAGCCTGGCGAACGCGCCGTTTTCGTGGTGCTGTCGGTCGTCGTGACGATCGGCGCGGCGTTCCTCGCAATCATCGGGACACACTTGCTGCCGCTTCTACAGGCGCGCGGCCTCGACCTGGCCCTTGCAGTCACCTTCGGTGCGATGGTTGGGCCGGCGCAAGTTGGCGCGCGCGTGGTCGAAATGCTTGCGGGCCGTCACTATCACCCATCATGGACCATGATTGCGTCCGCAACGCTCATGGCCACCGCGGCGGTCATGCTGTTCACCGGCTTCCCGATCGTCGCGCTCGCGATCGTGCTTTACGGCGCGGGCAACGGCATCGGCACCGTCGCGCGCGGCGCACTGCCGCTCACGGTGTTCGGTGCGGATCGTTACCCGGTGCTCATGGGACGGCTCGCCATGCCGATCCTGATCGCGATGGCCGTGTCCCCCTATCTCGGCGGCCTTGCGTTCCAGCGCGGCGGGGCGGATTGGACGTTTGCGATTCTGGTGGTGCTCGGGCTCACCAACGTCGTGCTCGCGGTGACACTGCGACTGCTGATCGCAAGGCGAGCCTAGCGGCATGTCGCCCATTCGCCTGATCGCGATGCTCTGCGCGGCGCAAGTGCTCGTGCAAATTGGCGCGTTTTTCTGGCCCGCCCTCTTGCCCGAAATGATCGCGCGGTGGCGGCTCACAAATAGCGAGGCTGGCTGGATCACCGCTGCGTTCTATGGCGCATACATGCTCGCGGTACCCATCCTAGTCACGCTCACCGATCGCATCGACGCAAAACGCGTCTATCTCGGTGGCGTCGCCGCGATGATCCTCGGGCACGCCATGTTTGCAGCGCTCGCGGATGGCTTTTGGTCGGCATTTATCGCGCGCGCTCTAACTGGCATCGGTTGGGCCGGAACGTATATGACCGGCCTCAAGCTACTTGCCGACAAGATGGACGCCAAAACCCTGTCCCGCGCAGCGGCAGCGCATGCCGCAAGCATCGGTGTGTCGGGTGCCCTGTCATACGTGTGCGCCGATCTGCTCGCGAGCACCGGCGGTTGGCGGTCTGCGTTTGCTGCCGCCTCTGCAAGTGCCGTTGTCGCGTGGCTGATCGTCCCGCTCGCGGTGCCGCGCAATGAGCACAAGCCCGAAGCTGCACCGACCGGACCGCCGAAGGTGAGCGGCAGCAGGCGCCAGTCCGCATAGAAGGTGGCGGCGCGCAAAGCGCCTGGGTGGCTCTCGCCGCGAAAGCGGATCAAATGGTGGAGCGACGGCGCGATCAGCAGCCCGACGCTGAGCAACAGGAGAACAAGACTGACCGCCATGGCGCCGCGACTTGCAGGCGCAGCTCGGTAAAGCGCTCCTGAAAGGCGCTTTGAAACTGGAAACCGAACAAGACTTGGGCCCAAGAATGAGGAGCCGCGATTCATCGAGGGCGGTTTTCAGCTTTCGTTCGAGCATCGTTTAGACCGTTGAGAAGAACGTTAGGCGGACTTAGGAGTTCTAACGGTGTTACCCGGGATACAAGTTTCCGATATGGAAGGCTGGCGGCGGATGAAAGTGATTTTCCTGGACATTGACGGCGTACTGAATTGCAAAACGACGCCCAACCCGCGCGGGTTCCCGTACATTGTGGACAAGCGCCTGTTAGCGCGGCTCAAGAGCCTTCTGCGGCGAACCGGGGCAAAGGTCGTTCTCGCATCCTCGTGGCGCGTCGACCCCGCGGGTCTGTTTGCCGCGAAGCATTGGGGCGTCCCGTTTATCGGCATCTGCCCGGACATGCCCAAAAGCCCGCGCTGCAAAGAGATCCTCGTGTGGCTCAAACGGCATCCTAAGGTGACCCGCTTCGCCGTGATTGATGACGAGGACGACGAACTGGATGAGCTTCCGCTCTTCCAGCCCTCGGCCACGACGGGGCTGACCGCGGAAATCGCAAGGGGGGTGGAAGATTATCTGCACGGAAGAACAGAGCAGACGATCCGGGCCAATGTCGTGACGCGGATCGGTCAAAACATTCATTCGCTTTTCAAGCGCGACAAGAGTTGAACGTATCGTCACACGACTCCGTCCGCCTGGCGACCGGTTGCTCGCGAGCTTTTATCGATCGAGGGGGCCGTATTGTCCTACGCCCGGCGGCGCGCGGGCTTGGCCGTTGTTCGCTCGCGTTTGGCAGCCGGACGCTGGCTGGCTTGTGCGGTCTTTCGGCTACGCTCGCGAGGTGACGGCGCAGCCTTCGGATTGACGCGCCGTTCGGCCAAAGCGGTGAGCTTTTCGTCGGTCGCCTTTTCCTCGGCGAGATTCTTCTTGAGCACCGCCGCGCAGTCGTTGCGGCCGATCTCGGTCGCCCAGGCAATGAGCGCGCCGTAGCGGGCAATTTCGTAGTGCTCCACCGATTGGGCCGCCCCGATGATCGCGGCGTTACGCACGTCGTCATCGGCAACCTCGCCCATGACCTCGTCGCCTTCCGCGATAATCCCGTCGATGGCGGGGCACTTCTTTCCCTTGGCGTCCGCTTCCAGCAATTCAAAAACCTGCTCCAGCCGCTTCACCTGGTTCTCGGTCTCGGCAAGGTGCGTCTTGAAGCCCTGTTTAAGCTTGGCGTCCTTGGCTTTGTCGATCATCTTGGGCAACGCCTTGATGATCTGATTTTCCGCATAATAGATATCCTGCAGACCATGCAGGAACAGATCGTTGAATGTTTTGATGTCCTTCGAGAACAAGCCCATGCCACCCTCCTGCACCGTGACGACACCATTCCATTTTCAACCGCGGTGGCCTCTACAGGTTCCCGATGCCGGCGCTAGACCGCGGGCTTGTTTAACCTGGTTTGGCGGGCGGCGCGGAGACCTCGCCAGAGCTCTTCAAGATAGGGCAGCAGTTCGAGAAACAACGCTGCCGCCAGCACCATGAAGACGTAGATCACCGGCACCGGGTCATCCTTTAGCCTGAGTGCAAACCGGCCCGTCTCCGGCCCCATTCCGAACAACGCCAGCAACTGTCCCCAGTGCTGGACGGCGACGATTACGCCCGCGAACAGCGGGATCATCTCCAGAAAGCTGTGCACGTGCTGCTCGATCGGCGAGACGTAACGCCGAGGCGCCGCGTAGCTGACGTCCCACAAGGCGGTGGCTTCGTGCGCCAGAAACGCAAGGATCATCAGCAGGAAGATCGCCGAATTGATTTCCAGGAACAGGCAGGCCAGCAGCGGAATCGCAATCTCGCCGAACATGAGCAAATGAAGAAGGGATTCCTTTGCCCCGGTGGTGTGCTGGATATCGGTGGCGCGGTGGCAGAACCAGTCAGCTAAGCCAGCCAAGAACCAGACCGGCATGATGAAGTAGAGAAGCAGCGCTTGCGTGGGGTCGCTCATTCGGCAGCTCCGCCGATGCCGTGGTGAACGTCACTTGATCTCCGCGAGCGGCGCCACCGCAGGACCGTTGAGCGCTGTTCCATCGGGCGCAAATTGCGAGCCATGGCAGGGGCAGTCCCAGCACCGCTCAAGCGAATTCCAATGTACGTGGCAGCCGAGATGGGTGCATTTGGCCGACCGTTTGTGTAATGCTCCGGTATCGTCGCGGTAGGCCGCAACCTTCTGCAATCCCTCACGCACGATCGCGCCTTGGCCCGGCTTCAGCTCATCGACCGACTTTAGCTCGCCGGGTGCCAGATACTCGGCAAAATTCTTCGCTGCTGTCACGTTTTCCGAGATGAAGTTTGCGACGGCGGATGGAGTCTTTCTCGATGGGTCGTAGAGCGACGCCCATTTGTTCTCGCCCTTGAGAATGAGGTCAGAGAGAATGAGGCCCGCGAGCGCACCGTTGGTGATGCCCTGCCCGGAATCGCCGGTAGCGATGTAGACACGCTTGTCCCCCGGATTGAGGCCGATGAAGCCCGAATAGTCGATGGTATCGAGCGTCTGGCCGGACCAACGGTGTGTTTCGGCTTTGAGCGATGGAACGAGTGCGGGTATCCAGCCTTCCAGCGCGTCATAGCGCGCCCCGGCATCGTCCGCTTCGCCCGATTTGTGGTCGGCGCCGCCCACGATCAGATGATCCGAGCCGCCGATGCCGGGATGGATGCGCACGTAATGGTAAGGGTCGAGCGTGTCCCAATACAGCGCGTCGTAGAGGGCTCCCTTCGGCAGCGTGAACGCCATGGCGTAGGTTCTATAAGGAGCCTGCTTCGTGTGGATGGCGACGCGATCATTGATCGGAGAGTTGGTGGCGATCACCGCGGACATGGCGCGAACGCGCTTGCCCTCGGCCGTTGTGACGACAACGTCGTCGCCGTCCTCGGCGACGGTTTCAACCGTCGTATGCGCATAGAGTCGTCCACCCCCGGATTGAATCGTGCTCGCCAGCCCGCGTAGATACTTGAGCGGATGAAACGTCGCCTGTTGCGGGTAGCGCAAGCATCGTGTCTTGCTCAGACCTTCGAAGGGCAAGCCCTTCGTATCCTTTACCGGCACCTTGAGCTTGCGCGCCGCGTCGAGTTCCGGATCGAGCACGGAGGGCTCGGCGCCCAGCGCTGGGAAAAGCACACCGTCGAGACGACTGAAGTCGCACGCAATGGCCTCGGCGTTTTGGATTGCCTCGATACGGTCAACGGCCGCCGCGTGGCTTTCATGATAGACGCGCGCGGCTTCCTCGCCACGAATTCGGATCAACGCACTGAAGGTGTCGTCACAGATGGGGCTGAGGTGGGCGGTCGTCCGTGAGGTCATGCCCTTCCCAATTGGGCCGCGATCGAGAACCACAACGTCTTGTCCGCGTTTAGCCAACTCATAGGCGGTCGAGAAACCTGCGATGCCGGAGCCTACGATGACCGTGCCAGCCGTTTCGTCGTTCGCAAGTCGGGGGGCCGCGGAGAGAACGTCAAAGTCCATCCATAGCGACGTAGTGAACTCGCGGCTGACGCTCATGACAGGTCCTTTCAGGCGAAAACCAACGTCGCGAAAGGAACAATTGTTCCATGGCCGCTGATCTACGCGCCCCATTGAGCGCCCGTTCGGTTCATCTCTGTATCGACATGCAACGTCTCTTCTCGGCGGAAGGGCCTCGGCCGACGCCGTGGCTGGATCGGGTTCTCCCGATCACCGTCAGCCTCGCGGAGCGCTTTCCGGAGCGCACGGTGTTCACGCGGTTCATTCCGCCGCAAACCGCCGCCGACATGCCGGGTACATGGCAGCGGTATTACGAGCGCTGGAACCGTGCGACGCGCGAACATCTTGATCCAGGTTTGATCGAGTTGCTCCCGCCGCTCGCCAAACTCGTGCCGCCCGCCCAGGTCATCGACAAGACACGGTATTCAGCCTTCGCGCTTTCAACGCTTACGGAGCACCTTATCGCCCGCGCCGCCGATGCTCTGATCGTTACGGGAGCAGAAACCGACGTATGCGTGTTGGCGACGGTGCTCGGCGCCGTCGACCGCGGTTTCCGGGTGATCGTCGTGAGCGACGGCGTGTGCAGCGTCTCCGATGCGGGGCATGACAGCCTGTTGGATCTGTATCGGAAGCGCTTTAGCCAGCAAATCGAAACCGCCGACAGTGAGAGCATTCTGTCGAACTGGCCAACCTAGGTCGGATTCGCATTCGAGCGTCATTCTAGATTTGTTCAGGTGAGCCATGCCGGACGAGTTGGACTGTCTTATTGTGGGCGGCGGGCCTGCCGGCCTGACCGCTGCAATCTATCTCGCCCGCTATCGGCGCAAAGCGCAAGTGATTGATGCGGGCCAAAGTCGCGCATCGTTGATTCCGGAAAGTCACAACTACCCAGGTTTTAAAGGCATTCGCGGAAGCGAACTCCTTCTTCGATTGAAAGAGCAGGCCGGAGCCCACGGCGCGGCGTGGGGGAACGGCGAGGTGACGGCACTCAGCCGTCGGCTGAATGGCTTCACCGCCCGCTGGGATGGAGAGGAAGTGCGGGCACGCTACGTGCTGCTGGCAACCGGTCTGGTCGACAAGCGCCCCGATCGCGAGGTTGCCAGGGATGCGGTGGATTCCGCCGCCATACGCTATTGCCCCATATGCGACGGGTTCGAAGCTTTAGATAAGCGGATCGGCGTACTGGGCCGCCTCGATGAGGCGGGGAAAAAGGCCCTGTTTATGAGGACATATTCGCGCGACATTACTGTGTTTGCGACTAACCAGGGAACGCCAGAGGAGCGACGTGCGCTTGAGGCGGCGGGCGTTGCTATCAAAGGAAGGCTACGGACAATCAAAGAAGGGGATGATGGCTTGGCGGTCACGGACGAGGCAGGCGCTCTCTACCAGCTGGACGTTTTGTATCCGGCGCTGGGGTGCACCGTTCGCTCAGAACTCGCTACTATCCTCGGAGCGGAGTGCACTCAAGTCGGGACGCTGCGTGTGGACGAACACCAGCAGACCACAGTAGACGGCCTGTACGCCATCGGCGACGTTGTGAGCGATCTGCATCAGCTCAGCGTAGCAACCGGGCATGCGGCAATCGCCGCCACGGCTATCCACAATAGGCTGCGCAGAAATCCGAGATAGCCCGAGACAACATTTCGCAGTCGCGCCAATGCTTTCAACTGTCTTTACCGCTCGCGCCGGCCATGCTCAGGACCAAGCGGGCCCTTTCGCTCGCGCTTCAGGCCCGCCGGTAGCTCGCGCCCGACCTCCTTGGGATTCTGCAAATCGCCCTGCTGCTTGTCATGGTCGCGCAGCCCATCCGCGCCCTGTTCCGGATCATCACCCATCGTAATCCCCTTGAATCACTTCGCTTCGCGCCGAACGCCTTTGAACTTCTTCTTTTTCTTTTGATCCATGAACTGACCGCCGCCGGCGCTTTTGGTCTTCCGCTTTGTCCACGTGTCCTTGCCTTGCGTCTTCGTCTTGAGTTGCGAGCGCTTGCGCACGGCACCCTTACGCGCGTTGTCGCCGGTCGGCTTGTTCGTCGCCATAAAATATCTTCCTTGAACAACGACCAACGCGGCCAGTTCCCGAGGGTTCCTGCTGAAAGCATCGCAAGAACACGCGGCCCGCTTCGGCAGTGCTGTTTGGTACGCGCAAACGCTACATTTTCTGTTTGCTGGCGGGGGCCGAGATTCCGTTGCTTCTGAGCAAGTCTACCATTGGCTGTCGAAGGGGGAGACGCGGGCGGCCGCACACCAAGCGACGGGCGCTGCTACGAAGGCCTGGTTCCTCCAGCTCGTCAGCGAGCATCAGCGTTTGCGCGCCTGATGGCGAACGGTGATTAGCCCGAATCAGGTGAGGCTGAGTGATTTCTTCCCGCCGAACCGTATAATTGCTGCATGACGTACGGGATTGTTTTTGAAGGAACCTAGCGCGGCGCTACGGATTGTCGCGCCATGCAAAAGACGAAACAAAAGGCCGGCAACGGTCACGCCTCGTCCGAATGGTTCAGCAGATTTGCTCGCGCGGCTTCCCAATTCTGCGGAAAGCCGGTGGTCTTTCTCGCGGCCCTTGCCATCGTGCTCATCTGGGGCGCGACCGGTCCCATCTTCCACTACAGTGATACGTGGCAGCTGGTCATTAACACGGGCACCACCATCATTACCTTTCTCATGGTATTTCTCATCCAGAACACGCAGAATCGCGATTCACTGGCGTTGCAGCTGAAACTGTCGGAGCTCGTGATAGCTGTGAAAGGGGCCAAGAACCAGATTGCCAATATCGAGGATGCGACCGAGGAGGAACTGGAGGCGATTCAAAGAGAAATCAAGAGACGGGCGTCGAAACCGGAGGCCAGCATCAAGGCGGTCGAAAACAAGGACAAGAAGAATAGCAGCCGGAACTAGCGTTTTTTGTACGCGTTTAATGCCCGCTGAGGGCTTTACGATGGAACGGGAAGCATTGGTACTAAGGGCGCGCGCGGAGCAAGCCAAGCTCGCGGCTCACTACGCCACCAATGATCTTGAGCGCCGCCAATACGAAGACCGCGCACGCGCTTTCGAGGCGCAAGCGCGCCAAATAGAAGATCGATTGGACCCGTGGACGATCTAGGCGGCGTGTAACGCCTGGCTCGTAATTGCCCGCACGTTCCGGTTGGAACCGCAGGGCGGGATTGGCTTGTGCCCGCGAAGAAACCAGAGGAGAACGGTCATGGGATTCGGTCGCGGCGCACTGCTTTGGCTGTTGGGCATTCCCCTTCCCATCATACTCTTGCTCGCGCTGTTCTGGCGGTAGCCACCCATTCCTAACGTCCCGCTCTACATGCTGGGTGGCATAGGAGAAGCCCCGGTCGGATGTACACCGGGGCTTCTTCTTTGCGTGTAAGCGTGCGAGCGCGCCATCGATAAAAAGCCGCGGGCCTCTCGACCCGCGGCTCGTTGTTAACACCAATCAGGCAGCTGCCTGCACGCCTTCGGCATGAAGATTGACTTCGCTCTCGGCAAGCTGGGTAAGGGACTTATCGGTGTTTTTTTCTTCCGTGAGCGTGGCGTCGAGGAGCTTCGCCGCTTCGTTGTGGCCAAGTTCTTTGGCCCAGCACTTGAGCGTGCCGTACCGCGAAATCTCGTAGTGCTCGACCGCCTGCGCGGCGGCCAGCAGGCCGGCATCGAGAGCGGCCTTGTCCTTGTATTCGTCCATGATCTCCTTGCCTTCATCAAGGATGCCCATGATGGCGTCGCACTTCTTGCCCTTCGGCTCCTCGCCGATGGACTTGAACACCTGCTCAAGGCGGGACACTTGGCCTTCCGTCTCGCCCTCGTGCTTCGCGAACGCGGCGCGCAGCTTTTCCGACTGTGCCGCCTTCGCCATCTTCGGGAGGGCGGTCAGGATTTTCTTTTCCGCGAAGTAGATGTCTTTGAGCGTATCGACAAACAGGTCTTGCAGCGTTTTGTCCTTGGCCATGGGATCCTCCCGGCGTTAGTGGGTGAGCCCTAGGAACCATTTGGATCATGGGTTTGTTCCGTCTGCGCCCGAGCGCTATCCGGTCGTCACCCGTTCGCAAGCTGGGCATTTTGGGTGGAGTCCGGATCTCGGAAACGACATCGAGTAACCGATTGTGAAACGCATCCCCGGTTCCCCTAAGGTCGAGAGCATCGAGGTAATCGAAGAAGGCGAAGACCGGTTTGTCGTCTCGACGTATTCTGATGGCAGCATCGTCCGAACGCTCGTGAATAATGAAAATAGACCATCACGGCGGCCGCGGCGCCCGCGGATCAAACTCAGCCTCGACCGCCTGGATCGCACGCGTAAGAAGCGCTTCTAAGCTTCCACCTTTGCGGACATTCAATGCCAAACGCCCCATCACGTGAGGAATTAGACCGCCCTGGCACGAAGCCCTGGTGAAGCACCCCAGTCCGGTGGCGACGCGAAACTCGGCCTAACGGGCCGCCCGCTTTGGAACCATTTTGACGCTGCTTTCGTTTCCCGAGTCGCGTCGGTGAGTTCGACGCGATCCACCGAAGGCCGGGCATGCTGAATAAATGTTTGCAGCGGCGCGCGGTCTGATGCCAAGTCGCGCCACATCGAAAATCAGCGAAGAGCGGCGTCCGTTGTTGCCGACCGATGGCATGGGACGGAAACGCGCTCGCGTCGTGTTCGTGATCGGCCTTAGCCTTCTCGGCCTTTGGGTGGCATGGGATTTTATGGCCCCGCTTGCCTGGGCGGTGGTGATCGCGCTGACCCTTTGGCCGCTGTATCAAAGGTTCGCCGCGCATCTTTCAGTCGGGCATCGAAAAGCATTAGCGCCCCTGTCATTTACCTTGGCCGTGGGTATCGTGCTGTTTATCCCGGTTGGACTCGCACTGCATCAGGCGGCGCAGGAAGGCCAAGCGGTCGCACGATACGTCGCTGACGTCCGGCATAACGGCGTACCGGCTCCAGGGTGGCTGAGTCAGATGCCTTTTGGCGAATACGGCGTTCGCTGGTGGGATGCGAATTTGGCCGATCCCAAGGGCGCCACCGTTTTTTTGGGTGGAAGCGTTGACGCGGAGACCGGCGCTGGTTGGAGCCGATCGCTCGCGAGCCAGTTGCTAAACCGAACCTTCCTCTTCCTCGTCGCGCTCGCCGCGCTATTCGCGTTGCTTCGCGATGGTGCATGGATCGGTAGCCGCGTTCTCGACATCGCCGATCGCCTGCTCGGCGATCCGGGAGAGCGACTTGCCAGCAAGACAGTCGATACGGTGCGCGGAACGGTGACCGGAACCGTGGCGGTGGCTGCGATGGAGGGCGTTCTGATCGGCGCGGCCTATTTTGTCGCGGGCGTTCCCAATCCGCTCCTCTTGGCAATCATCACTATGGCGTTTGCCATGGTGCCGCTCGGCGCGTGGGTGGTATTCAGCGCTGCGTCGCTTCTTCTCTTGCTGCAAGGCGGAAGCGCAGTCGCAGCCGCCGGGGTATTTGGGTTCGGCGCCGTGGTGATGCTGATTGGAGACTTTTTTGTGTGGCCGGCGTTAATCGGGAACGCCGCACGTCTTCCCTTTCTATTTGCTCTCATCGGGATTTTCGGAGGCCTTCAGGCCTTCGGCCTCGTTGGACTTTTTCTCGGGCCCATGGTGCTCGCCGCGCTTTGGACGGTGTGGCGCGAATGGACGGGTCGGTCGACGCCGGCAACAACAGATTAGCTCGCCTGTCATCTATGGCAGCAGCGGCAACCGGTGACCTAAGTGGGAAAACTCTTGATCGAATGTGGCGCAAGAATGGGTTACGCAGCCCGAGGCGTGGTGTTCATCATTATTAGCGCATTCGCATTTCTCGCCGCGCTCGGCAGCCGCAATCATACGGTCGGAACGAAAGGAGCGCTCGAAGCACTGCTGAGCCAACCGTTCGGGCGCCTGTTGTTGTGGTTGGTCGCGGCTGGCCTACTCTTCTTCGGTTTATGGCGCATCCTGCAGGCAGTCTTCGACACCGATAACTGCGGCCGAGATAACAAGGGCGTGTTGCGGCGGTTGGGGATGCTGGGAGGGGCGGTCATAAATCTCGCGCTGGGCTGCCTGGCGCTCAGTGTCATTTTCGGATTCCGCGCGCTTGCTGACGAAGACGCCACGGCGCGCGACTGGACCGCATGGCTTCTGTCCCGACCCTTCGGCCAGATGCTCGTGATGCTAGTTGGGGCGAGCATCGTGGTGACCGGGATCGCGTTTGTTTGGAAAGCCGTCCAGGCAGAGTTTCGTGAACAGATAGCTGCGGATTCCGGTAAGCGCGTTTGGATTGTTGCGTTGGGGCAGTTCGGATACGTCACGCGCGGCGTTGTGTTCGCACTGATCGGAATTTTCCTCATGGTGGCCGCGCGAAAATTCAGTTCGGGCGAAGCCGCCGGACTTGCTGGTGCGCTAGGTGCTCTGCGGCAACAGCCCTACGGTCCGTACTTGCTCGGCATCGCCGCGTTAGGCCTCCTCTCATATGGAGCGTTTGAAGTGCTTCAAGTGTTCCTACGGCGTATCAATGTCGCCGCAGTCGACCGACCAGTCGGGCGTTAAGCAGCTTGCATTCAACGAAGATGCGACCTTCAACATCAATAACGTCAATCGCCGCTTGCCGAACCTGCTCGAATGGCTTCACGCGGCGAAGCTCAATGTTGTCCGCCTGCAAGAACTCAAATGTACGCAAAAAGACTTTCCGCTTAAGGCCATGGTCCTAGCTGCGGCGAACCTGCGGCACGCGGCTTAGCAGCCCCATGAGATCTCGTTGGTCTTCGGTTTTCGTCTTCGCGAGAATCCCCGCGAGATGTGTTCGTACGGTCGAAATCTTGAGACCACGATCACCCGCGATCGTACCCGGTGAAGCTCCGTTGAAACTGCGAAGCGCAACTGAGGACTGCATCGGTATCAGATTGTATATTGAACCGAGCAAGGCTTCGGTCAGCTGGACGTTATCCTGCGCGGATCGAAGCGCGACCAACGCCCTGTCGGATGGTCGGCCACTTCGACGAAACGGTCGCATTGGCTTGTCTGGCTATGCCTTGATCCGCGTTGGAACAGACTGCGCCGCGATCCGCGCTTTGCGGAGCTCGTTAGCCCTGTGCAATTCCCCACAATAGCACCCTCGCGGATATCGTCCGGAGGATCACACAATCGCGCAGATTTGGGATTCAGGGATACCGAAGGTCTGTTGGGTCGAATTCTGTTGGAGAATTCTGCAACATCGTCTTGCAAGCGCTCCGATCTCAAACGGTGATGTTCGAGTCCCAACCCGCCGATGAGAATGACCAGCAGCTGGACTGAAGTCGCGCGGCTGACATCCAAACTGCGCATGCTCCATTCATGCTCCATGGAGAATCCGGCAGCGAATGGGAGCGGCGGGTAAGAAAGAACCTAACATATTGATAAATTACGGGAATTGGCTGGAACCATCGGTAGCGGCTGGTACTAAAGCAAAAAGCCCGGTAGTCGAGCCGTAAGTGGCTGATCTACCGGGCTTTATTTGGTTGCGGGGATAGGATTTGAACCTATGACCTTCAGGTTATGAGCCTGACGAGCTACCGGGCTGCTCCACCCCGCGGCAACTGATACGACGCGGGAGCGTCCGCGCGGCGCCGCCTATGTAGCAAGCGCCTTCCCGCTTGGAAAGGGCGCATTAGGCTGTGCCCGTCACGAAATTGTCGTTCGGGAACACGCCTTCCCCAAGGGCGGACGTGGATTGTGACAAATGGCCGTCATAGAATCTTCGCATGGCTGAGAAACCTGCCGTGCATCCCGATATGGCGGTCGGCGAGGCTCTCCGGGCCATCGCGCGCGACGTTCTGTCGGAGGCGCGCGGCGCGCTCGACAATCAGGAAAAGGACAACGCGGTCGCGGTCCACGACTACCGCAAGGCGATGAAGCGCTGGCGGGGACTGCTGCGGCTGCTGCAACCTTTTCTCGGCGAGGAAGGACAGCATCGGCGGATCGAGGCGCGCGACTTCGCCCGGGAACTTGCCGGCGCGCGCGATGCCCAGGCGGCGATCGAGGCTCTGGAGGATCTCCTCGAATCCGAAGCACCGCTCTCGCCGCGCACCATTGCATCGATCCGCAGCCGGCTCGATGAGATACGGCTCGGCGCGGAAGCCGCGACCCTGACGCAGGCGGTGCGCGCGCGGCTCATCGTCGCGCTGGAGAATACCGCCAACACCATCGACAGCTGGCCGGTCGACCAGATCACTTTCGCCGACCTCGCGCGCGAACTGGCCAAGACATACCGGCGCGTGCGCAAGGACGCCCCTGAGGATTGGCCCGCCGCCGAGCCCGAGCTGCTGCACGAATTGCGCAGCCGCGTCGTTGCGCACCGCTACCAGATGGAACTGGTGGTGCCGCTATGGCCGAAGTTCGGGCGCGTCTGGGTGGCCGAAGCGCAGCGCCTGCGCGACCGGCTCGGCTCGTTCCAGGATCTGTCCGTGCTGCACGACTTCACCAAGCCG
Source organism: Hyphomicrobiales bacterium (assembly GCA_034669145.1). Classification (GTDB taxonomy): domain Bacteria; phylum Pseudomonadota; class Alphaproteobacteria; order Rhizobiales; family Xanthobacteraceae; genus PALSA-894. The sequence goes on from JAXDNY010000087.1 coordinate 29,406, forward strand.
CACGCCGCGCTGGCGCCATGGCGCTCGCGCCTTGTGCCGCTGATCCTTGCGCGGCAGGCGGTCCATGCCAAAGCCGCGCAGCGCATCGGCGGCAGGCTGCTCGCCGAAAAGCCGAAGGCGTTCCGCCGCCGCCTCGAGGCACTCTGGGAGCAGGAGCGGCGCTAGCGTCAAGCTCGTAGAAGGCCCGAAGCTCGGCAGCGAGCTCCGCAGAAGATCCGTTCGTCGACGCCAATCTCGCGCCGGACGCCGGCCGAGCTTATTCGGGCTGAATCCCCGCTGCTTTCACCAGTTCGCCGCGCACCTGCAATGCGTCCTTCACGATCTGCCCCAGCTCCTCCGGCTTGGCGGGTGCGACGACCAGACCGAGGTTCGCCAGCTTCGCCCTAACGCCCTCGGCCGTGAGCACCTTGGCGATGCCTTCGTTCAACTTCGTGACGACCTCGCGCGGCGTCCCGGCGGGCGCGAACAAGCCGATCCACGAGGACATCTCGAAGCCCGGCACGGTCTCGCCGATCGTCGGGATGTCCGGCATCGCCGCGTAGCGCGTCTTCTCCACCATCGCGACGACGCGGATCTTGTCGGTGTTCACGTGTGGTACGGCCGCCGACAGGCTCAGGAACGCCATGCCGATGTGGCCACCAAGCAGATCGTTCACCGCCGCGCCGCCGCCCCGATAGGGTACGTGCTGAATATCGACGCCTGTCTTCTGGCCGAGCAACAGGCCTGCGAGATGATGCGGCGAGCCGGTGCCGGACGTGCCATACGCAAGCTTGCCGGGATTTTTCTTCGCATACGCGATCACATCCGCGACGGTCTTGATCGGCAGCTCGGCGTTCACCGCGAGGCAGATGATGTTCGCGCCCACGTACGCGACCGGCACGAAGTCTTTCACCGGGTCGTAGCCGGCATGCTTGTAGAGGTGCGTATTGCTTGCCATCTGCGCGTCGGTGCCGGTCATCAGCGTGTAGCCATCCCCCGGCGCGCGCGCGACGAACGCGGCGCCGATATTGCCGCCGCTGCCCGGCCGGTTGTCGACGATGAAGGTCTGGCCCCACGCCTGTTGCAGCCCGTCCGCGATCGTGCGGGCCGCAAGGTCCGACACCGCGCCCGGCGTGTAGCCGATCACGATGGTGACGGGCTTTGCCGGATAGTTCTGCGCGCTTGCCTGCGAGGGCGCCGCAAGCGCAAGCAGCGCGCACCCCAGCATCACGTTGCGGACAAATGTACGCATGGCTCCTCCCCGTTCTGTACGGCCTGTGGCCTTTTCTTCGTGCAAAACAACCCAGCGGATCAGTCGAGCTGGATGTTGGCCTTCTTGATCGCCTCGGCCCACTTGGCGGCTTCCTTGCGCCGGTAGTCCGAAAACTCCTGCGGCGTCGACTGCATCACCTCCGTTCCGGCGTCGGTGAGCTTTTGCCGGACGACAGGGTCGGCCACGGCCGCCACATAGGTCGTGCGAAGCTTCTCGATGATCTCCGGCGGCGTTTTCGCGGGCGCGACCAGGCCTTGCCATGGCCACGCCTCGAAGCCCGCAAGCCCGGCGGTGGCGGCGACCGGCGGCACGCCCGGAAGCTCCCGGCGCTCTTCCAGCGCCGCGACGCCGAGTGCCTTCAAGGTGCCGGCCGCGATGTGCGAGCGCGCGGTCGCGTAGTCGACGAACATCATGTGCACGTCGCCGCCGATCAGGCCCTGCACGGCGGGTCCCGCGCCGCGGTAGGGAATCTCGTTGAGCTTGATGCCGGCCGCCTGCTGGAATAGCACGGCGGCGAGATGGAACGGATTGCCGACACCCGCGTGCGCGACGTCGATCTTGCCGGGCTCGGCCTTCGCGGCGGCGATCAGGTCGGCCACCGAATTGGCTTTCAGCTTGCTCGGGTTCACGACCAGCACGCTGGCAAAGCGCGCCGTGAGCGTGATCGGCGCAAAATCCTTCTCGGGGTCGAACTGCAGTTTCTTGTAGAGGCTCTGATTGGCGGCGAAGGTCGCGACGTCGCCGAGCAGGATCGTGTAGCCGTCAGGCTGCGCCTTGGCGACGTAGTCGGCGCCGAGATTGGTGGCGGCGCCGGGCTTGTTCTCGACCACCACCGGCTGGCCGATCAGCTCCTGCATCTTCTGCCCGACGAGACGCGCGAAGAAGTCCGTTCCGCCGCCGGCCGGATACGGCACGATCAGGTGGATGGGCTTGGCCGGATAGGTCTGTGCCAAGGCGGGCGTTGCGAAAGCGGCGGCGGCAAGCGCGGCCAGGACGGTGCGGCGAAGCATGGGCATTTCCTGACGATGTTTTCGTTGACGGACAGAGTGCCACACGCGACGGCCCGGCGTCTCCCCTCCTCAGCCAACACTTGCGCGTGGCGGGACATCGCGGCGCGCTTTGCCGCGGCGCTGGATGACGGGCGGATCGAGAGCGCCAATGAACGCGAGGCCGCCCATGAGACGGCCTCGCGTCGCGTCATTCCGGCGCTTGATTTGTTGCAGTCAATCCAGCACCGCAACGATGCTAGTTCGGACGCTCGACGATGAATTGCCGCGTGGTCTTGAACGCCTTGGCCCGCTCGGTGTCGAGCGCCGCACGCTCCGGCGATTTCAAGTAAGCCTGAGCCTGCTCGGCGCTCGGCCATTCAGACGCGCCGATGCGCTTGGGCGCGTCTCCGATCGCCGCAATGACCCTTCCGCTGGCGATGACACCCGGAGTGCCGCCGGCTGCCTTGACCGCCGCCTGGGCCTTCGGCTGGTACGCGGCGAGTGCTCCGGCGTCGATCAGTTCGCTCTCTGTGATGATGTAGGCCTTGGGTTTCGCCTGCGCGTGAAGCCCCTGGACGGCGGCCGCACCGAGCGCGGCACCGGCCAACGCGGCCAGCGCGATCTGATACTTCGATTTCATGACGCGTCTCCTCCCTGGGTTGGTCCTTTTCGCGCCGCGTGCGGAAGCAGCGCGGTCGCGCAAGTTGCGAGTACTGTTGCTAGGAGGTCGGCAAAAGGAGGCCGATCGAATAGTCGATACCTGCCGACGGCATGAATGCTGCCTGTTCGCTCCGAACGAAAACTCGGCACATTTCGCTTCTAAGGCAGCTACCGGCACTCTACGCGCGGTCACGCAAGCGACACAAGGCAGTCGCGGCCGATTTACCGCGCAAGCTGGAAGCGCTCGAAGCGGTGTAATGCCTCCTCGATCTGCCGCCTTCGCAAGGCTCGACCGCCCTTGGCGAGCCAGGTCCACTTCTGGACCAGCAGCTCTTGCCGTTCGCGATCGGTCTTGAGGTCGAGCACCGCCACGATCTCGTCGCCGACGAGCACCGGCTGCGCGAAGTAGCCGAAGACGCGCTTCTCCTTCGGCACGTAAGCCTCGAAGCGATGCTCGTAGCCGAAGAAGCTCGCCAGGCGCTTGCGCTGAATGACGAGCGGATCGAACGGATTAAGGATGTGGACGATGTCGCCGACCGGATCGAGCGCCGCATCGAGCATCTCGGGCGCGGCCCAGTGTTCGTGCCGGCTGCCCTCGAGCGCGACCGGCACCAGTTGCTTGCGGCGCACGCGCGCGCCGATGACCTTGCGGATCGCCGCTTTGCGCGGCGCATCCAGATGGCAGATCGAGTCGAGGCTGACCACGCCCTGCGAACGCAGCGCGCGGTCGAGCAGGTAGGCCATCCGCTCGCTTTCGGGCGAGGCGTTCGGCAAGCGCTCCCAGCCGAAGTGCCGGTTGGTCAGCTCGTAGGTCTTCAGCATGCCCTCGCGCCGGCTCACCGTGACAATGCCGCGGAAGAACGCGAGCTGCAGCGCGCGCTTTGAGGGCTTGCGGCTCGCCCACTCGTGGATCTTCTCGACCAGCACGTCGTCATCGATGTCGCGGATCGTGAGCGGACCGTTGCGGCGGATGCGGCCCAGCACCTTGCGCAGATCGCCGCGCTTCACCAGGGAAAACGTCAAGCTCCTGCCGCCGTCTTCCTGCTTCATCGCGCGCACAAAGAACCGCATGTCGGCGGTCGGGACATAGGACAGCGCGTGCGTCCAGTATTCGAATACGGTCTTGTTGACGCTCTGGGCTTGCCGCAGGTGATCGCGCTGGTAATCCGGAATGCGCGTGTAGAGGATCTGGTGGTGGCAGCGCTCGACGACGTTGATGGTGTCGATCTGCACGTAGCCGAGATGCGCCACGGCCGCGGGCGTTGCGGCCGCACCGCCTCCGAACGGCGCCGCCTCGTCGAGCCGCTGCGCGCGCAGCCAGATGCGTTTCGCGCGCGCCTTAGATAGCGGGATGGGGGCAATCCTGGGCATACTCGGTTGTCATCCCGGAAGCCGCGAAGCGGCTATCCGGGATCCATAGCCTCCGCGCTATCGATAGGATCGTGGCTATGGGTCCCGGCTCTCGCTCCGCTCGGCCGGGATGACCAGTTGAGCATCAGGCCAGCAGCGCCGCCACCGCCTTACCGGCGGCGACCGTATCCGCGCTGCCGCCGAGATCGCGCGTGCGCGTCTTCGGATCCGCCAGCGCCTGCTCGATCGCCTTCACGATTGCGGCGGCGGCTTCCGGCTCGCCGAGATGATCGAGCATCATAGCGGCCGACCAGATCTGTCCGATCGGATTCGCGATGCCCTGCCCGGCGATGTCCGGCGCGGAGCCGTGCACCGGCTCGAACACCGACGGGAACAGGCGTTCCGGATTGATGTTGCCGCCCGGCGCTATGCCGATGGTGCCGGTGCAGGCGGGCCCAAGGTCGGAGAGGATGTCGCCGAACAGGTTCGAGGCGACCACGACGTTGAAGCGGTCCGGCTTGAGCACGAACAGCGCGGAGAGAATGTCGATGTGGTACTTGTCCCACTTCACGTCGGGAAAGTTCTTCGCCATCGCCTCGACGCGCTCGTCCCAATACGGCATGGTGATCGCGATGCCGTTCGATTTCGTCGCCGAGGTGAGGTGCTTCTTCGGCGTCTTCTGCGCCAACTCAAATGCAAACTTCAGCACGCGGTCGACGCCATAACGGGTGAACACCGTTTCCTGCACCACCACCTCGCGGTCGGTGCCCGGAAACGCGCGCCCGCCGATCGCCGAATATTCGCCCTCGGTATTCTCGCGCACCACCCAGAAATCTATGTCACCCGGCTTGCGGTTCGCAAGCGGCGACGGCACGCCCGGCATCAGGCGCACCGGGCGCAGGTTGACGTACTGGTCGAACTCGCGCCGGAACAGGATCAGCGAGCCCCACAGCGAGATGTGATCCGGGATCTTCGCCGGCCAGCCGACCGCGCCGAAGAAGATCGCGTCATGGCTCCCGATCTTCTCCTTCCAGTCCTCCGGCATCATACGTTCGTGTTTGGCGTAGTAGTCGTAGGAGGCGAAATCGAACCAGTCCTGCCGCACCTCGAAGCCGAATTTCTTCGCCACCGCCTCGAGCGCGCGCACGCCCTCCGGCACGACCTCCTTGCCGATGCCGTCGCCCGGAATGACGGCAACACGGTAGACGCGATTGGTGGATGGCATGGCGCTCCCTCGATCGATTGAATCGCGGGGACGTTAGCCCGGATGACGGGATGGGAATAGACGCGCCGGCCGTGCGGAGAAATCAGCGTGCCGCCAAGCTGCCTTGCCGCAGCGCGACCGGCCCGGCCACTTCCTGCAGGCGCGCGTCGGCCTCGGAGTTGCCGGTCAGGATCTGCGGGCAGCGCAGACAGGCGGCGCGGCCTTCCTGCCGAAACCAGCGGCACTCCGGCCGTATCACGCACGCCGGCAGCTTCTCGTCGGCTTCGGGAAGCAGCCTGGCGATGCGCACCGCGAGCTGGCAGTGCGTCCCGTCGAAATGCGAGCACTTGGTTTCCTCGCAGCGCGCCGCAAGCCGAAAGACCTGCGACACCGCAGCCGGTGCCGCCGCTTCGAGAACCTCGGGCGTCGCCTCCACCACTTCGTTGAGATAGTCGAGGCGCGGCGCCTCGCCCTCGCGCGAGATGACCCCGAGAACGCGCACGTCCGCCATGCCGGGCTGCGCGCTCGGACACATCAGCGGTTTGTCGGCGCTACGCGCCACCGCGGTCACTCGTGGAGAATGTTGATATCGATCGGCGGCACGAAGCCGATGGTGAGATTGCCGTCGATCAGGACCGAGCCCGGCTTGCCGCCTTTGACCCCGGGTACGGCTGCGGAAATGCTGCGGTGAAGACTGGTCGACATCTTGTTGGCGTCCGCCAGTGTCAGCCCGTCGGTCGGCTTGATGATGATGCCGATCCACCACCAGGGCGGCGGGCAGAATCCGATATCGTATTTGGGAAGTTTCGGCAGCTGGGCTGCAAGCGCCTTCTCGGCCGAAGCTCTGGCAGCGGCAGTGATTTGCTTCGCGGAGATCGAACCGGCCATGACACGTCTCCCTCATCTGCGGGGGAATGGGCACTGTTCACGGTAGCCGGGGAAGCATGACATAACGTAAGGCGAGTGTCTAGTTCCGGCTGTCTTTGAAAACGTAGACAACTGTAATGAATTCGGGGCCGCCCCGCGCCGGTGCGAATGCCGCCGGCAAACAAAAGACAAACGCAAAAACGGCCGCCCTTGGCAAGGCGGCCGTTTGCGCAATCGATCATCGTGCTGAGAAAAATCCGTCCTTGGCAGACCTGGCAGCGACCTACTCTTCCAAGCCTTGAGACTTAGTACCATCGGCGCTGAGGAGTTTAACGGCCGTGTTCGGGATGGGAACGGGTTCAGGCTCCTCGCTAAAACCACCAGGTCGGCGAAAGACGGATTTGCAAGCTGGTTTTCTTTTCAGTGT
>JAXDNY010000088.1:0-20880 GCA_034669145.1 Hyphomicrobiales bacterium
CGCGGCGGGGTCCGGATAATATAGTTCTGCGGCGCGGGTGGGCTGCGGGAACTTGCGCCCACGGAAGATAGCGATTCCACTTGCGGGCTTCTGGTCGCAGTTGGTGCGTGCGTAGACGATTGAGGCCTCCTCGATGGCCGCCTCGGGCGAGATAGCCGGGAAGCCGCCGCGACTAAGGTCATAGTCGACGCCGGCCAATCCGGATTTCTTGGTGGGATTAACCTCGGCGTCGAAAACGCCGTGCAGATGGGCGAAAGTAAAATCGACACCGGGCGCGCAGACGGCCCGCTGCGACTTCAGGGGCTTGAAGCGCCACGGATCGTCGGGCTCATCGGCAGCGGAGGCCGGGGTGGGCGTCGGCAAGCGGACGACCATCGTCTCGCCATCGAGCCCACGGCAGTACTTTTCCGGAGACTGTCCAGCCGTGGGCTCCTTCTCCCCAACCGGCTTCGCAGTTATTCCCAACTCGGAGACGATGTCTGCCCATGGCACAGCCACCATGGGCGGATCGATCCATTCATGACGAAGAAAACGTCGCAGCTCTTGCCGCCGCGGAAGCAGCATGCCGTCTTGCAAACCGGCTTTGTAGAGGTTGTGAGCCGTGAGTCGCGACGGGTTCTTGTCGTGCAGGGGCAGGCAGACGCCGCCGAGGAAGACGGTGCGCGCGCCGAGCCAATAGGGTACTCCGAAGCGCAGCTTGGGCGGTCGTTCGTCGCTTTGTCCCGACGGCAAGTTGAAGTCGACGTTGAGTGCCAGGCCTCCCGGACAAACCCCCACGCGCTGCTCATTTGCCTCGAGGCCCAGCGGGTCGCCTTGCCAGGTGGCCAGCACCGATTCCGCGAATCCGGTCTTCTTACCATTGGCGTTCTGCAATAGCCGCGTCGGCATCGCCAGCACGCTGCCGTCGAGCTCGACCCGCTTCTTGCCAACGTCGACATTGGGAGCAGCGAGGATTGTCTCGACGGCCTTGTCGAGCGCTTGCGTGCTGCCGGGCAACGAATACCGCACTTCCCGGTTGGTCAGACAGGCCCAGCTCAGCTCGCTCTTCTCGCCGGTGCGGAAGCCGACGTCGAGCCGGTAACCGACAGCAAGATCATCGGCGTCCAGAACGAGTGTACCCGCGCCCGGCTTGGTCGCTGCCAGGGAGCGGCTGAATTGCTTGACGACCACGCTGCCGCGCCATTGATCCAGCAATTGCAGACCGGCGGTTCTCAACTTGCGCTCAACGGCGGCGCCGGCGGTTACTTCGGGAATTGGGGGGATCGAGGCCCCATCGGGGGCGGTTAGATCGGCTGCGCTTGCCATCGCCGCGTCGCGCCGCATGTCAGATTCGGCGGCGGCGTGGATGTCTATCGTTTCGATCGAAAAACGTAGCGACGATTCATTGCCGCTGACGGCTGCAGCCTCCAGGTCGATCACCCCGTTGAATTGATCGATCGTGCCCCGCTCGCGCAGGCTTTGCGCGGAGTTCGGCGCGCCGTCGTCCGGGTAGCATTCCAGCAGTTCCTCCAGAGTAGCCGGCATAAAGCAATCCGGTCCGGCTCCGAAGGATCGCCGCGCCTTGGCCAAGGTCCAAGGCTGCTCGGAGAGTTTGACGTGTTCGAGCGGGTGCGCCTTTTCGTCGATGTGCGGCCGGAGGAGCATGAAGATTGCATGCTCCTTCTTGACGACAAAATCTGACGTGGTCACAGCCGCCGTGAGGAGCTTGTCAAATTCGCTGCTCGAAAACGAGAATTCGACATCGACGCTGAGGAGAAACAGGTGCTGCAAGGCCGGGAATCCCAGCAGGGCGAACCAGCGGCGCCGCGCGTCATCAGCTTTCTGCAGGTCGTCGTGATCATCCACGGCGCCATCGGCCGTATGACGCTTCGGGTCTGGTACGTCGCCGTAATCTTCCAGCGTGGCCGCATCCAGTAAGTGGAGAAACTTGCAATCTACGTTGGCTCTGCCGTTTGTTGCGCTCTCAACGGCCTGCTGCATTGTCTGATGCCCGGCTCGTTTTGCGCGGATCTTCCCCAGGGCTTCTCGTTTGTTTGATCCGTCGGTCGCAAGATTGTGCTCGGCGTCGTGGATTTCTTTGGCAGAGCCCTGCTCCGTTGCCAGAGTGGCCTCGTAGATAGTGTCCTTGTCTTTCCGCTGGGTAACGAGGAACTCCTTGACCTCCGCCCACTGCTTGTCGGGAGATGGCTGGTGAAAGTGATCATCGTAATAGCGATGAGGGTTGTACTCCGTCTCTCCTGGCGGAGGCAGCGCGTCTGCGGCGAATATGGTGGGGGTTCCGTCGGGCGTGAAGCCGGCAGTTCCAGTGTCGGGCTGTCGAATGAGGCTATCGAGCGCCAGGCGTTCGTTTGCGGTCGCCGCGCGTGCCCACGGCCGTTGCAAATAGGCGCCTTCGCCGAGGAAGGCCTTGCGTGAAGGCGCGCGTCCGTTGACGCGTTCGATCAGCACCCGGGCGCGAGCCATCGTGATCTGTTGAGCGAGTTCGGTGCGCGGCATGCCGACGATATTGGGTGTGCCATTCGTGTCTTGCAAAACATCCTTATACGGATGATCAGGCTGGTCGGGGTGATCGAAATCCGGCGTTGTATCCTTCAGAGCAGTTCGAAGTCCGGTCATCCCGCCACTATCGTCCCGCAAAAGCCGGCTCCAGATGGTAGTCACGTCCGCAAATTTGAGCCCCGCAAAACCCGAGTCCTTGCCAATGTCGGGATGATCGAGTCGCCCGGTCGAGGTTATCGGCTTGATCGCCTGACTCAATTTTCCCGCCGCGGTGGTGGCGCCGAGTTCTGCGGTGAGGGCACCAGGTGCTGCGAACAATTTCTGGATCGTGGTCGGCCATGTTTCGAACAGTTGGGAGTTCTTCCCCTGCGCTGCATCGTCAACCGTTCCTGGCCGCAGCACGAGAGTGGCAGATATCCTGACCTCTTTATCGAGGCGGGAAATGGTACGGGGAACGGCCGTGACAACGAGTTTGTCGGTCATGACGCGTGTCCTACAGTAAGATCACCGCGACGAATTGAGGTCCCCTGCGAGGACGGGGCGGCGACACGAATGTATTTTGAGACGCACGGGGCAATGATGACGACTCTCATTGACTCAAACTCCAGTCCCAATTTGACCGAGCCCCTGTCAGAAAAACGTGGGGTGCCAAGGTTGACGATGATCGAAATAGCTCTGGTATTTGGCGTAATCCTCGCCCTTGCATACTGCGCGGTAGGTCAGGTGGGCGACCGGGTCGTCGCAGAGCTTCTTTTTGCCTTCAGCCTCGCAGTCGAGAGACTTGGCCGCGGGTGATGTGTAGGGACCGCCCGGAACGTCCGAAGCGACGGGATGGCTCGGCAGATTGCTCGCGAGTTGCACCAGCTTGCGCGACGGATCGACGATGTCTCCTGCATCTGCGAGTTCGGAATTTGACGAATAGCCCTTGCCCATGCTTTTGCGCGCGGTGACGCGGTACTCGATGTCCTTGATCCCCATTGAGAACGAGAAGGTGAAGATCGCGGTCCCCACCATTTCGCCGTTGGGCTGCTGGCCGACCCGCACCTGCAACATGGCCGAGAATCGGAAGATCGCGATGCTCGCCGACCCTGCGACGGTGGTGTAGCCCTCGATGGTCGAGAGAGTACCATTGGGGCCTTTGAAGCTGCGCAAAAAAATGCCGACAGTTATCCTTGCGATTCCGGTTATCGGACCTAGGGCAAACGAGACCACAGCGCCGAACTCGAAGCTGGACTCGAAGCCAATGATGCCCTGCGCCGTGGAATAGAGTGCGAGGTGCCCGCCGCCGCCGTATACGGCAACATTGATGAGGAACGGGGATTCCGCGCGCGACAGACCGACCTTGAACAATGCGGGAGTGCCGTCGAACGGCAAGATGGCGGCGGCATTGAGCGAAATGTTGCTGACACCCAGCACGCCGAGGGCAAATCCGCACGGCGGCATGCGATAGCCGGCCTCGATGCCGGGCGGGTCGAACAGCACCGACAGATAGAATCCATTGGCGCCGAACGAGAAGAACGAGCTGACCGCCTGGAGAAAGCTGACGGCTTCGCCGAGTTGCACGTCGACGACGTTGGCCTTCAGTTTGCCGCCGGTCTCGCTGCCGAACTTAGCGCCGTCGAACGAAAGCGTAACGATGTCGAGAAAGCCACCTAGGATCTTGACGCTGAACGGCCCGAGTTCGCCGGACGCGGTGACTTGGGGCGAACCACCGTTGAGCACGTCGATGATCGTGCGTGCCTTGAGGGTCAGGCGCGAGCCCTCTTCCGGCAGGAAGATATCGAGCACATCCTGCAGCTCGGTGTCGAAATCATAGGCCAGCGTGATCTTGCTCGGGATCAGCTCGCGCAGCCGCCGCTCGACGTCAGACTTGATCGCGGCGAAGTCGATGATCTTGCCGAGGTCCCCTTTAAGGACGTCGCGCAACAGGCCGCCGACGACATCCCTGGCCTGGTTGGCGATGAACAGGACAGCGTTCGGGCCTCGTACCGGGGTCTGTGGATCTGTGTATTGCCTATCGCCCCAGCTCTTCACGAACTCGAAGAGCTCGATCGCCGCATCAATTTGCTGGCTGGGGGCTGAAAGACGTTGGTCTATAACGTCGATCTCTTGCTTTTGCCTAGCTAAGGCGTCGTTGGTCGTATCCCGACCGCTATCCTTGGGCGCAAGCAACGCGCTCGCAACCTGGGTTGATACCGGTCCAACACTACTGCCTATGCCGATTACTTTGGTGTAGAGCGCGTTCCGGTTCTCGAGGGAAACGTCATAAATCGGCTTCAACGGCTTCACGATCCCCCGTTGAACGGCGGGGACGATGGTGCCAATTACATTTCCGGCGATAGTCTGGAATTGCCCGGCGATGCGGTCTAGAAAGACCGCTAGAAACGCCTGTATTGGCTGCGTCAGCGGAGTTGCCCAAGGGTTGCCAAGGGCATCAGTGGCAGCCTCTCCAACCACATTTTTGATGATATCCGCCGCGGCGTCGACGAGCGCGCCATTTGCTTTGACGAACGCATCAGCTTGCTTACCAAAATCAATTGGCGCGTTGTTCTTTTTTAGAATGTCGATAATTCGCTTCGCCGAATCGTTGAAATCATCGACCTGCGTCTTGACCCTTTTGCTGACCGTGTCTTTGGCGGGATCGCTGCTGTTGTAGATGGTCAGGGCTGCGTCGGCGATATGTGCAAACGCGGGAGTTCCCGCCACCACCGATCGAATCGACGTAACTAGATCGTCAAAGGCGGGGCCCCGTGCAGCATTATCAATCACCACTCCAGCAAGCGACAGTGCCTGCGCCGTCTTTGCGGATTCCTGCAGTGTACCCACGATCAGGTAGAAGAACCGCAGGCGCAGAAGATCGATCAGATAAGATGCCGGATCGTTGGTTGTGGGACCGTTGCCGTTGTTAGGTTCGGCAGTCGGCCAGCTTCCGGCGGCAGGATCGTTGATATCGGTCGATTCCGGGCTTGAAGGAAACTTGTAGGCTCTGCGTACGAACAATACATTCGTCTTATCATCGCCCTGCAGGACGCTGCTGAGTCCGGAAATGACGTCCTTTGCTTCGTTAATGCAGCGTGCAGACTGAGCGGAAAGTCGGCGCACATAATTCAGCAAACGCTGCATTTGCCACGAGGGCGGCTGGCCAAGATCAAGTCGACAAATGTTCGCGGCAACAAAAGTTGTTCGTTCCGTTTCAAAATCAGCGATGGTCAATGCGAGTTCGTCGAGGTCCGCCGATAGGGCGTCGCATCGGTCACGCGTCTGTTTGATCGTATCTGCTAATTTTGCCCTGAGACGAAATAGGTCGTCGCGCGTCGTAGGGGAAATGTCGGCGGCATCGAATGAAATCAGATTTGCCTTTACGACCAGAATTGATAGTCCGCGGGACAATCGATCGAATGCAGCGCGATTTGGTATCGTGTTCGAACTCGGAAGTGCCGCCGAGATGAACTTATTGAGGGTGTTAACGGCGTCTCCGCAGCGATCCTTTAACGTCGTGCCGATGTCCGCGATGTACCTGAGTTGCGTGATGGCATTAGAGGCAGGTTCGCCGAGCTTAAAGAGCGCTGCCAGTTTCTCGGTGTCAGTTATCCGCAGTCCCGCCAACCCTTTTGTGTAGCGGCCAAGATTGGATTGCGTCAGCAGTTTGCGAAGCTCCGGCCGCAGAATGTCCTCAGCGGCCGTTGTTGCTTCAGCAATCTTTGTTAGAGCGAGGACCTGGGCCTGGATTACGGCTGAATCGATCTTGCCTTGTGCATTCTTGCTGAAATCGTCGGCCACTCGCCTCGCGAACATATTGGGGTCGAAGAAGTCGGCATCGAAAGCGCTGCCTTCATTAGGCCAGACGCTGTCATCCTTCAAGGCTTGGCCGATAGACGTATCGAGGATTTCTGCGAGAGTGGCCCATGGCGTGGTACTGGGTAACGTTGTGGGGCTTGCCGGCCGCGGCATCACGAAGACTGCGGCTCTCAACGGGTTGAGAATATTATCGACGATATAATTTCGTAATAGGACTCGCATCGAGCCCGTATAGGTATTGAGTATCTGTTGCAAGCCGTCGACAGCATTGTCGAACTTGACTTTAACATCGGCGACCTGCTCATTGAGCCAGCTTTTCGCCGCCTCGCGCAGCGGCGTGATCGGGTCACGCAGCGCCCGCTCGATGGCATTCACGAAGCTGCGGCCGTTGGTGTACACGGCGGTATAGGCGCTGATCGTGTCCCCAGGCCCGTCTGCGGGGGGCGGCGCGTCGATCGCGGCCTGAACGCTGGTCTTCAGCGCTGCATAGGCGCGGACGACGTCCGGATAGATCTTGCTGACCTCCACGCGCTCTCCCGTAGCACCGAGAGGAATAGGCTTGGTCATCGGGTCGTTGAGCGAAGCGAGGCCCTGCTGCAGCGGCTCGAGGACGCGCTCCCGGATCAATGCATCCGCGTCCCCGGCAAGCCCGCCGCCGTATTCGACCAGTTCCTGCAGGACCGGTACCCGGCCGCCGGCCAGCGTGATGATCGCCTCGATCAGGTCTGAAAGCTTGATGAGCCCAAGCAGCGTCGCATTGTTGCCGAAGAACGATATGGCAAGAGCCTTGCGGTCGTCCTTGATCTCGTTCAGATGCGCCGTGATCGGGGCGGGATTGTCGAATTCGGGACTCGTCGGGGAAACGGCCGGGGCGGGAGGGGAGGCGCTGATCGGTCCCGCCTTGCGCGACAAGGCGTAGATTGTCATCTCGGGGCGCGAAACCCCGCCGCCCTTGTCTCCCCCCTGTCCGAAGGTGAGTTCGGGCCTGTCGATCAGCGAGAGGAAGACCTCCTTGGGATTGGCGGCGTCGAGAATCTCTGAATCCCGCTTTGTCGCGGGCGGATTGGCCCCAGCGTCAGTGGCGGGATGAGCGCCATCTTCCGGGAAGCCGTACAGAGCATAACTGGGATCGTAAGCAACGCGGGACAGAGGCAACGGATGGCCGACCAGTCGTTCGATCTGACCGACCTTGACCGTAGCAAAGCGCATCGCCGGATAAAATGGAGGCTGATCGGCGCCTTGCATGAACGGGTCGCTGAAGAATTTTGAGTTGTACGCGACCGTGTTCTGAAACGGCTTGTATTCCGACGCTCGCTGCTTGGGGCCATCGATGGGGCGGCCTTCGGCGCCGAACACCAGCGACTGGGTTTCGAATTGCGTGTCGCCGGCCTTGCTCTCGGGCGCATAGGTCAGTTTGGCGCCCGCGAATCCGGCCCGGGTGAGGGCCTGGAGAAAATCGGAGCTTGCGCCCAGCGTGTTGTAGTGCTCGCAGAGCAGGCGAACCGCTTCCTGGTTATTGGCAGCGGCGTTGTCGACGAAGATCAGCGGCATGCGCGTCGGGATATTGCCGTCGACCAGCAAATCGAACTTCACCTCGCCGCCCAAGCGCTTGCTGGTGCGAGGCCAGAAGGCTGTTCCGCGTACGTCTTTTCCTTCGAGTTTGATGCGGCCGCTCGGGTGAATTTGATTGTCTTCGCCGCCCGTCATGTCATAGGGATCGACGATGTCAGGAGTTTGCGTGGTGACGACCGTCAACGCGCGGAATGGCAGGCGGCGGCCCGCGTCCGGCTGCTGGAAGGCCGGAAAATGCTTCGTCGGGTTGCCGATCCGCAGGAACATGCGCTGGCGGAGAACAGCCACCGGCCCGTTGCGGCCGTCGACCTTCTGAAAGCGTCTCTCGGTAATTTTTATCAGCGTGCAATGCAAGCCGATGGGGAAGAGGTAACCTTTGTAGACCACCTCTGCGCTGATATCGCGGCCAAGCACGATGTTATGACGCCAGCGCTCGATCGACAGCGCATTGTAATAGTCCCGTCCCTTGCCCGTGAGAATCGAAGCCGGTGGATCGAAGCTGGCATTGAGCCGCAGGTAACCACCGAGGGAAGAGAGCGCGAGCTCAAGCCCTTTGGGATCGAGCACCTTGGGAAGATAGATGTCATTAAGGCTGGGCAGCAGTTTCCTTGTGTCTTCAGCGGCCCCATTCCAGTCTGGCGTCGAGACCTGAAAGCCTTCGGGCGGCTCGACCTGATCCTTGCCGAGTCGAACGATGTTGTTTTGCGTATCCGTGCCGACCTTGCCGATGACCGGCAAACCGTGCAGGGACGATAGTGTCACCAGCTCGTGTCGATCGAACGCATCGAGCGAGGTGCGAAAGCGCGGCACCTCCACGATATCGGACGGAATGGGGTTGTCGGAGGTTTCCCGGCCCATTGCCCACGGTGCGTAAGGTCCGCGCATCGGTGGCCGGTTGGCCCGGCTCGGGCAGGGGAGAGAGAGGCAGCCGTGGCCCTGGCTATCGGACACGAACGCTTCGGGACGGAAGTCAGGCGACCAGATGGCGCGCAACGCCGAATTGGGTTCGACCTCGAAGGCCGCGCGCCAGAGCGGCTCCACCATTGTTGTCGGCTTGCCGCTGTCCTTGCTTGTGGGCGCCGGCCATAGCCAAGACGGAATGTCACGCCGGGTGCGGAAGCGCCCATCCTGGGACGGCGACAGGAACAGTCGGAACGGCATTTCGATCGCCGTCTCGAATGGGCCGGGCGGAGCGGCGGCTGACGCGGCCACCTCGGCGAGCCGCTGTTCGGCAGTGACAGCGGCCTGAGACCAGTTGCGCGGACCGGTCGCCCCGTTCTTGGTCTTGTTGCGGTCTGCCCAACCGCCACGGCTGAACCCCATGTGCACGAGCTGTGTCGCCAGGTCGTGGTCTTCCTGCATGTCCCATCGCGGCCGGCGCGACCCGTCCGCATAAGCCTTGAGCAGTTTCTCGGCACGGCGGATCACCACCAGTTCGTGGCGCGACCAGTTGGTCAATTCGCTGACGGAAAACTCGATGCGTCCGCCCTGATCGCCGGTCTCGAAGTCGTCGGTGTTAACGCGGAATGCCAAGCGCGAAGGCCCCGACAGCCGGGCGTGCGACATCGGGGTCGGATTTTCGTCCCCGCCCAAACCCATGTTATCCTGGACTTCGTCTATTAGATTCCTCACGACCTCCTTGAGCTTGTCGAGCTTTTCCTTGATTTTCGGATCGACCGGGTTCTGTGGTGTGCTAGCCTCGATTTCTTTCCGGATATTCTCGACGGCATCGCGCAACGCTGCGCGACCGGAGAAGCTACTGAGGGCAGTGTCGAACTCCGTTCTGCCAAATTCCGGTATTTGTCCCAGTTGATGCTTATCGGCGTATTCTTTCTGAAACGCGGCGAAGAATGGATCGCGCGTCTGGCGCAGGTTGCTCAGGATTTTGGCGACAGCTAGATCATTGTCCTGCTGCTTCTTCGCATCATTGTTGCTCGGGTTAAGCCTGTCCTGCTGTATCGCCGCAGCCTTGCGCTCGTCGTCGCTGACCGGATCTTCCGGCAGACTGTCGAAGAACTCGGCCTTTGCGGTAATGAGCGCGTCGGCGGCGATCTCCGCCATGCGGCGCGCTTCGGGATCGAGAAATTCGTCGCCCACATAGAATTGCTGCTCGCGTGGGAGGCCGTTGTTGACTTTCTCGAACTCTTTCAAGAACTTTTTGAAGTTTTCGACGTCGGGCGCAAGATGCTTACCAACGCCGTTGGCCTCCATGATCTTGCCCGACAAATACGTGCGCAACTCGCGGCGTTTTTTGGCTTTGCTGTCTAACGTCGGGCCGTCTGGTAGCGGCTTCGAACGCGGGTTTTGTGACCGATAGATCGAACGGAGCTTGTCGAATTTCTTGGCAATCGTCGCATCGCCCTGGAGCAGCGAAGCGGGATACCGCGGCGGCACTGGTCTTGCGATGCGCTGCTCGAAGAATGCCTCTTCGGCCACATGCTGGGAGGGGAATTCCACCACCATCATGGCGCGCGGATCGAACGTAGCCGTGCTCATGTCCGGATCGGCGAAATTGCCTTTGGCGTCCTTTGGAGGAATGTCGGAAGAGACCTGTCGATCGAGGCCGCGCGGGACAAGATAGGCTTTGCCGCCGCTCTCCTGCACGAGGTCGAGCCCGGCGAAGCGATAGTTCAGGGATATGAGGTCGCGCCAGCGCCGCAACCGCAGAACACCGTTGTCGAGCGGTAACGCGTAAGGGCCGCCAAAAGTACCGTTGGCCGCCATCGCTTCAGGCGAGGTCCCGAGCGACACCCGGCCGATCCCATGACGGGTATTGGCGCTGTCCTTGAGTCCGAAAAGACGGAACAGCACCTCGCAACCCTGCGGAAATCCAAGGTCTACGCGATAGGAGTTGTGGTCGTCGTTCGCCGGCGGGGAGGGCTTGCTGAGCGCAACGCCGACGCTGTTCACCCGAGCGGTCGCCTCGAAGGCCTTGATTGCACGGTCTTTCACGCTCAGCCGGACCGGGCGTCGCAGCTCGTACTGGGAACTGCCCGCGCCGTTATCGTCGTCGCCGGGAAACTCGAGCGCGTTCCGCCGGCGCACCCGCTTGTCTTCAGGCCGTTCGACCTCAAAGGGGCCGAAGGCCGTCAAAAGCGAAGTGTTGTGACAATCGAGTTGAAAGTCGGCGTCGAGGAGAAGAACTCCGTCGGGAGCGCCCGAAAGGTTCAACGTGCCCTGGTCGAGACGGAAGGGTCCTTCCTTGCGCTCTGTCTTCTTGGCGCGCGTCGTGCGGACCGAAAGCTCGCCTGAGCCGATCGGCACCGTCGTTTCGATGGCAACTTTCAAGAGCTGGCCGTCGACCTTGACGCCGCTTGGATAGCCGGAAGGATCCCGCCGAACCAGCTGGACCGGCCTTTTGTCGTCGATATCGATCTGCCCCAGCGCCAGGCTGTTGCTCTCTTGGTTCGATAGCTTGTTTTCGCCCAATACGACCGCCGACTCGTTGGGTCGAAACGCAGTCAACTGCGCCATGGTTCGTGCTGGCGTCGACTTTGCCACGGTGTTCGTTATTCCCACACGCGCTCGTGTGTCCACGGCGGCATTTGGCAGCGGCGTTTTCGCTCCGGACTGGCTCGCGGCGTCGGGCGCGCCCGCACGTTGCACCAGGGTATCGCTATCAAGAGCTGAATGAGCCCGCCACATCTCGACCGACGAGGATGTGCCGACCATCGCCCGTCGAAATTCGTGATCCCCGAGCTTGGCGGTCGGATCGGCAACCACCGCAAAGCCGCTCACATGCGCAGTTGCGGGGCCGGTGGTACGAAAGCGCCAGATCAGGCGACGATCCTGCTCGGTCGGCCGGATCAGTGAGAGTTTTATCTTTCCGCTGCGGGGCTGTCGCAGACGCGTCGAAAATACCGCGTTGAGCAGTGCTGACCCCAGTTGGTCATCCGTGATCGCGATCGGCGCAATCGAACGCCATTCCTTCAAAGTCAGGCGCGCCAGCATCCGCTCTCCGGGCGAGAGCAAATTGCGCGCCACGATCTCGACCTGGGGGACTTTCTTGTTCTTGTCGGCGGAGGACTGGGGAGGATTGATGAATTTGAAGATCAGGCTGAAATAGCTCGGGGTCTTGTTTTCCCGCCGCGCGAACTCGATCCCGGAAAATACCGCCTGCACGTCGTAGACATCTCTCGTGTGTATCAGCGACGTCAACGGCTGGATGGTTGCCTTGGCGTATTCGCTGAACGAAACCTCCGGCAGGAAACACCAGCGCAAATCTTCTTCGCGAGAAGTTCTGTCGTCGTAACAAACCGCAACGACGCTGCGCCCGTCCGCGCGCGGATCCGGGGCGCGATAGACAGACCAGCGATGGACGGGCATTGTCTCGGCGAAGGCGCCTGTCGCGTAGGCTCCTGCGACCGAGCCGGCGCCGACCAGAAAGCTGCGTCGGGTCAGCGACGAGATGTCTTCTCCGACACGATCTGGTTCGATGGATCCCGCATGATCCGGCAACGAGCCACGATCGGACTTTTCGTCGTCCATTCCCGCCCCCTAACCCAGTCTGCCGGCAAGCAGCTTATATGAAGGTTAGGCGATGACGTCTCTGGACAACGCACTGTCCCAATTATCCACAATTTGCGGTTGATCAACCTTTGATTTTGGTTGATCTTGTTCTTTCGGCCTTTTATTTCCGATCAGATCGGGTGCCCAAGTCGGGTCTCATTTCTGATTTCTGCGGGTCAAGTTGTAAGAATTGAAAGTATTCCCCAATACCGCGGTCGGTCGGACCGTTCCGCGAGGGAGAAGCCGATGCCTCGCCGAATGGAAATTTTCTGGGAGCAGACAGCGTCGCTCCGACTCCTGGGACGAGCCCTGCGCACAATTGTGGCGACGAGCGCAGGCCTCGTGATGCTGGTTGGCGGTCCAGCCGTAGGGGCCGACAATAAGCCGCTCGAATGGAATTGGAAATTTCAGAAGCGACCGATGGCGTCGTCGTTCGAATACTGTAGCACAAATGCGCCGCAAGATCCGGCGGCAAAAGACAAGTCTGCCGGGCCCTGGCCAAAGGTGCTGGAAACGATCCGGGCCGCGGCAAGCAAGTGGAAATACGCGAAGAAAAATGCGAAGCCGAACGAAACTCTATTCCAGTTCAGGATTTCCAGCGAGGACTGCCCACAATGCCCCGGGCTGAACTACATCGACTTTGGCCCCATCAAGGATACGGCTGCGCCGGTGGAGACGACATACGTCGGCGTGCCGGGAACCTCCAACATGAAGAAATGCGCTATCCGGTTCAATAGCGCGGTGTCGTGGCACGTTACGGACGACGATCCCAAGCCGAACGAATTCGATCTCCAGAGCGTTGCGCTCCGAGAGTTTGGCCACTGCGTCGGGCTCGACAACGTATCGACTGGCTCTGCGGTGATGAGCGTCGGCTTGAAGGCCGGCGAAAAGCGGCGTGAATTGCAGCCGGACGATATCGCCGGGCGAAATAGTATCTACGGCGATCCTTAATTTGTAGATAGCGTGATCAGCGTTCTGAATCGCGGTTCACATTCCAAGGCGACCTCTTCGTCGAGGGCTGCCGCATTCGCGTGCGTCGCAATGGAGTATCGGAGCCGTATCTGTGTCCGTGCCGACAGATCAAATTAGAGTTCTGCAATCGACATTCGTTAATTTGAATAGGAATACGCCCATGCGTTCGCTGTTTGCCAAGGTCCTCTGTCTGCAATCCAAGGGCGGATATATAGAACTTGCCGGGGCCGTTCTCGTGGGTTTGATGATCAGCCTTTGGCCCGGCTCGCCCGTCAAGGCTGACCTCTCTGTAGCGATATATCTTGTCGATTTGACCGGTATGTCCGCGGACCAGAAGTTCTATGCCTGCGGAAATCCCCAACTGGCCGGTCCCTTCATGTCCGCCGCGACAGCAATCGAATGGCGTAACGAGTTTCTGCAAAACCAGGATACCGACAGGATCATTGCGACGTGGAACACCGAGCCCGGAGTTTGTTCGACCAGCCCCTGGTTTCACGACAATGAGTGGCATCGGTGATTCGCACGTCAGTGAGACTCGCAAGCCATTCGTGACACGATGTGCGAACATCAGCTCCAACTGCTCAGACCAGGGCCACAACTGTTTGGCGCCACAACCCTGCCCGCGAAGATCCGAGGCGACGTTTTGGTGCTAGCCCTCCGGTTCTGCGTTCGCTTCAGTTCTGCATCTCTGTTGCCACTGACATGGCCGCCCCCTTCGTTCGGCACGAGGCACGGGAGAGGAGGGACCAGCGATTATTCGCTGGATAAGCGGTTCAGGAGCGAGGCGGCGGCCTGAAGGCGATCAGCGTCGTAGATCAGCTGCTCGATGTCCATGGAAACGGAGACCCCTTCGGCGATGCTGCCGGCTAGCGCACAGGCTTCCGCGGCCTTGGCGATCCGGGTCGCTTCGGTCAGCTTGATACGAATTTCATTCAGCAAGAGCTTGATCGCTGGTTCGATTGTTGCCCTGTCCATGGCACGCTTCCTCCGGGTAGCAAGGTCGCCACCACACAGGCTCTGTGTCGCCCCGAAGTCGAGCGAATCCTGAGCAATCTTGTGGCTTTCACAGCCGGCCGCTGAGCGTCTGGTGATATTACCGTTGTGGCGGGTAGGGGCTTAGCCGGCATTCATTTTCGTTTCGACTTTGCCCGCCTCGGGCGCGGTGACGCGCCGCCGCCGGCCTCGCCGAGCCGCTCGACCAGGTCCACGATGCTTCGTCGCAGCTTGACGTCCACAATTTTGGAAAATGACACCACAAGCACCTGTCCGTCCCTTGTCCCGAGCAGTTCGAGAAAGGTCTTCGCCGTCCCGCCCCCATCTCCCGCTTCCCATCCGCCAGGCGCGCCTTCGAAAAAATACGAAGCCGGCACCTCGAGGACTCTGCCGATCTGCTGTAATCGGCTGGCCCCGATGCGGTTCGTGCCCTTCTCGTATTTTTGAATCTGCTGGAAGGTCAGTCCGATGTGGCGGCCTAGGATCTGCTGGGCCATGTTGACTTCGATCCGTCGCATCCTGACGCGTCCGCCGACGTGAACATCGATCGGATTTGGGGTCTTGGATACCATCATCAACTCCGCAGGTGCGGCCGGAGTGAACCACGCGGCTCGCAACTCTCGATTGCTATACGGAATAATTCAGTATTTTGACAAGTCCTTTTTGGCCTCATCAGACCGGAATGTAGCCCCGGTTCCACAAGTTCGGGCAGTTCGACCGATTTCCGGCCGATGCACGTGTTTTTGCCTGCATCCGAGAACTGCGCCGGCTGAATCTGGCGCGCGGACTTCTTGACTACCAATCAGAACCGAGGTGGTGAGCTGGGGGGATTGAAACGCTCGAACATTCACCACGGATTAAAACCGACTGTTTGAGTCAGCCGGACGAAGCTATTTCCGCGCTTTGGATATGGCCTTGATGGCATCGCGGGGATCGAAACCGATCGCTTCCGCCCATTCCATCAGCTCGACCACCTCGACCAGCTTGTGCCCGGTTTCGACGTAGCTGACATAGTCCTGACGGCGTTTGAGAAGTTTCGCAAGATCAACCTGGCGCAGGCCAGCTTTCTTGCGCTTCTCAACCAGGAATAGGCGAAGCGCATCGTGTCGTGGCGAGTCCAGGGTTCGAGCCATCCCCATGGCATCTATACTGATTCCTTGCCTATGCAAAAAATCAGTATTGAAACACCAGATGCTAACTCGCCCGTTCCGGGAAATGGTGCGCGTAAAGAGAGTGGACCGCCCTCGTTAGCCAAAGGTTCGCTCAAACCACCTCGATCAGTTTCTTGAGTAATTTGACTGGGTCGGCCGTAATAGTCCGGCAAATGTAAACGAACTCAACCACATCAACGCGTCTCTCGCCGCCTTCGTATTTGGCGACGAAGGATTGCGGCTTCTCAAGGCGCATTGCGAGTTGGTGCTGCGTCAGCCCGGCTTTCCTGCGCGCCTCGATCAAGAGCTCGCAAAAGGCCAGCTGGGCGGCGGAATGAACAGATTTTTGCAGGTTTCGCGAGCCACGTGCCATCGGCGCGAAGCTGATCCGATGATCGGATTATCCCAAAAAAGGATTTATTTTAACCCTGTACCACTAGCCTTCCGACAGCGGCTGGACTTCCCGGCAACGGCAAGCCAACTGCGGCAGGCGTGCTTGTGGAGTCGAAAAAATGGACATCGTGGACCCCGGCAGTCATTGCAGCAGCGGCGGCGCCGGGCAGGGTCGGGCCGTTCCTAGCGGGGGTCCCCCGCAGAACGACCGACTCATCCGGGGGGCCGATCATGCTGCAGCTTTGGAAGTCGGCGAGGTCAGATACATCAAGCTCGGCGAAAAAGGAAAGTGGGCCCGCCAAGCACTGGGTCAGGGTATCCTCCCGTTCGGCTATCGCGCCGTGGATCATAGACCTTGCGCGGAGGGGGACTGGCAGGAGGTTGACCGCCAGCTCATTGCCATGGGGCGAACAACGGGAGGCGCCAGCCAAGGCCGGCGCGAGCTGAAGGATTTCTACGAGCTGCGTGAGGATACGCTATGGGTCACGATGGCAGACGGCCATCTTTGGTGGGCCTTTGCCGACGGGCCGGTCGTTCCCATCGACAATGCAGGTCCCGAATCGCCCTCGCGCTTTCGGCGGACCCGCAATGGATGGTGCAGGACAAGCCTCAACGGCACTCCCTTGAGGGTGCGCAGCTTGGGCTCCGCTCTGACCAGCACGGCGAACTACCGGATGACGATTTGTGCGGTCAGGCACGCGGACTACCTGCTTCGCAAGATACGTGGCCACATAGACCCGTTGCGAACAGCTGCAGAGCGGTTACAGGCCGAAATGATACAGCTGGCCATCGAAATGATCCGACGGCTCGACTGGAGGGATTTTGAGACGCTCGTCGACCTGATCTTTACGCGTAGCGGATGGCACCGTATCAGCGCGCTTGGTCGGGGTCAGCCGGATGTTGACCTTGTTCTCAAGCAGCCGGTCACAGGCGAGACCGCATGGGTGCAGGTCAAATCCGGTTCGACCGCGGCTGAATTTCATGACTACCTCGACCGCTTCCACCGGGATGGAAGCTGCGACCGCCTCTTCTTCATATGCCACAGCCCGGCCGGCCCCTTTTCGGTTCCGACCGATGCGAAGGTACATCTCTGGTCCGCGGAGCGGGTCGCGAGCGCAGCGGTCGAGGCTGGCCTCCTGGATTGGCTGGTCGATCACGCCGCCTGACCAAGGCGGCTCCGGCCGGCGATTCGCGGACCGAAGCGTCTCGATCCACGCAGGGCAGCGGCTCGGCTATGCGGCATCGAGGCTGCGCGCCGAGGCAGTTTCCTCAAACGTTTCTCCGGTAGCCTCCAGGACGGCCTGTAAGCCGCACACGGCCCGGAGGCGGCGGATGGCTACGTCGCAATACTGCGGATCGATTTCGATACCGTAGCCGCGCCGGCCGGTCTTCTCGGCCGCAATTAGAGTACTGCCTGAGCCGTTGAAAGCATCGAGGACAATGCCCTTGCGGTTAGAGCAATCGAGAATGGCATCTGCGACCATAGCCACGGGCTTTACCGTAGGGTGCAGGGTCAAGTCCGAGCGGTCCCCGCCAAAGGTGTTTACGCCCGCGTAGTTCCAGACGTTTGTGCGATAACGCCCGTGTTTACCGAGCTCGACATTATTGACGTGCGGGGCGGTGCCTGACTTGAACACAAACACAAACTCGTGCTGCGAGCGATAAAGCGAGCCCATGCCGCCGTTGTTTTTCGCCCAGACACAGATATTTTTAAGCTCAGAATACGCAGCCTTGCCGGCTGTCAGCATTTCGCTCATGTGCCGCCAGTCCATGCACTGAAAATGGATAGAGCCCTCAGCCGAGTAAGTTGCCAGGTGGCGGAATACCGTACCGAGGAAGCCCGCAAACTGCGCCTCCGACATCTCGCCGGAGGCCATCGCAAACTCGCGATGCTGGATCGCTCCCAAGCCGCCAACGTGGCCTGAAATAGGCACGTTGTATGGCGGGTCGCTGAAAACCATTTGCGCGCGCTCAGAGCCAAGCAAGGCCTGATAGGATTCAGCCTTGGTTGAGTCGGCGCAAACCAGACGATGCC
Organism: Hyphomicrobiales bacterium; assembly: GCA_034669145.1. Classification (GTDB taxonomy): domain Bacteria; phylum Pseudomonadota; class Alphaproteobacteria; order Rhizobiales; family Xanthobacteraceae; genus PALSA-894. The sequence goes on from JAXDNY010000088.1 coordinate 17,923, forward strand.
GGCCAATGTTCCAGATATCGCCGAGGCGGCTAACGGCAGGGCCGGAAGCCGGCTCGACAATCGCATCGGCTGGATCGTTTTCGTTCGCCGCGGGCGAAAGCTCGCCTATCAGAAGATCGATGTCGGGCAGTTCAAAACCGGTGACCGTAACGTCGAAATCGATTTCAAGGTCGGTCAGGTACTGAAGTTCAAGCCCGAGCAAATTGCGGTCCCAGCCGGCGTTTTCCGCCAGCTTGTTGTCAGCAATCACATAGGCGCGAATCTCTGCCTCGCTCAGATCGGAGAGGCGAACGGTAGGAACTTCGGCGAGCCCGATTGTCCTTGCAGCCTCAATCCGGCCGTGCCCGGCTACAATGCCGTTGGCATCGTCGACCAGGACCGGGTTGGTAAAGCCGAAGCGCCGGATTGCCTTGGCGATCTGGCCAATCTGTTTTTTCGAGTGGGTGCGGGGATTGGAAGCGCGCGGTTTGAGCGCGCTCACGGGCTGATATTCGATGGACAGGGAATTCATGGGAACCTCCAATGGGCTAGGGAGCTCGCATAAAAAATGCGCAGCTCCGGTTTGATCCGAAAACCACGCAATCTGCCCATGCAGCGTCGAGGTGCCTTAAGAACAGCTCCGGCCCATGCCGGCTATCCGTTCGCAACGAGGAGGTTGATGCGACCCATGCCGCAGCGCCCGTCACTCGTCTCAGGCCAAAGAGAACTACCAGCTTACGACTGCGAGCTCAACAAAATGAACCCCACCGCAGCGCCAAAAAGCACAAGTGTGGCTGGCTGAACACGCCAAATGTCAAACTGCACGGCTGGGGCCGTACTTCTTGTGAAACGCAAGCAGCGCCTCACCCAGCGGCGATGGTTCGCCTCGCGCAGCCTTGCAGAATTTCTCCGTCTCGACGTTGACCTCCGTACCCGGCTCAACAGCAGTAGCGTTGCGAACTGACGCGCGCGCCAACCATTCCTCTTCGGTCAGGGCCGGCGGCGCGAGCAAGAGGGCGCTCTCTTCAGGTTCTGGCTCTGCCATGACATTCCACAAATCCTCCATGACTGCCGCGGCGCCCGCATGGCCCGCCAAGGCCATGGCACGAGCTTTGAGAACGACGAGCTCGAGCAAGGTGCGCCGCTGCGGTGCGCCATCGATGAGCGCGCTGTGTTTGGTACCAGCAACCTTGCGGGCGAGGCCCTTGAGGCTGACCGATCCCTGCGGTCGACCTTTGTAGTTGCCCGATTTGCCCTTTGGTATCCGGTATTCATCAGGCGGAGGAACCCGGCCTTCGGCCGAAACGCCGTCAGGTCTCGCTGCCATCGTAATTCTCCTTCGCCTCTCTCAACAATTTCCGGATATGCGCACAGTCCGCGTCATATTCGGCTTTGAACGCATCCGACAGGTAGGCGTCCCACGGCGGTACGCCGACCAACTGAATGAGCCGCACTGCCAACTGCATCGGCACCCCTTTGGGCACAGTGACCACGCTGTTTGTTTGCGACCACATGGGCGCTTCCAACAGGCCTGCGCCTCTGAACGTTTTAAGGATCTGTCTCAGCGAGCGAATTTTTCCCGCAAGCGCCTGCCTTGCCGTGGCGAATAACACCGCCTCATAGGGGTGCATCTTGCTGGCCCGCCCATTGCGCGCAACGCTTACCGAACCGCCAAACAAGGCGCCAATATCTGCAGGTTCTTTCCTGGAAGGCTGGCGGCCCGAGCGCTCGGGCTGTGGGCGAACTCCGAAGCGTGTCGCTTTCGGAGGTTTGCCATATCCGACCTCGTACGGACGATCGTCCGATTTGGAGCTCACGTTCCACCTCCGATGCTTTGCGCTTCGGAGTGAATTCTTCCCGGAGCCCGGAAAGAAAGCACAACGAAGCGCGGTTAGATAAGCGCCTTCATTGCAGATGTCCTTTTCTGAGCCCCTCACGGGCAATTAGCGGGCAGAACTTCGCTGCTGAGCAGCCATTCGACCAAAATCGATTGGCAGTGAGAGGCGGCTCGATTTAGGTCGGAGCTTCCCATCGGTCAACTCCCATCAGGCGCAGCTTGCGCAATGTAAGGACAATGTGGCCTCGGAGCCTCACTCTGCTCGAGAAGCAGGCGGATTGGCGCCCCGCCTTTGCCGGCCTGAACCTATCCCACTCGAAGCCGAGCCAACAGGCGGCTCGCCCCTAAATGCAATCCCGTCTCCGGTGCCCAATACCCGAGGGCAAAGCGATAATTCCCGTTCGTATTTCTTCGGGAATTTGTACGACAAAGCCCCGTAACAGGCCGTTCCGGGGCAGGGGAAAACGACTAAAATGCCTGAATTTGCCAATTTGCCCTGTTAATTCCCGTTTGGTTGCGGAGACCGGTTCGCATATGACTGCGCACACCACCATTCAGACCCATCGAACCGCGGAAATCGTCGTCCATCGCAAACCTCGACACCCGCGTCGTCGAGCGCACCATTACTGATCAACTGTACGGCCCGCTCCACTGTCGTCTGTGAGCCTTTCCAGGCTGGCGAGAAGGGCGCCGTCTCTGGTCGGCATCTGAGGCGGGGCCGAAACCCATCGTTCCCGGCTGCAGCCGCCGAGGGATAGAAGGTCACGTTCTTCGCCCTGGCTGGTCGTACAGGACAAACAGACCTGCAGTAGATCCTTGTTGTGCGAACGCCGGAGAAGAACAAACCATCGTACCTTCGATCTCGATCGACTCTCGCACACGGCGACATCCAAGCTCCCCGGCCTCAGTCAAGGACGACGACGGAGTCCGATTCCGGCGAGCCATGCCCCCCTCCTGCTGTTACGCCTCGACGAGTCTACCAGCAGGGATCGGCGAGAGACAATGCATGGCGGAAAGCGTTTCTTCGGCTGGTCAGTGGCGTGGGCTGCCTTTGCCCTTGCGGTGTTCGCTTGGGGGATCGGCTTCTATGGACCGCCGGTCTTCCTTCAGACCCTGCACAGCTCTCGCGGATGGTCCATCTC
>JAXDNY010000089.1:0-14079 GCA_034669145.1 Hyphomicrobiales bacterium
CGCAGGTCGCGCTCTATCAGTCGGGCGATGTCGACTATCTGGTTGCCACCGATGCGATCGGCATGGGGCTCAACCTCGACGTCGATCACGTGGCGTTCGCGGCCGACCGCAAGTTCGATGGCTACCAATTTCGTAAACTCAATCCGTCCGAACTCGGTCAAATCGCCGGTCGCGCCGGCCGCGCGATGCGCGATGGAACCTTCGGCACCACGGGGCGCTGCACGCCGTTCGAGCCCGATCTGGTGCAGGCGCTGGAGAGCCACACCTTCGATTCCGTGAAGGTGCTGCAATGGCGCAACAGTACGCTCGACTTCGCGTCCATCGGCGCGCTGATGGCTTCGCTCAGCCAGACGCCGGCCGAACAGGGGCTCACGCGCGCGCCGATCGCCGAAGATATCCAAGTGCTGGAACACGTTTCGCGCGACGACGAGGTGCGCGCACTTGCCGCAACGCGTGGCGCGATCGAGCGCTTGTGGGAGGTCTGCCAGGTCCCCGATTATCGCAAGGTCTCGCCGGCCGCTCATGCCGAGATGGCCGCCACCCTCTATGGTTTCCTCATGCGGGAGGGTACAATCCCTCCCGACTGGTTCTCCGCGCAGGTGGCGCAGGCGGACCGCACCGACGGCGATATCGATACGCTTGCGAACCGGATCGCCCACATCAGGACCTGGACTTTTGCGGCAAACCGTCCGGACTGGCTCGCCGATCCCGAGCACTGGCAAGGCATCACCCGCGGCGTGGAGGACCGTTTGTCCGACGCGCTGCACGAGCGTCTGGCCGAACGCTTCGTCGACCGCCGCACCAGCGTGTTGATGCGGCGGCTGCGCGAGAACACAATGCTCGAAACCGAAATCACGAAAACTGGCGAAGTCGTCGTCGAGGGCCACCCGATCGGGCGGCTCGCGGGCTTCCAGTTCGCCGCGGACTCAGCCTCCGCGGGCCCCGAGGGCAAGGCGCTGCGCGCCGCCGCCCAGAAGGCGCTCGCCGGCGAGATCGACGCGCGCGCCGCGAAGCTCGGCCACGCGCCGGACGAACAATTCGTGCTCGCCTCCGACGGCAGCATCCGCTGGCTCGGTGAGCCGGTCGGCAAGCTGACGGCGGGCGATCAACTACTCTACCCGCGCGTGCGGATCCTCTCCGACGATCATCTCACCGGCGCATCGCGCGACGCCGTGCAGGCGCGGCTCGACCTCTGGCTCAAGGCGCATCTGGAAAAACTGCTCGGGCCGCTGTTTGCGCTCGCGGCGGCCGAAGACATCACCGGCATTGCGCGCGGCGTCGCGTTCCAGCTCACCGAGGCGCTCGGCGTGCTGGAGCGCCATCGCGTCGCCGAGGAAGTCAAAGGCCTCGACCAGGCCTCGCGCGCGACCTTGCGCAAATACGGCGTGCGCTTCGGCGCCTATCATCTGTATCTGCCGAACCTGCTCAAGCCCGCGGTGCGTGGGCTTGCGGTGCAGCTCTGGGCGCTCAAGGAAGCGACGCCCGACACCAAAGGCCTCGACGACGTGCCGCATCTCGCGGCCTCGGGGCGCACGTCGTTTCCGGCCGACAAGGACGTGCCGAAGTCGCTTTATCGCGTCGTCGGCTACCGGGTGTGCGGCGAGCGCGCGGTGCGGGTCGATATCCTGGAACGGCTCGCCGATCTGATTCGCCCGGCGATCGCGTGGCGGCCGGGTTCGCCGGCACCGAAGCCGCCGGGCGCGGTCGAGGGCGGCGGGTTTACCGTGACGGTGAACATGACGTCGCTCACCGGCTCGTCGGGCGAGGACTTCGCCTCGGTGCTGCGCTCGCTCGGCTATCGCATGGAGAAGCGGCCGAAGCCGATAGAGGCGCCGCCCGCTCCGGTGGAGGCATCGGCCGCGCCCGAAACGGAAGCGAGTGCACCGGCGGAAGCCGCGCCGCCCGATACACCGGTTGAGGCAGGCCTGGCGCCGGTCGCCGAGACTGTGCCGGAACCGAGCGCCGCGCCGGTGGATGCTGTTGTCGCCGTCGAGGCGGCGGAAACTCCGGTGGCTGTTGCGACCGCACCGGTCGTGCCGGAAGGCGAAGTCGTCCCGGAAACCGTCGCTGCTTCACCGGCTGAAGAAGCAAAGTCCGCAGAAGAAGCCGAAGCCGAAGCAAAGCCGGCCGAGCCCGAGATGATCGAGGTGTGGCGGCCGGGCCGTCCGCCCGAGGAGCGCCGGGCGCGTCCGCCGCGCCCACAGGGCGAACGCCGCGAGCGGCCGGGCGCGCGTCCGCGTCCGCAGGCAGCGACCCCGGCACCGGCCGAAGCGGCCGTCGCCGCCGAGGCCGCTGCACTTCCGGCCCCGACGGAAGCCGGCGATGCCAAGCCCGCGCAGCGCGACGATCGTCCGCGGCATCGGCGCGATCGTCCGGGCATCGGAACGCACGGTCACGGTCATGACAAGGGCGAACGCCAGGGCCGTCCGCCGCAGCGCGAGAAACGCGAGAGCGGCGCGCGCCCGGATCGTGGCGATCGTCCGGATCGCGGGCCGCGCCGCGAGAAGCGCGACTTCAAGGATCGCGGCGGCAACGAGCCGCGCGAGTGGATCGATCCGAAAGAGCGGCGCAGCGGGCAGGCCGATCCCAACTCGCCGTTCGCCAAACTGGCCGCGCTGAAGGAACAGCTCGAGGCGAACAAGGAACGGTAACGCGCATGATCATGCGCAGATGACTGAATCCCGCCAGCGCATCGACAAATGGCTGTGGCATGCGCGCGTGGTGCGCACGCGCACGGCCGCCGCCGCGCTCGCGACCGCCGGCAATGTCCGCCTCAACAGTGCGCGCGTCACGGCCGCAAGCCAGCCCGTGAAGGCTGGCGATGTCGTCACCGTGGCGCTCGATCGCACCGTGCGCATCATGAGGGTCACGGGCTTTGCGGAACGGCGCGGCGACGCGGATGCGGCCCGGTTGCTCTATGAGGACCTGACACCCATCTCACGGGTAGCGGCAAGGGAGCCGCCCGCGGCAGAGCGCGATGCGGGCAGCGGGCGGCCGACCAAGCAGGAGCGCCGCGCTACCGATCGGCTGCTGGGCCGTGATTGAGCCCAAAAACTTGCATGGCTGGGACCATTGCGCTAGCAAACGCGTGCTTTTCGGCCGGAGCTCGAATGACCTACATCGTCAACGACAGCTGCATTAAGTGCAAGCTGATGGATTGCGTCTCGGTCTGCCCCGTGGACTGCTTCTACGAGGGCGAGAACATGCTCGTCATCCATCCGGACGAATGCATCGATTGCGGCGTGTGCGAGCCGGAATGCCCGGTCGAGGCGATCAAGCCGGACACCGAGCCGGGCGTGGAGCAGTGGCTCAAGCTGAACGCCGATTACGCCAAGACCTGGCCGAACATCACGATCAAGCGCGAGCCGCCCCCCGACCACAAGGAATGGGAGGGCAAGCCGGACAAACTCCAGTATTTCTCGCCGAATCCGGGTACGGGCGACTAGTTCGCGCACAAGTCGCCGACGTTAACGATTTCGGCGAAAATGCCTGCCAAACCCGTCGTTTTTGCCTCTTTGCATTGCCCCAAGGCATTGATTTTCGCAGGAAATGTGGTATATTAACGCCACAGTGAGCAAAAACCCGAAACCGCTCCCGCAGGGGAGCTTATTTTTTCGGGAACTCTACCGAGGAACGGGGTCAGGGAGCGTGAGTTCCACGCGAAAGCAGTGGCTGAAAAAACGCGTCAACGCTTGAAAAAGAGCGTCAAAAAAGCCTCCGCCGGCTCGCGCCGGAGGGCTTCTTCGTCTCGCAGCGCCCCTCGCGGCGCGGCCAAACAAAAGCCGGTTCGCAAATCGAACCGACAAGGAGCATCCCGCGGCATGACCTCTAAGAAGACTGCACCCCGTCCCGTTGCCGCTGCCCCGCGCACTCCCGCTATCGCGGTTGTGGAGCAGCGTCCGGCCGTGAAGGCCACACAGCGCCACGGGTTCAAGACCAACGAGTACATCGTGTACCCGGCCCACGGCGTCGGCCAGATCCTCTCGATCGAGGAACAGGAAGTCGCCGGCTACAAGCTGGAGCTGTTCGTCATCAACTTCATCAAGGACAAGATGACGCTGCGCGTTCCGGTGAGCAAGATCGCCACCGTCGGCATGCGCAAGCTGTCCGAGGGCGGGCTGGTCAAGCGCGCGCTCGAGACCCTGAAGGGCCGTGCCCGCGTCAAGCGCACCATGTGGTCGCGCCGCGCGCAGGAATACGAGGCCAAGATCAACTCGGGCGACATCGTGGCGATCGCGGAGGTCGTGCGCGACCTGTTCCGCTCCGACACGCAGCCGGAGCAGAGCTATTCGGAGCGCCAGCTTTACGAAGCGGCTCTCGACCGGCTCTCGCGCGAAATCTCGGCGGTGCAGCGCTGCACCGAAACCGAGGCCGTGAAGGAGATCGAAGCGGCGCTCGCCAAGGGCCCGCGCCGCGGTCCGAAGCCCGCCGGGGAGGCCGAAGAGGCCGTGGTCGAGGACGAGGCGGCGTAACGCCTCTTTCGATCAACCGAGAAAAACAAAGGCCCGGTCGCAAGACCGGGCCTTTTTGATTTGGCCCTCGGAACGCGCCGCGTACCTATCGGTCAGCATTCCTGTCTTTTCAACGCCGCGCCGCGTGGTTCAATCTCTTGTTGTAATTGTTGCCGAATCTCTCAAAGGGTTGGCTACGATGAGACGCACTCTAAAGTTGCGCCGCGCGCTCGCTGCCTTGGCCTGTCTGGTCCTCCTTCCGGCAACAGCCGGGGCTCAGTCCGACAGCACCTTCAACCCCAGCGACTGGACCTCGGGGGTACAGGCTAGCCCTTCCGGATCGACCTGCGTGGCCATCCAGGATTTCGGGCAAGGGCTGCCGCGTCCTTCGCGCCAGACGACCCACACGACTCCTAAGCAGGCACAGATGTGGTGCACGCATACATTCATCGGAGTGGCGCCCTACAATCCCGCCCAAGGAGCAATTACCAGCATCAGCTATTCATTTGACGCAGCCCATTACACAACTGGCGTGGTCCCCCATTCGATCCTTATTTACCAAAATGGGACCTACTACCGAAGCCTCCCGGCCGATCAAGTCGCTGGGAAATGGAATCCTTACTCTGGGAACAATCTCACGGCAGCGAACTTTGCGAGGATACCGGGCGGCGACTCACTGGCCGAATATCCTGATTTTTCATGTAAGGGCTCACAAATTGTATTCGGGTATGTGACTCACACAGGCAACAACAACGTTTTTCCTGAAACGAAAACCAGCGCCATCGACAACTGGCAGATCAGCATCGACGCAACGACGCCGTGCGGCGAGACGAAGGAAAGCAGCAACACCTACGCGGCGAAGTTCATCTGCGGCGTGCAGCCGGACAGCAACATCACGCATATTCCGGACGCCGAGACGGGCCGCTACGCAACCAAGGTCAACGTCCACAACAACACTGGCAATACGATCAAATTTCGCAAGAAGATCATCCACGTCAGAGGCGGCCAGCAACCCTATGCTCCCCAGTTCAAGATCGAGGAGTCGCTCCAGCCGGACGAAGCGATGGAAGTCGTGTGTGCCGACATCTACGACCACCTAAAAATGCTTCCGCTCCCGCCGCCTCACATCCCGCCCTACATCGAGGGATGGGTCGTGCTCGAGGTCTATGTCGTCGTCGGCCAGGGAAAGCCCGCTGTGCCGCCACCCGATCCGCTCGACGTGGTCGGCGTCTATACTTACAAGGGGGACATCCCACCGATACTCGGCAATCCCGCGACCGGCTCGGGTGTGAGCATCAATGTCGTGGTCTATCCGGCCAAGAGCAATCGCCACACGCTGGACTAGCGACTGCGCTATCATGAAAACAAAAGGCCCGGTCGCAAGACCGGGCCTTTTGATTCTCAACCGATCAGTGTGCGTCGAACTGCTGCGACGGCAGCATGCCGGCCTTCATCGTCAGACCCAGAATGTCCATTCCCTGTGACGCCCCGGCAACCTTGTTGCGGGCGTTCGCGTCGGTGTTGCCCAGTGTCCAGGTCGAAGCCGCGCCCGCGACAAAAGCCAGGACAGCGATGATGATAGATTTGCGCATTCGAGCCTCCTGAGAGGCCCCCCAAACCACTTGGTTCGTCGGGATGGGCGCGCGCGAGGTTCGGCAACGAAGTTGCGAAAGTGTATCGTCGGTATCGGGACTACGAACGTTGCGGCCGACCATCGATTGGAACTTCGCCCGCTTGGCGGTATGGAACTCCGGTCGAATGGCGTGTGCGTCTCTGGAAGCAAGAGAGTGTCGGCATCAAGCAAGTCCCGTCGCCCCGCGTGATCCAACCCTGAATGCGCGGGCGCATCCTCATCATCGATCATGCGACGCCGGCTCCCGATCGGGACAGCGGATCGGCGAGCGCGTTCGTGCTGCTGCGGATACTCGTGCGGGCCGGCTTTGGCGTGACGTTTGCGCCGATGTCTCTCTCGCACGACGGTCCGTACACGGAAGCGATCAACGCGCTCAAAGTCAGGACGCTCGCGGCGCCGCAGTGGACCTCGCTCGAGGCCGTGGTCGATGCCTTCGCGCCCCGGAGCGATGTGCTGATCCTGTCGCGTGCACCCGTCGCCTCAAAGGTGTTCGAGCAAATTCGCCGTGTGGCGCCGGCCGCGACGATTCTGTTCGACACCGTGGATCTGCATTTCCTGCGCATGGAGCGCGAGGCCGCGCTGAACGGAAACCCTGCCGACAAGGAGGAAGCGCGCAGAATGCGCGACGTCGAACTGGGCCTCGTCCGCCGCGCCGACGTGACCACCGTTGTCAGTCGCTATGAGCGCCGGATGTTGCGCCGGCTGATACCGCGGGCTCGCATCAGCTTGATCCCGGTGATGCGGGAGATTCCGCTTGGGGCGCCGGCCGTCATCGAGCACAATCGGTGGCAATCCTTGCGGCTCCCGCGATTGCTGCGCCGGTTCAAAAGGCCTGCCGCGGACCATGTGCCCGCGTTCGAGACGCGTCGCGACATCGCGTTCGTCGGCAGCTACGGCCACCGGCCGAACGTCGACGGCGTGTTGTGGTTCTGCCGCGAAGTCTGGCCGCTGGTGCTGCGGCGCGGCTTTACCGGCCGCTTCATCGTTGTCGGCCCCGAAGCGCCGCCGGAGATCGAGGCGCTTGCATCGGACACGGTCGAGATTCGCGGCCACGTCGCCGATCTCGGGGCGCTGTTCGATGCGTGCAGGCTCAGCGTTGCGCCGTTGCGCTACGGCGGGGGCGTCAAGGGGAAGATCGTCTCCAGCATGAGCTATGGCGTGCCGGTCGTTGCCACGAAGATCGCGGCGGAAGGCATGGGCCTGCGCAACGGCCGCGACATCCTCGTCGCCGATGAGCCTGCCGCAATCGCCGACAGGATCGTCCGGCTCTACGGTGATCCCGTGCTTTGGGAACGGCTGTCGCGCAACGCCTACGCGGAGTTCGTGGACCGCTTCTCCGAGGAAGCTGGCGCCAAGGTGATCGTGCCGTTGCTCGATCGGTTGGTTGCCAGGAAGCGAGGAACGGGCACCCGGCCAAAGCTTATTCGGTGACGACCTTCACCTTCTCGCCGGCTTTCAGCGGATCGCCCTGATTGAGCCCGTTCAAGATCAGGAAGCGTTCGAGCGGGCGATCGACCAGCGGCATGCGTGCCGCGAGCCGCTCCGCCGTGTCGCCGGGCGTGACCGTCACGACGCGCAGGCGCAAGGGCCGCGCGGAATCGATCTCGCTCTGGGTCATGCGGCGGAACGTGCCGACCGAATAGCGGAAGGCGCGGTCAGCCTCCGAGGTCATCTGTTTTGCCGCGAAGATGAAACGGTAGACGTCGCCGCCGAAGCGGATGGCGTAGAGCCGGAACGTCCATTGATCGCCCTTGGCGAGCGCGGTCGCGGTCGGCAGGCCGTTGATGTCGAATTCCTCGATCGATTTATCGTCGACGTTCTCGATCCAGCCGGACGCGAGATATTGCGCCAGCGTCTGCTCGGTCGGAACGCGCACCACGTCGAGCCGCAGCGCGAGGTTCGCTGAGTCGCGCACGCCGAGCACCGCCTGCGCGGTGTTCTCGAGCGTGAAGCGGTCGGGCGCCGTGAACGTGAACGCGAGGCGCGGATGCAGGAAGCGGCGGCCGCGCACATAGCCTTCGCTCGGGTCTTCGCCGTAAGGCAGGCCGTCCATCGAGGTGAGGTAGCTGTCCTTGTCGCGCGCGATGTCGCCCGGCGCATTGTATTGGCGCGCGTTGACGCGCACGATCTTGAGCCGGTCGGGCGTGCCGGGGTGCGAGGAGAGGAAGTCGAGGAAGCGCGCGTCGACGCCGTTGTTGGCGGGCTGGCGCAATTCGGCATTGCGGCCCATCGCGGTGAGGAAGCGCACCGCGCCATAAGGATCGAAGCCCGCGCGCGACGAAATGCCGACGCCGACGCCGTCGGCTTCCAGCTCCTGCTGGCGCGAGAAGCTCGCCATCTGGATCTTGGAGCGCGCGAGCGCCATCGCGCCCATCTGCGGATCGTTGAACACGTCGGAGGCGACGCGGCTCACCAGCGCGGCCTGGCGCGCCTGGTCCTCGCGGATCGCGGCGTGGCGTGCGATCACGTGCGCCATTTCGTGTGAGAGCACGGACGCCAGTTCGGACGTGTCGTTGGCGAGCGCGAGCAAGCCGCGCGTGACGTAGAGCTGGCCGTTGGGCAGCGCGAAGGCGTTGATTGCCGGCGAATTGAGAATCGTGACCTTGTATTTCAGGTTCGGCCGCTCGGAGGCCGCGACGAGCTTGTCGACGGTCTGGGTGATCAGGCCTTCCAGCCGGCCGTCCTGATAGGCGCCCCCATAGGCGGCGAGAATGCGATTGTGCTCGCGCAGCGCAGGCGTTGCGGTGTCGGAGGCCTTCGGCGGCTCGGGCAGGCTCGCCTGCGTCACGCCCAGGCGGCCGAAGTCGGTGCAACTCGCGAGCAGCAACGCCAGCAGCGCCGGCACGATCAGCCGGCGTGCCACGATGAGCCCGTTGCGCATGTCCCCTTTCACGACTCCGCCCTTAATTCCCCAACACCTCGATCTGCTCGGGACGGCTCGCCTCCACCCAGGGGCCGCCCCGCTCCTCGATCCACCCGCGAATTCGCACGCGCCGCCCGCTCAGGGATTTCGGCGCGATCCCCGCGGCGGAAAATACGCGCTCATTGCGCTTGGCGATGGTGACGGTGAAGTCCTCCGACCAGCGCCGCCCGAAATTGACGTAGATCGTGCCGCCGCTTTCGCGCACCGACAGCACCTTGCCCTCGACCAGCGCCAGCCGGCCCCGGCTCGTCAGGACCCCGGCCGGGTCCTCCGCCTTGCCAATGACATAAACCGGTTCGCCCCACAGGCCAAGCTTGGCGGCACGGGCGGTTTGCTCGCTCGCCTGCAACAATCGCGCGCAAGCAGGGTCGCCGACCCGCGAGGAGACCCGCGTGAGGCCACGGCCCACCAGATCGGCCTGAAGCCAGCGTTCGGTGCCGCTCTCGCCGATGAAAACATGGGCATTCAGGCGGCCGTAGCGGTCGGTCTCGGGAGCCGCCGCAATGCGTTTGAGCGTGAGCGCGGTTTCGGCGGGGAGCTCGGCCGCGTTCGCGGGTTCGATGCCGGCGAGCCGCACGGTGCGTCCGTCCTCCAGCGCGATGCCGGCTTCGGAGATTGTGCGCACGGTTGCGGGGCCGATCGTGACCATGCGGCACGCCTCTTCGGCGCGCGCCGTATCGGCGAGTGCAAACGCCAGCGCCGCGAGACCGAAGGTTCGCGCCACATCACGAAATTGCCGGATAGCGGACACGCCCGCCCCCAAAGAGTGACCCGGCATGAAGCGAAACGCCCCAATGCGGCAGCACTGCGGCGCGAACCGTGCCGCAGCGTCGCGCCCCCTCAACTCCGTGTGACGGCGAGACTTTTTCGTTTCGGCAGCGGCAGCCAGGACGTGCCGCGCAGGCGGTCGCGCTGCTGCCGCAAGAACGCGTAGCCGCGTGCCGCCGCTGCGGCGAGCGCAAAGTTGGCCGACTTGTGGCCGCCGACATCGGCCAGCATGTCGACGGTGGTGCGCCGCCCGGTCCAGAGCTGCTCCATGAAGCTGCCCTCGGGCGAGCAGGATTCGATCTGCGTGACGCCGGCCGCAAACAGCGTGTCGGTGATCTTGTCGATCAGCAATGCGCCGGGTGAGTACTTGGCGAACTCCGCGTCGAACGCTGTCTTCCACGTGTAAGCCATCGTGCCGCTATAAAGCAGCACCTGCGCGGCGATCGCCCGGCCATCGACGCGCAGCAGCGCGACCGAGGCGTTGCCATGATCCGCCAGATCTCCGATCAGACGGCGCGTGAAGGCCGCATCGTGTTCGTCGGAGAGCAGCGCGGTGCCGTTCTCGCCTTTCCAGCTGCGCGCCTCCAGCTCGAGGAAAATCTCGAATGCGCCACGCACGTCGTTGGCCGCGCGCTCGTTTGCGATGTCGACCGCGCCCAGTGCCGACAGCCGATTCCAGTCCTGACGCAATTTCTTGCCCGTCGAGCCGGAGCGCTTGCGCTCGGTCTCGGCGCCAAGGAACGGGCGCGAGCGCTCGGAGAGTTTGAGCAACTGCCCGTGGCGCGCATCGAGCGCCGCCATCATCGGCGCGAACGTCGCGGTGTCGCCGTCGAGCAGCTTGAGCTGGATCACGTTCGGCAGCGCGGGTTCGCGCGCGATTGCATCGAAGAATGCCGGCAGCACGTCGTAGGCCGGATCGATCACCGGGCTCGACACGAACGCATAATCATACGGCGGCGCCACCAGGAACGCGGGCAGGAAAGGCGCGGCGCGGCGCTCGCGCAGCGCCCACAGGCCGACGAGCTCACCCGCATCCCAGGCAAGCAGCATGTGGATCCCGGCGAATCCGGCCATCGCGGCGGCGCACAGGGCGGCCGGATGCATGAACACGTTCGGGCTCGCGCGCCGCACGAGCGTGTCCCAATACGGCACGATCGCATGGTCGGGCGCGCGGATTTCGACGGAAATCATCCAGATGTTCCAGTTGCGTTGGACCCGAGGTGCAATTGTCCTCTGGCGGCCTTGCCGTTCGGTTAAGAAACTCGATAGCGGCGGGTAAATTCCCAAGTAAAATCAACGGTCAAGCTTGTGTGATCGGCGGCATTCGGCAAACGTCCTTAAAGCTCCGTTCAGCACTTTCGCGGCATGCATGTTGCTCAGGGACAGGTATGCGTCAGATCGACATTGTCATTGCGGGCGGCGGCCTTGCCGGATCGGCGGCAGCCGCCATGCTCGGCCGCGCCGGCTATGGCGTCGTGCTGGTCGACCCGCACAAAACCTATCCGCCTGATTTCCGCGCCGAGAAAATCGACGGGACGCAGGCCGCCGTGCTGCGCAAGACCGGGCTCGCCGACGCGGTGCTGCGTGCCGGGACCCTCGACGGCGAAAGCTGGGTCGCGCGCTTCGGCCGGCTGATCGAGAAACGCCCCGGCGACCAGCACGGCATTCTCTACGACACGCTGGTCAATACGGTGCGCGGCGAAATTCCGCCGAATGTCGATATCATCCACGCCAAAGTGGTGGACGTGGCAGTGAGCGCGGAGCGCCAGACCGTCACGCTCTCGACCGGAGAAGAGATGTCCGCGCGCCTCGTCGTGGTGGCGAATGGGTTGAACATCGGCCTGCTGCACAAGCTCGGCATGACGCGCCAAGACATCTCGAAGACGCACTCGATCATGCTCGGCTTCGACCTCGTGCCGGCCGGCCGCGCGAGCTTCTCGTTTCCGGCGCTCACCTATTACGGCGAGCGCGCCGCCGACCGCACCGCCTACATCACGCTGTTTCCGATCGGCTCCGCGATGCGCGCGAACCTGTCCGTCTATCGCGACATGGACGACCCATGGCTGAGGCAATTCCGCGACGCGCCGCGCGCGACGCTGGCCGCGCTGATGCCGGGCCTTGCGAAGATCGCCGGCCCCTACGACGTGGCGGGCTTCGTGAAGATCCGCCCGGCGGACCTGTATGTGACGACGGGCTGGCGCAAGGCAGGCGTCGTTCTCATCGGCGATGCGTTCGCGACCTCGTGCCCGGCGGCGGGCACCGGCACCGGCAAGGTGTTCACCGACGTCGAGCGCCTCTGCAACGTGCACATTCCGAACTGGTTCGCGACGCCCGGGATGGGCGCGGACAAGATCGCGGCGTTCTATGAGGATCCGGTCAAGCGCGCCTACGATGCGCATTCGGCCCACAAGGCGTTCTTCCTGCGCGCGCTGACAATCGAGCCGGGCCTCGCCTGGACGGCGCGGCGCTTCGCGCGGTTTGCTGCCGGCGTGGCGCGCAATGCGCTGCGAACGGTGCGCACTCGCTTCGTAGCCCGGATGAAGCGAAGCGCAATCCGGGAAGCCAATCATCCGCCGCGGGTATTTCCCGGATTTCGCTGACGCTCCATCCGGGCTACGCGCGCACAATGAAAGACCCCGGCTGCGACTGCTCCGGGGTCTTCGTCTGGCGCAGAGCGCGGTCGCATCGCGGGGGTATGCGTCGGACGCCGGGACAACGCCGCAGCGTCTAGCCGGTTCCGCGCATGGGAACTTTCCCGCTCGCCTCTCCGTTGAAGGGACGACGCTGAATTCAGCGCGCCTTTCAGGGAGAAGACCATGCGCCAGTTGACCACGCTCATCGCCGCGCTCGCCCTCGTTTCGTTCGTGGGCGTGACCGCCGCGCCCGCCGCCCCGGGCGACACCTACAAAGTGAAGAAGGCCGAATGCAAAAAGCGGGCGGATACGATGAATTTCGGCATCCACCTGATCAAGAAGAACCGCTGGGTGAAAGACTGCATCGCCGGCAAGGTGACCTGATCTCCGAAGCGCAGGGGCCGCGCCGCGAGGTCCCGGCTTCCTGCTGCGGAGATATGATCGGTTGCCGGGAACCAAGTGCGCCTGACTCGGGTTTGGCCCAAGTTGGGAGTATCCGCCATGGCCGAGGTCGATCGCGCTTTGTGCCGCCGCGCTGCCGCGGAATGCATCGGCTTGGCGCGCATCACCACGGACATCGACGCGAAACAGGTGCTGCTCACCCGCGGGCAGGAATGGCTGAAGCTCGCCTATTCGGACCATGAGGACGAATTCGACCGCCTGCTCGGCGAATTCAACGCGCAGCAGATGGGCGTCGAGCAGGCCCCGCAGCGCGGCCCGATGCAGCGCCAGGCGATGCAGCAGCAGCAAGCGAAGGCGGGGGAGGACGGGGAGTAGTGACGGCCGGTTCGCTGGCGCTCCGTCCGGCGACCCACCTAGCGCTGGCACTTTCCCTTGCTCGTGAGGCAAATGGCATATTCGCCTCGACTTCCCCCGTTTTGAATCCCGTATTTCTTGGCGCAGTAGCTTTGACAGGGCTCCAAGCCGCTCGGCCGTTGCTTTTTCGTTTGCGCTATTGCCGAGATTGTTGCCGCAATAAGCATTAATGCTGCAAGCGCTATCTTCATGGTCATGGAGCTTACTCAAATGATGGCTGCGTCAGCAGTTTCACTAGCCATCCTAATTCCTATTGTGTTGGAAGGATACCGCAGGCTGCCCCCGTTTCACGACTTGGTGCCAAGAAGGTAATTGAGAATATGTTGGACTGGCAGGCGACATGGCAGGCTTTCGCCCAGTACCTGCCGGCCAACCCATTCGGGACCTTCATCTCCGCCGCGTTTGGTACAATCGGAGGCGCGTGGGTTGCGAGCCGCGTTCAGACAAAGAGGGCGGTGGTCGCGGAATTGAACAGCGTCAGCTCTGCGCTCGCCCTTTGCTTCACCATTTGCAACAAGGCAATGTCGCTCAAACGCCAGCATGTACTTCCAGTGCGTGAGCGATATGAGCAGGCTCGCCGCGATTTCGATAAGGCAAGAATCGCCAACGCGAATCGGGGAGGCGGCCCACCCCTCGTATACACGCTACATGCTGACCTTGAGACGCTTACGTTTCCGAAGATGCCAACTGAGTTGCTGGAGCGACAGCTCTTCGAAAAAATTGCTATTAGAGGACGGGCGCTGGCTGCGGCGGTGGATCTCGTTGGGGTGATTGATGGCCTCGAACAGGCAATTGAGCAACGTAACGATCTTATCAACGAATTTCGGGCTGCTGCACCTATTCCGCCCGACATCC
>JAXDNY010000090.1:0-36654 GCA_034669145.1 Hyphomicrobiales bacterium
TGATCAGGCACTCGGCGAGGTCGACCACTTCGGGTTCGCGCGCGGCGTTCTCGATCACGGTCTCGCCACGCGCGAGCGAGGCCGCCATCAGCGCGGTGTGCGTGCCGCCGACCGTCACCTTGGGAAAGTCGATCTCGCCGCCCTTGAGCCCGCCCTTGGCGCGCGCGATCACATAGCCGCCGTCGATCTCGATGGTTGCGCCGAGCCGTTCCAGCGCCATGATGAGCAGGTCGACCGGCCGCGTACCGATGGCGCAACCGCCCGGCAGCGACACCTTCGCCTCACCCATGCGGGCGAGCAGCGGACCCACGACCCAGAAGCTCGCGCGCATTTTCGACACGAGCTCGTACGGCGCTGTGGTGTCGACGATGCGCGCCGCCGAAATGTGCAGCGTCTGGCCCTGGTGGTCCTCGTCGCCGGGGCGCTTGCCCTTCACCATGATGTCGACGCCGTGATTGCTCAGGATGTGCTGGAGCAGGCCGACGTCGGCGAGGCGCGGCACGTTTTCCAGCACCAGCGTGTCGTCGGTGAGCATGCTGGCGATCATCAGCGGCAGCGTGGCGTTCTTGGCGCCGGAAATCGGAATGGTGCCGAAAAGCGGCTTGCCGCCGACGATGCGGATGCGGTCCATGATAACCCCGTGCGTCCCGGCAGGCCTGATACGGCGCCGGTCTACCCGTTCTCCTTCTCGGCGGCAATTCCGGCGGAATCGTGAGGTTCCGCAGCTTCACCGCGGCTTTCGGCACGGCCACGCGCTTGCGCCTTGCGGCGCTTGAGGTTTTCCCGCAGTGCCGCCTGCAGGCGCTGCTCGCGGCGTTCCTTCTCGGTCACTTTCGGCCGGTCGGTCATGCGGGATAGGCTAAGGCTCAGGCCCGCCGCTTGGAAGGCACAAGGAGAACCGCCGTGACCGATTTTCCAGACCTGCTGTCGCGCTTTGCGCGAGCCGTCGCCGCCAATGACGGCGCCGCGTTCTCCGCGCTGTTCACCGAGGACGGCGTCTACGATGACGGCTTTTTCGGCGAGTACAAGGGCCGTCCGGCGATCGCCGGCATGCTGCGGCATTTCCACGAGACCGGGTCGAACTACCGCTGGGATTTCCTCGATCCGCTCAGCGACGGCCGCACAGCCTATGCGCGCTACCGCTTCAGCTATGCCTCCGGCATGCCCGGCGCGGAGGGTAAGCCGGTGGTGTTCGAAGGGACCTCGCACTTCGTGTTCCGCGATGGCCTGATTGCCCGTTACGAGGAGCACTTCGACCGCGGCATGGCGCTCGCGCAGCAGGACTTCGCCGCCGAACGGATCAAGAAGGTGCTGCTCAAGCTCGCCGGCCGGCAAAACGCCAGCGCCGCCGCGCAGGAGCACCTGAAGCGGTTCGGCTAGTCGCTTGCGCCCCCCTCCCCCTTATGGCAAGGATCGCGCCGTTTCCGGCCGTGATTTGCGCGCCTTTGCCGGACGAACGCTGCCGTAGCTCAGTGGTAGAGCACCCCCTTGGTAAGGGGGAGGTCCACAGTTCAATCCTGTGCGGCAGCACCAGCCGACCCCCTTTGGAACTTTGCCCCTGCGGCGTCGTTGTGCGCTCGACGCAACGGAGGCTTCAATGGGCATTCTCTGGACCATCATCATCGGCTTTGTGGCTGGCCTGATCGCGAAATTCATCCATCCGGGCCCGAACGAGCCCTCCGGCTTCATCCTGACCACCATACTTGGGATCATCGGGGCGTTCGTCGCGACCTATCTCGGACAGGCGCTCGGCTGGTACCGGCCCGGCGAAGGGGCCGGACTCATCGGCGCCGTCGTCGGAGCGATCATCATTCTGGTGATTTGGAGCATGGTCGCGCGGCGCGATACGCGATCGATTTGAGCGGGTCGCCGCAGCTCAGCACCCGTCCTTCTCATCCGCCCTTCACGGCGCCCGCGGTCAGTCCGGCGACGATCTGGCGCTGCGCGAACACGGTGAGCAGCAACACCGGCAGGGTCACGATCAGCGCGGCGGCGGCGAGCGGCCCCCAGCTCAACTGGTCGAACGAGATCATATTGTAGACGGCGACGGGGAGCGTACGCGTTTCGCGGCCGGCGAGCACAATGCCGAACACGAAGTTGTTCCACGAGAAGATCACCGCCAGGATGAACGCAACCGCGATGCCGGGCCGCGCGATCGGCAGCGCCACGTGGCGGAACACCTGCCAGCGCGTCGCGCCGTCGATCAGCGCCGCCTCTTCGAGCTCCATCGGCGTCGTCTCGAAATAGCCGATCATGATCCAGATCACGATGGGTACCGTTACCACGAGATGAATGATGATCTGGGGCAGCAGCGTGCCAAGCAGGCCGAACCACTGAAACATGAGAAACAGCGGAATAAGATAGGAAAGCCCCGGCGTGATGCGCGCGATCAGGATCACGATCGCCGAGCGGTGCGCATTCATGCGTGCAATGCCGTAGCCGGCCGGTATCCCCACGATCAGCGCGAACAGGGTCGCCGTGCCGGTGACAATCAGGCTGTTGAAAAAATAGGTGACGAAACGATTGGAGGACAGCACGGCGGCGTAGTTCGCCCAGGCGAAGCGATCGGGGATGAGGACCGGCGGATAGGCGGCGTTATCGATCTCGAACTTGACCGAGAGCGAGATCATCCAGACGAAAAACAAAATCGCCGGCGACACGATGACGAACACCGCGAAGGCGAGTCCGATCTTGCCGAGGGCCTGACGCAGGCTCATGCGCCGCCTCCGGCCTCGTTCCAGTGCATGCGCTGGCGCACATGCAGCATCACGGCGGCGAGCGCGACGATGAGCGCGAAGAACACCACCGCGATCGCCGAGCCATAGCCGATGTCGTAGTAAACGAACGCGACGCTGTAGAGATAGAGGTTGATCGTCTCGGAGGCCGAGCCCGGCCCCCCTTGCGTGATCGCAAAGATGATGTCGAAGCTCTTCACCGCGTCGATCATGCGGATCATCGCGGCGATGAACAGGAACGGCGTGATCAGCGGCAGCGTGATGTAGCGGAACATCTGCCAGAAGCTGGCGCCGTCGATCAGCGCGCTCTCGTAGGGCTCGGCCGGAATCGCGGCGAGCCCGCCGAGCACGATCAGCATCACCAGCGGCGTCCATTGCCAGGTCTCGACCAGCACCAGCGAGGGGATCACGGTCGCCGGATGGAAGACCCAGAGCTGCGCGGGAATCCCGACGAGCGAGAGCAGATAGTTCAGCACGCCGAGCTGCGGGTGGAACATCATCGTCCACACCAATGCGATCGCGACCGGCGTCGCCATCATCGGCATGATGAACAGGCCGCGCAGGAAGCCCCGCATCGGAAATTTCTGGTGAAACACCACGGCCGCAAGCGTGCCGAGGAGCAGCGGCAGGAATACCGAGAGGATGGTGTAGAGCAGCGTGTGCCACACCGCTTCGACGAAGCGCGGATCGTTCGGCAGCCGAATGTAGTTCGCAAGGCCGACGAACGTGGTCGGCGCGCCGACCTTCCATTCGTTCAGGCTCATCCAGATCGTGAAGACCCACGGAAACACGATGACGGCGAGGACCACGACCAGCGCCGGCGCCACGAACGGCCAATAGGACGGAGGGCGCCACTCTTTTTCAATTTGAGTGGCGCCCCCGGCTTTCAATTCCTGCGCGTTTACGCTCACGCCTTTTCGCTACGCTCCAGGATCGGCCGGAACTGTTCGTGCGCCTTTTTCAGCTCGGTTGCGGGATCGGCGCCCGACAACGTCGCCGTCACGGCGGCGCCGACGAGATCGCGGAATTCGGCGACCGGGATGATGACCGGCAGGCCGAGCTTCGAAATCTTCGCGGCACCGAGCACCGACTGAAACCATTCCTTCGGTAGCGTCACACCCTTCTGCACCTCCGGATCGTCGAGCACCGAGTTGCGGAACGGCACGCCACCACCCGCCTGCACGAGGCGCGCGCCCTGTGTTTTCGACACAACCCACTGGCACAGCAGATAGGCGGCTTCCTTCTTGGTGCAGGCAGCCGGAATGCCGATGCCATCGCCATACGTTGCCGAATACTGCCCCTTTGGTCCTGCGGGGACCATGGCGTAGCCGACCTTGCCGACGACGCGCGAGGAATTCGGGTTTTCCACCCCCGGCGCCCAGCCGACGCCATCGATCCACATCGCGGCGCGCCCCTGCGCAAACGAGGCAAGCGCCTCCATCCAGTTGAAGCCCGCGACGCCCGGAGGTGAGGATTTGTTGGAGGCCACGTAGGACTTCGTCGCCGCGACCGCCTCGGGGCCGTCGGTCAGGATGTTACCCTTGGCATCGAGGAATTCGCCGCCGTAGTTGAGGAAGTAGTTGGTCCACAGCGTCATGTTGGCGTTCTTCAGGCCGCGCCCGACATAGCCGTTGATGCCGGCTTTCGCGTCGGTGAGCTTCTCGGCGAGGGCGTTCATCTCGTCGAGAGTCTTGGGCACCTGCACGCCCGCCTTCTGGAAGATTTCCTTGTTGTAGTAGAGGATGAAGTAGTCGACCGACCACGGCAGCGAGAGCATCTGCCCCTTGTCGTTCTTGGAATACGAAAGCCCCGCGGCCGAGAAGTCACTTTCTTTCAGGTCCGGCGCGGTGAGGTTCGGATCCTTCATGAACGGCGTGAGGTCGGCGAGCCAACCGGCCTTTTCGAACTGCCGCTTCTGCACGTGATAGCTCAAATGGACCACGTCGAAGCTCGGCTTGCCGGAGGCGAGCTCGATCACGCATTTCTGCCGCTGCTGCTGCTCGGGGATCTGTTCGGACTCGACCTGGATGCCGGTCAGCTCGGTGAATTCCTTGATGTGTTTCTGGAAATTGTCGCCGCGCGGCCCCTTGGCGAGGATCGCCTCGAGCTTGGTGCCGGCGTATTTCTTCCAGTTTACCTGCGAATGCGCGGGAAGGCTGGAGAGACCGAACGCGCCGGCCGCCGTACCGGCAAGAACCGCGCGGCGCGAGATCAGGTTGTTTTTCATTTCTCATCCTCCCTGATGACTTCATGTCATTGGGCGGATTGTAGTGTTTGCAATCGTATTTACCAATGGCCCCGCCGATCGGCTTCGCTCGCGGTCCTCTAACTCCCGTTCCGGTCGTGGATCATCGGGAAGCTGTAATCCTTCCAGCTCGCCGGCTTCTGCTTGATCATGCCGATGCGGTGCATGTACTCGGCCCAGACCATGCTTCGTTGCGGCGTCGAGGAGAAAATCGCGCCCGGCTGCTTGATCACCGCCACCAACTCGTCGACCGTGATCTTCTCCTTGGTGACGGCAAGATAGATTTCCGCCGCGGCTTTGGTGTCGTTCATCACCATGTCGCTCGCTTCGTCCATCGCGGCGATGAACGCCTTGATCTTGAGCGGGTTGGCTTCGACGAAACGCTGCGTCGACCACGCGTTCGTCACCGATGCCGGGCCACCGAGTGTCTCCGTGGAGGTCAGCACCTTGTGCACCAGCGGCGACTTCATGGCGATATCCTGGAACGGCGGCACCGAATAGTGGCTGTTCACTTCGTGTTGCGGATTGAGCAGCGCGTTCATCGCGTCGGGGTGGCCGAGTTGCACCTGGTTGCTGTCGAGCCGGCCGTGCTGACCGATGCCATAGGCCTGCTCCAGCGCGATGCCCATCATCATCGCCTGCATCGAGGCGCGGATGGTCGGCACCGCGATGCGGTCGTCCGGCCCGAAATCCTTGATCGACTTCACGTTCGGATTGCGCGTCAGCAGGAAGAACGGCACACCCGCCACGCCGGTCACCATCTTGATGGTGCCGGTCTTGCCCCAGGCGAGCAGCATGTTCGACACACCGGTGATCGCCATGTCGATCGAGTTCGAGATGATCGCCTCGGTCATTACGCCGCCCGAGGTGATGATCGACCAGCGCATCTTGAGATCCTTCAAGCCGAGCGCGGCGGCGTGCTTCTCGATGAGCTTCTTCTCCTCCATGATGATCGGCTGGATGTAGATGAGGCCCGGCTGGCGCGCGACGTGGAAGTCGTTCGATTCGGCAGCGATGGCCGGCGCGGACAAATCGAGCGCCGTTGTTGCCAGCGCGGCAAGACGTAGCAGCGATTTCATGCTTTCCCCCGAGTTGGAATTCTTGAGCGAATGTGAATTGATTTTAGCGCGTTGCGCGATAGCGCACTATGTCACATCCATCACGGCCCCGCCGAGCCGCTAGAGACGGACGGGATGCATGTCGGCCAGGCGATCCGGCGAACGATCCACCGCAATCACCAACCGCCGACCAAGCTTTCTCAAAGCATCGGTTAGCGCGCCAAGTTTGGTCGGGTGTTTCGGGTCGAGCAGGCGCCGAACCTCCTTCTCGTCCTTCGCGATCCGGCGGCCAAATTCGCTCTTGCTGATCTTGGCCGCGCGGAACGCATCCAGCAGCGCAAGTTTGGCGGCGACATCGGGCTCGACAGGAACGGGCACGAGATCATGGCCGCGAGCTTTCGCCTTCGGCAAAGCAAGCCCACGCGCCGGGTAAGTCAGCAGAGCAAGGCCAAGCGCCTCTTCCGCTTGCCTTCGAGCATCGGCTTCGTTTCTTCCCTCGGTGATCGCCTCCGGTACGTCCGGAAACGTCACAACGATCCCACGCTTCTCGCCGGGTTCGAAGCGAGCGCGGTAAACGAAAGTCATCATAGCTATTCCATGTCATGTTGCGGCGCTGCAAAACCACTATGTTAGGCCGAGCGCCTTGCGTATCTTCTTCGCCGTCTTGGGATCGATCTCCCGCGACGGAACCGTCGTCACCTTGTCTCCTACCTAAACCATCGCGTGGCCACCCTTCCCGCGCCACGTCTCTTCCCTGTAGGTCAGACCTTTTTCAATGGCGGATTTTTTCAATTCGGCAAGAAAACGGCTCCGCTTGTTCATTGTTAACTGTCTCCAAATTCAAAAACCCAAAATAGCTATTGTTCTTCAATGAGGACATTATCGGACATTTTTGTCCGATTGTCAAGTGCCTTCGGACACGTTTGTCCGGGACCTCTTCATGGGCATCCCAGGCCAGAGTTTCAAGACCAGAACCGATCACCCGACGTCCATCACGGCCTCGCCGAGCCCGTCGACCGTAAACACGCAGCGGTCGCCGGCCGCAATCGAGAATGTCGGGATCAGGCTGCCGGTGATCACCACCATGCCGGCTTTCAGGTCGCGCTTGCGCTCGGCCAGCAGGTTCGCGAGCCAGGCGAGCGTCGCGAACGGGTCCTCGGATTTGCCTTCGCCGAGCGGTTTGCCGTTGAGCGTCTGGCGGCCCGTGACGCCGACGATATCCTTCGGCTTGATGGCTTGCGGGGCGCCGATCACGACGCCGCCGTTCCAGCAATTTTCCACGATCATCGAAACGGCCTGCGTCTCGGTATAGACCGCGTTGCGGTCTTCGATCAGCTCATAGGCCGGCATCGCACCGGCGACGAACGGCACGACGCTGTCGGCCGTCCACGGCGCCTTGGTCGCAAGCATATCCGCCCCGAGCTTCAGGGCGATCTCGCTCTCGACCCGCAGATTGACGAAATCGCTCTTGGCGATGCGCGCCGGAGACGTGTGGATCGTGCGCGCGAAGATCGCGCCGCCGCAGGGATGCGTGATCCCCATCAAATCCTGCATCACCTTGGTGGCGACCGCGACCTTCACGCCCGCGACCGGGCCATACACCGGCTCGGCGAGCCGGTAATACACCTCCTGGGCCCGATACGCCTCCGCGATCGAGCCGGGCTTGAGATCGCCGGACAGGTTGGCGTATTTGGCCCGCGCGCGGCGCGCGTCCCACATGTGTTGCGCCATCGCATCGAGCTTGCTCATGGATCCTCCCGGTCTTTTGCGCATGATAGCGCCGGGGTGCTGCATGGCAAATGAGCATCCGCGCCGGGCGGCTTTCTGCTAAGCCAGAGCCATGCCGGTGCTGGTGAGCCTCCATCACGTCACGCGCTACGTCTACGACCGGCCGGTGGCGCTCGGGCCCCAGCTCATTCGCCTGCGCCCGGCGCCGCATGGGCGCACGCGCATCCCGAGCTATTCGCTGACCATCGTGCCGGCGGCGCATCACGTGAACTGGCAGCACGACCCGCACGGCAACTGGATCGCGCGCTACACGTTTCCCGAAAGGACCCCAGAGTTCGCCGTCACCGTCGATCTCACCGCCGACCTCGCAGCCGTCAATCCGTTCGATTTTTTCATCGAGCCGTATGCGGCGAGTTTTCCGTTCGTGTTGCCGGACGACCTCGCCCACGAACTTGCGGCCTATCTGGAGACGGAGCCGGCGGGCGCGCAGCTGCAAGCCTTCCTCGCCGCCGTGCCGCGCGAGCCGACCGGCACCGTGCAGTTTCTCATCGACCTGAATGCGAAGGTGCAGCGCGCCATCCGCTACCTCGTGCGCGAGGAAGCGGGCACCTACACGCCTGAGGAAACGCTCGCGGCGGGCGAGGGCTCGTGCCGCGACAGCGCGTGGCTGCTGGTGCAGGCGCTGCGTCATCTCGGCATTCCGGCGCGCTTCGTGTCTGGCTACCTGATCCAGCTCAAGCCCGATGTGGTGCCGCTCGACGGGCCGGCGGGGCCGGCGCAAGACGGCGCGGACCTGCACGCCTGGACCGAGGTGTTCATTCCCGGCGCGGGCTGGATCGGGCTCGACCCGACCTCCGGCCTGCTCACCGGCGAAGGCCATATCCCGCTCGCCGCGACGCCGAATTTCCGTTCCGCCGCGCCGATCACCGGCACGGTAGAACCGGCGAACGCGGCGTTCACGTTCGAGATGAGCGTGGCGCGGGTGTCCGAGACGCCGCGCGTCACGCGGCCGTTTTCCGATGAGGCGTGGGCGGCGCTCGATGCGCTCGGCGAGCAGGTCGATGCGGACCTTGCGGCGAACGACGTGCGGCTCACGATGGGCGGCGAGCCGACCTTCGTGTCGATCGACGATTATCAGTCGCCCGAATGGACCATTGCGGCGCTGGGGCCGCAGAAGCGCGTGCTGGCTGACGAGTTGACGCGGCGCCTGCGCCAGCGTTTCGCGCCGCAGGGGCTGCTGCATTACGGACTCGGCAAATGGTATCCGGGCGAGCCCGCGCCGCGCTGGGCGTTTTCGCTTTACTGGCGGCGCGACGGCAAGCCGATGTGGCGGGACGCCGATCTGATCGCGCGTGAAAGCGACAGGCGCGCACCGACGGCGGACGACGCAAAACGCTTCGCCGCAACGGTCGCGGCGCAGCTTGGCATCGCGGACAGCCGCGTGCAGGCGGCCTACGAGGATCCGGTTCACTGGATGCTGGAAGAAGGCAAGCTTCCGGTGAACGTCGATGCGCTCGATCCGAAGCTGTTCGATGCGGCGGCGCGTGCCCGCATGATGCGCGTGTTCGAGCGCGGGCTTGGGTCACCCGCCGGGTACGTGCTGCCGCTGCGCCGGTTGAACGATCATTGGGTCAGCGAAACCTGGGACGTGCGGCGCGAGCGTCTGTTCCTGCTGCCGGGCGATCTCCCCGTGGGCTCGCGCCTGCCACTTGGCGCCCTGCCGCGCGTCGAGCCTGCGGATTATCCGATCGCCGCACAGGCCGATCCGTTTGCCGAGCGCGCTCCCCTACCCGACCCCGCGTCAATCGATCCGCCGCCCGCCGAAGACGGCATTGTGCGCACCGCGCTTGCGGTGGAGCCGCGCGACGGACGTATCTGCGTGTTCATGCCGTTCGTCGGCGCGTTGGACGACTATCTCGCGGTCCTCTCGGCGGTCGAGGCAGCGGCGGCGCAGCTTAAGCTGCCGGTGCACATCGAAGGCTATGCGCCGCCGGACGATCCACGGCTGGATGTCATCAAGGTGACGCCCGATCCCGGCGTGATCGAGGTCAACCTGCATCCGGCGCGCAGCTGGCGCGAGGCGGTCGGCATCTCGCAACAGCTTTACGAAGATGCGCGGCTCACGCGGCTCGGCGCCGAAAAATTCATGCGCGACGGGCGCCGCACCGGCACCGGCGGCGGCAGCCATATCGTGGCCGGCGGGGCGACGCCGGCGACAAGCCCGTTCCTGCGCCGGCCGGATTTGCTGAAAAGCATCATCCTCTATTGGCAGCGCCACCCTGCCCTCTCGTATCTCTTCTCCGGCCTGTTCATCGGCCCGACCAGCCAGTCGCCGCGCGTCGACGAGGCGCGTCACGAGGCATTGTACGAACTCGAAATCGCGCTCGCGCAGGTGCCGAAGGCGGGCGACGAAGCGCGCCCGTGGCTGCTCGACCGCCTCTTGCGCAACCTGCTGGTCGACGTCACCGGCAACACGCATCGCGCCGAGATCTGCATCGACAAGCTCTACTCGCCCGAAGGGCTGATGGGGCGGCTCGGCCTCATTGAATTCCGCGCCTTCGAGATGGCGCCGGACGCACGCATGTCGCTCGCGCAGCAACTGCTGGTGCGCGCGCTGATCGCGTGGTTTTCCCGCGAGCCGCAGGATGGCGCGTGCGTGCGCTGGGGCACGGCGCTGCACGACCGCTTCATGCTGCCGCATTTCGTGTGGGAGGATTTCTTGAGCGTGCTCTCCGATCTTGAGCGCGCCGGATACAAATTCGATCCCACGTGGTTTTCGGCGCAGCGCGAATTCCGTTTTCCGTTTCACGGCGCGGTCGAGCATGGCGGCGTGCGGGTCGAATTGCGCCATGCGCTCGAGCCATGGCATGTGCTCGGCGAGGAGACGGCGAGCGGCGCGACCTCGCGCCCGGCGGATTCCTCGCTTGAGCGGCTGCAGGTGAAGGCCGAGGGACTCAATCCGGCGCGCCACGCGATCACGTGCAACGGCCGCCGCGTGCCGCTCGCTTCCACCGGGCGCTCGGGCGAATTCGTCGCGGGCGTGCGCTTCAAGGCCGCGATGCTCCCGGTGTCGCTGCATCCGACGCTGCCGGTCAACGCGCCGCTCACCTTCGACATCATCGACACCTGGAGCAAGCGCTCGCTCGGCGGCTGCGTCTATCATGCGCAGCATCCGGGCGGGATCGGTTACGACGCATTTCCGGTGAATGCCGGCGAGGCCGAGGCACGGAGCCTCGCGCGCTTCCAGGATTTCGGCCACACGCCGGGCTTCGTCGAGGTGCCGGAGGAAGAAGGCGCAGCCGAATATCCGACGACGCTCGATCTGCGGCGCGCGCGTTAACCCTTCGGCGAGAACGGCGCGAATAAGCCCGAGTAACTCTTCGCGAGGGGCCGCGCGTAACCCCCGCGCTTGGAGGTTTTCAGCCCGATTGCCGCCAGCCCTTCGGCCAGCGTCACCGCCGCCGCGACGCCGTCGATCACCGGCACGCCGAATTCTTCCGAGAGCGATGCCGCCAAGTCCGCCATGCCGGCGCAGCCGAGCACGATCGCCTCCGCGCCATCGTCGTCGAGCGCGCGGCGGATTTCACCGGCGACCTTGGCGCGCGCATTCGAGGCCGGGTTGTCCAGCTCGAGCACCGGGACGTCGGTCGCGCGCACGCGCGCGCAACGGCGGTCGAGCCCGTAGCGCAACAGATTGTTCTCCAGCACCGGCACCGAGCGCGACAGCGTGGTCACCACGGCGAAGCGGTGCGCCAGCAGGCTGGCGAGATGAAAACCCGCTTCGCCGATGCCGACGACCGGCGCGTCAGCCAGCGCGCGCGCCGCATCGAGCCCGGTGTCGTCGAAGCACGCGATCACGTGCGCGTCGGCGCCCTCGGCCTCGCCTTCGGCGATGCGCTGGAGCAGGCCGGGCACCGCGAAGGCGTCGTCATAGGCGCCCTCGATCGAGGCCGGGCCGAACGCGGACTCGACCGCGCGGATCACCGTATCGGGCCGCGCCACCTTGGCGGCGGCCGCCGCGATGGTGCGGGTCATCGCCGCCGTGGTGTTGGGATTGACGATATTGAGGCGCATGGGGCTCGCGTCTGCTATGGCGACAACATCGGGTGCAATCGGAGCGATGGCAATGGCAGAAAGTCCGGCACGGGTGTTTCTCGGGATGCTCACGCCCTCGTCGAACACGATCCTGGAGCCGGTCACGACCGCGATGCTGGCCGGCCTGCCGGAGGTGACGGCGCATTTCTCGCGCTTCAAGGTGACCGAGATCGCGCTGTCGGGTCGGGCGCTGGCGCAGTTCGACGATTCGGAGATCCTGGCGGCCGCCGAATTGCTGGCGCATGCCAAGGTCAACGTGATTGCATGGAACGGCACCTCGTCCGGCTGGCTCGGCTTCGAGCGCGACGTGCAATTGTGCGAGCGCATCACCCAGGCGACCGGCATTCCGGCCTGCACCGCCATGCTGGCGCTGAACGAGATTTTGCAGATCACCGGCGCGAAGCGCGTCGGCTTCGTCACGCCCTATCTCGACGACGTGCAGGCGCGCATCAATGCGAATTACGAGAAAGCCGGCTACGAGGTCGCGGCCGACCGGCATCTCGGCATGCAAGACAATTTCTCGTTCTCGACCGTCACGGCGGACCAAATGCGGCAGATGACGCGCGATGTCGCAGCCGCCAAGCCGGAAGCCATCTCAATCATCTGCACCAACATGCGCGGCGCGCCGCTGGCCGACGAACTGGAGGCCGCGCACGGCATCCCGGTCTACGACACCGTCTCGACCACGGTGTGGAAGAGCCTGAAGATCGCAGGTATCGATACCCGGCGCGTGAAGGGCTGGGGCCGGATTTTCGGCGTGTGACGCGGGCCTACGGCACATCCGCAAGCCGGATCAGCGCGAAACTGATCAGCCCGAGCACGACGAGCGAGAGCGTGACGGCGCTCGCGACGCGCAGGCCCGCTTTCGCCACCACGCGCACATCGACGCCGAGGCCGAGCGCCGCCATCGCGATCGTGGTCAGCACCGCGGCGAGGGTTCGCAGCGGCCGCAGCAGATCCTGCGGGATGAAGCCGAGCGAGCGCGCGAGCATGAACAGCAGGAACCCGACAATGAACCACGGCACCAGTTCGCTGAGCGGCGGCCAGCGCCGCTCGCTTGCCGGGTCTGAGGCATTGCGCATCCGCCCCACCAGCAGCGCGAGGGCGAGGACCACCGGTCCGAGCATCAGCACGCGCACGAGCTTCACCACGGTGCCGACCTGGTTGCTCAGCTCGCCGATCGGCAGCGTCGCGGCGAGCACCTGCGGCACCGCGTAGACGGTGAGCCCCGCAAGCGTGCCGTATTGCGTCAGCGACAGATCCAGCAGCGGAACGAACAGCGGCAGCACCAGCACGACCACGACGCCGAGCACCGCCGTGAACGCGATCGACGACGCGATATCGTCCGGCCGGGCCCCGATGACCGGCGCGACCGCGGCGATCGCCGAGTTGCCGCAGATCGAATTGCCGCACGCGACCAGCACGGACATTTTCTTCGGCAGCCCGAGCGCGCGGCAGATCGTATAGCTCGTGACGATCGCGACGGCGACGATGATCGCGATGCCGACCAGCAGGAACGGCCCGAGCGCCACAAGAAGGCCGGCGCTGAGCGAAGCCCCGAGCAGCACGACCGCGATTTCCAGCAGCGTCTTCGCGCTGAATGAGATGCCCGGCTTCCACAGCGGGCCCGGCGTCCAGAACGCGCGGATCAGCACGCCGAGCAGGATCGCCACCACCAGCCCTTCGAGATACGGGTGGCCGGCGTAGCCGACTTCCGCCTGCTCGATGAGCTTCGCGACCGCCGTGACCGCGACGCACAGCGCAATGCCCGGCAATGAGGCCTTCAAATCGGCAACCACGAAGAAACTCGCTTGCGTCCACGCCGCTCGCGAACCTACGCTGCTCTCGATTTGCGTGATAGGGTCACCCGACCCGTTTCGGGCAACAGTGGACAACAGGGGGCAATATGGTTCGCGGCGGGTTGATTGCTTTGGGTATGATTTTCGCCGGCAGCGCGTTCGCGCAGGCGCCCTACACGGCAGCCGAAATGCAGGCGCTGCTGGCGAAAGGGCTGGTCGTTTCCTCCTCCGATCTCGATGGCGGCAAGACCTTCACGGCGCGCATCACGCTTGGCCCCGACGGCAAGCTTTCGGGCGCGCTGACGCCGGCCGGCGACAAGGCGATCCCCGTGACCGGCGTGTGGAAGCTCAAGGGCGCGCAGGTCTGCCGAACGCTCGCGCCGATCCAGCCGGAGGAAATCTGCGAGACCTGGGTGAAGTCGGGCGCCAAGCAGGCGACGATCCAGGTCGACGGCAAGGACGCCAGCATCAACAAGTGGCAGTGAGGCGCCCTACGCGTGCCGCCGCTTCGGCAGCACTTCGTCCACCGTGCGGCGGCACAGCCGCTCGGGGCTGCGCTCGCCGCGTTGCGCGTGGGCGATGATGCGCCGCGCGATCATGCTCTTGATGACGGACGAGGTCTCGGTCGCGTTGAGTTCGTGGCACGCCATGATGAAGGCGAGCATCACGGCCTGCACGGCATCGGGATCGAACGCCCAATCCTGCATGAACTGGAGAATCTCATCCATCGGCTTCTCCGCTGCGCCTTCCGCCGCCTCGATTACGATGCCGGTTTCCGGATTTTTTGCGGCGCATACGCGGATGTGAACGGCGCGCACGAAGTGGTGACTTTCATGGCGGCCGTCGCGATGCGAGGATCACCTCATGGACCGGCCTCCGCTGCCCCCCTTCACCACTGAGACGGCCGCGCAGAAGGCGCGCATGGCCGAAGACGCATGGAATACGCGCGATCCCGCACGCGTCGCGCTCGCCTATACGGTCGACAGCCGCTGGCGCAATCGCGCCGAATTTCTTCAAGGCCGCGACGCGATCGAGGCGTTCCTGAAGCGCAAATGGGCGCGCGAGCTCGACTATCGCCTGATCAAGGAAGTTTGGGCGTACGCTGAGAACCGTATCGCGGTGCGCTTCGCCTACGAATGGCACGACGACGGCGGCTTCTGGTTCCGCAGCTACGGCAACGAGAATTGGGAATTCGACGAGCACGGCCTGATGCGGCTGCGCATCGCGAGCATCAACGACCTGCCGATCGATGCGGCCGAGCGCAAATATCACTGGCCGCTCGGGCGCCGGCCGGACGATCACCCGTCGCTGAGTGAGTTGGGGCTGTAGGGCGGGCAAAGGCGCCGCAGGCGCCGTGCCCGCGTGATGCCGCTTGATGGCGGGCACGCTTCGCTATGCCCGCCCTCCGCTCGCTGGACTTTCCCGCTTACTACGGGTAACCCGTACCATATGGCAAAGCCGGTGCGGCCCATGACGCGGGAGCAAATCGAGTCTGCCGCCGCGCGCGATCCCGACAGCTCCCCGCTCACACCCGCTGACTTCGCGCGCATGAAGCGCACGCCGCAAGTGAAGATCATCCGCCGCGCGCTCGGCTTGAGTCAGGATGATTTCGCGGCGCGCTATCACATTCCAATCGGCACGCTGCGCGATTGGGAGCAGGGTCGCGCGGTGCCGGATCAGGCGGCGCGCGCGTATCTCACGGTGATCGCGCGCGATCCGGAAATGGTGCGTAAGGCGCTCGATGCGCGGCTGGAAAACGATCCGCGTTTTCTGCGGCGCGTGGAGAATGCGCGCAAGAGCTTGCGCGCGGGCCGCGGCGTGCGGCTGGAGAATGTCAAGCCGTAGCCGATATGCCCCAACGCGTCACGGTGAGCGGCTTCAAAGGGATTGAATTTTCTCCGCCTCTCGGCATGATGATTGGAGATACGGGCGGAGCCCAATGCGCACTTACGCCGTGCCAGAGATCGTTCTTGGCTTCTTGTTGGGAATTGTTATCTCCGTATTCGTGGCCATGTTCGCGCCGCTAACCATTGTGGCCGATCCGACCGGACATGTTTTTTGGGGTCTCAGCGCACATGGCTGGACCGCCGTTGCGACTGTAGCCTTGGCGGTCGTTACGGCCGGCTTGGCCCTCGCCGCAATTTGGCAGGTTTGGTCGATCCGCGATGAGGCGACGCGCAGCCGGACGATCGAAGCCTGCGATCGATACGATACTGACCCGATCCTGGACGGGAGCCTTCTCGCGCTCTCCGCGGCCCGACAAGCCGGCGAGTTGGACCAAAATCCGATCGCATTTAAGACCCGGATCGCGACGATCCTTAACTATTTGGATGCTATAGCGATTGGAATTGATCAGGACCTGTACATCGAAGAACTCGCGAAGGACCACCTGGAGCATGTTGTGCGGCGCACAGTTGCACTCTATATTGACAGTGGAATGGCAGCGCGCGCCGGATTGGACCCGACGAACTATCATCGCCTGCAAGCGTTGGCAGTAAAGTGGGCGCCCAGAACCCCGATCAGGAGGCCTTAACAATGCCTGGACCGAAAGAGTGATGAAAGTGCCCGGCGAATTGCCGGGCGTTTTCATTTATGAGGGGTCAATTGACGCTGAAGGTCCCCCCGCGCCTCGCCGCATTTAATCCAGGACCGGCCCACCCGCTCCCCCTCACTTCACCTTCAACTCCTTGCTCGGATCGAGCGTGTTGTTGAGCGCGGCGTTCGCGACATCGAAGATGCGCCGCGCGTTGGTGATGCGAATGCTGACACCCTGTTCGAGACGGTAGACCGATGAGGTGCCCGGCCTGCCGTCGGGAAGCCGTCTGACAATGTCGGTGACCTCCCAGCCCAATTGCTCGCACCTGATCTCCCGCAGACGAGGAAACACGGCTTTGCGGTGGCGAGCCTTTGCTCGATTCGACATGCATGGTTGCGTAAGTCATCGCCTGAGCAAACGCAAGTCAGCGAAGAGAGATGTACTATTCCAGCTTCAATGCGCTTATTTGATAACCATTGATAATCAATGACACGCAAGCTTTCGGCTCCGCCAATATTGTTTGACAACATCACCACAACAAGGATTCGCTCGTGACGCCGACAGGGTGCACGAGCGCACATGCCCGACATCGATTCAAACGAAGCCGACACCCGCGCGATCCTCGCCCGCCTGCGCACCGGCTGGCGGCCGTCGCGCCGCGACCTCGCGGGCACGGACGTCCTGGAGCGATGGCGGCTGTTTTCGCCCGGCCCCTACGTGCTGCAAGGCTGGGTCGGCATGACCATGAAGTCCGGCATCGTGTTCGCGTTCGATCCCGCCTGGGTGCGCTTCATCAACCGCTGGGCGCGGCTCGGCAAGCCGGCTTTCGCGCAGCCGTACCCGTCGAACGATGCGGTGATGCGCTGCGCGATGGCCGCGCTCGCGGGGCGCGATTGCGCCGCCGAGATCGGTGCGGCGGTGCGTGCGCTTGCCGAGCGCTCGCGCGACGCGGGTCTCGATGCGGCCGCCTATCTGCTCGACATGGCGGCAATGGAAATCGAGGCGGCGCGCGGGCCGGAGCGCCTCACGCCGCGCGAGGCCGGATCGCCTTGAGCGCCTCGCCGATCGCACGGCGGCGCTGCATCAGCTCGTAGTCGGTTTGCAACCCGATGAAGAAGCCCTCCGACATACCGAAATAGCGCGCGAGCCGCAGATCGGTGTCGGCGGTGACCGCGCGCTTGCCGAGCACGATTTCGTTGATGCGGCGCGGCGGCACCGCGATCGCATTGGCCAGCGCCGTCTGCGACAGCGCCATCGGCTTCAAAAATTCCTCCATCAGGATTTCGCCCGGATGGGGATTGGGGAGCAGCTCAGTGGTAGTCGACGATTTCGACTTGGTGCGCATTGTTTTCACTCCACGCGAAGCAGATCCGCCATTGGTCGTTGATGCGGATCGAATACTGCCCGCGCCGTTCGCCTTTCAATGCCTCCAGCCGATTGGCCGGTGGCACCCTCAAATCGTCAAGCCTGCGTGCGTTGTTCAGGAGACGAAGCTTGCGCAGCGCCGTTGCCTGGATGTCCGGCGGCAGCCGGCGGCTTTGCTGACCTGCCCAAACCGTCGCCGTGGCGTCGTCACGAAAACTGACGATCATTGCGGGTACATAACGCAGAACGTTATGCGTTACAATCCCACCAGCGATGCTGCCGGACTTTACGTCCGTGATAGCTGCAAATCCTCTTGACTTGACTATAATCTCCATATTAGGATCACGCATCCTGGCTCGCAAAGGGGCGCCATCATGAGGCGTCTCGGAGCGAGCCGGGAGCGGCCGCCGACAAAGCGGTCCGCGGTGGAGCGCCGGGAGGCGCAGCGGTTCGGTGGCGAGGCTTCGCAAGCCTTGAGATCACCGCCCGCGCGCGCCTCGGGATGGGTTTCGCAAACCCGTCCTTGCAAGGCGCGCTGGGCTGGCCGATCGCAAGGCTGGCCCCAAGGGCGCCGTAGCGCAGCGCCCTGGCGCCTCCCGGCGCTCCATTTCCTGCTTCGGCGGGAACGGAAAACGGGACAGGGCAACCCGCGCCCTCAAGAGAACGGGCGGCGGAGCGTTGGCTATGAGCCCTCATCCTGAGGTGCGAGCGAAGCGAGCCTCGAAGGATGGCCGCGGACACCGAGCTTGCTGCCATCCTTCGAGACGCGCCCCATAAGCGCGGTTACGCGCGTCTTCGACGCGCTATGGGGCGCTCCTCAGGATGAGGGTGGAGTGGCCGCCCCGGAATGACAGCGCGATTTCACCGCAATCCCGACCGGTCCATCGCAAAATCCAATCGCGCCATGCCGGATATGACCTCGACAATCGAACAAGAATATTTCTAATGTCGGCCGTCCGGAGCGGAGCTGATGAACTACGACGCCATTTTCGCCGGTGCCTTGGCGACGCTGCATGACGAGCGGCGCTATCGCGTGTTCGCCGACCTCGAGCGGATCGCCGGCCGGTTCCCGCATGCCTACTGGCACTCGCCGGAGGGAAAACGCGACGTCATCATCTGGTGTTCCAACGACTACCTCGGCATGGGCCAGCACCCGAAGGTGATCGGCGCGATGGTCGAGACCGCGGCGCGCATGGGCGCGGGCGCGGGCGGCACGCGCAACATCGCCGGCACCAACCATCCGCTGGTGGAACTCGAGGCCGAACTCGCCGACCTGCACGGCAAGGAAGCCGCGCTGGTGTTCACCTCGGGATACGTGTCGAACCAGACCGGCATTTCGACGATCGCGAAATTGCTGCCGGACTGCCTGATCCTGTCGGATGCCTGGAACCACAATTCGATGATCGAAGGCGTGCGCCAGGCCGGCGTCGAGAAGGCGATCTGGCGGCATAACGACGTGAAGCATCTCGAAGAGCTGCTTGCCGTGCAGCCGCTTGCGCGGCCTAAGCTGATCGTGTTCGAGGGCCTCTATTCGATGGACGGCGACGTCGCGCCCGTGAAGGCGATCTGCGATCTCGCGGAAAAATACGGCGCGATGACCTATTGCGACGAGGTGCACGCGGTCGGCATGTACGGCCCGCGCGGCGGCGGCATCTGCGCGCGCGAAGGGCAGATGGAGCGCGTCGACGTGCTGGAAGGCACGCTGGCGAAAGCGTTCGGCTGCCTCGGCGGCTACATCGCGGCGAGCGCCAACATCGTCGATGCGGTGCGCTCCTATGCGCCGGGATTCATTTTCACCACCGCGCTGCCGCCGGCGATCTGCGCCGGCATCGTGGCGGCGATCCGGCATCTGAAGGAGTCGGACTGGGAGCGGGCGCGCCACCAGGATCGCGCGGCGCGCGTGAAGGCGGTGCTTCACTCGGTCGGGCTGCCCGTGATGGCGAGCGAGACGCACATCGTGCCGCTGTTCGTCGGCGATCCGGAGAAGTGCAAGCAGGCGAGCGACATGTTGCTCGCCGAGCACGGCATCTACATCCAGCCGATCAATTATCCGACCGTGCCGCGCGGCACCGAGCGGCTGCGCATCACGCCCTCGCCCTATCACGAGGACGCGCTGATCGACGCGCTCGCGGAGGCGCTGGTCGACGTGTGGCAGCGGCTGGAATTGCCGTTCAACAATCGCGCCAGCGCGATGGCGGCGGAGTAGCTACGCCTTCGGCTTCTTCCACTCATACGCCCGGATCACGCCGACCGCTGCCGGTAGCACCAGCGACATGAAGGTGAAGCGCGCGAGGTGATGCACGCCGACGAACACCGGATCGAGGTGCAGCGCGAAGGCGATGATGGTCATCGCCTCGATCGCGCCCGGCGCATAGGCCATCACGACGTCGGCGAGGCGCAGGTTGAGCGCCCACGCGACGACGACCGCGAACAGGCATCCGACCGTGGTGCCGACGAGCAACGCGCCGATGCCGACGAGCCCAAGCTTCGCCAGCATGCGGATGTTGGCGCCGCCGAGCCGCGTGCCGATCATCGCGCCCATCACGATGAACGAGAGAATCGCGACCGGAACCGGCAGGAACGCATGCACGACGCCGCTGCCATGCAGGATTCCGGAGGCCGCCATCGCGCCGACGATCAGTCCGCCCGGCATGTTGAAGCGGAAGGCGAGCAGCGCCGCGCCGGATGAGCCGAGCACCAGCACGCCGAGCTCGGCGAGCGACTGCATCATCGGGGCGTTGCCGCCGCGCGGCGGCGGCAGGCCGGCGACGCCGAATGCCGCGAAGATCAGCGGCAGCGCGACTGCCAGGATGAACAGCCGCACGGTCTGCACCATCGCGATCGCGCGCACGTTCGCGCCGGTATCCTGCGCGAGTGCCATTGCCTGCGCGAGTGCGCCGGGCGCCGCCGCGAACAGCGCGTCGAGCGTCGGCCAGCCGTGGACGTATTTCAGGTACGCCATCACCGAGGTGGTGACCGCGATCATCGCGACCATCAGCGCCAGCATGCTGAGCGGCCAGGTCACCATGGTGGCGACGGTCTCGGGCGTCACCGATGAGCCGAGCGAGATGCCGAGGATCACGTAGACGATGCGGCCGACCTGCGGCGGCACGAACACCGGGCGCCCCGACAATGCCGCCGCCGAAACGCCGACGATCGCGCCCGACAGCCAGCCGGCGGGCATTCCGGCAAGACCGAGGACCGCGGCTCCGGCCAGCGCATAGACCAGCGTTTCGGCAAAACGCCGGGCGAGCAGGATTCGTCTGGTGGAGGAGGCCGACATCCGGGCGCCAATCAATGCCCGCAGGTTTTCAGCCCGTCAAATGCCGCATGACATCGGGGCCATGCATTCGCGCCTGCCGCGCAAAGCAGCAGCGTCAGGCGCGGCGCCCCTCGCTCAGCACGATCCGCACCAGGTCGGCGGCATTCTTGGCGCCGAGCTTTTCCATGATGCGCGCGCGGTGCACCTCGATGGTGCGCGGTGAGATGCCGAGTTCGCGGCCCGCTTCCTTGTTCGACAGACCGGAGGCGATCTGCCCGAGCACGTCGCGCTCGCGCGAGGTGAGCAGATCGTTTCCCGGGAAAGCCTTCGGCAGCGCGTCGCCGCCATTGGCCTGTCCGGCGCGGCGCGTCCAGGCTTCGGCCGCCTCGCGCACCCGCGTCACCACGGTCGTGGCGTCGAACGGCTTCTCGATGAAATCGAACGCACCGTTCTTGATCGCCTCGACTGCCATCGGAATGTCGCCGATCCCCGAGATCATGAAGATCGGCGCCGGATATTGCTGCGCGTTCAGTTCTTTCAGAATATCCAGCCCGGACTGGCCGGGCATGTGCACGTCGAGGACGATGCACGTCGGCGTCCGCGACTGCGCGGCGGCGAGAAACGACGCGCCCTCGGCGAAGCCGGTGACCTTGTAGCCAGCCCTCGACAGCATGATCGTCAATGCATTGAGGACCAGGGGATCGTCATCGACGACGAAGACGTCTCCGCTTGCCAGGTTGTTCACAGACATGGACGCCTTGCCCTTGCTTCCGATGCGCCTGTGCCCCGCGGGTTCGCCCGCGCCCCAAGACCTTGCGAATCGCCCCTCCGGGCGCCTAAGTCAACGTGCTTCGCGCGCCGTCCAATTGCAATGCCGACGTCGCGCTCGCTCCGCGCGGCATCCGGAAACCGTATTATACCCGGCCGGAAATCACTGACGCAACGCGGCCGACCGCGGCCTCGAGCTGGTCGGCGTTGCGTGCAAAACACAAGCGCACGAAGCGCTCGCCGCCGGCGCCGAACGCCGTCCCGGGCGCCAGCCCGACGTTAGCCTGGTCGATCAGCCGCATCGCAAGGCGGCGCGTATCGGTTTCGCCGTCGACGGCGAAGAACAAATAGAACGCACCATCGGGCTGGGCAAAGCGGACACGGCCAGTGGCGGCGAGCGCATTGCAGGAAATCTCGCGTCCGCGCCGCGCGCGCTCGATCAGATGCGTGACGAAACTCTCGCCGCGCTCGATCGCGGCCACGGCCGCGCGCTGCATGAACTGCGCGACGCCGGAGGTCGCATACTGGATCATGTTCTCGATCACCTGGCCCAGCGAGGGGTGCGCCGCGATCCAGCCGATGCGCCAGCCGGTCATCGCCCAGTTCTTGGAAAACGTATTGACGAACAGGATGCGGTCTTGCGTGTCCATCACGTCGAAGAACGATGGCGCGCGCGGACCCTCGCCATACCAGAAACGCGCATAGGTCTCGTCGGCGATGATCCACAGGCCGTGGCGGCGCGCGAGCGCGAGCAGCGCGTTCAGGTCGCCAAGCGTTGCGGTCCAGCCGGTCGGATTGCTCGGCGACACCACGAACAGCGCGCGCGTCTTCGGCGTGATGGCGCCGGCGAGCCGGTCAAGATCGAGCGACCAGCCGTCATTGCCGAACGACATCGGCACTTCGACCGCGTGCGCGCCGACGATGCCGGCCGCGGCCGCGGCATTCGGCCAGGTCGGCGTCGGGATCAGCACCTCGTCGCCCGCCCCGGCAACCATGCCGATCACGATCTGGATCGCCTGCATGCCGGAGCCCGTGACATAGAACTCGTCCGGCGAAAAGGTTCGGCCGTAAAGCATCGTGTGATAGCGCGCGAGCGCCGCGCGCAGTTCGGGGATGCCGCGCTGCCAGGTGTAAAAGGTCTCACCCGCCGCGAGCGCACGCGTCGCCGCCTCGCAGATGAACGCCGGCGTCGGGAGATCGCCCTCGCCCGCCCACAACGGGATCATGCCGTCGCGGCCGCGGCCGTAGTTCATCGCCTCGACAATGCCGCTCTCCGGCGCTGACTGCGCGGCCTCACGCAGGGCTTCGGCAAGCGCGACGGATTGCGGCTTGAGGGCCGGATTGTTCATTCAATGACTCCGGAGAGGCGGCCGCGGCGATGCGCACGCATAGCGCCAAACGGCCCCTCACGTCTCATCAAAAGATCGGCAGCCGTCCGATCAATTTCGGTGAACTCACGCGGGCTTCCTGGCCAGGATGTCACGGATTTCCTGCAGCAGCACCTCCTGACGCGGCGCTTCGGCGGGCTTTGCGGGCTTTGCCGCCTCCTTCGCCATCAGCCGATTGAGGGCGCGCACGATCATGAACAGAACCCAGGCGATGATGAGGAAGTTGAGCGCGATGGTGATGAAGTTGCCGTAGGCGAGGACTGCGCCCGCCTTTTTGGCTTCGGCGAGTGGCGTCCCGGCCGCGACCTTCGCGCCGGTCAGTTGCGTGTAATAGTTCGAGAAGTCGAGGCCGCCGGTCACCGCGCCGATCACCGGCATGATGATGTCGGCCACCAGCGAGCTGACGATCAAGCCGAACGCCGCGCCAATGATCACGCCGACCGCGAGATCGACCACATTGCCGCGCATGGCGAATTTCTTGAATTCCTCGAGCATCGTCGTCCCCCCTGCCTTGGCCCGGATGGGGCGATCTTAGGCCATCCGAATGAGGCGGAAAGCGATTTCGTGCCGGCTCCCGGAGAATGGACAAACCGCCAGCATTTGTGGTGACTTGGGCCGCAGGTAAACCTGCGCCCGCGCGGCGCATCGGTGAGCCCTGGAGCCGCCATGCTGCAAGGCTGGGTCGTCATCGTCGTTGCGCTTGGCTACATCGGGCTGCTGTTCGTCATCGCGAGCTACGGCGACCAGACGCGCGCCCGCGGCGGCAGCCGTGCGCGGACGATGATCTATCCGCTGTCGCTGGCGATCTATTGCACTTCGTGGACCTTCTTCGGCTCGGTAGGGCTTGCCTCGCGCACCGGCTACGACTTCCTCGCGATCTATGTCGGCCCGGTGCTGATGGTCGGGCTCGCGACGCCGCTGATCCTGCGGGTGGTGCGGCTCGCCAAGACGCAGAACATTACCTCGATCGCGGACTTCATCGCGGCGCGCTACGGCAAGCATCAAGCGGTGGCGGCGACCGTCGCGCTGATCGCGATCATCGGCTCCATTCCCTACATCGCGCTGCAGCTCAAAGCCGTATCGGCCTCGCTCAGCACGATCCTGGCGCATCTCGACATGACAACCGGCAGCACGCAGCCGGTGCTCGGCGACATCGCGCTGTTCGTCGCGCTCGCGATGGCGGCCTTCGCGGTGCTGTTCGGCACGCGCCACATCGACGCCACCGAACATCAGGACGGCCTGATCCTCGCGATTGCGACGGAATCGCTGATCAAGCTGGTGGCCTTCGTCATGGTCGGCGTATTCGTCACCTTCGTGATGTTCGACGGACCGGCGGCGCTGTTCACCCAGGCGATGGAGACGCCGCACACCGCGGCCGTGCTGACGCGGGAGCCGGTGTGGAGCACGCTGGTCACAATGACACTGTTGTCCACCGTGGCGATCGTGCTGCTGCCGCGCCAATTCCATGTCACGGTGGTGGAAAACCGCAGCGAGACCGAGATCAAACGCGCGGCGTGGCTTTTTCCGCTCTACTTGGTGCTGATCAACCTGTTCGTGATCCCGATCGCGATTGCCGGACTGCTCACCTTCCCGCGCGGTCTGGTCGACAGCGACATGTTCGTGCTCGCGCTGCCGCTGCAAGCCGGTTCCGAACTGCTCGCGCTCGTGGCCTTCGTCGGCGGCCTGTCGGCCGCGACCGCCATGGTGATCGTGGAGACGGTAGCACTCGCCATCATGGCGTCGAACGATATCGTGGTGCCGTTCGTGCTGCAGCGGCGGGAAGCCATCCTGTCGAGTCAGAAGGATGTCGGGGCGATCCTGCTCACCGTGCGGCGGCTCGCGATCTTCGTGATCCTGCTGTTCGCCTATCTGTATTATCGGATGGCGGGCGAAGCCCAGCTCGCCTCGATCGGGTTGC
This sequence comes from Hyphomicrobiales bacterium, assembly GCA_034669145.1. Lineage (GTDB taxonomy): Bacteria > Pseudomonadota > Alphaproteobacteria > Rhizobiales > Xanthobacteraceae > PALSA-894. The sequence continues at coordinate 24,898 of JAXDNY010000090.1, forward strand.
TCTCATTCGCCGCGGTGGCGCAACTGGCGCCGGCCTTCTTCGGTGGCCTGATCTGGCGCAACGGCACCGCGCGCGGCGCGCTCGCCGGCATGATCGCCGGAATCCTGGTGTGGGCCTACACGCTGCTGCTGCCGAGCTTCGTGGACTCCGACCTCATCGGCAAGGATATCCTCGCGCTCGGACCCTTCGGGATTACCTGGCTGCGCCCGCAGCACCTGTTCGGCCTCGATCTGCCGCCGCTGGTACACGGCGTGCTGTGGAGCCTGGCGCTCAACCTCTTCGCCTATGTGACGTCATCGCTCGCGCGCGCGCCGACCGCGATCGAACGCCTGCAGGCAAACCTGTTCGTGCCGTCCGAGCTGGCGCCGATGACGCCGAGCTTCCGGCTGTGGCGCTCCTCGGTCACCGTGGAGGAATTGACCGCAACGGTTGCGCGCTACCTCGGCGAGGAGCGGACACACTCATCGTTCGCAAGCTTCGCGGCGTCCCGCCGGATCAGCCTCGATCCCAAGCAGGAGGCGGATTTCCATCTGCTGCGCTACGCCGAGCATATCCTCGCCTCGGCGATCGGCGCGGCCTCCTCGCGGCTGGTGCTGTCGCTGCTCTTGCGCAAGCGCACCGTATCGACCAAAGCGGCGCTCAAGCTGCTCGACGATGCCAATGCGGCGATCCAGTACAACCGCGAAATCCTGCAGACCGCGCTCGATCACGTGCGCCAGGGCATCGCGGTGTTCGACAAGGACCTGCGGCTCGTGTGCTGGAACCGGCAGTTCGGCGAAATACTCGACCTGCCGCTCGCGCTCACCCGCGTCGGCATCGGGCTCGACGAGATCCTGCGCCACAACGGCGAACGGGGCGCGCTCGGTCCCGGCCGCGTCGAGGATCTCGTGCATGAGCGCATCAAGCGCTACCTCTCGGGCGCGGAGCCGATCCGCGAGCGCTTCGCCGACCGCGGGCTTGTCGTCGAAATCCGCGCCAACCACATGCCGGACGGCGGCCTCGTCACCACCGCGACAGACGTGACGCCGAGCGTGGAAGCCGCCGAAGCGCTGGAACGCGCCAACGAGAATCTGGAACGGCGCGTCAAGGAACGCACCGAGGAACTGACCCGGCTCAATGACGCGCTCGCGCGCGCCAAGGGCGAGGCCGAAGAGGCGAACGTCTCGAAAACGCGCTTCCTGGCGGCAGCGAGCCACGACATCTTGCAGCCGCTCAACGCCGCGCGCCTCTATGTGACCAGCCTGGTCGAGCGGCAAGGCAGCGGCGAGGACGCGCGCCTCGTCTCCAACGTGGATGCCTCGCTCGAAGCCGTGGAAGAAATCCTCGGCGCGCTGCTGGATATCTCTCGGCTCGATTCCGGCGCGATGCGGCCGGAAATCTCGTCTTTCCGCATGGACGAGATGATGCGCCAGCTCGAGGTCGAGTTCGCACCGCTCGCCCGCGAGAAGGGTCTTGCGGTGACCTTCGTGCCGAGCACCCGTTCGGTGCGCTCCGACCGTCGGCTGCTGCGGCGGCTGCTGCAAAACCTCGTCTCCAACGCCATCAAGTACACCCCGCAGGGGCGCGTACTGATCGGCTGCCGGCTTGGAGCCGGCCGGCTGCGCATCGACGTCTACGATACCGGGCTCGGCATTCCGCAATCCAAGAAGCGCGAAATCTTTCGCGAATTCCACCGGCTCGATCAGGGCGCCAAGGTCGCGCGCGGCCTCGGGCTCGGCCTCTCGATCGTGGAGCGCATCGCGCGCGTCCTCGATCACCGCATCGCGCTGCAATCGAAACCGGGCCGCGGCTCGCATTTCTCCGTCACGGTGCCGCTCGCCCCCGCGCTGCCGCTCGACGCCAAGGCGCGGGCACCGCAGCGTGTCGACGTCGGCCAGTTGGCCGACATGCTGGTGCTCTGCATCGACAACGAGCCGAAAATCCTCGACGGCATGGAAACCCTGCTGGGCGGCTGGGGCTGCCGCGTGCTTAAGGCTCCGGACCTCAAGTCGGCGCTCGCAACCGTGAGCGACGCCAAGGCCGTGCCGAGCGGGCTCCTGGTCGACTACCACCTCGACTCCGGCAACGGCATCGACGCAATCGCGGCGCTGCGCTGGCGCTTCGGGACCGATTTGCCGGCGATCCTGATCACCGCCGATCGCTCGCCGCAGGTGCGCGAGGAAGCGCGCGCGCGCGACGTCCAGGTGCTTAACAAGCCGCTCAAGCCGGCCGCGCTGCGCGCACTGATCGCCCAGTGGCGCGTGCAGCGCATGGCGGCGGCGGAATAAGGGGGCGAATGGTGAGTAGCGAATAGCGAGTGGAATTTCCTCGTACTATTCGCCACTCACTATTCGCTATTCGCCATCCGCTTCTTCATGCTGGCGCCTGCGGCCAACTCCCGGACTCGATCTTGGCCGCCGCGATCACGGCCTGCGTCCGGCTCTCGACATTGAGCTTCTGCAGGATCGCGGAGACGTGCGCCTTCACGGTCGCTTCCGAGACGCTGAGGTTGTAGGCGATCTGCTTGTTGAGCAGGCCCTCCGACAGCATCATCAGCACGCGCACCTGCTGCGGGGTGAGCGTCGCGAGCCGCCCCATCAGGTCCGCGGTTTCGGCGTCGGTGCCGGCCTTGAGGTCAACGTCGGGTGGGGTCCACACGCCGCCTTCGAGCACGCGCGCGATTGCGGTGCGCATCGCCTCCACGCCGAGGGTCTTGGGGATGAAGCCCGACGCGCCGAATTCCATGCAGCGGCGGATCACCGCGGGATCGTCATTCGCCGAAACCACGATGACGGGCACGCTCGGATACTGCGCGCGCAGATACATCAGGCCGGAAAAGCCACGCACGCCCGGCATCGTGAGATCGAGCAGCACCAGATCGACATCGCTTTCCCTGTCGAGCAACGCCGAGGCATCGTCGAACGATCCCGCCTCCGTGATCGTCGCATCGGCAAACAGGCCGGCCACGGCCTCGCGCATCGCGCCGCGGAACAACGGGTGATCGTCGGCGATCACAAAGCGGTAGGACGGCTCCACAGAACGTTCTCTCCCGAACGGGCGCGGTTATTTGCTACCGCCGCGTCAACTCTACAGGGCCGGTAAAGCGCTGACCAAGGCCTATCCCAGGTGCAACGTGGCTCTCTTTTGGCGCCTTAGTCACCGTTGCATTTAGGACTCGTTAACCAGCGAAGCGCACACTTTTTAACCGTGGCTCCTGTTTGGGCAAGCTTCTTGCCTCAGAGAGTCCGGCGGCGAGGAGTGCGCCGGGGATCCCTCGCTTCGCCGCGCAATGCGACGAACCGGCCGGAATTTGGCCGCGACGGGAGATACCGATGCTGAACCAACTTCTCCAGGACGACCCCGCCCAAGCCCTTCTCGACGCTCAACATTCGCCCTATTGGGCACGCGCCAAAAAGCTCCTGCTGGTGCTGCTGGCGCTGTGGCTGAGCTACTTCCTGCTGGTCAACTGGTTCGTCCACTCGCTCAACAAGATCGCCGTGCCGGTACTGGAAGTTCCGCTCGGCTCCTATCTGGCGTTCCAGGGCGCCGCGATCGTGTTCGCGGTGGCGCTGTTCCGCTTCGCCCGGAGCAAGGACTAGCCACCGCTTGCATTCGCGGCGGCTCCACATAATACTTTAGTCGCAAGGCGACCCGTCAAACTATTGGCAGTCGGGAGGAAATGGTCACCAAGGTGTCACAGGAGGACGCCATGGACGACTTCCGCAATACCGCCTTCTACCTCACGCTCTGGTACGCCGTCCTCACGACCATCGTCTCCGTCCTCCTCATCGCCTTGCACGACCTCGCGCTTGCCAGCGCCCTGTTGGCGGCCGCCACTCTCGCACTTCTGTTTGCCGTGATCCTGATGGCGCGGGCCGGACGGCTCAGCGAAAAGGGAATCACGCGCAGCCAGTTCTGGCGCACGCTGGCGCCGCAAAGGCGCCTCGCGGGTGAAGCGGGCCTGCGCATGGCGTGCCGGGTTCTCAAGGAGACGTGGCTGCGGTTTGCCAAGGGTGCTGCCGCTGCTGCTATCGTGATGGGCGTGCTTGCCTATGCGAGCCAGGACGTCAGCCTCGCCTCATGGATGCCATCCGCGAAGGCAAAGCCCGCGCCCGGCTCCACGCTCGTCTCGACCTACCGCAACGGGCGCCTGCTGCCGATATACTGAAGCAGCACTTCGCGTGTGTGCGGCCGCGCGCGGTGCTCCGCCACATAGATGCCCTGCCAGGTGCCGAGCGCGAGCCTGCCGGCAGTCACCGGCACGTGCAGTGACACCCCGTTGAGCATCGCCTTCACGTGCGCCGGCATATCGTCCGGACCTTCGGTGTCATGCACCCATCCGGCATTCGCCGGTGCAAGGCGCCGCAGCGCGGTCACCAGATCGGTCTGCACGTCGGGATCGGCGTTCTCCTGAATGACCAGCGAGGCCGAGGTGTGGCGGATATAGGCGAGCAGCACGCCGTCCTGCGCGCCGGCCTGGTGCAGGAAGCCCGCGACATCGCGTGTGATGTCGACAAAGCTTTCGCCCGGCGTTTCGACCGTCAGCTTGGCCGAAGCGATCGTCTCGGCCGTCACGCTATGCAGATCGCTGAGGCGGGCCATCGGCTACCCATACGCAGGGGCGGCGCGCGAACCGCCGAACCAGCCGCCGCGCCGCATCACCAACGTGCCGACCAGCAACAGGTTCACGGCGTTGAAGATCAGCCCCGCCGCAAAGGCCGGCGCGTAGTAGCCGAAGTGATCGTACAGGAGGCCCGCGAACCAGCCGCCCGACGCCATGCCGAAGGCCGTGAGACACAGCAGGACCGGCACACGCCACCCGGCCTCGTGCGCGGGAAACAGCTCGCGCACGGCCAACACGTAGGCCGGGATGATGCCCGAAAACCCAAGACCGAAAAGGGCCGTGACGGTGAACAGGCCGATTTCATCCTGCGTCAGCGCCAGCGCGACGATCGAGAAGAACTGCCAGATCGAACCCAGCAGCACCGTGACGAGGCCGCCGATGCGGTCGGAAATCCACCCCCACATCTGGCGCGAAAAAAACGCGATCGCGAGCAGCATCGACAGCATCGCGGCGCCATGCGTCGGGTTGATGCCGAGATCGCTGCACAGCGCGACGAGATGCGACTGCGGCATCGCCATCGGGATGCAGCAGCAGAACGAGGCAAGCGCCATCATGACAAACACAAGATTGGGCGGCCAGCCGAGCACCGTCGGGCGTGCTGCGCCCGGCACGGCCACGGGTGGTGCGGCAACTTCCGGCGGCTTTTTCAAAACGAGGATCGCGACAGGAACCACAACCAGCACCAGAAAGACGCCGAACACGAGCATCGTGTTGCGCCAGCCGTAGTTCGCGATTGCGATTTCGAAGATTGGCGGCCAGACCGCGCCTGAGATGTATTGGCCGCTCGCGATCAGAGCCAGCGCAGAACCGCGCCGCCTGTCGAACCAGCGGCTGACGTACACATAAAGCGGTGCATTGAGGCCCGAGTTACCGAGCAGGCCCATGAACAGGCCGTGGCCGATGTAGAGCGCCCAGGAGGTCCCGAGTACGCTCTCCCCAAAGGATGAGATCGCAAGGCCGATCCCCATCATCGTGGCACCGAACGTCACGGTCCATCGCACGCCAATGCGCTCCGCGATGTAGCCCATCGCGATGCCACCGATGCCGGAACCGAACCAGGCGAGCGCGATCGCAAGCGCCGGGACCGAGCGCGCGCCGCCGGTCTCAGCCGCGATGGGCTTGAGCGCGACGACACCAATCCACGCCCCGCCAAATGACACGCCGAGGATCAGCAGCGACATGGTCGCCACGATCCAGGACGTGCGGGTTTCGATGCTGGGAGTCATTCTTCTCCGCCGTCATCCCGGAAGCCGCCGCAGGCGGCTATCCGGGATCCATAACCACGAAATCGTCCATATCGCTCAGTTCGAGTTTATGGATCCCGGCTCTCGCTACGCTCGGCCGGGATGACACTCACCCGCCTTGGGGGGCAAAACCGAACGTCTCCTTGAACCGCGCCGCGTAGCGCGGCCAGACTTGCGGATTGAGCACGCGCGCGACCGGCTTGCCGTCGAGCGCCGCGATCATCTGCTCGGCCGCAAAGCGCCCCATGTTCTCGCGTCCCTCGCGCGTCACGCCGGCCGTGTGCGGGCTCACCAGCACGTTGTCCATCTGCATCAGCGGATGATCGAGCGGCGGCGGCTCCTTCTCCCAAACGTCGAGGCCGGCGCCGGCGATCTTCTTTGCGCGCAGCGCTTCCGCAAGCGAAACCTCGTCGTGGATGCTGCCGCGCGCCGTCGTGACGAAATAGGCGCTCGGCTTCATCAGCGCATATTGCGGCGCGCCGACCATGCCGCGCGTCTCGTCGGTCAGCGGGCAATTGATCGATACGAAATCGGCCTGCCGCAACAACTCGTCCAGCGCAACCTTTTCGACGCCGTGTTTCGTCATCACCTCGGCCGGCACATAGGGGTCGTAGGAGAGCACCCGCATCGAAAACAGGCCGCGGCACAGCTCGGCGAGGCGCTTGCCGACATTGCCGAGGCCGATGATGCCGACCGTCTTGTGCTGCAAATCGTTGCCGATGAAGAGATTGCGGTTGAGGTCCTTGTCGCGCCGCATCGCGCGGTCGGTCTCGATGATGCGCTTGGTCAGGTTGAGCATCATGGCGAGCGCGTGCTCGGCGACGGGCTCCTTGTTGCCGCCGGCCTGATTGACCACGAGCACGCCCGCATCCGTACAGGCCGCGAGGTTGACGGTGTCGTAGCCGGCGCCATTGGTGGAGACGATCAGCAGGCTCTGCGTGCGGCGCAGGAGGTCGCGGTCGGCGTGATACTTCTTGGCCAGCTCGTCACGCGCCGAGCCGATCTGGAACGCATGTGCGCCCGCGAGTATCGGCGCCGCAACATCGTCCGCGCTGCCGTTTTCCAGCCTGTCGAGCCGGATATCGCTGCGGCGGCCCAGTATCTCGATGAAGTTGTTGTGCGCCGGATTGTTCACATAGAACACACGCTTCGACTCGTCCGCCATCGGCGCAGCCCCTTTTCCTCACGATGTTTTTCGTTAAAGCGGTGTAGCTCGCCCGCCGGACGAACGCCACCGCGGCGTCGCGCAGGGGAGCAATGATGGCAGCGCAGGAGGCAAGGGCACGAAGGGAGCGGCGCTACGGCGGGCACATATATCGTGGCCCGTCCGGGTTCGGATTCTTGAAGCAGCCGACGGACTCCGGGATCACCTGCTTCGGCAGCCACAACACCACCTTCGGATTGAAGATCATGAAGGTGATCGTGAACAGAAACACGCAGTAGATCGGCAGCGCCGCGCGTAGTGCGTGTGAGAATTTAACCCCGACGAATTTCGATGCCATCAGCAAGACGAGACCGTAAGGCGGCGTAATCAGCCCGAACGCCAGTGTGGCGATCAGCACGACACCCATGTGCACCGGATTGATCCCTGCGCCTTCCGTCAGCACATTCACCAGCGGCATGAAGATGATGATGGTCGGCACGGGTTCGATGAAGTCGCCGATCACCGTAAACAGGAGTACGAGCAACAACATCGTTGCATGAGGATTGTTGCCCGCGACGTCGGTGATGTATTCGGCGACGACCAGCGCGCCGCGCAGATAAGCGAACAGCCAGCCGAACGCATTCGCGGCGCCGATGGTGATCAGCGGCAGCGAGAAGATCAGTCCGGCGATGCAGAAATCCCACGGCAGGTTTTTCAGGTGGCCGCGGTTGAGCATCGGGATCACCACGACGATGATCCATGCGACCGCGACGACGCCCGCCTCGGTCGGTGTGAAGAAGCCGGTCAGGATGCCGCCGAGCAGGATCACCGGGATCATCATCGGCAGCGAGGCATCCTTGAACGCCAACGCGACGTCACGGAACGGCGCGCGCGGGCGCCGCATGCCGACGGGACCGAAGAAATAGCAGTACAGCATCAGTCCGAACCCGATCATGAGGCCCGGCACGACGCCCGCCATGAACAGGCCGGCGATCGAGACGTTTCCGATTGCGCCGTAGACAACGGCAGTGATGCTCGGCGGCACCAGGGCCGCGATGGTGGAAGCCGACGCGATGATCGCCGCGATGAAGGCCGGCTCGTAGCCCTCGCGCTTCATCGGGCCGCCGAGCGCGCGGCTGATGACCGCGACGTCGGCCGTCGTCGAGCCCGACATTTCGGAGAAGAACATGCTGAACACCGTGACGGTCTGCGAGAGACCGCCGCGGATGTGGCCGACCAGCGCAAGCGAGAGGTTCGCCACCCGCTGCACGACATTGGCCGAACTCATCAGCTCGCCGACCAGCAGGAAAAACGGAATCGCGAGCAGCGCTTCCGAATCCATCCCGTCGAACATCTTCTGGATCAGCGCGGTGTGTGAAACATCGGTGAACATCGTACCGATCAACACGCCCGCAAGCAGCGAGAACGCGACCGGAACGCCGAGATAGCCGAAGAACAGAAAACAGAACGTCATGAACAGGACGATGAACGTGCCGCTCATGGCCGGCCTCCCGGTCCCGGTATCACATCGATGGGCGCGACGGTGTCGATCGGCGTGATGTGTATCGGTTCCTCCGGCGGCTCGTCATGCTCGAAGCCGTTGCGCAAGCCGTTGATGAGTTGCTCGATCGTGAATAGCACGACCAGCACGCCGCAAAGCGGAATCGCCGCGTAGAGCGAAGCAATCGGAGTCATCGAGGGCATGCGGAAACTGCCGAAGCCCCGCAGGAAATTGAGATAGCCGAAGTAGATAAAGCAGAGGCCGACGGCGAGAACGACCAGGCGCGTCGTGATCTCGATGATCGTCCGGGATCTGCCGTGCAGGGACTCCGCGATGGCCGTGAGATAGAGGTGGTCGTTGCGGCGCGTGGCAACCGCGGTGCCGACGAAGATCGCATAGATGAAGAAAGTGGACGTCACCTCCTGCAGCCACAACCAGGGGCGTCCGATTTCGCGGGTGATGATGTCGCAGATCACCGTCATGCAGAAGCCGAACAGCAGGGCTCCGCAGAGCAGCATCAAAACCGTCTCGAGCGGATCAAGGACGCGCCATTTCAGGTGACGCTGCCGCTTGAGCACCAGTCGGTCCGCGAGGGTCATGATCGATCCATACAGGCGAAGAAAAGGCCGGGCGAGACCGGCCTTTCCAATATCAACATGCGCATTGCCGCATGTTAGCTGGTCGCGCTGGCCCGGATCAGATCCTTGATCTTGGACGCATGCGGTCCGAGATCCTTCGCCATCTTGTCGAGGTATGGATCGGCGATCTTGATGAAGCCCGACTTGTCGACGTCTTCGACGACCTTCACGCCGATCGCCTTGAGCTTCGCCTGGGACTCGCGCTCGAGCGCGATCGCCTTGGCGGGCTGCGTCTTGTTCACCTCGTCGGCCGCCGCCTGCACCCAGCCCTGCTGCTCGGGGGTCAGGCCACCCCAGGCCTTGTCGCTGATCCACACGAGGCTGTTGTTCGCCTCGTGCCCGGTCATCGAGAGCACCGGCGCGACTTCATAGTGCTTGTTGACGAGATAGACGTTCACGCCGTTTTCCGCGGCGTCCACCACGCCGGTCTGGAGCGAGGTATAAACGCTGCCGAACGGCATGTGCACGGTCTGCGCGCCGTAGGCCGGGAACATCGCGTCCTCGGTCGCGGTCGCCTGCACGCGGATCTTGAGGCCCTTCATGGCGTCGACGTTCTTGATCTCGCGCTTGGAATAGATGTAGCGCAGCCCGAGCGTCGCGAGCGCGATCACCCGTGAGCCCTGCACCGTCTCGGCAATCATCGCCTTGACGGCCTCCGACACCTTCGGATCGGCGAGCGCCTTGACGAGGTGGTCTTCCGACTTGAACAGGAAGTGCAGCGACATGACGCCGGCCTGCTGCGACAGCGTCGCGGCATTCGCGGACGACGAAATACAGAAGTCGATGTCGCCGGATTTCACCAGCTGAAGAACCTGCGGCTCCTGACCGAGCTGGGCGCCAGGGTATTGATCGATCAGCATCGTGCCCTTGCTCAGATCCTTGAGCTTGTTGGCAAAGGTGTCCCCGACAATCCCGTAGCCGGTGTTCTTCGGCTGGTCGTAGGCGAAACGGTAGTTCTTCGAACCTTGTGCGCGCGCGACGTGCGGCGCGGCGATCACGGCGCCAAGACCGGCCACGACTGTTCGTCTGCTGAATGCCATTTGTCTGTCCTCCCTGGTGTTTCGCGCCGCTTGAAAATGCGGCCGATTGTCTCCGTGCCACTTTGAAGCGCGGCGGATTGTCGCTTAGGCTAACATGTTTCCGTAGCGGAACAACGGGAAAACAACCCGGGGCCCCGGCCCGCTTTTTTGGGAGGCAACAAACTCATGCCGACAATGGTCGCCGATCTCGATACGCCCGCGGTTGTCATCGACCTCGATATCGTCGAGGCGAACATTGCGCGCGCGCAGGCCACGCTGAGCGGCCACGGCCTCGCCAATCGCCCGCACATCAAGACGCACAAAATTCCCGCACTGGCGAAGCTGCAAATCGAGGCAGGCGCGGTCGGCATCACCTGCCAGAAGCTCGGCGAGGTCGAGGTGATGGCGGATGCGGGCGCCGCCGACGACATCCTGCTCACCTACAATGTGCTGGGCGAGGCCAAGGGCGAGCGGCTCGCCGCGCTGATCCGGCGGCTCAAGCGCATGGCGGTGGTGCTCGACAACGAGGTGGTGGCGCGCGGCTTGTCCGAGGCCGGGAAGCGCCACGGCGTCGATATCCGCTTCCTGATCGAGTGCGACACCGGCTTTAACCGCAACGGCGTGCAGAGTCCCCAAGCCGCGCTCGATCTTGCTCAGCGATCGATGCGCATGCCGAACATGCAGTTCGAAGGGCTGATGACATTCCCAACCGCGAAGCCCGAGCAGCGGCTGTGGCTGGAGCGTGCGCTGCAACTGCTCAACGGCGCGGGGATTGCGGTGCCGGTCGTGTCCGGCGGCGGCTCACCCTCGCTCAAGGGCTGCGGCGATTTTCCGATGCTGACCGAGTATCGCGCCGGCACATACATCTACAACGACGTGATGCAAGTGACGGCGGGCGCGGCGACCTGGGACGACTGCGCCATGACGGTGCGGGCGACCGTGGTGAGCCGCCCGACCGAGGATCGCGCGGTGCTCGATGCCGGCTCCAAGGTGATGACCTACGAGCAGTATTACGCCAAGGGTTTCGGCCGCATCGTCGAATACCCCGACGCGCAGGTCACCGGCTTCTCCGAGGAGCACGGCATTGTCGATCTCTCAGGGTCGGCGAAGAAGCCGAAGATCGGCGAAGTGGTCAGCGTGATCCCGAACCACTGCTGCGTCGTCACCAACATGATGGACGAAATCTACGCGGCGCGGAAAGGCGTGGTCGAAGCGGTCTATCCGGTCGCCGCACGCGGCAAGGTGCGCTAGACACTTCCCACGTGACCGACGCCACCGGACCACAAAGCCCGACCGCTCCGGCAGAGAAGGCCGACAAGGATCCTGCGCCGTGGCTCGCCGCGATTCTGCGGCCGGTCCTCGGCTTTCGGCGGCGCTACTTGCCACTGATCATGGTCTATTTCGCATATGGGGCGCTGGGGCTCATCGATGTCACGCGCGACATGTGGATCAAGGAAAGCCTCAAGCTCAGCCCCTCCGAGCTCGCCGGCCTCGGCGTATGGCTGAGCCTGCCGTGGACCGTGAAGATGGTCTTCGGCCAGCTTGTCGACAGTGTCCCGATCTTCGGCTCGCAGCGCCGCTCCTACGTCCTGATCGGCGCTGCGCTGA
>JAXDNY010000091.1:0-44609 GCA_034669145.1 Hyphomicrobiales bacterium
GCCGCTCTCATCGCATGCGCCAGAAAGCTGCTCATCTACGCAAACACCGTCGTCCAGCGCGGTACGCCTTGGGTCGAAAGACCGGCTGCGACTTAATGGTTGCTACGCGCTGATTCAGATCCAGGGAGATTGAAGCCGTGCGCCTCGTAGCTCGGATCAAAAGCGAAGCGTGATCCGGGGAAACAATCGAAGCCCTCACGTTTGAAGACCCCGGATTTCGCTCACGCTCGATCCGGGCTACTCTGCCGCTCGTTCGCGACACGACATTACTTGAGGAATTACCCAGCATCTTTATTATCCTGAGATAAAGGGGGCGTTAGATGGAACTCGTCGGAGCGACCTATCTTTACACTCTAGCGACAATCTCAATTACGTTTGTCGGCTTCTCGACCTTATTTATGATCATTCGACAGACGCTGGGCGGCGCCATGTCGAAATTCGATGTCTTGCTCGCCCGGAATTTTCTGCAACTCGGTTTTATAGCTGTTGTTGGCTCGCTTTTGCCTCCGCTCTTGAGCTTGTTCTCGCTGCATGAGCCCACGATTTGGCGGGTAGCAAGCCTCTTTATTGCGATTTTCCCCCTACTCTTTGCAGTGACTTATCCCACGCGTCGATTTGCGGCGACGGGTACGCGCATGCCGAAACTCGTCTGGAGCGCTATGTTCGCTCTGTACGTCTCCGGCGGCGTTCTTCTTTTGAATGCAGTCGGCAGGCCCCTCGCACCCGGACCCGGACTTTTTGCTCTTGGTGTAAGTATTATAGTGTTCAGCTCCTTCCAGGCGTTCCTCAACTCCTTGAAATTTATTTTGTCCGGGGTGAGCGGTTCACCGCCAAGCAAGTCGGCTGCTGCACCAAGCTAATGGCACCGCACGTTCTGAGCGGATGATGATGATGGAGCAAGTGGCTGGAGAGCCGGCCAAGCCGTTCCGAAGCGGGCAGCGGAAGCGTTGGCCGCGCGCGTCCGCCTCCTCATCCATCCCCCGGTCTCTTCGGCACGCCCGCCTCGCGGCGCGCATCCCAGTAGTGGCGCCCGAACTCGGAGCGGGCGATCCCGGCAGCGTATCGCGCCCGGCGTTTTTTCTCCTCGCCGTCCGGTCTTTGGTCTGCGGCCCGCGCGAGCCGCTCCGTCGCGGCCGCCTCGGTACGCCATGTCTCGCGCCAGCCCAGCGCCAGCCTCGGCTCTGCGTCCGGTTCGGACGATTGCTTTTGCCGGCGCTCCGGCCAGCTTGGATGGGGCCCCACGGTCTTCTCCCTCGTCGAAGTCGACGCCTGCCGGATGGCAGGGGCCCGCGCCGCTCTGCCGAAGACGCACTTCGGCTGCTGGCGCGGATGGGGGAGATTTTGTGAGTGCGCCGCTTGTGGCGGAGGACCGCGGCAATATTGCGGCTGGGGTGGCTGCGCGCGATGCGCCGCTGAGGCCATTGGCCCGCCAAAGATGACCGGATAGGACGGGCCGATGCCCGACCTCCTCCCTCCCGGCCTCTCCAGCGGCGCGCTCGCGTTCCTGCTCGTCTCGGCGTTCATCGCGGCGCTCGCGCGCGGCTTTTCGGGATTCGGCGCGGCACTGATCTTCCTGCCGCTTGCCGCGACGGTCGTGGATCCGAAGATCGCCTCCCCGCTCCTGCTCATCACCGACGCGGTGCTGGCGGTCGGCTTCATCCCGAATGCTTACGCGAAAGCCGACAAGCGCGAGGTCGGCATCATGGGCCTGGGCGCCGCGATCGGCATTCCGCTCGGCACGCTGGTGCTGGTGCGCGCCGATCCGCTGCACCTGCGCTGGGGCATCGTGGTGCTCGCACGCTGATGTTGGCGCTGCTGATCTCCGGCTGGCGCTATCGCGGCAGGCCGACCACGCCGCTCACCTTCGGCGTCGGCGCCTTCGCGGGCGTGTGCAGCGGCGCCGCACAGGTCGGTGGCCCAACGGTCGTGGCCTACTGGCTCGGCAGCCCGGCGGGCCCGGCGCTCGTGCGCGCGAACATCATTCTGTATTTCGCGCTTTCAACCGCGATCGCAACGGTCGCCTATTACTTCGGCGGCGTGCTGACGCTCACGGTGCTCAAGCTCGCGCTCGTCGTCGGACCGGTCTACGGGCTCGGCCTCGCCATCGGCGCGCGCCTGTTTGGCGTCGCGGACGAGCGGATCTTCCGCCGCATCTGCTACGCGCTCATTGCGGTCGCGGTGCTGGTGAGCCTGCCGGTGCTGGACGGGGTGGTGCGGTGATTATATGCGTTTAGTTGCAATCAGTCCACATCGTGACTTTTGGTATTAAAGTCGGCATTCCTTTCTCTCGGACTTAATTCCGTCAAGCGTAATCCTTGAATTTCCTAGAGAATCCGATTGCCGGTGGGTATCGGGGAAAGCGGGTGATTAGCGATTCCTACAATCGCCATAGGATCAGGTTGGTGGCTACAGTCCCGCCTAGTAGGCGATTCGGATAACTGACCTACTAGCCGTTGGGAAGACGGGGGGCTGGGCGAACTGCTAGGGCCTCCCAGCCCCGTATCGATCCCCTCGGCGTTCCTAACCGGAATACACGCCTAGGAGCTAACCGTCGGTTCCTAGTTTCCGATCCCTTCCAAAAGGATCGGTCTCTCGTGCCAAGCCCCCTTCCACAAGGGGCTACCTACTTGAGGGACCGGCGCGCCGGTCCCCTTCTTTTTTCACCACGTCGTTGAAGCGGGTGTACGTCGATCTTTGCCGCTGGCAAATTTCGCCGCAAGCAAAAAATGCCCGTTTGGCATATTTCATGGGCGCTTTCGGATTCTTGCTCGAGTTTCGCGAAGCAGTCACCGCGCTTCTGAGCGCACACGCCATTGTCTCATAAAGGCAATTCTCCTCAGACGCGCGCACTACACTGCCGTCGATTCACAGGATGTAGGTTGCGACGCGTTAGCTGGCCCTGCGGGCTTGACTCTGCAGTACGCTGACAAGACTAGAGAATTTTCTAACAACGCTCATCGCAAGCTGCGAATCAGCTAGTCTTCCACATTCCATACAGCGTTTGCGCACAAGCGGGTCAGTTGCGTTGCGTCCGAATTTTTCATCCGGACAGGTAGATGGCTTCTTGGCGAGAAATCGACAGAGTTCGCAAAGATGCGAACGGAGCGCGCGAGTTAGCAACGCGCCTGCTTAAGATATACCCCGGCGAACTCACAAAGTGGGAAGAGGCGTTCCTTGAGTCAATCAGCAGCTACACTGAGCTTTTTGAGTTCACAACACGACAGTCGGAAAAGCTCTTACAAGTTCGCGACGACCTAGAGTTGGTTGCTGAGTACCGCGGATTCAGTATTCCCCTTCTCATCAAGAATGTTTTTGACGCGAGGTTAGACCTCAGCGAAGCTGACGAACAATGGTTCCTTCAGATTCGAGAAAAGACCCAAGTGTCGATTAGACGAAAGCACCTTGGGCGTCTGATGCGCTGCGCTCGCGAACTAAATATCATCGAAGAGGAAATGAGCACTTGACGGTTGGATAGTAGTGAAGCGAGCTGGAATCTCCAGCGGCCAACACTACCTCGCCCTCCGCCTCTTCCCCTCCACCGGCTCGAAGCTGATCTTCAGCCGGTGCCCGGTCGCCTTCGCGAAACGCCCGAGCGTGCGCGTCGATGGCATCCCGCGCCCGCTTTCGAGCCGCGCGATGGTGCTCTGCGTCGTCTTCATACGCCGTGCGAGCTCGCTCTGGCTCAGGCCCGCGCGCGTGCGCGCCTTCGCGACCTCCACCATCAGCGCGAACTCCTCCTCAAGCGCGTCGTATTCTTTCCGGTATTCGGGGTCCTTCATGAACCGCTTGTGCAGATCACGCATTCTGGTCATCTGACCTCCTTGGCCCGCTGGCCGGGCAACCTCAAGCTCGCGTTGCGGCGTCGTCTGGGTCTTCTTCACGAACACGCGGACGATCACCACCCGGGCACCGCTTGCCGTCACATAGATTGCGCGCGAAATTCCGTCCCGGCCGGTGATGCGCAACTCCCAAAGCTTGTCTTCGAGATGCTTCATGGCGTCGCGCGGCAAGCCGCTGAAGCCAACTTCCTCGATTGTGTTCGACAGGCGCGTGAGACGCGCGCGCATGTCCGCCGGCAGCGCCGCGATCTCGGCATCGACGACCGCATTCAGGGTCACGACGGTCCAGCGCATGAACCCGTTATCGCAAAAAAGAGATACCTGGTCCAGCAGGAGCCACCCGCACAAATTATCCCCGCTCGCCTTCACACATTCGTGATCGCAGAAGTTATCCCCGCCCGGAAAACCGGTCTTATCCTTTGTGCGCCTTGCTCATCGAGGGGCGTCAACCGGTGACGTTCGGATGATGGAGCAAGCGGGATGCGCGGCCGGAGATCAGGCTGGCGGTCCCGGGGCATTCGCTAACGCGAATGCTTGCGCGGCGCCTGCGCGCTGGGGCTCGTCACCCCGGCACCCGGGCGGCTTCGGGACCCGCCCTGGGGGTACTACGGCCCCTGCGCGAGGAGCTCGCTAACGGCCCAGCGGACTGCAAGGTCCGCCGGGACACGCAAGCGCGGCCCGGAGCAGAGCCATGGAGCCGCAAGGCCGTGGTGAGAGCCGCAGCAGAGCGCCGAGAGGCGCGCCGGCCTACGTCACTGGCCGGTCATCTCCGGCGATCCGGAGATGGACCCGACCGCGAGGCGGGTCACGGGTGCGGCGCTTCCGCACCAGCGCCTGTCGGCGCTCTGCTCCCCTCATTTTTTGGGGAGCGGAAAGAGACAAGGGGTACCCGCCCCCTCCCAATCAGGCGGCGGACCTTTGCCCGCCGGTTGAGTGCGGTGGCGGCGCACGATAGATTCATTCCACGGCGACGGCGAATCCGGCAAAAATGCTCTCTCAAGCCGGATCATACGGGAGGAAATTGGATGGCACGGGAAACCGGACGCTCAGTGGACGACTTGTATCGCGATGACCCGGCGGCGCCCGATCCTGTAACATCGGTCGACCGTGGCCGGCGCGGGTTTCTCGGCGGCACGGGCCTCGCCGCCGTCGGGGCGATCATTGGGGGTGCGATGCCGTTGTCGCAAAGCGGAATTCCCGGCGCGCACGCGCAGGGCGCGGCTGCACCTGCCGCCCCCGCGGCGGCGAAGGGTCCGCAATTCCTGAAATTCCCCGGCAAGAACGAAGGCCTCGTCGTGCTCGGCGACCGCCCGCTCGTCGCCGAGACCCCCGAGAGCCTGCTCGACGACGACACCACGCCGACGGAAAAATTTTACATCCGCAACAATGGACAGATTCCCGACGAGGCGAAGGATCCGGACGCCTGGAAAATCGTGATCGACGGCTCGGTCGAAACCGCAATCGAGATCACGCTCGGCGAACTGAAGAAGAAATACAAAGCCGTGACCTACCGCATGGTGCTGGAATGCGGCGGCAACGGCCGCTCGGCGTTCTCGCCGCCGGCACGCGGCAACCAGTGGACCAATGGCGGCGCGGGCTGCGCCGAATGGACCGGTGTGGCGCTCGCGGATGTGCTGAAGGATGCGAAGCCGAAGTCCTCCGCGATCTACACCTCGCATTACGCCGCCGACCTGCATCTCTCCGGCGATGCCACCAAGCAGCCGATCTCGCGCGGCGTGCGGCTGCCGAAGGCGATGGAGCAGCACACGCTGCTCGCATGGGGCATGAACGGGCAGCCGCTGCCGAACATTCACGGTGGGCCGGTGCGCCTCGTCGTGCCGGGCTGGGCCGGCTCTGCGTCGCAGAAGTGGCTCACGAAAATCACGCTGATCGACAAGGAGCACGACGGCCCCGGCATGACGGAGTTTTCCTATCGCGTGCCGATCAAGCCGATGATCCCCGGCGACAAGGGCGACCCGAAGAATTTCAAGATTCTCGAGTCGATGCCGGTGCGCTCGATCGTCACCTCGCCGGCGAACGGCACCCAGATCGCGGCCGGGACAAAGGAATTGCAACTGCGCGGCGCCGCCTGGGCCGGCGATCTCACGGTGAAGCAGGTCGATGTGTCGACGGATTTCGGCGCGACCTGGCAGAAGACGAACCTCGCGAGCCCGAAGAACAAATTCGACTGGCAGCGCTGGACCGCGGCCATGAAGCTGCCGAGCGACGGGTATTTCGAGATCTGGGTGCGCGCGACCGACAGCGAGGGCGTGATGCAGCCGCATCAGGCGGGGTTCTGGAATCCGCAGGGCTATGGCGGCAACGCGATGCACCGGATCGCCGTGCTGGTGGGGTAGCTCAGGATGTCATCGCCCGCGAAGGCGGCGATCCAGTAATCGCCGGAGGCAATTTGTCGCGCGATCTCACGACACTTGGATTTCGGTGGTTACTGGATGCCCCGCTTTCGCGGGGCATGACACTGCTCTTGTGCGGCGTGCTGTTGCTCACATTTGCACCGCCCGCACTCGCGCAAACCTTCACGCCGCGCGACGAAAGCCCCGAAGAATTCGCCGCCGGTCCCGGCCGCGACGAAACCTTCTACGCCTGCACGGCCTGCCACGGCTTCAGGCTGGTCGCCGCGCAGGGCCTCTCCCGCGCCGGCTGGGAGGACTCGATCAACCTGATGATCCGCCGCCACAACATGCCGCCGCTCGACGACAAGGATCGCGCGGTCGTGCTCGGTTATCTGGAAGCGACCTATCCGCCCCGCACCCCCCCGGGCCGCGGCGGCTGGCAGAATCCGTTCAGCAAGCAATGATCAGAATTCAGCGGTGCGGCGCAGTTTCGGATCGCGCGTAGCGTCGATCCAGTCGGTGCGTTTCGGGGTCGCGGCGAGGAACACGCTGCGCTGGCCGCAGAAGCTGCGCTTCAATTCAGCACGCGCGAACAGCGTGGCAAGCTTCGGCTCGCTGCCTGCCGCGAGCAGGCTGAGGCGATCGAGCGCGCAGGCGATCATGCCGCGATCGACCAGCTCGGCGCCCGAATTGCAGAACCAGCCGCTGATTTCGAGACGCGGTTCATCGAAGTTGCGTGCAAAGCGCAGGCAGCGGCGCTGGCCTCCGGGCGCCTCGTCGGTGAACGGCTCGACCAGCACCGCGCCGAATTTCGTGTCGATCGTGCGCGGCGCGGCGGAGCCGCCCGACAGGCGCAATTCCGGAATGCTCGCGGTGATGTCTTCGGCTTCGTGGTCGAAACCCGGACGGTGGAGCTCGACCACGGCCGTCGCGCCACCCGGCTCGCCGAATGTCAAAATGTCTTTGCGCCCTGCCCCGCTCACGTGCCGCCAGATCGCATAGCGCGGGGCAGCCTCGATCTCCGGGATCGTCATGGCGAATGCCGGGAAGGGCTTGTTCACTTCGATCCAGTCCGGCGGCGCTGCTGCTTCTCTCACGACACTGCCGCGTGACGCGAACTCCGCAACGCCCAGTCCCATCGCACCGAGCGCCGCACCATAAAGGCAGAGCCGCACCACCGTCGCCCGCACCTCGACGGCGAACATGCCCAGCATCGCGAACGCCACGCGGGCGCTGGCCGCAAACTGCGCCTTCGCCCCTTCGATCGCGCTACGCAAAACCGGATGCACGCCGTTCCCCAGACGCCGTTTCTCAGGGTTACTCCTAGCGCGGCATCGCTCTGCGGCGGGTTTCGAGGCGCGGCCAAACGGCGCGTTTTTCGGCGGAAAGGTCAACGAGGGGTTACGGCGAAGGCGCCCATCAGGGTGTCGAATGACCGCCATTCGCAGGATTTAATTGACTTTTCAGCCCGCGAGGGCATCTAAACAGGTCATTCAAGCGCAAGGACAAGATCATGGGCTACAAGGTCGCCGTCGTCGGCGCCACAGGCAATGTGGGCCGCGAGATGCTGAACATCCTCGCCGAGCGGGAGTTCCCCGCCGACGAGGTTGTGGCGCTCGCCTCGCGCAAGAGCGTCGGCCAGGAAGCCTCCTATGGCGATAAGACGCTCAAGGTCAAAGCCCTTGAGCATTACGATTTCTCCGACACCGACATTTGCCTGATGTCGGCGGGCGGCACGGTGTCGAAGGAATGGTCGCCGAAGATCGCGGCGGCCGGCGCGGTGGTGATCGATAATTCGTCGGCCTGGCGGATGGACCCGGACGTCCCGCTGATCGTGCCCGAGGTGAATGCCGACGCCGTCGCGGGCTACACCAAGAAGAACATCATCGCCAATCCGAACTGCTCGACCGCGCAGCTCGTCGTCGCGCTCAAGCCGCTGCATGACAAGGCGAAGATCAAGCGCGTCGTGGTCTCGACCTATCAGTCGGTGTCGGGCGCCGGCAAGGAAGCGATGGAGGAGCTGTTCGCGCAGACGAAGTCGGTCTATCAGCTCAATGAGGTCTCGGCGAAGAAATTTCCCAAGCGCATCGCCTTCAACGTGATCCCGCAGGTCGACGTCTTCATGGAGGACGGCTACACCAAGGAAGAGTGGAAGATGGTGGTCGAGACCAAGAAGATCCTCGATCCCAAGATCAAGCTCACCGCCACCTGCGTGCGCGTGCCTGTGTTCGTCAGCCATTCGGAGGCCGTGAACATCGAATTCGAGGAGCCGCTCTCGGCTGCCGAAGCGCGCGAGATCCTGCGCAAGGCGCCGGGCTGCCTCGTCATCGACAAGCACGAAGACGGCGGGTACGTGACGCCCTACGAGGCGGCGGGCGAGGACGCGACCTACATCAGCCGCATCCGCGAAGACCCCACGGTCGACAGCGGCCTCGTGATGTGGATCGTGTCGGACAATCTGCGTAAAGGTGCCGCGCTCAACGCCGTGCAGATCGCCGAATGCCTGATCAATCGCAAGCTGCTCCAGGCCAAGCGCAAGGCGGCGTGATCAGAACCTTGGCTGCGTGAACAGCCGCGCGTAATCCTCCGGCGCGATCGGCGCGAATTCACCGGTGAGCGGATCGCGCACTGACAGACGTCCGCTTGCGACACCGAAGTAGGCGCCGTGCAGGCTGAGCTGATCGCGCTCGACGCGTTTGCGCAGGCGCGGAAACGTCAGCAGGTTGTCGAGGCTGTTGGCGACGTTCGCCTGTTCGAGCCTGATCAGATATTCCGTGTCGGAGAGATCGCCGCGCGGCCCGACTTTCTCCACGGCCGGCGCCATCAGCGACATCCATTGGCCGATGAAATCGCCGGGCGAGAGCGGCGCGGCGTCCTCGGCGAAGGCCTTGACGCCGCCGCACTGCGCATGGCCGAGCACCACGATGTGCCGCACCTTCAGCGCCGCGACGCCGAACTCGAGCGCTGCCGATACACCGTGGGCGCGCCCGTCCGGCGCATAAGGCGGCACGAGATTCGCAACATTGCGCACCACGAACAGCTCGCCCGGCCGCGCATCGAAGATCACCTCGGGTGAGACGCGCGAGTCCGCACAGCCGATCACCATGATCGCGGGCGACTGGCCCTGCTCGGCAAGCTCGCGATAGCGGCTCTGCTCCTCCGGCAGTCGGCCGGCGAGGAAGCTGCGATAGCCCTCGATCAAGCGGTCCGGAAAGCTCATGGGTTCCCCGCAAGCTTGGCGAGATCCACGTTCGCGCCGCACAGCAGCACGCCGATTTTCTCGTCCGCGCGCGGCTTGTAGCGCGCGCTCGTAAGCGCGGCGAGCGCGGCTGCGCCGCCCGGTTCCGCCGCGACGCGCAGCCGGTCCCACAACAGCCGCTGCGCCGCGAAGATCGCATCGTCCGGCACCAGCGCGACATGATCCACGTTGGCGCGCGCGATGTCGAAGACGAGCTGCCCGGTGTTGCGCGCACCGAGCGAATCCGCCGCGATGCTTTCGACCGTCACGTCGACCGGCCGGCCGGCCTCGAGCGAGGCATGCAGGCAGCGCGACCCTTCAGGCTCGACGCCGACGACCTTGACGCGCCGGCCGTACCACGCGGCGATGCCGGCGATCAGCCCGCCGCCGCCGACCGCGACCAGCACGGTGTCGAGGTCGCCCGCGTCCTCTTCCCATTCGAGGCCGACGGAGCCCTGACCCGCGACCGTCTCCGCCGCGTCGTAGGCGTGCACCGACAGCGCGCCGCTCGTCGCGATGAATGCGTTGCAGGCATCGAGCGCGTCGGCGTAGCGCGCGCCGCCGACACGCGTGTCTGCGCCGTAGCTCTTGATGCGCGCAACCTTCACCGGCGAGGACACATCGGGCACGAAGATCGTCGCCTTGTGGCCGAGCCGCTGCGCCGCGTAGGCAACCGCCGCACCGTGGTTGCCGCCGGACGCCGCCGCGACGCCGGCTGCCGGCACGGCGCGCGAGAGAAGATTGTTGAACGCGCCGCGCGGCTTGAACGTGCCAGTGTGCTGCAGAAACTCCAGCTTCAGGGCAAGCGGGCGATCCAGCGGCACGCCGAAATCGCGCGCATTGGCGCGGATGACGGGTGTCCTGCGCACATGCGGTCTGATGCGCGCATAGGCGGCGCGGATGTCGTTCTGTCCGATCATATGATGTTGAGTTCCTTCACCGCCCGCCCCTCCGCAATACGCTCATAGCCGAACAAGGAAAGGTCGAGGGATACAAACTTTTGATGAGTGATCAATTCGGCAACCGCACGGCCCGTGGCCGGCGACTGCTGCAGGCCGTGGCCCGAAAAGCCGTTGGCGAAGATGAAATTGCCGATCTCCGGATGCGGCCCGATCACGGCGTTCTGGTCGAGCGTGTTGTAGTCGTAGTGTCCGGCCCAGGCGCGCTGGACCTTCAGCGCCTCAAAAGCGGGCACACGATGCGCGAGCGCTGGCCAGACCACGTCATCGAACAGCGTATGGTCGACCTCGAAATCGCTCGCCCGAGTGTCGGCATCCTCGGGCGGCGAGACGCCGCAAATGTAAACCTCGCCTTCCGGGCGCACCCACACACCGGTGGGATCGACCATCAGCGGCATGCCGGGCAGCGGCTCGCGGCAGGCGACCACGAACACGCAGCGCTTGCGCGGCTCGACCGGAAGCGCAATGCCCGCGAGTGCCGCAACGTCCCCCGCCTGCGGGCCCGCGGCGTTGACCAGCGTGCCGCAGGCGATTCGTTCGCCATTGGCAAGCATCACGCCGGCGATCCGCGCGCCGGAGCACTCGATACCCGTCACTTCGCCGTGGATGGTGCGCGCACCTTTCTGCCGAGCGGCGTTGCGCAGGAGCGTGAGCAATGAATGCGCATCGAACCAGCCCTCGCCGCTGCGCCCGAACGCACCCAGCTTTAGGTCCGATGTGTTGAGCCAGCCGAAATGGCCGGCCAGCGCGGCCCGGTCCATCAACGCGACGTCGGCGCCTTCCGCGCGCTGGACGGTGTGGTTCGCCGCAAGCGTTTCCGCACCCGCCTCGCTGGCGAGCAGCAGATAGCCGCGCTCGCGAAACGCGATATCGGCGTCCGCGCCGAACCGCTGCTTGAGTTCGCGGAAAAACGCCACGCCGAACGCGCTCATACGGATGTTCTCCGGCGTGGAGAACTGCTGGCGGATCGAGGCCGCCGAGAGCGTGGTGGCCGCCTGCGCATAGGTCGGGTCGCGCTCGACCACGGCAATCGAGCCGGTAAAGCCGAGGTCGTGGGTGAGGAAATAGGCGACCGAGGAGCCGACCGCCGCGCCGCCGACAATCACCACATCATAGGAACTCAACGCGCACTCCTGTTTGGCGCCGCAGACAGTGGCATGCACGATGCATGACGGCTAGGGTTTGATCCTCATCCTGAGGAGGCGCGAAGCGCCGTCTCGAAGGATGGCCGACTGCGCAGCCCTCGCCCTTCGAGACGCCCGCCTCCGCAAGAGCTCGGCGGGCTCCTCAGGGTGAGGGCTGGAAAGGAGTACCGCATGACCATCCGCCCGCGCCGCAGCGTGCTCTATATGCCCGGCTCGAACGCCCGTGCGCTCGAGAAGGCCAAGACCCTGGCCGCGGACGGCGTCATCCTCGATCTGGAAGACGCGGTCGCGCCCGACGCCAAGGCGGCCGCACGGGATCAAGTCGTCGCCGCCGTGAAGGCGGGCGGGTTCGGCGCGCGCGAGGTGTTCATCCGCACCAATGGCTTCGATACGCCCTGGTTTGCCGACGATCTCACCGCAGCGGCAAGCGCAGCGTCGGACGCGATCCTGATCCCGAAGATTTCCACATTCGATCAGCTCCAACTGATCGCGCAGCGTCTCTTGAGCATGCACGCGGACAAGCGGGTCCGCATCTGGGCGATGATCGAGACGCCCGCCGCGATCTTCAACGTGCGCGAAATTGCCTCCGCCGCAGCCGACGCCGAAACGCGCCTGTCCGGCTTCGTGCTCGGCACCAACGATCTCGCCAAGGAGACGCGCGCGCGGCAGGTGCCCGGACGCGCTCCAATGCTGCCGTGGCTCAGCACCTGCGTGCTCGCCGCCCGCGAGCATGGCATCGATATCCTCGACGGCGTCTACAACGACATCGCCAACGCCGACGGCTTCGTCGCCGAATGCACGCAGGCGCGCGACTTCGGCTTCGACGGCAAAACGCTGATCCATCCGAACCAGATCGAGCCCTGCAATGCGGCGTTCTCGCCGGGCACGGACGAGGTCGCGCAGGCGCGCAAGATGATCGCGGCGTTCGATCTGCCGGAGAACCGGGACAAGGGCGTGGTGCAGATCGAGGGCCGCATGGTCGAGCGCATGCATGCCGAGATGGCGCGCCGCACGGTGGCGATCGCCGAAGCGATCGAGGGGCGGGCCGGTTGAAATTGCGCTAGGATGGCGCATGCCTAACCCCAAGGCGCGCCCCTGCGACGAGGCCGCGATCCGCGCGGTGCCGAGCGCGTCCGGCTGCACCGAGAACAGCAAGCCCTGGGTGCTCGCCGTCACCATCATGGCCTCGACCATGGCCTACATCGATGAGTCGGTGGTCAACGTCGCGTTGCCGACGATCGAGGCCGATCTGAAAACCTCCGCGGCCGTCGTCCAATGGCTGGTCAATGCCTACATGCTCTCGCTCACCGCGCTGGTGCTGGTCGGCGGCGCCGCCGGTGATCAGTTGGGCCGCCGCCGCGTCTTCATCGCCGGCACCGCGATATTCGCCGCGGCATCGCTCTGGTGCGGCCTTTCGGGAAACGTCGCGTCGCTGATCCTCGCGCGCGCCGTGCAAGGCGCGGGCGCGGCGCTGCTGATCCCGTGCTCGCTCGCCATCATCGGCGCGACCTTCGACGAAAGCGAGCGCGGCAAGGCGATCGGCACCTGGGCGGGTTTCTCGGCGATTTCGGCGGCGTTCGGTCCGGTGCTCGGCGGCTGGATCGTCGATCACGTGTCGTGGCGCTGGATTTTCCTGATCAACCCGTTCATCGCGCTGCCGGCGGTCTGGATCGCGCTGCGCCACGTTCCGGAAAGCCGCGACGCGCAAGCCGCACAAGGCCTCGACTGGCGCGGCGCACTGCTGGCGCTCACAGGACTGGGCAGCCTCGTCTACGGGTTGATCGCTGCGCCGGGCCGCGGCTGGGGCGACATCACGGTGGTCACGTCGCTGGCGGCCGGCGTGTTGTTGCTTGCGGCTTTCGTATGGGAGGAAGCGCGCAGCCCGGCGCCGATGATGCCGCTCAAGCTGTTCTCCTCGCGCATGTTCGCCGGCGTGAACCTGCTCACGCTGCTGCTCTATGCGGGGCTCGGCGGCGCATTTTTCTTCCTGCCGTTCCTGCTTATCCAGGTGCACGGGTTCTCGGCGACGCTCGCAGGCGCGGCGTTCCTGCCCTTCACCATCATCATGGCGGTGCTGTCGCGCTGGTCCGGCGGATTGATCGACCGTTTCGGCGCGCGCCTGCCGCTAATCGTTGGACCGGCGATCACGGCGGCCGGCTTCGTGCTGCTGCCGACGGCTGGAGGTTCCTACGCGGCGCTGTTCATCCCGATGATCGTGCTCGGGCTCGGCATGGCGATCACGGTCGCGCCGCTGACCACGTCCGTGATCAATGCGGTGCCGGAACGCCAGGCCGGCGTCGCGTCAGGGATCAACAACGCGGTCGCCTCGCTCGCCAGCCTGCTGGCGGTGGCGATCCTCGGCGCGGTCGCGCTCGACGCGCACAATCGTGCGCTCGACCGGCGTGTGGCGGCGCAGCCTTTATCCGCCGAGACGCGTCAGGCAGTCGCCAGCGCGCGCGGAAAATTCGCCGCTGAATTGACGATTCAAGGCGAGGAGCGAAAAGGCGCCGAGACGATCGTCAAGCAATCGCTCAATGACAGCATCGCCCTGGTGATGTGGTTCGCCGCCGCGCTCGCGCTTGCGGCCTCGATCTGCGCCGCGCTGACGATCCGGCCGCAACGCCGCGACACAGCGCCCGCGGTCACCCCGGCGAGCGGATGATCAACTCACATCCACGGCCGCGCGGCCTTCGCCTTCTCTTCGTAGGCGGCGATCCTGTCCTTCTTGACCATGGTCAAGCCGACATCGTCGAGGCCGTTGAGCATGCAGTGCTTGCGGAACGCATCGATCTCGAATTTCACCACACCGCCGTCCGGCCCGCGGATTTCCTGTTTCTCGAGATCGATCGAGAGCGTCGCGTTGGCGCCGCGGTCGGCGTCATCGAACAGTTTTTCCAGATCCTGCGGCGACACCTTGATCGGCAGCACGCCGTTCTTGAAGCAGTTGTTGTAGAAAATATCGCCGAACGAGGTCGAGATCACGCAGCGGATGCCGAAATCCATCAGCGCCCAGGGCGCGTGCTCGCGCGACGAGCCGCAGCCGAAATTGTCGTCGGCCACAAGGATCTTGGCGTTGCGATAGGCCGGCTTGTTGAGCACAAAGTCCGGGTTCTCGCTGCCGTCGTCCTTGTAGCGCTTCTCGGCGAACAGGCCCTTGCCGAGCCCGGTGCGCTTGATGGTCTTCAGATAATTCTTCGGAATGATCATGTCGGTGTCGACATTGATCATATGTATCGGCGCCGCGACGCCTTCCAGCTTGGTGAATTTTTCCATCATACCCGTCCTTCGAACGGCGCTGGTCTATCGCAAAACCGTGCAGTGCGAAAGGCGTGAGCTAATCAAATGAAATGATCGGTCCATCGCGGCTCCTTCATCACTCCGCGCTCGCCTCGATCGCCTCCATCATAGGGCAGCCGCGTCAGTCGGCTGCCCGTTCTATGGCTTCCATATCATCGTCCGACATGCCGAAATGGTGCCCGATCTCGTGGATCAGCACGTGCGTGATGATCGCGCCGAGCGTTTCGTCGTGCTCGGCCCAGTAATCGAGGATCGGGCGGCGATAGAGCCAGATCATGTTCGGCATGTGCACCGGCGCGCTTTCCGAGCGGAACGGCAGGCCGACGCCCTGGAACAGGCCGAGCACGTCGAACTCGCTGCGCGCGCCCAGATGGTCGAGCACCTCGTCGGTCGCGAAGTCGTCGATCTTGATCACCAGGTCGGCGCAGAGCGCACGGAAATTCTCCGGCAGGCGGCGGAACGCCTCGATCGCCAGCCCCTCGAACTCTGCCAATGAGGGCGCGGAGGTGCCGCGCCAGCCGAGCGGATCGTTGGTGGCGTTCATCGCGCTCAACTGGCGAAATAGGTGAAGTAGAGATAGATCGCGAGCGCCATCAGCCCGACGAGGCTCAGGCCCCGCCCGATGCGCCGCCCCCATAGCTCGATCTTGTCGACCGAGCCGTCCTCGCCCACCGCATCCTTGCCGGTGAAATGATCGCTGGCACGCCGCGCCGTGCGTGCAAGCGCCGAGGTCGCGAAGGTGTCGCTGTCGCGCAATGTCTCGAGCGTGCGCAGCGCTTCGCGCCGCTGCTCCTCCTCGCGCTGCCGTGGATCGCTCATGGTCACAAACATAGGCCTGCGGGGCATCTCGTGCCATCGTCAAGCGGTTGACGGCGCATCGATGATGCGGGAGCGTAGCGGATCGTGGGGAGTTTCATGCGTAGGACGATGACGATCGTGTTGTTCGGCGTGCTGGTGCTTGCGGCCGGCGCCGCGTCGGCCGGACCGCTCTCCGGCGGCGCGCAGGCCTCAACCGAGCTGTCCGCGCAGGCGCGGCGTCCGCCCGCCCGGCTGCGGGTCTACCCGGGCCGGCTGCTCTATCGCGATTGCACCTTCCGGCTGGCGCAGCAATGGCGCCCGAGCGGCACCGTGATCGTGCCGGTTCAACGCTGCTGGTGGGTGCGCGGCTGATCGAGTTGACGGGACTGATGGGGTTGATCATGTCCAGACTGTTCGCCGGTTTCGCGCGTCCAGAACAAATCCTGCCCTCACGCGTTATCCGGACGGGAGTGTCCCAGGAGGATGACGCATGACCAAAATCCTTGCAGGTATCGCAGCACTGACGCTCATGAGCGCGGCCGCGCTTCCCCTTCAGGCAAGTGCGGCTGAGCAGAAGCCGGGCATCTCGAAAGAGGTCGGCCAGTCGACGGACATCAGCGCGCAACGGCGCTACTACCGCCACCGCTACTACGCCCGTCCCTATTGGGGTCCGCGGCGCTACTACGGCCCGCGCTACGGCTACGGATATCCGTACCCCTATGGCGCTTATGGCTATCCGTACGGCTACTATCGCCCGGGCCTCGCCTTCGGCTTCGGGCCCTTCGGGCTCCGCGTCTTCTAGGCGCGGCTTGAGTTGACCACCTGTCGCCTCGGCGCACCCGCGCCGGGGTGACGATTCATTTCCACTCGCGCACGTCGACGAACTTGCCGGCAATCGCCGCCGCCGCCGCCATCGCGGGTGACACCAGATGCGTACGGCCCTTGTAGCCTTGGCGTCCTTCGAAATTGCGGTTTGACGTCGAGGCACAGCGCTCGCCGGGCGCCAGCTTGTCCGGGTTCATCGCGAGACACATCGAGCAGCCCGGTTCGCGCCAGTCGAAACCCGCCGCCTTGAAGATCTTGTCGAGCCCCTCGGCTTCGGCCTGCTCCTTCACCAAACCGGAGCCCGGCACGATCATCGCGCTGACGTTCGCGCTCACGTGCTTGCCTTCCGCGATCTTGGCTGCCGCGCGCAAGTCCTCGATGCGGCCGTTGGTGCATGAGCCGATGAAGACGCGGTCGATCGCAATGTCGGTGATCTTCTCGCCGCCCGAGAGGCCCATGTAGGCGAGCGAGCGGGTGAGCATCTCGCGCTTGTGCTCGTCCATCACCTCATCGAGGCGCGGCACGCGGCCGGAAATCGAAACCACCTGCTCGGGGCTCGTGCCCCAGGTGACGATCGGCGGGAGCTTCGCGGCATCGAGCCTGATCTCGCGGTCGAACGCCGCGCCCTCATCGGACCGCAGCGTCTCCCAATAGCGCATCGCGGTTTCCCACGCGCCGGCCTTCGGCGTCTTGGGACGGCCCTTGACGTATTCGAACGTCTTTTCGTCGGGCGCGATCATGCCGGCGCGCGCGCCGCCCTCGATCGACATATTGCAGACCGTCATGCGCCCTTCCATCGAAAGCGCGCGGATCGCCTCGCCGGCATACTCCAGCACATGGCCGGTGCCGCCCGCGGTGCCGATCTCGCCGATGATGGCCAGGATGATGTCCTTGGCGGTGACGCCGTCCGGCAACTTGCCGTCGACCGTCGCGCGCATGTTCTTGGCCTTGCGCTGGATCAGCGTCTGCGTCGCGAGCACATGCTCGACCTCGGACGTGCCGATGCCGTGCGCGAGCGCGCCGAACGCGCCATGTGTCGACGTGTGGCTGTCGCCGCACACGATGGTGGTGCCGGGGAGCGTGAAGCCCTGCTCCGGACCGATGATGTGCACGATGCCCTGACGCAGATCGTGCTCGTCGTAATACTCGATGCCGAATTCCTTGGCGTTGCGCGCCATCGCCTCGATCTGGGCGGTACTCTCCGGATCGGGATTCGGCAGGCTGCGGTCCGAGGTCGGGATGTTGTGGTCGAGCACCGCGAGCGTCTTCTCCGGCGCGCGCACCTTGCGGCCGGTCAAACGCAATCCCTCGAACGCCTGCGGGCTCGTCACCTCATGGACAAGATGGCGGTCGATGTAGAGCAGGCAGGTGCCGTCCGGCTGCTCGTCGACCATATGGTCGTCCCAGATCTTGTCGTAGAGGGTGCGGGGCTTTGCCATTGCTTGTCCTGTCACGCAGACGTTATCGCGCCACTCTTTAATGCCTTCAAATAGCAAGGGAAAGTGGAAACGGAAGAAGGAGGACTGCCATGCAGCCAATCAGCCCCTATCTCACGATAAACGGCGCCGAAAAGGCGCTTGAATTCTACCAGAAGGCCTTTGGCGCCACCGACATCTTCCGCCATCCCGACGCGGACGGGAAACGCCTGTTCCATGCCCGCATGACCATCAACGGCGGCACCGTGATGATGTCTGATGACTACTCGAAGGACCATGGCGGCCCGCCCGCGCCGACTCCCAAAAACCCCGCGCCGGTCGCGGTCTCGATCGCGCTCTCGTCAGCCGACAAGGTGGATGCGATGTTTGCTCAGGCGGTGGCGGCGGGCGGCAACGGCGTCGTGCCGCCGGCCGACATGTTCTGGGGCGACCGCTTCGCGATCGTGATCGATCCGTTCGGCCACCGCTGGATGCTGGTCGCGCCGCTGAAGACGTGACGCGGAAAATTACGGTATTAGGTAGCAGTCACATCTAGGCATTTCAGCGGCGGCAGCAATCGAGACATGCTGGCGCGGTTCATGATCGCGCTAGCGGCCGACGTATCGCGGAGCACGTACGCAGTTTAATCCAACTTGGCTCGAAGGTCCGGGCTCGCAAGTAGAGCGCCATCGGCCACACGCCGATCAAGAGTGGACGCTATACCCATCCATGATCGGGAAATGCGCAGCATAAGATCGCGCTGGCTGGCGTCGTCGGTCAGTTCGGCCCAACGCAGGCAGTCGATCGCGAATGTGCGCATGTCGTCCGGGGTGACCACGGCTACGCTGCGGAGTGAGCTTCTCGCAGCACACGGTCGCGAAGCGTTTCGGCTTCGATAATCCCCGTGCTGGCGAGATCGATGATGCGCGTCGCGATGACCTGTCGTCCGTGCTCGTCCCCGGCGAATATGCGCAATGCGTTGCATGCCTCATCGAACGCTTGCGACATCACGCAGATCGCTTCCGGCTCGAATGCGGTTTGGGTTTTGAGATGAGAATGAATGGCGGCCATGGGGGCTCTCCATGTGTCGTTCGATCAGTGCCCAAGTCCCCTTCGATACCCCTATTTTGGCCGCTGTTCCTGCCCCGTCTGTATGGAACCGGGCACACAGGAACACAATTCACGCTTATATGACTAAGCACAGTCTCCGCAGCAGACGCCGTTCGGCGCGTCGCCCAATCATGTCGCGGTCTCGGCCCTCCCGAAGGGCAACGGAGAGCCGCCATGATCAAAGCCGCCCCCTTCGGGGAAAACCGTCTATTGAAGCAACTCGGCGCCGCCGATCTCTCGGTGCTTGAACCAAGCCTCAAGAAATTCGCGATGGTGCAAGGCACGGTGTTGCATGAGCCCGGCGGGACCATCGACCACGTCTACTTCCCCACCGCCGGAATGATATCGATCCTTGCTGTGATGAAGACTGGCGAGCAGATCGAGACAGGCATTGTCGGCCGCGAAGGGGTGGTCGGCGGGTCGGTCGGAAGCTTTGGTCCGCTGTCATTCGGGCAATCGACGGTACAGATACCGGGCGCCGCGTGGCAGCTGAAGAGCGATGTTTTTGTGAAACTCTACAACACAAGCCAAACGTTTCGACAGGCGACGAACGCATTTCAATCCGTCATCACTATTCAAGCTCAACAGTCCGCCGCGTGCCATGCGCTTCACACGGTCGAAGCGCGGCTGTGCCGCTGGCTCCTGCAATCGCGCGACGTTATTGACAGCGATGTTATCCAACTCACCCAGGAATTCTTATCTCATATGCTTGGCGTCCAGCGGACCACCGTGTCTTTGGCCGCGACGGCGCTTCAGAAACGAGGACTGGTCACATACTCGCGCGGCAACATCAAAATTCTCGACCATGACGGCCTGAAGAAGGGCGCGTGCGAGTGTTACGATGTCATTCGCGAACAGGTAAACCGCGCATCACAATGATCGATGGCGGCAAAGATGGAGGATCGAGTCAACGATTCTAACAAGCACTCCTTAACGGACCAATGACATCGGCGACTTGGCGCATCGCCATGATGCGCTAGGCACAGCTTAGTGCTCGGCCTTCGATTCGTCTTGGTGAGTTCCTTCGTCCCGGTTCTGGTCGTCAAATTTCTCACCGGCTGACCGCTCTGCTTTCGGAATCATCCGCAACCAGTCGGACGCCATTTCCAGCCACGTCGCCCGCTCACCCGGGTTTGTGGCGAGACGCGCCATCTTCTGGCACTCGGCGGCATTCTCTCGATACTCGTCGGACTTGCTCATGAACCGGAAAAACCGACAGGTCTGAATCGTTCCTCAGTTTCCACCGAATGTTACCGGGAAAAGTACAACTATTGCCCATGCTTCGAACCGGGCTAGGAGCACGGCGACCGATCAGCCCTCCAAGCCGTCAAGTTTTACGAACGGCGGGTTAGGCCCGCACCGCTGGCATGACAGAGACGGAATGAGGCTTGTGACCGGCGTCTCGGGATGACGGTCTAGCGACCGTAGATCGACGCGACCGTGCACGCGACAGGCGGGACAGTGGAACGTGAGAAACGGCCGTTCCGCCACGATGCAAGCCCCGATGGTCGGGACGAACAGGAGAGGCCCGCCACGATCCCGCCGGGCATCCCATAGCGACAGAACCCGCGATGCGAACCGGGATGCCGCTCGGCGCAGCGGCGCAGTCCTGAGGCTCGCGGCGAACGCGGCCACGTCCTCCCGCATTTTGAGATTGTCCTCACTTGGCCCGCCCATTCCGGGATTCCGCGCCGGAGTCGGCCGGAACGCAAGCCGCTAGGGTTAGTGCGTGAACGAGCGCGAGACCGCGATCTTGAGCGTGGCCATAACCGCCGCCTCGGGGCGCCGCCAAAGGGTCCGGCCCGCTTAGGCCGGCCCGATGACAAGCTCCGCGGCGAGCCCGGAATCCATAACCACGACCGTCGCGATGTTGCGCCGTCCGCGTGATACGGAAATTTTCGTGGTTATGGATTCCGGCCCTCGCTTGCGCTCGGCCGGAATGACGGAGGCAATTACTCCGCGGCCTCGGCGGTGCCTTCCTGCTTCTCGGTGATGCGCGCCTTCTTGCCGCGCAGTCCGCGCAGGTAATAGAGCTTGGCGCGGCGTACCTTGCCGCGGCGCACGACCTTGATGGAGTCGACCATCGGGGCGTAGAGCGGGAACACGCGCTCGACGCCCTCGCCGTAGGAAATCTTGCGCACCGTGAAGCTCTGGTTGATGCCGGCTCCGGCGCGCGCGATGCATACGCCCTCATAGGCCTGCACGCGCGACCGCTCGCCTTCCACCACCTTGACGTTGACGATCACGGTGTCGCCCGGCGCGAAATCCGGGATTTCCTTGGCGGCGGTGAGCTTTTCGATCTGCTCTTGCTCGATCTGCTTCAACAGGTTCATGGGCTCTCTCCGGCGGCGGCGCCGCGCGCGGGGCGCTCTGGCGATCGGGGTCTAATGGGTTGGCGGGGTTCTAATGGAAA
Organism: Hyphomicrobiales bacterium; assembly: GCA_034669145.1. Lineage (GTDB taxonomy): Bacteria > Pseudomonadota > Alphaproteobacteria > Rhizobiales > Xanthobacteraceae > PALSA-894. Next base: position 21,394 of record JAXDNY010000091.1, read on the forward strand.
GAAACCGGCTTGTCACCCCGGCGTCACGACTTTGGTTTCCGGGCTTCTTGATGGGCCGCCCAGAGGTCGGGGCGGCGCTCTTGCGTCAGTCTTTCGGCCTGCTCGCGCCGCCAGGCCGCGATTCTGCGGTGATCCCCGGAGGTCAGCACCTCCGGGATGGGGAGGCCCTCGAAGAGTTGAGGCCGGGTGTAGTGCGGGTACTCCAGCAGGCCCTCCGCGAAGCTCTCCTCGGCGCCGGATACCTCCTTGCCCATGACGCCGGGCAGCAGGCGGACGCAGGCATCGAGCAACGCCAGCGCGGCGATCTCGCCGCCCGAGAGCACGAAATCCCCGAGCGAGACTTCCTCGAGCGCGCGGGCCTGGATGAGGCGCTCATCCACCCCCTCGAACCGCCCGCACACGATGATCGCCCCCGGCCCGGCCGCAAGCTCGGCCACCCTCCGCTGCGTCAGCGGGGTGCCGCGCGGGCTCATCAGGAGGCGCGGCCTCCCTTCCCCCGCCGCATCGATCGCGCGGGCGAGCACGTCGGCCTTCATCACCATGCCGGGTCCGCCGCCCGCCGGCGTGTCGTCCACGGTGCGGTGCTTGTCGGCCGCGGAATCGCGGATATCGACCGCCTCGAGCGCCCACAGGTTCTTGGCGAGCGCTTTCCCGGCGAGACTGAGCGCCAGCGGTCCCGGAAACATCTCGGGAAAGATCGTGAGAACGCTCGCGCGCCACATCAGGCATCCACCGGAGGCTCGACCACGATCCTGCGTCCCGCGATGTCGACCGCCGGCACCGTGGCGTCGGTGAACGGCAGCATCATCGTGGAACCGCCGGCCGCCGGCTCGATCTCCAACAGATCGCCGGCGCCGAAATTGTGCACGGCCTTGACGGTGCCGACCGCCGCGCCGTCCGCCTTCACGGCCGCGAGCCCCACAAGATCGGCGTAATAGAACTCATCGTCCGCCGGGCGCGGCAGTTTCTCGCGCGCCACATAGAGGCGGATGTTCTTCAGCCGCTCCGCCGCGTCACGGTCCGTGATCCCCTTCAGCCGCGCGACCAGCATGTCCTTCGCGGGCCGCGCCGCCTCGATCTCGATCAGCCTGCCATCCTCGGTTTCGAGCGGCCCGTAGCGCGTCACGCCGAGCGGATCCTGCGTGAACGCCTTGAGCCGCACCTCGCCGCGCACACCGTGCGCGGCACCGATCTGCGCGATGCAGACGCGCGTCACTTAGCTCGCCGGAGCAGCCGGTGCCGCCGCTTCTGCCGGAGCTGCCGCTGCTGCTGTGGCGGCGGCGGCGCGCTCCTGCGCCTTCTTCTTCGGCTTCGCCTTCTCGGGGTTGTTGTGCGTCTCGCGCTTCATGATGCCGGCGGCATCGAGAAAGCGCGACACGCGGTCGGTCGGGAGCGCGCCCTTTGCCATCCACGTCTTGACCTTTTCGAGGTCGAGCTTGAGGCGATCCTTGTGGTCCTTGGCGAGCAGCGGATTGAAATAGCCGAGCCGCTCGATGTAGCGCCCGTCGCGCGGTGAGCGGCTGTCGGCGATCACGATGTGATAGACGGGACGCTTCTTGGTGCCCGCGCGTGCGAGCCGGATTTTCAGAGACATCGAGAGTCCTTTCTGGGTTGACTGCTATTTCTTTTTTCCAAGTCCGGGAAATCCGCCGAGCCCTGGAATCTTCGGTCCAAGGCCCGGCAGGTTCCCGGGAAATTTCGGCGGCAGGCCGGGCATGCCCGAAGACAACCCGGGCGGCGCGCCAGGCATTCCGGGCGGCAGGCCGCCCGGCATTTTCTCGGCGAGCTTCGCCATCTCTTCCGGACCCGGCATGCCGCCGCCGAACCCCATGGCCTGCGCGAGCCCGGCCATCGGCCCGCGCTTCTGGTTCGCCATCATCTTCATCATGTCGGCCATGCCGCGATGCATCTTGAGCAGGCGGTTGATGTCCTCCGGCTTGGTGCCGGAGCCTTCGGCGATGCGCCGCTTGCGGCTCGCCTTGAGCACATCCGGATTGCGCCGTTCCTTCGGCGTCATCGAATCGATGATCGCCATCTGCCGCTTCAGGATCTTTTCGTCGAGGCCCGCGTTGGCGATCTGATTTTTCATCTTGGCGATGCCGGGCATCATGCCCATCAGCCCGCCGATGCCCCCCATGCTTTGCATCTGCACGAGTTGCTCGCGCAGGTCGCCAAGATCGAACGCGCCCTTGCGCATCTTCTCGGCGACGCGCGCGGCCTTCTCGGCATCGATGGTGGCGGCGGCCTTCTCGACCAGCGACACGATATCGCCCATGCCGAGGATGCGGTCGGCAATGCGCGACGGGTGAAATTCCTCCAGCGCGTCGAGCTTTTCGCCGGTGCCGATCAGCTTGATCGGCTTGCCGGTGACGGCGCGCATGGACAGCGCCGCGCCGCCGCGCCCGTCGCCGTCGACGCGGGTGAGCACGATGCCGGTGAGCCCAACTTGGCTGTCGAACGAGCGCGCAAGATTGACGGCATCCTGGCCGGTGAGCGCATCGGCGACCAGCAGCACTTCGTGCGGGCCGGCGGCCTGTTTCACGCTGGCGGCCTCCGCCATCATCTCATCGTCGAGCGTGGTGCGGCCGGCGGTGTCGAGCATCACCACGTCGAAGCCGCCGAGGCGCGCGGCCTCCATCGCCCGGCGCGCGATCTGCGGCGGCGTCTGGCCGTCAACGATCGGCAGCGTGTTGACGCTCACCTGCCGGCCGAGCACCGCAAGCTGCTCCATCGCGGCCGGGCGGCGCGTGTCGAGCGAGGCCATCAGTACGCGGCGTTTGCCCTGCTCGGTCAGGCGCCGCGCGATCTTCGCGGTCGTCGTGGTTTTGCCCGAGCCTTGCAGGCCGACCATCATAATGCCGACCGGCGCCGGCGCATTGAGGTCGATCGGGTCGGCGTTCGCGCCCAGCGTTTCGATGAGCTGGTCGTGCACCAGCTTGACGACCATCTGGCCCGGCGTGACCGACTTGATCACCGCGATGCCGACGGCATTCTTCTTCACCTGCTCGGTGAACGAACGCACCACGTCGAGCGCGACGTCGGCTTCGAGCAGCGCGCGGCGTACCTCGCGCAGCGAGACGTCCACGTCGGCCTCCGTCAGCGCGCCGCGCCGCGTCAGGCGATCGAGAATTCCACCAAGCCGTTCCGACAGGCTGTCGAACATCAAGTTCTCCGGCCTCATCCTGAGGAGCGTGCGGAGCACGCGTCTCGAAGGACGGGCTAGTTTCAAACACTTTTGCGCCCGAGGGCGCATTGCGCTGTCGGGCGGTGGCCGCCAGTCTCAAGGGCTGGTCGGCGAGTTGGCATTACGGTCTCTTGCGAGAGCGGGCGGAACCTAGGGACGGCCCTTCGCAAAGTCAAGGATTTGCAGGCTTTCCGCGTGAAACCCAAATAAGGTCCGGAACCACCCGATTTGGATCGATTGATGCCCCTTTTCACCCGCCGCCGCCTGTTTGCCGGTTTGGCCGCCTTCGGCGCGGTGGCCGGCGTGCTCGGCCTGCGTTCGGCCTCGGCGCGCTACTACGACGGCCCGGTGTCGGATCATTTCGACGGCACGCGCTTCTTCGATCCGCATGGCTCGCCGCCGAAGAGCCTTGCGACCTTGCTGCGCTGGTACAGCGGCCGCGAAAAGGCCGAATGGCCCACGTGGGCGCCGAGCCCCTACAGCGACCGGCCGCCAGCACGTGTCGAAGGGCCGGAATGGCGCATCTCCTATGTGGGGCACGCGACGCTGCTACTGCAGACCGCCGGGCGCAACATCCTGATCGATCCGGTCTGGTCGGAGCGCGTCTCGCCGGTGAGCTTCGCCGGGCCGAAGCGCGTCAACGATCCCGGCATCGCGTTCGAGGCGCTGCCGCCGATCGATATCGTGCTGGTTTCGCATTGCCACTACGACCATCTCGATCTGGAAACGTTGTCGCGGCTCGCGGCCGCGCACCCAGCGCGCGTCGTCACGCCGCTCGGCAACGACACCATCATGCGGGCCCACGACGCGGCGATCCGTGCCGAGGCCCATGACTGGCACCAGCCGATCGAGCTCGGCAAAAACGTCGCCGTCACGCTGGTGCCGACACGGCACTGGTCGGCGCGCGGGCTGACCGACCGCAACAAGGCGCTGTGGGCCTCGTTCGTGATCGACACGCCCGCGGGCCGCATCTATCACGTGGCGGATTCCGGCTATGGCGACGGCCATCATTTTCGCGCCGCGCGCGACCGCTACGGCCCGTTCCGCCTCGCTGTTCTTCCCATCGGCGCCTACGAGCCGCGCTGGTTCATGGGCGATCAGCACATGAACCCCGCCGAGTCCGTGCGGGCGTTTCAGGCCTGCGGCGCCGAATTCGCGCTCGGGCATCACTACGGGACATTCCAGCTCACCGACGAGGCGATGGACGCGCCGGAGCAAGCGCTGCACGCCGCGCGCATCGATGCGGGCATCGATCCGGAGACTTTCCGGCTGTTGAAGCCCGGTCAGGTTTGGGACGTCGAGGCGAGAGTCACGGCGTGAGTTTTGTGCGATCCGGGATCGCGGCTCCGCCGCATCCGGGATGACAACGCAAGAGCGTTGTCACTTGATCGGCACGTAGACCTCGATCACCAGATTGTCCTCCGGCGTCGTCAGCGGATCGGTCACGTAATGCTCGACGAACAGGTCGCGCGCTTCGAGCCGCTTCTCGTCGAGATGATTGGTGATCGCCTCGTAGGTCGAGTCCATCGCGTCGTACGAGCCGCGATGGATGAACTTGAGCGCCCGGCCGTCCGGCGATTTTCCGACCGCCAGCCCCTCGGGTAACGGACCTTTCGGTTCCTCGGCGACCGGCACACCGGCCTGATACTCGAAGCCGGTATCGTCGGTCGCCGTGTAGATCGTCATGGCCGGCCCGGCGGGCCGAAGCCCCTGTTTCTGCATCGCGCCGTAGACGTTCTTGAACGCCTCGACCAGCGTGTCGAACGCCGAATCCCAATTGGCCGAGCCCTTGCTGAACACAATTGTCTTGGCCGTCAGCGTGACCTCTTCGCCGAACGGATCGCCGGGCTTCGGCTGCGGCGCCGCGGGCGCAGCAGGAGGCGGCGGGGTTTGCGCAAGCGATGGGGCGGCTAGAGTGAGCAGGCTCGCGGCGATCAGCACGGCGAGGCGCGAAAACGGCATCGAACTCCCCCAACCTGAACGCCGCCCGCCCGGCACAACGGCGCACTTTCATAGCACGGCAAGGCCCGATTTGCCCGCCTCTTTGCGCCGGCGGCCATGTGGACCGGCTGGCGCGGCGCCAATCTTTCGCCATATAACGTCGGGCTGAAGGATCGTCCATGAGCGCGCTCGCCGGCCACGCATTCGTGAAGATGAACGGTCTCGGCAACGAGATCGTGGTGGTCGACATGCGCGCCTGGCCCGCCGCGATTTCGGCGGACGAGGCGCGCGCCGCCGCATCGCCGCAAGGCGCGCCCTACGACCAGATGATGGCGCTCTATCCACCACGCATGCCCGGGACCGACGCCTATGTGCGCATCTTCAACAGCGACGGCTCGGCGGCGGGCGCGTGCGGCAACGGCATGCGCTGCATCGCCGAACTGATGTTCCGCGAAACCGCCAAGGACGCGCTCACCTTCGAGACGCCGGCCGGCTTGCTGAATTGCTGGAAGGGCACGGCGCCGCTGGTCTCGACCGTCGACATGGGCAAGCCACGATTTGCCTGGAATGAGATTCCGCTCGCCGAAGAGTTCGCCGATACGCGCTGCATCGAATTGCAGATCGGCCCGATCGACAACCCGATCCTGCATTCGCCCTCGACGCTGAGCATGGGCAATCCACACGCGATTTTCTGGGTGCAGGATGTGATGGCCTACGATCTCGCCAAGATCGGCCCGCTGTTGGAGAACCATCCGATCTTTCCCGAGCGCGCCAACATCTCGCTCTGCGCCGTGCAATCGAAGCAGCACATCATCGTGCGGACGTGGGAGCGCGGCGCGGGGCTCACAAAGGCCTGCGGCTCAGCGGCTTGTGCTTCCGCGGTCGCCGCTGCGCGGCTGCGCAAGGCGAACCGCAAGGTCACGGTCACGCTGCCCGGCGGCGATCTGCAGATCGAGTGGCGCGAAAGCGATGACCATGTGCTGATGACCGGGCCGGTGGCGTTCGAATTCGAGGGCCGGTTCGATCCCTCCTTGTTTGCGGCCGTCGCATGAGCGTCGAGGTCGTCACCTTCGGATGCCGGCTCAACACCTACGAGGCCGAGGTGATCCGCAGCGCCGCCACCGCCGCCGGCATCGAAAACACCATCGTGGTGAACACCTGCGCGGTCACGGCCGAGGCCGTGCGGCAGGCGCGCCAGAGCATCCGCAGGCTCGCCAGGGAGCGCGTGGGTGCGAAAATCGTGGTCACCGGCTGCGCGGCCCAGACCGAGCCGCAAACCTTCGTAGAAATGCCTGAGGTCGCGTTCGTAGTGGGTAACGAGCACAAGCTCGAACGTGAGTTCTGGGCCGAGCGGCGCGATCCTCTGCGCCGAGCATCGTTCGGGCTCGAAAAAGAAGAAAAATGCCTCGTCAACGACATCATGGCAGTGCGGGAAACCGCCCTGCACCTGGTCGACGGCATCGAGGGCCACGCGCGCGCGTTCATCCAGATCCAGAACGGCTGTGACCATCGCTGCACGTTCTGCATCATCCCGTTCGGGCGCGGGAACTCGCGCTCGGTTCCGATGGGTGAGGTGGTCGCGCAGGTGCGCCGGCTGGTCGAGCACGGCACCCTTGAGGTGGTGCTGACCGGCGTCGACATCACGAGCTACGGCTCAGGGCTCCCCGGTGCGCCGCGGCTCGGCAAACTGGTGCGGCAGATCCTGCGGCACGTGCCGGACCTGCAACGCCTGCGCATCTCCTCGATCGACTCGGTCGAGGCGGACGCGGACCTGCTCGCCGCGATCGCGGACGAGCCGCGGCTGATGCCGCATCTGCATCTCTCGCTGCAGCACGGCGACGACCTGATCCTCAAGCGCATGAAGCGGCGCCACACGCGGGCCGACGCGATCGCGTTCACGAACGACGTGCGGCGGCTGCGCCCCGACATGGTGTTCGGCGCCGACATCATCGCGGGCTTCCCAACCGAGACGGACGACATGTTCGCGCGGTCGCGCGACCTCGTGGATGAATGCGGCCTCACGCACCTGCACGTGTTCCCCTACTCGGCGCGGCCCGGCACGCCCGCGGCGCGCATGCCGCAAGTGCCGCCTCCGCTCCGCAAGGAGCGCGCGCGGCTGCTGCGTGACGCTGGAGCGGCCGCGCTCCGCCGCCATCTCGACGATGAAGTTGGTGCGCGCCGCCGCGTACTCACCGAACGCGGCGGGATCGCCCGCACCGAGCAATTCACCCCGGTGCGGCTTGCCTCGCCAACCGGGCCGGGGCACATGCTCGATCTCACCATCGCGACCCACGACGGCAAACACTTGATCGCGGCCTAGCTTGCAGGAGATTTCGATGTCCTCACACCTCATCACCAGCATCGAGCAGCTCGAAGCGCTCTACGGCCTGCCCGCGGGCGCCGCGGTGTTCAAGGAGATCGACCACGTCAACGCGCAATACCGCGCCTTCATCGAGGCGGCGCCGTTCTTCGCGCTCGCGACCGTCGGGCCGGAAGGCGTCGACTGCACGCCGCGCGGCGACGATCCGGGCTTCGTGCGCGTCGCCGACGAGAAGACGCTGCTGATCCCCGACCGGCGCGGCAACAACCGCGTCGACTCATTGCGCAACATCGTGCGCGACCCGCGCGTGTCACTCTTATTCCTGGTGCCCGGCGTCAGCGAGACGTTCCGTGTCATCGGCCGCGCCACAATCTCGACCGATCCGGCGCTGTGCGCGAGTTTCGTGTTCGCCGGCAAGACGCCGCGCTCGGTCATCGTCGTTGCGGTCGAACGCGTCTTTTTCCAGTGCGCCAAGGCGATCATCCGCTCGAAGCTGTGGGACGCCTCGCGCCACGTCGACCGCGCGAGCCTGCCGAGCAACGGCACGATTTTGGCCGCGATCACCAAGGGCGAGCACGGCGGGCCGGAGTACGACAAGGCGTATCCGGCGAGGTTGAGAGAGACGATTTATTGAAGCCCTAGTCATCGCGAAATAATCTGGAACCAATGAGCTGAATATGAGTGAGCCGAACGGACCTAGGCCTGAGTGGCGACCGACGACCGCAGCAGACCTTCAGATAATCCAGCAGATCGGAGACCAAGTCCACGTTGATTTGCCGGAAAGAGCAGAGGTTTTCGCCGAAAAATTCACACTGTTTCCGGAGGGCTGCCTCGCTCTAGTTAGGAATGATAAGGTCGTCGGATACGGATTTTCCCACCCGTGGATTCTTAACGACATACCGCCGCTTGATACGTTCTTGGAAAAATTACCTGAGGCTCCTCAGTGCATTTTTGTTCATGACGTCGTGGTGCTACCGGAGGCTCGCAAGTTTGGCGCAGCTGATCGGTTTATTGAGCTGATCGCAAATATAGCGCGCCGAAAAAAGATAGAATCTCTTGCTCTTGTTTCGGTGTACGAAACCCACCCACTTTGGGCTCGATTTGGGTTCGTTGCAACGAACGATCCAAATTTGCAGGGCAAGCTTCAGTCCTACGGAGGTACCGCGCGATACATGGTTCGGCATTTGAATTGAGCGTCGGCATCAAAATATGCTGCAAGTTCGTGGGGTTAGTCGTTACGACTGGACGGGGGAGATTCTAGTTGATTTGGACGCCGTGGAAACGCTTGTCTTCGGATGAGGTCACCACTCCGGGGTCAGTGCTTTTTGCCATAAGTCATGCCCTCGAGAAAGTGCGGCGTGCTCCGTCAGAAGATGAATCTCTTGCTGCTTTTGCAAACAAGATTGTCAGGAGGAATCTCGATAAACGAGCAATTACTTACAAAGACTACAAGAAGTGGCGCAAAACAAACCCCCTTGTATTCACTGCGATCGTTGATGAAGACGATGAGTTAATCGGATTCTTTGATATCTTTCCCCTCAAGCCTCAATCTGCTGAAGACATGATTGCTGGCCGACTTACCGAGCACTCTCTCACGACCGAACATATCCTACCCGTCGAACAGACAGCGTCGGTAACACATCTCCATATTGCAACCATTCTATTGAATCCGCGACAGAGATCTCTCGCCCCTATTGTTGCCAAAGAGGTGCTACTTCTCAAAATGAAGGAATTTCTGGTGCAGTATTACTCCCCTATTGAATCGCTTACATATACTGCCTTTGCGCAGACACGACCTGGCGAGATCCTCTTGAAAAGGTGCGGCTTTACGATGGTGGTTCCGGCTGACGAGAATGACCAGAACTGGCCTCTGTACGTGTTGAGGCCAGGAGAGGCAGCGCGAGCCGCGTTCAGATTTGACCACGCCGATCAACGTTTGACGCGGAAGGCGGACCTTAAAACCCTCGATACCCGAATCGAGGAAATAGAGCTCACACTGCGACTAGTTATTGCGTCGGCTTTGGACGGAGATCCGCGCAAGCTGCCATCTCATATCAATCAGAGGGCTGATGAGCGCCTTGAATCGGCTGCAACGAAAAACGCGGCGTTTGATCCATTTCGATTCCGCATGCTGCCTGAAAAGCTTGAATTCTGTGACCTACGCGACCTTGAGGCTATCATTCTGAATAAGACTCTCTGGCCAACATTCAGATCACGTTTTTTGAACCAAGATACGCTTGCGAATAAGTTTAGCCAAATAGCGGAGCTAAGAAATGGCCTGCGCCATAGCCGTACTGTCGATGAGGTGTCACTGAAAGAAGGCGAGGCTGGTATTATTTGGTTTGAGAAAGTGTTGTTAAACCAAAGAGACCGTGGTGCGCATTAAGAGCGCTGTTCAAGGTCCATTCGGTGTTCATCGAAAATTCTGCCGAGCCCCTCATGCCTTCCATATCGGTCTGCTCCTCTCTTTCCCCGACATACCGGGCCGTATCAAGCATTCATCAGGTTTCCCGACGCCCTCGTGCATCTCGTCTGGAAAACGCGTGATCCGGTAACGGCGGGCGCATGACTCTTCCGCTAGGTGGCCTAGAATGACCGCTGAGCGCCCCATGACTCACCCCCTCCCCACCCACTCCGTCCGCGCGGCCAACCTCTCGCCGCGTCCGAGAACAAAATCCACGACGACACGGTCGTGCGCCGGTTCGGGTTTCGCGGCGCGCTGGTGCCGGGCGTCGGGGTGTTCGCCACCATGGCGCATGTGCCGGTCGCGCATTTCGGCCGCGCGTGGCTCGAACGCGGGCAAGCAAGCGTAGCCCGGATGAGCGCAGCGACATCCGGGGCGACCGCAGTTAGGGCGTTCCCGGGTTTCGCTATCGCTCACCCGGGCTACGAGGCTAGCGGCCTTCCATCGCCTGATAGAGGGCGTCCCGGTCCCCAATGTCGACGAGTTCGCCTCCGCCATGAAAGGTCGGCAGTTCCGGCAACACGCCGCGCGTTGTCCGCGAGTGAAGCAGCAGGTGGAGCGCCGTTTCGACCAGCTCAGACATCGTGCGGCCCTGCCGCGCGGCCTCGCGCTTGAGCTCGGCCATCAGCTTGTCGTCGATGTTGAACGTTGCCTTCATGAGGCGGAAGCATATCACGCACGTGGCCTCGCGCCATCTTGCGACAGCCCCATCTCTCGCTTATGTTGCAACGTAGAACATCGGTTGTTTCCATGCGCCAGATGACCGTCCGCGAGGCGAACCAGAATTTTTCCCAGGTCATCTCCGCGGCCGAGCGCGGCGAGACGATCGTCATCACCAAGAACGGCACCCCCGTTGCGAAGATCGCGCCGCAGGGTGCGGATCGCACGAGCGATCCGGAGTGGCGTTCGACCTTTGCGGTGCTGAAGAAGAGCCTGCGGGCAAAGCGGGCGCGCGGGTACCGCGTGGGCACGATCACCGAGGATGACAAATACGGGGGCGGTGCATGACGCGCGTCGCGCTCGACAGCAACATCCTGATCTATGCCGAACTGGAGCCGGATTCCGGGAAGGGGAAGCGCGCGGCCGATCTTATCCTGCGCGCGGCACGCGACGGGGTTATTCCCGTACAGGTGCTCGGGGAATTCCTTCGATTCGTCCAGCGCCGCGTGCCGGCTGCGTTCGGGGAGGCCATCCGCCAGGCCTCGATCTATCAAGCGGCATTCCTGACGCCGCCATCGACCGACGCCGTCGTCAACCAGGCCGGCGAGATTGCGCATGCCCATGGCATGCAGTTCTGGGATAGCGTGGTTTGCGTGGCCTCCGCCGAAGCCGGAGCGAAGGTTCTGCTCACCGAAGACATGCAGGACGGCCGAGTTCTCGACGGCCTGCGGCTGATCAACCCCTTCGCCGCAGCGAACGCCGAGACGATCGACGCGCTTTGGCGCGACTGACGTGTGCCCTTGGCCGCCGGAAGCCCACGCCAGCACGGAACTTGCCGGCATACTTCCGGGTTAGGCTTGGTTGTCCACTCGCCATCGGGCAGCCGTGTCTAACGATCCGCTATTCCTTCCCGGAGGTCCTCATGCCCATCGCCGTAACCTCGCGTTTCCTGCGCAATCTGGCTGCCGTCATGGCGCTCGGCCTGTTGCTGTCGGGCTGCGGCGTCAACAACATTCCGACCTACGACGAGCAGGCCAAGGCGAAGTGGGCTGACGTCAACAATCAGTATCAGCGGCGCGCCGACCTCATTCCAAATCTGGTCGAGACTGTCCGGGGCTACGCCAAGCAGGAGCGGGAGACCCTTGAGGCCGTCGTCAACGCGCGCGCCAAGGCAACCTCGATCCAGGTCACGCCCGACATCGTCAACGATCCGGCAAAGTTCAAGCAATTCCAGGAGGCGCAGTCGCAGCTTTCCGGCGCGCTCGGCCGCCTGATTGCGGTCAGTGAGAACTATCCGGACCTGAAGTCGAACCAGAACTTCCTAGCGCTGCAGTCTCAGCTCGAAGGGACCGAGAACCGGATCGCGGTCGCCCGGCGCGATTATATCGAATCCGTACGGGCCTATAATACCGAGCTACGCACCTTCCCGGGCGTGCTATGGGCCTCGACGCTTTATCGCAGTCATAAGCCGATGGAGACGTTCACGGTCGCGGAGGACGCGCGCCGGCCGCCTAGCGTCAAGTTCTAGGCAAGCAAACATGCGAGACCGCATTGGCGTTCTCACAACGTCGGCCACTCTGGCGATCCTCTTTGCGCTCATGGCGATTGCGCATGCGCTGACCTTTCCGGCGTTGACCGGCCGGGTGGTCGACGAAGCCAACATTCTCGATGCCGCAACCCGCCAGACGCTGACCGACAAGGTGGCGGCGGTCGAAGCAAAGAGCGGCGATCAAATCGTCGTTGTGACGCTGAAGTCGCTGCAGGGCACGTCGATCGAGGACTACGGCTATCAGCTCGGCCGTCACTGGGGCATCGGCGAAAAATCGCGGAACAACGGCGCCTTGCTGATTGTCGCTCCGAACGAGCGCAAGGTCCGCATCGAGGTGGGTTACGGGCTCGAAGGCGCTCTCACCGACGCGGTGACGCAACTTATCATCCAGAATGCGATTCTGCCCCGCTTTCGCGCCAATGATGTCGCTGGCGGCATCGTACGCGGCGTCGACGACATCGTTCAGGTCGTGAGCGGCGATGCCCAAGAATACAAGCGCCGTGCCGCGCAACGCCCGGATCGCGCGCCGCAGGGAGTCGATGCAGCGACGGTCATGCTGGTGCTGATGGTGATCTTCGTCATCTTCTCGATCATGCGACGGTCCGGCGGCGGTGGACCGGGCATCGGGCGCCGCCGCGGCGGATTTGCCGCCCCGATCTTCATTCCGTCCGGCGGATCGTGGTCGTCAGGTTCATCCGGCGGCAGCTTCGGGGGAGGCGGTTTCTCCGGGGGCGGGGGGTCGTTCGGTGGCGGCGGCTCGTCGGGAAGCTGGTGATGATCCTCACCGACGCCGATCGGGCCCGCATCATCGAAGCCATTCGGCTCGCCGAAACGGCCACGTCCGGGGAAATCTACTGCGCGTTCACGCGAGCCTCCAGCGCGTACCGGGTCTTTCCAGTCGCTTGGGCTGCCGCACTGGCGCTGCTGGTCCCTTTGCCGCTGATTTATCTGACGGCTTGGCCGGCTGTCGTGATCTACGCCTTGCAACTCGTGGCATTCCTCGGTGCGCTTTATCTGCTGTCACACGACAAAGTTCGCTACCGCATCGTTCCGCGGCAGACCAAGACGGCTCGTGCGCATCAGGAGGCGCTGCGCCAGTTTGCAGCGCATGGATTGCAACATACCGAGCTGCGAACCGGCGTTCTCATCTTCGTGTCTGTCGCGGAGCGTTATGCCGAAATCGTGGCTGACGCCGGCATTGCGCAGAAGGTCCCATCTGCGGTTTGGGACGACGCCGTGAGTTCGCTCACTTCGGACATCGCGGCGGGTCGTGCGGGCGACGGTTTCGTTGCCACGATTGAAACGTGTGCCGCCGAATTGGCGAAGCATTTCCCGCCCGGCGCCATCAATCGCAACGAACTTCCCAACGCGATCGTAGAACTCTCACCCTGATAAAGCGATGCCGCGATCATCAGGAGCAAGCAAGCATAGCCTGCTACTCCACCAGCGCCTGCGCCAGGTCCGCCACCAGATCGTCCGCATGCTCGATGCCGATCGAGAGCCGGATCGTCGCATCGGAAACGCCGATGCGCGCGCGTAAGGGCGCGGGCACGCCCGAATGCGTCGTCGAGCCGGGGTGGCAGGCGAGCGACTCCGTGCCGCCGAGGCTCACGGCGAGCTTGACGATCTCCAGCTTGTTGAGGCACGCGAACGCCTCCGCGATCCCGCCCTTGATGTCGAACGAGAAGGTCGAGCCGGCGCCGGTGCACTGCGCCTCGAACACGCGCCGCTGCGGCGCGTCCGCGGCAAGGAACGGCAGGTAGTGCACCTTTTCGACGCGCGGATGGTCGCGCAGGAACTCGGCCACGATCCTGGCATTGCTGTTGCCGCGCTCCATCCGCAGCGCGAGCGTTTCGAGCGAGCGGCCGATCATCCAACTCGAGTGCGAGTCGAGCTGCGTGCCGATGGCGCCGCGCAATTGCTTGATCGGCTTCATGAGCTTTTCAGTTCCCATCGCGGCGCCCGCGATCAGGTCGGAGTGCCCGCCGACATATTTGGTGAGCGAGTACACCGAGACATCGGCGCCCAACGGCAGCGGGCGCTGAAAGACCGGCCCGAGCAGCGTGTTGTCGCAGACGATGATCGGGCGATGCAGCTGCCGCGTCGCGATGTCATCGGCGATCCGGCTCACCAGCTTGATATCGACCATCGTGTTGAGCGGATTGGAGGGCGTCTCGATCATGATCACCGACACGCGCCCTTTGGCCATGGCGGCTTCGGCCGCCTCGCGCATTGTCGGCTCATCGACGCCATCCGCAAAGCCGGCCGCGCCGACGCCGTAAGCCGTCATGGTGCGGGACACGAGCGTCTCCGTGCCGCCATAGAGCGGCTGCGAGTGCAGGATGACATCGCCCGGCCGCGTGAAGGTGAGAATGGTCGTCGCGATCGCCGACATCCCGGACGAGAACAGGATGCAGGATTCCGCCTGTTCATAGGCCGCGAGGCGATCCTCGACGATCTCGCTGTTCGGATGGTTGAAGCGCGAATAGACGAGGCCGCGGCCTTCGCCTTGCGGCGGCTCGCGCCGTCCCGCCGTGTAGTCGAAGAAATCTCTGCCCTCCTCGGCCGAGCGGAACACGAACGTGGAGGTGAGAAATACCGGCGGCTTGACGGCGCCCTCGGACAGCAGGGGATCGTAGCCGTAGCCGAGCATCAGCGTCTCGGGATGCAGCACGTGGTTCGCCAGCCGGAGCTTGTGGTAGCGGTCCGCTTTCATGGCCGGCCTCCAGAATCGATTTGCAAGGGTGAATGGCGCACTGTCGCGCGGTTTATTCTCTACTCCTGTGCATGTGAAGCAAGCGCAGCCCGGGTGAGCGAAGCCCTACGCCGACGGTGCGCTCGCGCCCGACCTCAGGACGTGGCGAACAGCTTCACCGGCAGCGTATCCGCGTCCGCTTTCCCGAAGAAGCGATACGCGTTGGGGCCTGCCGATTTGGCGCGGTAGAGAGCCACATCCGCGGCCTTCAACAGCTCTTCCATGTTGGTGCCGTCGCGCGGCGCCACCGCGATGCCGATGCTGATGCCGATGACCGTGCGATAACCGTCGAGATCGTAAGGCGCGCCGACCGCCTGCAAAATGCGCCGCGCAAGGATTTCGGAATCTTCATCGCGATCCGTCGCCGACTGCAGAATTGCGAACTCATCGCCGCCGAGGCGCGCGACCGTATCGGTCTCACGAACGCATGCGGACAACCGGTCCGCGACGGCCCGCAGCAGCGCGTCCCCGGCGGGATGACCACGCGTGTCGTTCACGGTCTTGAAGCCGTCGAGATCGAGGCAGAACAGCGCAAAGCCTTCACCCTGCCGCTGCAGGCGCGCCAGCGCCTGTTCGATCCGCTCCGTGAGCAGCGTCCGATTGGCAAGTGCGGTCAGATCGTCGTGACGCAGCAAATGGGCGATCCGGACCTCGTTGCGTTTTCGCTCGGTCACGTCGGTGTAAGTCCGGATGATGCCGCCATCGGGCGAGGCCAGAGTGGAGATTTCCAGCACGATTCCATTCGGGCGGGTTCGCTGGTAGACGCCGACATGGTGAAGGTCCTTGGATTGTATCTTCTCGCGCACGCGCGGATCGAACGCTTCGCCATCGACGCCGAATTCGCCTTTCGTCCATTGAAACTCGAGCACGTCCGCGAGCGCCACATGCCGCTTGAGAAAGTGATCGGGCAGTTCCAGAAGCTCGATCGCGCGGCGATTGATGAAGGCCACGTTGCGGTCGGCATCGACCTTCATGATGCCTTGGTTCATGTTTTCCAGCGTCGCTTCGAGCTCGCGCTGGACCGCATCGAGCCTGCCGCGGTAGCGCGCCGCGAAGGCAGCACCGATCGCGATCAGCACGGTCAGTCCTGCGCCGGCGGCGAAATACAGGCGCCGGTCGCGCCGGTAGTCCGTCAAAACCTCATTTTCGCCTTCCCCCGCATAGATGACGAGGGGAAAACCTTTCACGACCCGGTAGGAGACGATCCGCTTGATGCCGTCGCGATCGCCGTTCGTCACAAACGATCCGCTATCCGCCTCGGATATCTTTTTGAAGAGCTGGGAACCAAGCAGGGAGGTGCCGAGCAAATCGTTCCTGAAGCCGGCGGACGCGCGCACCACACCATCAAGGCCTGCCAGGACAATGGCGCCTTCCAGACCTGCGTCGATCGACCGGTAGAATTTCGACAGATAGTCCGGGTCAAGCGAGGCGCCGATCACGCCCTCGAACAAACCGTCGGCGGCGCGAACGCCGCGCGACAACTGCAGCACCCACTTTCCGCTCGTCCGCCCGAACACGGGCTTGCTGATGAAGAGCTCGTCCGCCTTTGAATCCACGTGCACCCGAAAATAGTCCCGGTCGCCGAAGCCGACGCGCGAACGACCCTGCTCGCTGGTCGCCGCAATGATCGCGCCGCCGGGATCGAAGACCCTGATCTGGGTGAGCAGGTCGTTGCGCAAGGAAGGACTGGTGAGCGAATTCGCCAGGTCGAAGTTCCCGGTCAGCCGATACGACGCTCTGAGCATCAGGATCGCCCGGTCGGCCTCCATGATGGTGCGCAGGATGTGTTCCTCGAACACGCGTGCGAGGTTTCCGGTGTCCTGAATCGCTGAGCGCTGTGCGCGGTCGTGCTCGACCGACAGATGGAAGCTGACGCTCGCCCAAATGGCGGCAATCATCGCCATGCCGACGAAGATGGCCGGCTTCGACAGTGACTTCAGCTGGCGCAATGCACTATAAAATCTATCCACGCACGCCTTCCGCGACCTCCATCGGTGCGTCGACTGAACCTCAATTCTGTTATCTTTCGATCCACAACATCCGTCCAAGTGTTGCTTGTTCAGTAATGACTGAGTCCCGCGGTGCGGTTTCGGCGGGGAGAAGTATGACCGGGCGTATCCGAAGCGTGTGAGGGAGACGATTTATCGAGGCGGCGAAGCGCGGGTAGCCGTCCTACGGCAGCTTGACTTGTGCGGCGTCGATCACCTTGCCCCAGCGGTCGATCTCTTCCTGAATGTACTGGCGCGTGCGCTCCGGTGAGCCGCCGAAAACCTCCGCCGACAGCTTCTTGAGGCGATCCAGCATCTCGGGCCGATGCAGCGCCTCATTCACGTCGCCGTTGATCTTGTCGACAATCGCCTTGGGCGTATTCGGTGGCGCAACGATCGCATACCAGGCGACTGCCTCGAAGCCGGGCAATGTCTCGGCAAGCGCCGGGACGTCCGGGAGCGACGGCATGCGCTTCGCCGAAGCCACGGCGAGCAGTTTCAGCTTGCCGCCCTCGACCAGCGGCAGTGAAACGCCGAGATTATCGAACATCAGATCGACGTCGCCGGCGAGCAGGCCCTGCAGCGCCGGCGCAGAACCGCGATAGGGAATTTGGCGCAGCTTCACTTTCACCATGAGCTGGAACAGTTCCGCGGTCAGGTGCGACGTCGAGCCCGCGCCCTGCGTCGCGGCCGTCACTGTCTCGGGATTCTTCCGCACATAGTCGATCAGTTCGGCCACGTTCGCAGCCTTGATGGTGTTCGGGTTGACGATGAGAGCATTCGGCACGTGGGCCATCACGGCGATCGGCTCAAATTTTGCCGGGTCGAATCCGAGCTTCGGATAAAGATTCTGATTGATCGCAAGCGGCGGCGGCGGCGAGGACATCAGCGTGTAGCCATCGGGCGCGGCACGATACGCGTATTCCGCGCCGATGTTTCCCGCGGCGCCGGTCCGGTTCTCGATGACGACCGGCTGGCCCCATTTGCGCGACAGCCACTCTGCGACCAGACGCGGCACCACGTCCGCCGTCCCGCCGGCCGGAAACGGCACGATAATTTTCACCGTACGATCGGGATAGGTCTCGGCCTGCGCATGGGCGAGCGCGGACAAGACCGGCAAGAGGATCAAGGCGATCGCCGCCCGGCCCACAGGCTGCCTGTCCGCGATGCGCATTCGGCCTCCAAAATTGCTTCCGCGAGCCTGCGCGTCTTTCATGGCACACTTGCTCCGATCCGTGTGAGGATAGAGCAGCACGCGTCCAGTCGCCCACCAAAGGGAAACCCGATGATGGCGCAGTCCCGGCCTCGTGTTGCGATTGTCGGAGGCGGTATCGGCGGCCTGTTCGCGGCGAATGCGCTGGTCGCGCACGGGCTCGGCGTCTCGGTGTACGAGCAGGCGCCCGCGCTCGGCGAGATCGGGGCCGGCGTATTCCTGACGCCGAACAGCGTGCGCCACTTGCAACGCGTCGGGCTCGAACCCGCGGTTGAGAAATTCGGGGCGCGCGTCGGTGCGCAATCGCGATACTTCCGTCACGACGGCGCGCCGATCGCACCCGTCCAGGTGACGGATTCGTCGGGCTGGAATGCGACGTTCGGGATGCACCGCGCCGATCTCGTCACACTGCTGGCCGATGCCTTGCCGAAGGGCGTGGTCAAATGCGGGCACCACTGTATCGGCGTCACGCAGACCGGGGGCACGGCCCGCGTCTCCTTCGCCGATGGCGCCACTGCCGATGCCGATGTCGTCATTGCGGCGGATGGCATTCATTCGGAGCTTCGTCCGTTCGTGTTCCCGCCCTCCCGACCGGTATTTTCGGGCGGCATCGCATACCGTGGGCTGGTCCCTCACGAGCGCGTGCCACATTGGCCGACCGATCGCTGGCAAATGTGGCTTGGCACGGGAAGGCATTTTCTCGCATTCCCGGTGCGCGCCGGAACGATCATCAACTATGTCGGCTTCGTGCCGGCGGACGAGGAGATGAAGGAGTCCTGGTCTGCGCCGGGCGATCCCGATGTTCTGCGGCGCGAATTCGCCGGCTGGGACCCGCGCATTGGGTCGCTGCTGGGCGAAGTGCGCACCACATTCCGCTGGGCGCTATACGATCGCGAACCGTTGCCGACCTGGACCAACGGCCGGCTGACGCTGCTCGGCGATGCCGCACACCCGATGCTTCCCCACCTTGGACAGGGCGCCAACCAGTCGATCGAGGACGGCATCGCGCTCGCGACGATTCTCGCGCGTGCGGACCGGACGACCGCGCCAACGGCCCTTCTCGCCTACGAGGGATTGCGGCGCGAACGCGTCGCGCAGGTGCAGCGTGGCGCGCGCGAGAACGGAATGCGCTACGACTCCGCCTACCCGGACCTTGGGGTTCGCGATGCCGAAATCGCCGCACATGCGGCGTTCCGCCGAAAGCTGTACGATCACGATGTCGTGCCACAGGCGCAGGCGTTGGCGGAGACGCTGATCTAGCGCACGCAGGCTCGTAGAATACAGCACGTCATGGTCTAGAATGACCGCCGAGCACACCCCATGACCCACCCCCTCACCCACTCCGCCCGCGCCTTCAACCTCTCGGCCTCCTCGGAGAACAAGATCCACGACGATGCGACCGCGCAGCGGTTCGGCTTTCGCGGCGCGCTCGTGCCGGGCGTCGAGGTGTTCGCCTACATGGCGCATGTGCCGGTCGCGCATTTCGGCCGCGCGTGGCTCGAACGGGGTGAAGCGGAGTGCCGCTTCCTCAAACCCGTGTATGACGGCGACATCGCGCGCGTGACCGCGGCACAGGAAGGCGATGATCTCGTGCTCGCGGTCGAGAGCGCGGGCGAGCGCTGCGCGACGGGACGCGCCACCATGCCGGCGCTTGGCCCTGCGCCTGCGGTCGATTCACTCCCCGTCGGCGTTCCGCCGGCCGAACGGCCGCCCGCGAGCGAGACATCGCTGGCGGAAGGGCGCGCGCTCGGCATCGCGCCGCTGGTCATCGATAGCGCTGCCCTCTCCGTCTATCTCGACGCGATCGGCGAGACCGAGCCGCTCTACCGCGCGGATGGGATCGTCCATCCGGGACAGATTCTGCGGCTCGCCAACCAGGCGCTGTTGCAGAACGTGGTGCTCGGACCGTGGATCCACGTCGGCAGCACGCTTCGCTTTCATGGCCTCGCGCGCACCGGCGACGAGCTCACCTTGCGCTCGCGCATCACGTCCAATGCGGTGAACAAAGGTCACGCGATCGTTGCGTTCGACGCGATCGTGGTCGCCGACGGAGCAAGAACGATCGCCGGGATATCTCATACCGCGATCTGGCGGCCGCGCCAGGTCGCGCAAGCAGGATAAGCGCCATGACGACGTTCCGCGTGACGCCGGTATCACGGCCGAATGAGTGCGGGGTATTGGTCCACTGTCGCCCCCAAGTCGGGCTAATGTCGCCTCGCTGACGTGGTGTACGCGTGCGTTTCGTCCTAGTTCCCGATGCGGCGACGGCAGGGCTTTCATGCTGATTCAGAAACTCAGGCTCCAGCGCGGCTGGTCGCAAGAGCAGCTGGCGGAATTGAGCGGGCTCAGCGTCCGCACCATTCAGCGGCTGGAGCGTGGGCAGCAGGCCAGCGTCGAATCGCTGAAGTCGCTCGGAGCCGTTTTCGAGATCGATTTCTCAAAGCTGCGGGAGGGCGCAATGGAGCCGGCCATCACTCAAGGCGTCAGCGCGGACGAAACCATCGCGCTCGCGCGTGTACGGTGGATCAAGGGATTCTACATTCATGTCGCGCAGTATTGCGCCACGATCGCCGTGCTGGCGATTGCCAACTTCCTTCTGCATCCGCGCTATTTCTGGGTCGGCTGGGTTGCGCTCGGCTGGGGCAGTGGACTTGTGGTTCATGGCCTGCGCGCCTTCGACAAGGTGCCGTTCCTGAACGGCGACTGGGAGCGGCGGCAGGTCGAGCGCTATCTCGGGCGCAAGCTTTGAACCGCGGTTGATCTGTGCGCGCGTTCCCGTTAGACAGCGCGCATGGCACAGCGGCGCGGACCCCCGATGAGCAAGGCTGAACTGCGCGCGCAGGCGGATGCCGCGATCGCGGGCGCCACCAAGCCGGTGACGAAGCTCCCGACCAAGCTTTCGCGCCAATGTGGCAAATGCGGCGAGATCACCTCGGTGATGATCGAACCCGGGGCTGAGACGCCGCCGTTCAAGTGCAAGAGCTGCGATAAATAACGATCAGTCCTCGGCCGGAGCCTCGGCTGCCGTGCTCTTCGGTATCGGATCGGCCCCGATCAGCGTATTGACGCAATCCACCGAGTCGTAGATCGACACCTGAACAATCGGGTGTGCTTTTTTGATCAGCTCGCCGGCTTCCTCGGCGGGAGCGAGCGTCGCAAACGATTTCTTGGTCTGCCGGTCGACCTGCAGCCAGTAGCGCTCCTCCGGCTTCTTGCGCTGATGCGCGGGATCGCGCGGCGTTTCGATCTCCGCTTCCTTGGATTTCATCTTGGTTGCCGGGCGCAATGCCATTTTTGAAACTCCTTCGAGTGTGAATCGTCCTGAAATGATGGCTGAGCCCTCAACATGGGCGCGATACGGGCAGATTGCCAGCGAAACCTTGCAAAAGGTTACTTGAGCGGCGGTTCGTCACCATTCCAGCCGCATGCCGTCAGCCGCGCGCGCAGGTGCGGCGGCACCGGCGCTGTGACGCGCACCGGCTCCTTGTTCTTGGAAATCGGCACCACGACCTCGCGCGCGTGCAGTTGCAGCCCGGGCGCGTCGGGCCTGGCGACGAACTTGATCTGCCGCGCGCGGCGCTGGCTCGCCTCGTTGCCGTAGATGTCGTCGCCGAAAATCGGAAAGCCCATTGCGGCGCAGTGCACGCGCAGCTGGTGCGTGCGGCCGGTGACGGGTTCGAGCGCGAGCCACGAAATCGAGCGGTCGGCGGAGCGCCCCAACACCTTCCATTTCGTCACCGCGGGCTGCCCGTCAGGGTCGGGCTTCATCCACCAGCCGAAATCCGGATCGAGCCGCCCAAGCGGCATGTCGATCGTGCCCTCGTCGGCCTCCGGACCGCCTTCGGTCACCGCCCAGTAGGTCTTGCCGACGCGGCGGTGCTTGAACAAGAGGCTCAGGTGCGCGAGCGCCTTGCGGTGGCGCCCGAGCACCAGGCAGCCGGAGGTCTCGCGGTCGAGCCGGTGCGCCAGCTCCGGGCGGCGCGGCAGGCCGTAGCGTAACGCGTCGAACCAGTCTTCGAGGCTTGGCCCGCCCTTCGGCCCGCGATGCACCGAAAGGCCGGCCGGCTTGTCGATCACCAGCATCAGGCCGTCGCGGTGAAGCACGCGCGCGAGGATTTCCTCCTCGGTCGCGGCTTTCGGGTTGAAGACTTTGTCTGGCGCTTTCGCGTCCAAGGCTTTCGGGTTCACCGCGAAACCGCTATCACGGCGCCCAATGAATGACACCCCAAAACAAAGCTGGTGGCAGCGCCTTTCGGGCGGCCTCAAGCGCACTTCCGCGTCGATCGGGGGCGCGATCAGCGACCTCGTCTCGAAGCGCAAGCTCGATGCCGCAACGATTGAGGAACTGGAGGAACTCTTGATCCGCGCCGACCTCGGCGTGGACACGGCGGCGCGCATCGCGGCTGCGATCGGCGAAGGACGCTACGACAAGCAGGTGAGCGAGGCGGAGGTGAAGGCGATCCTCGCCAGCGAAGTCGAGAAGGTGCTCAGCCCGGTCGCCAAGCCGCTGGCGATCGATGCCAGTGCAAAGCCGTTCGTCATCCTGGTGGTCGGCGTCAACGGTTCGGGCAAGACCACCACCATCGGCAAGCTCGCGGCGCGCTTTCGCGCCGAGGGACGCGCGGTGATCCTCGCGGCCGGCGACACGTTCCGCGCCGCCGCGATCGAGCAATTGAAGATCTGGGGGAGCCGCACGGGCGCAACCGTGATCGCGCGCGAGCAGGGCTCGGACGCGGCGAGCCTCGCGTTCGAGGCTTTGACCGCGGCGCGAAGCGCTGCGGCAGACGTGCTGATCGTCGACACGGCCGGGCGCCTGCAGAACAAGACCGAGCTGATGGGCGAGCTGGAAAAGCTCGTGCGCGTGATGAAGAAGGTCGAGCCGGCCGCGCCGCACGCCGTGCTGCTGGTGCTCGACGCGACCGTCGGCCAGAACGCGCTGTCACAGGCCGCCGAGTTCACCCGCATCGCCGGCGTCACCGGGCTGGTGATGACCAAGCTCGACGGCACGGCGCGCGGCGGAATTCTGGTGGCGCTCGCCGCCAAGCACAGACTGCCGGTGCATTTCATCGGCGTCGGCGAGGGCGTCGACGATCTCGCGCCATTTGCCGCACGGGATTTCGCCAACGCGATTGCCGGGATAGA
>JAXDNY010000092.1:0-13436 GCA_034669145.1 Hyphomicrobiales bacterium
TGCGGCGCGCGCCGAGCAGCAAGGCGATGACGCCGAAGCGCCGCCCGCTTTGCCCGCCCCCGCGCGCGGCATCGTCCTGGTCGACTTCGGGCGTGCCGCTGCGCCCACCGGGACATCCAGCGTGGAAGGCCAGATCAGCATTAAGGATCGCTGGCGGCGCAAGCGCGCCGTCGTCGACGCCGCCCGAAATCACGGGGCGTCGGTGGACCGGCCCGCGGTGCTGATTGTGCGGCCACGCGATTGGCATCTGCTCGAACAACTCCTGACCATCGACGGCGAGCCGATCTCGGCTGCGCTGTTCGACTTCGGGCTCGCTGTCTTCCACAACGCCAAGGCACAGATCGCGGCCGGCAGCGGGCCGCGCTTCCACCTGCCGGCGCTCGAAGCGCCTGACGAGGCGCGCCTGTGGGGCGAGGTTTTCGCCTTCGCGCAGGAATGCCTCGGACTGCCGGCAGACACCATCCGGGCAACCGCGCGGATCGATGAATTGCCGGCCGACTTCTAGCGCGCTCGGGGCTGCGTGATCGCGGCTGCGATTGCATCGGCTCCACAGCCCACATAGCATTGCCTATCTGGAGGGGACGGCTGCGCCGGCCCATATCATTCGCAGAACACGGAGCGTGAGCGACATGCCGTACAACATCCTCATTCTGGGCGCGGCCTACGGTTCGCTGCTTGGCTCCAAGATCCTGTTCGGCGGGCATTATGTGCATCACGTCTGTCTCCCGGCGGAGGCGGACCTGATCAATTCGGAAGGCTTCCGCGTCCGCCTGCCTGTGAAGGGGCGCAAGGATCCGGTCGTGCTCGATACGCGCAACCTGCCCGGCAAGGTCGCGGCGTCCGGCCCAAAGGAGATCAACCCGAAGGACTTCGACCTGATCGGGCTTGCGATGCAGGAGCCGCAATACCGCTCGCCCGGCGTGCGCGAACTGCTCGACGCGGTCGCGAAGTCGCGCGTGCCGACCATGTCGATCATGAACATGCCGCCGCTGCCTTACGTGAAGCGCATCCCCGGCTTGGACTACGAGGCGCTCAAGCCCGCCTACACGGACGCCAGCGTGTGGGACAATTTCGACCCCGCCAATCTCACGCTGTGCAGCCCGGACCCGCAGGCGATCCGTCCGCCCGACGAGAAGGTCAACGTGCTGATGGTCACGCTGCCGACCAACTTCAAGGTCGCGAAGTTCGACAACGAGAAGGGCAACGCGATCCTGCGCCAGCTTGAGAAGGAAATCGACGCGATTCGCTTCGATCCGGGCGACGGAGCCAAGATCGAGCTGCCGGTGAAGCTGCGCGTGCATGACTCGCTGTTCGTGCCGCTCGCCAAATGGTCGATGCTGCTAGCCGGCAATTACCGCTGCGTGACCGAAGACGGCATGCGCACCGCGCAGGAGGCCGTGCACTCCGACATCGAAACCTCGCGCTCGGTCTACAATTTCGTGTTCGACCTGTGCGTCAAGCTCGGCGCGTCTCCGAGCGATCTCGTGCCGTTCGAGAAATACGCCGCTGCTGCGCAGTCGCTGGTGCGTCCCGCCTCCGCGGCGCGCGCGCTGCAGAATGGCGCGCCGAACATCGAGCGCGCCGACAAGCTGGTGCAGCTGATCGCCAAGCAGAAGGGCTTGAGCCATCCGGCGATCGACGCGCAGGTCGCGCTGGTCGACCGGCGAATCGAGGCGAACCGCAAGAAGGCGGCGGCATAAGTGGTCGCGTATTGGCGCAAATGGCAAGGCACGCGACGGTGGTCGCGTGACCGTTCTAGTTTGAGCGCGTCTCGCTTTGGGGTTCGCATACCAAGTCAAAAGTATGGACAAAGCACTTCTGACTAATGCCGTGAGGCAACTGCACAGCTCGATAAAGCCGACGCCTGCTACGGCGTACGGGCACGCCGTCCGACAATTTAATGCGTTGCTTAGGACTGCAAAGTCTCTCTTCCCTAGCCGACCGGATATTGTCGCGATCGAGGAGTTTGCTGATTCTAGATATGTGAATGCACATGAACTAATGGATGTGTCCGGTCGTCTCAGCGCGGCCTTGGAACTCCGGACGCCGGGGTCATTGGGCGATCTTGTCGCTGAAATACGCTTGCCAGCTGACGCGCCTGCTGAGCTGTCGGCAGACTTACAAGAGTTTTGCAACGCGGTGGGCCTCAATCTTAGAAAATCGGCTCTGTTACTATCAGGGGCCATTGCTGAGGCCCTATTGCTTCTTCGGCACAGCGACAAATCCGAACGGGGGCCTGGATTGGCTAACTTGGTAGCCGAAGCAAGAAAACTGCGATTGTTCGGCAGGGACACTCTTCGGCAGCTTGAAACGCTAGTTGACTACCGCGACCTCATTCATGTGAGGGCAGGCCCACGCAATGGAATTGTAATTAGCGATACAAGGGTAGAACACGCTGCTATGGCTCTTAAGTTGCTATGCGGAGAACTCGAAGATCCCGATGTTCGATTTTAGTGGCATCACGGGCAGTAGTGGCCTCCGCAATCATCACGATTTGGTTCGTGTCATCACACAGTGTCCGCATCCACGTTATCGCTCTACTGCCGGCTCAAACCCCGCGTGCTTCCAGTGATGGGCGTTCGCCGGATCAGCCAGGAATTTGACGAACACGATGGCGGGGTCGGGCGCCGGATTGGTGGTCAGCACGGCCGCGCCGTAGACAGTGTTGAGCTGGACGTCCTGCGGAATCAGGCCAACGACCTTGACGCCCTTTTCGGCGATCACCTCGCTCATCGGATAAAGCCCGATGTCGGCCTCGCCCCGTCTGACCGATTCGGCCCCACCATCGAGCGCATTGCGGAACGTCAGCTTCGGTTTCATCGCGTCGGCGATGCCGAGCTGTTCCCACGCCTTCCCAAGATGCGCGCCGCTTGGCGTCGCAGCCGGATTTGAGTGCACGACGGACTTCGCGTCGAGCATCGCCTGCTTGAAATTGTCGAGCGTCGCGATGTCCGGCGCCGCCGCGCCCTCGCGCACGACCAGGGCGATGCGCACCGTGCCGAGCGCGGCACGCGCATCGCCGCGCAAAATTCCATCCTTGACGCGTGCGTCGATCGCCGGCACCGGCATCAGCACCATGTCGGGCTTCTCGCCGGCGGCGAGCTTTTGCTGCATGGCGGCAATAACGATGTAGGTGAAATGCACCTTGTGGCCGGTCTGCTTCTCGAATTGCGGCGTCAGGACGCCCAACACCTCCTTCGGCGCACCGCCGGTCATCACGTGAATGTCTGCCGCCAAGGCCGCGCTCCCTGAAATGCTCGCGAGGGCAGCCAGCACCAGCCGAATGCTCATGGCGTTGATCCCGCGCGCCGTTGTGAGTATGCGATTGATAACACGGCGAGGACCCAATGCGCATCATCGATCTGTCACGCGAGCTCTATCACCGCACCCCGAGCTATCCGGGCCAGCCGCCGATCATTCACGGCGTGTGGAAGACGCATGAGGAGGCCTTCGCCGAGTCCGGCAACGTGCACGGCAACAGCGTGATGTATATCTCCATGCCGGACCACGGCGGCACGCATCTCGATGCGCCGCGTCATTTCGGCAAAACCGGAATGCCGATCAACGAGTATCCGCTGGAGAACTGCATCGTGCCGGGCATCTGCATCGATTTGCGCCACATCGCGCCGCGCGCGGAAATCACGCCTGCCGATCTGGAGGCGGCGGTGAAGAAGAGCGGCCGCGCGATCCCGAAGGGCGGCACCGTGCTGCTCTGCACCGGCCACCACGCGCGCACGTTTCCGACGCCCGCCTACACGAACGACAATCCGGGCGTGAACGTCGCCGCGACCGAATGGCTTGCCAAGCAGGGCATCGTCCATTTCGGCATCGACTCGATGCGGCCCGGCCCGGAAGGCGTTGTGAATGCGCTCGTGCACAAGGCCTGTCTTGAACTCGACATCACGCACATCGAGAGCCTGTGCAATCTCGAAACGCTGCTCGGGCAGGGCGTGTTTCAGTTCATCGGCCTGCCGCTGAAATTCCGCGGCGGGACCGGCTCGCCGATCCGGGCAGTGGCGGTCTTCGAGAACGAGGCTTCCACATCCTCGTAAGACGGGCATAATCTGTCCCCACTGCGCGCCCTTCCGGACGGCACGTCCGCGATGCGAGCCGCAGACCGTGGGGGAGCATCATGAAACTTCGCCGCCGCACATTCCTGCATCTCGCCGCGGGTGCTGCCGCGCTGCCGGCCGTGTCCCGTATGGCGCAGGCACAAGCCTATCCGTCACGGCCGGTGCGCATCATCGTCGGTTTTCCGGCCGGCGGGGCGACCGACATCCAGGCGCGCCTGATGGGTCAATGGCTGTCGGACCGCCTCGGCCAGCAATTCATCGTCGAGAACCGGCCCGGCGCCAGCGGCAACATCGGGACCGAGGCGGTCGCGCGGGCGCCGGCGGATGGCTACACGCTGCTGCAGATCGTCACCCCCCACGCGATCAACGCTGCACTCTACACCAATCTCAATTTCGACTTCGTGCGGGACATCGCGCCGGTCATCTGCGTCGCGCGGCTTGCCTACGTGGTCGTGGTGAATCCTTCCGTTCCGGCCGCGACGATCCCTGAGCTCATCGCCTATGCCAAGGCCAACCCGGGCAAGATCAACTACGGGTCGGCCGGCCCCGGCACGCCGCAGAACATTGCCTGCGAGCTCTTCAAGATGATGGCCGGGGTGAACCTGGTCCACGTCCCGTATCGTGGCGGCGCGCCTGCGGTCACCGATCTGGTCGGCGGGCATTTGCAGGCGATTTTCTGTCCGGTGTCGGAATGCATCGAGCACGTCAAGAGCGGCAAGCTGCGTGCGCTTGGCGTGACGACCGCGAAGCGGCTGGAGGTGTTTCCGGACCTTCCGACAATCGGCGACTTCGTGCCTGGCTACGAGGCGAGCGGCTTTGCGGGCATCGGCGTACCGAGGGGCACCCCGGCCGAGATCATCACGCTGCTGAACAAGGAGATCAATGCCGGCGTCGCCGATGCCAAGGTCCAGCAGCGGATCACCGAGCTTGGCGGCACGCCGCTTGGGAGCACGCCTGCGGAATTCGGGACGATCCTCTCGGAGGCCATCGAAAAGTGGGGCAAGGTGATCAAGTTCGCGGGTATCAAGGTTGAATAGAACTAGCTTGCCGCCGCGCCGAGCGCCGCCTCCTTCACGCGGAACACATCGCCCTCGCGCTCCAGGTTGAGCCCGCGCTTGTGGAATGCCGCGAGCGTCGAGCGGTGGCCGATCGAAACGATCGTCGCATTCGGCAGCCGTTCCTGCAGCAGCTTGTAGAGCGCGGCCTCGGCCGGCTCGTCGAGCGATGCGGTCGCCTCGTCGAGAAACAGAAAATCCGGCGCGTGCAGCAGCGCGCGCGCGATACCGAGCCGCTGCTGCTCGCCAAGCGACAGCATCCGGTTCCAGTGCGCTTGCTCGTCGAGCCGCTCCGCCATCGCCGGCAGCCCGACTGCCGTCAGCAATTCCTGGATGCGCGCGGCATCGAACGCGCCGGGCTCGGCGGGGTAGCTGATCGCGGCGCTGAGCGTTCCGATCGGCAGATAGGGCCGCTGCGGCAAGGTCATTGCCTTCGCACCCTTCGGCACCGTCACCTTGCCCTTGCCGAACGGCCAGATGCCGGCGATCGCGCGGAACAGCGTCGACTTGCCCGAGCCGGAGGGTCCCCGCACAAGCACCTGATCGTGCGGCGCGATCGTCACGCCGTCGGCGGCGACCAGCAGCTTGCCGGACGGGAGCGTGACCTCGACGCCGTCGAGCCGCAGGTCCTTGGCTGGCGCGGCCGTGACCGCGATGTGCGGCTTGCGCGAGGTCGCGGTTTGGGCGCTCGCAATCGACGTCTGGAATCCGGCGAGCCGCTCGATCACGGCGCGCCATTCGGCGATGCGAACGTAGGTGTCGACAAAGAAGGACAGCGCGGATTGTACGCTGTTGAACGCGCCCGCGGTCTGCGTCAGCGCGCCAAGCTGGATGTGACCGGCGAAATAGGCCGGGCTCACCACGATGATGGGAAACACCACGGACGCCTGATTGTAGCCCGCGGTCAGGAACGTGAGCCGCTTTTGGCGCGTCATGATGAGCAGCCAGTTGTTCACGACCGCGCGGAAGCGCTCCATCAGGCGTCCGCGTTCCGCGGTCTCGCCGCGCAACAGCGCGATCTGCTCGGAATTCTCGCGCACGCGCACGAGGTTGAAGCGGAAATCGGCCTCATAGCGCTGCTGATTGAAATTGAGCGGGATCAGCGGCCGGCCGATCAGGTGCGTCAGCAGAGTGCCGATGGCCGCGTAGCCCAGTGCCGCCCACACCAGATAGCCCGGGATGTTCCAGGCGACGCCATAGATCGTCAGCGGCGCCGCCGCCGACAGTCCCCACAGGATCACCACGAACGAGGCAAGCGATACGATTGAGCCGAGCAGCCCGACGCCGACGAACAGGCCGAGCTCGATGAACTGCTTGATATCTTCGGCGATACGCTGGTCCGGATTGTCGGCGGCGTCGCCCAGCATCTGCATGCGGTAGTGGTTGGCGCCGTCGAGCCAGTGCCCGACATATTGCGCCGTCATCCAGCGCCGCCAGCGGATCTGGAGCCACTGATTGAGGTAGAGCTGATAGACGCGCAGCACGATGAACGCCGCGGCGAGCGCGCAGAAGATCATCAGCTCTTTGACGAAACTGTCCCAGTTACGGTCCTGCAAGGCGTTGTAGAAGCGCGCATTCCATTGATTGATCAGCACCGTGACGGCGACGACCGCGAGCTCGATCGCCAGCACCGAAGCCAGCAGAGCGCGTCCCGGCCAGCGGTCTTCGGAGCGAAAGTAAGGGATTGCGAGCCGCCAGATCGTGGCGAGCGTCGATAAGAAACGGGTCAAGGCAATCTCCTGTCTCCAAGCCGATCGCGTCGCGCCAAAACACGCCGGATCGGGCTCAATCTGGGGTGTCCGGCGAAATTAGCGAGCCCTGCGGGCATCCCGGCGGGCACTCCAACGCGGCAACGCCCCAACGTCAGGTCAATCGAAGCGCCGGACGTAATCATGCGGCAATTCGAGGCTTGTGGATTGGCTCCGACCTGTCCAAACTAAGGTATTGCCGCTGGAATACCAACTAGGGTACGGCGGTTCATCATGAGAGCGGTTGATCACAAGCCGCCCATTGGACGAGGGAGGTTCCATGTCCACCGAGAAATTAAACATATCCAAAGTTGCAACCCGGCGCCGGTTTATACTTGCGGCGGGAGCAGGTGCCGCGGCTGTCGCCGCGCCGAGCGTGGTCAGCGCACAGGGCCCGATCAGCATGCGCTTCCAGAGCACGTGGCCGTCGAAGGACATATTCCACGAATACGCGCTCGACTTCGCCAAGAAGGTCAACGACATGACCGGCGGCGACCTCAAGATCGAGGTATTGCCCGCGGGCGCTGTTGTCCCGGCATTCCAGCTGCTTGATGCCGTCTCCAAGGGCGTGCTCGACGGCGGCCACGGCGTGCTGGTCTATCACTACGGCAAGAACACCGCGCTCGCGCTGTGGGGTTCGGGTCCCGGCTACGGCATGGACGCCAACATGCTGTTGTCTTGGCACAAGTACGGCGGCGGCAAAGCGCTGCTGGAAAAGATCTACGCCCAGATCGGCGCCGACGTGGTGTCGTTCCCCTATGCGCCGCTCTACTCGCAGCCGCTCGGCTGGTTCAAAAAGCCGATGCAGACGGTCGACGACTTCAAGGGCCTGAAATACCGCACCGTCGGTATCTCGATTGACCTGTTCACCGCGATGGGCGCCGCCGTCAACGCGCTCCCGGGCGGTGAAATCGTCGCCGCGATGGATCGCGGTCTGCTCGACGCGGCCGAGTTCAACAACGCCTCGTCGGACAAGGCTCTTGGCTTCGCCGACGTGTCGAAGATCTGCATGCTGCAGAGCTACCACCAGAATGCCGAGCAGCTTGAAATCTCGTTCAACAAGACGAAGTTGAATGCGCTGCCGGCCAAGATGAAGTCGATCATCGAGAACGCCGTCGAAGCGGCCTCCCAGGACATGCAATGGAAGGCGATCGACCGCAACTCGCAGGACTACATCACGCTGCAGACGCAGGACAAGGTCCGCTTCTTCAAGACGCCGGACGCCATCCTCAAGCGTCAGCTCGAACTGTTCGATGAGATCGCGAAGAAATACATCGACAGCAATCCGCTGTTCAAGGAGATCATCTCCTCGCAGCTCGACTTCGCCAAGCGCGCGCTGCGCTGGGAGCAGGATTACATCACCAATCGCAAGATGGCGTTCGATCACTACTTCGGACCGAACGCGAAATCGCCGATCTGACGGCGCACTGAATCGGCAAGGCACCATTCGGCGGAAAAACCGGATGGTGCTTTGTTTTGCTTAAATCTCTCCCCCCAACCGGCTGCGGCGCATGAACGTACAAACCGTCCTGCACACCATCGACGAGATCAGCACCTGGGTCGGCAAGGCCGCCGCCTGGCTGATCATGGGATTGATGCTTCTGGTCTGCGCCGAGGTGTTCAAACGCTATCTGCTGAACATGCCGACGGCGTGGATCTTCGACGCCAGCAACATGCTCTACGGCACGCTGTTCATGATGTGCGGCGCCTACACGCTGGCGCAGAACGCCCATGTGCGCGGCGACTTCCTCTATTCCTCAATGCGCCCGCGCACGCAGGCCTCGCTCGATCTCGTGCTCTACATCGTCTTCTTTATTCCCGGCATCGCGGCGCTGATTTACGCGGGATGGGGCTTTGCCGCCGATAGCTGGCGCATCGCCGAACATTCCAACGTCACCTCGAACGGTCCTCCGGTCTATCACTTCAAGTCGATGATCCCGATCGCCGGCGCGTTCGTGATGCTGCAAGGCGTGGCCGAGATCATCCGCGCGGTGGTCTGCCTCAAGACCGGCGAGTGGCCGAGCCGCTTGAAGGACGTGGCCGAGATCGACGTGATCGAAGAGCAGCTCGCGCACTCCGAATACGTCGACGAAGAGTCACGCAAGATGGCGATCGAAGGCGCGCATCGGATCGACGAAGAGGCACGCCAGCGCGGCATGGGCGGAGACATGCAGAAATGAGCGACCCCGCACTCGGGCTATTGATGCTCGGCCTCATCGTGATCGTCATCATGATGGGGTTCCCGACGGCCTTCACGCTGATGGGCCTCGGCATGTTCTTCGGCTACATCGCGTTCT
Source organism: Hyphomicrobiales bacterium (assembly GCA_034669145.1). Classification (GTDB taxonomy): domain Bacteria; phylum Pseudomonadota; class Alphaproteobacteria; order Rhizobiales; family Xanthobacteraceae; genus PALSA-894. Next base: position 9,174 of record JAXDNY010000092.1, read on the forward strand.
ACGACTCGACGCACCTGTTCACCGAGAACAAGGTGTTCGAGCTGATGGTTCAGCGCACTTACGGCGCGATGACCAACGAAGTTCTGATATCGATCCCGTTATTCGTCCTGATGGGATACGTGATGGAGCGCGGCGCGCTGGTCGACAAGATGTTTTACTCGATCCAGCTCGCGTTCCGGAACGTGCCGGCCTCGCTCGCGGTCGCGACGCTGATCGTCTGCACGTTCTGGGGCATCGCGTCGGGCCTGGTCGGCGCCGTCGTGGTGCTGATGGGCGTCATCGCCTTCAATCCGATGCTCAAGGCGGGATACGACGTGAAACTCGCCTCGGGCGTGATCACGGCGGGCGGCACGCTCGGCATTCTAATTCCACCCTCGGTGATGATCATCGTCTATGCGGCCGTCGCCGGGCAATCGGTGGTGAAGCTTTACGCCGCCGCGATGTTCCCCGGCTTCTTTCTGTCGTTCCTCTATCTCGTCTACATCATCGGCTGGGCGATGATTAATCCGAAGATCGCACCGAAGCTCTCCGAGGAGCAGACCAGAATCCCCGTGCCGGACTGGATGCGCAAATTCCAGGCGGCCTATTCCAACAACATGTTCGTCGGCCTCATCAAGGCGCTGTTCTCGCCGGGCCGTGCGCTTGCGCTTGAAGCGGGCGGCAGGCGGATGACCTACGGCGCAGTCGTGTCGAATTTCCTCTATTCGCTGGTGCCGTTCCTGATCGTCGGCGGGACATTCGCGCTGATCTGGTGGTATGTGGTGATCCACCAGCAGAAAGCTCCCGAGCAGGCCTTCGAAGGCCTGCAGCAACTCGGTTCGCCAGTCGCGCCGACCTCCGCTCCGGTCGACGATGGTCCGCCGAGCACCTTCTATTGGTGGTTCTGGGGCTTCGCGATCGTCTGCTTGCTCTGGCAGATCAAGTACTACGCGAAGCTCAACGCAGACCGGCTTGAGGTTATCAAGCTTCTCTCCACGTCTATCATGCCGCTCGGTATCCTGACCGTGGTGGTGCTCGCCGTGATCCTGTTCGGCATCACGACGGCGACCGAGTCCGCGGCCGTTGGCGCGGCCGGCGCATTCCTGCTCGCGTTGCAGGCGCGCACGCTCGACTGGAAGCGCACAAAGGAAGCCGTGTTCCTTACCGCCAAGACCACTGCGATGGTGTGCTGGCTGTTCGTCGGCTCGGCGCTGTTCTCCGGCGTGTTCGCCATCCTCGGCGGTCAGGCGCTGGTCGAGCAATGGGTGCTCTCGCTCAACATGTCGCCGATCCAGTTCATGATCCTGTCCCAGGCGATCATCTTCGTTCTGGGCTGGCCGCTCGAATGGACCGAGATTATCGTGATTTTCGTTCCGATCTTCCTGCCGCTGCTCAAGCACTTCAGCATCGATCCAATCCTGTGGGGCACGCTGGTGTTCGTTAATCTGCAGGCCGCGTTCCTGTCGCCGCCCGTCGCGATGTCGGCGTTCTATCTCAAGGGCGTGGCGCCGAAGCATGTTACGCTCAACCAGATCTTCTCCGGCATGATGCCCTACATGCTGATCGTCATCGTCTGCATGGTGATCATGTATCTGTGGCCCGGCATGACGCTCTGGCTGCCGAATTATCTCTACGGCGGCTGATCTTGAAATTGCGTCGCGTTATTTGCCTCTTGCTCGCGCTGGCGTTCGCGGGTCTTTCTTCGCGCGCCTTCGCGCAGGAGTTTCCCTACGACCGCGACATGGTGCTCGACGCGCGCCCGATGCGCGGCGGCAAGCGCGTCCCGGTTCTGGCGATCGAACCGGGCGGCCGCGCTCAGATCGACCTGTGGTGCAAGCGCGGGCAGGGACACGCCGTCATCGCCGGCGCTGCCATCACGACCGTTGTCGGCCCGATGAATGCCGAGCCGTGTACGCCGGAGCGCGCGCAGGCCGACGATGATCTGCTCGCGGCGCTGTCGCAGGTGACGAACTGGAACCAGCGCGGCGCCGTCGTCACGCTCACCGGCGCTGTGACGCTGCGGTTTCGGCTGGCGACGAACTGAAATCAGCTCGTCGTGCCGGCCTGATCGGGCGGGATGTCGGTGTAGAGGTCGCGCGCCGGTGTCTGAAGTACGCCCGCAATGATCATTTGCGCGTTGGCCGGCAGCGGGTCTTTCCCGCTCATCCATCCCTCGAAGTCTTCGTCCTTCGCCTGGAGCAACCGCTTCACCCGCTCGGGATCGCGATTTGCCGCTGTGAATGCCGGCTGCAGGTCCTGACGGGCCCAGCGCGGAGGTTCGCCAGTGTTCTCGGCTCCGAAGAAACGCGCGCCCTGATTCTGTACGCTCGCGATCGCGTTCTCCGACATCAGCCCGGAGATGATGGCGAGGAACGACACGAAATAGGGATTGATCGACGCATCGCCCCCCAGCTTGGAAGCATCCGCAATGACCGGCACGCCCGCTTTCGCCACGATGAAGATCACCAGCGCCGTGATCGCACCTACGCACACGCGGAGCAGATAGGCCCCTGGCTTCTCGATCCGGTGGTGCTTGAAGAACGCGTAGGTCATTTGCAGCGAGCTGCCGAGAATGCCCATCAGGATGACGAGGGTTAGCGTCAGGACGTCGGGCTGCGTGGTAACGAGCAGATTGATCACCGAGCCGAGCAATCCCGACTGAAGCTCATAAAGCGCGTTCTCGATGCGCGCGCGGGTGGCATCGTCGAGCTCGGAGGGCCTGGCGACGGCTGCCTCACCCGGCTTGGCGGTTGAATTCACGGTGCTGAATTTGGGATTGATCTGGCGATAGAGCGTCTCAAGAGAGGTCCGGCTGCCGCTCACGGCATCCTGTAGGGCCTTTGATCCTTTGAATCATCGCCTCCCTGCTGGCGATTGCCTGAAGCCTCACCCCGCGCGCGTCCGCGTATTCCTTGTAAGCAGCCTTTAGCTCGTCAAACAGCGAATTCAGGTCGGCGCGATCCTTGGGCGCTTCCTCGCGCAGCGCACTGAGCTGTGCGTACTGCTGAGCCGGAGAAACGCCGTGATCGTCGGCCTTCTCCTTTCGAGGCTCCACCTTGTCCGCCAGAGCTTTGTCGACACCACGCAGGCGGAATAACAGTTCGTCGATCTTGATGATCAGCGTCGTATTTGCCGCGTTAAAATTCTGGTTGGCGGCGGCCTCATTGCCGACAATCGTGGTCCGCTGCTTCTCAGCCTCGGTGATTTCGGTGGACAGGTCATCGATCGCGTCGCGGATATCGGTCCACTGCGAGCGAATGTCGTCAAGTTTCCAGATGCTGAGCGGCACGCCATCGATGACCAGCGTGGACATCCGGGTCTGCGTCAGGGTGGATGCCAGCGCGATGACGCAGGCGATGCCGACCAATGCTGTGAACAGGATGAGCGTCGCGCTGGTCAGCACCTCGCGCGTCTTGCTCGGCGGCTTCGGCTGCGAAACCACCGTGCGAGGCGGCACAACTTCCGGCATGAACGCTCCCCGATACCCCTACAATCGGGGATCGTAACCAGTGGCGCGGCAAACAAAAAGGGCCGCGGGTGCGGCCCTTTTTCCGTGTCGGCGTATGGTTAACGCGGCTCAGAAATCCATGCCGCCCATGCCGCCCATTCCACCACCGCCGCCGCCACCCATCGGCATCGCCGGCTTTTCCTTCGGCACTTCCGCCACCATCGCCTCGGTGGTGACCAGCAGGCCCGCGATCGAGGCCGCATCCTGCAGCGCGGTGCGCACCACCTTGGCGGGATCGACGATGCCCTTGTCGATCATGTCGACGTACTCCTCGGTCTGCGCGTCGAAGCCGTAGGTCTCCGACTTGTTTTCCATGATCTTGCCGACCACGATCGAGCCTTCGACGCCCGAGTTCTCGGCGATCTGGCGGATCGGTGCCTCGATGGCCTTGAGCACGATGTTGATGCCGGCCTGAACGTCGGCGTTGTCGTTCGAGAGCTTGCCGACGGCCTTCTTGGCGCGCAGCAGCGCGACGCCGCCGCCCGGCACGATGCCTTCCTCGACCGCGGCGCGGGTCGCGTTGAGCGCGTCCTCGACGCGATCCTTCTTCTCCTTCACCTCGATCTCGGTCGCGCCGCCGACCTTGATCACCGCGACGCCGCCCGCGAGCTTGGCGAGCCGCTCCTGCAGCTTCTCGCGGTCGTAGTCCGAGGTCGTCTCCTCGATCTGCGCCTTGATCTGCGCCACGCGCGCCTCGATGTCCTTGCGCTTGCCGGCGCCGTTGACGATCGTGGTCTTCTCCTTCTCGATCACGACTTTCTTGGCGCGGCCGAGCA
>JAXDNY010000093.1:0-12488 GCA_034669145.1 Hyphomicrobiales bacterium
GCATTATCGCCGAAATCGGCCGCCTCAAGGGCGCGCGCCTGCTGCACGGTCTGCGTGGCTCGGCGCCGGTGGACGTGTCCGCGGTCGCCGACGTGGCGATATGCGTCGGCGCGCTGATGCGCGCGCGCCCCGAGATCCGCGAGATCGACATCAATCCGCTGGTCGCGTACCCGCAGGGCGTCCTGGCGCTCGATGCCCTGATCGTGACCGATTGAGGTATTTCTTGCGCATGATCTTGGTCCGAAAACCGGTACCCACTTTTCGGGATCATGCGTCCTTGCCAGCGGCCTGCGATTTTGCTGGATTGGCCCACCGCCTTGAGGAGGCCGCCGGATGGTTCCGTTTTTCGTGCAGATCAAATGCCATCTCGGCAAATCCTACCAGGTCGCGAACGCCATCGCGGATGCCGAAATCGCGTCGGAGGTCTATTCCACGGCGGGCGACTTCGACCTCCTGTGCAAGTTCTATGTCGAGGACTCCACCGACATCGGCCACTTCGTGAACGAAAAAGTGCAGGTGATTCCGGGCATCCAGGACACCCGCACGATCATCACGTTCAAGGCGTTCGGATAGCGCTTCATTCCGGGGCGCAGCCACAACTCCCACCTCATCCTGAGGAGCATCGCGCAGCGATGCGTCTCGAAGGATGGCGGCAAACTCGGAGCACGTGGCCATCCTTCGAGACGGCTGCTTCGCAGCCTCCTCAGGATGAGGTTCAGCGTTAGGCCCCCGTTGGCGGGCCTGCGGCGGCGCGGGCGCGGGCGCGCTCAAGCCCAAGCTGGCGCTCGCGCCAAATGACGAACAGCCCCGAGCCCGCGACGATGGCCGCGCCAATATAGACCGTTGCGGTCGGCACCTCGTCGAAGAACCAGTAACCGAGGATGAACGCCCACAGCAGCGCCGTGTAGTCGAGTGGCGCGACCAGCGAGGCGGGGGCGTAGCGATAGCTCTCGGTCAGCAGGATATGCGAGAGGCCACCGAGCAGGCCCAGTGAAACAAGCGCGGCAAGCTGCGGCCAATTCGGGACGATCCAGCCGAACGGCAAGGTGAGCAGTCCGCCGATGGTGCAGAACAGCGAGAAGTAGAACACGATCGAGGATGTGGTTTCGGTGTCGGTGAGCCGGCGTGTCTGCACCACCGAGCCCGCATTGGTGAACGCGCTGATGAGCGCGAACAGCGCTCCAAGGGCTGCGGCCGACGTCGCCACATTGGTGTAGCGCGCGAGATCGAGATGCGGCCACAGCATCACGATGACGCCCACGAACCCGACCGCGACGGCGCTCCAGCGATAGATGCGCACGCGCTCTTTCAGAAAGATCGCCGCGAGCGCGACTGTGATCAGCGGCGACGTGAACGTGATCGTGGTCACATCGACGATCGGCAGCCGCGCGAGCGCGGCGAAATTGAAGAACATGCCGAACACGCTGATTGCGCCGCGGCCGAAATGGCCGAACGGGCGCGAGGTGCGCACCGCGGTCATCAGCTCGCGCCGCCAGGCGTAAATCACCATCACCGGAATGATCCCGAAAGCGGAGCGGAAAAACACCATCTGCCCGAGCGGCGTCACGTCGCTGACATAGCGCACCAACGCCGACATCACGGAGAACATGAGGGCGGACGTGAGCTTGAGCAGAACGGCTTTGAGGATGTTCATCCATGACTCGCGCGGCGGGCGCCTACCCTAACGCAGGCGCGCGCATGGAGCACGCGTCAGCCGCCGGTATTCTCAGGGCTGCTTCTTCTCGGGCTTCTTCGGGCCTTCCACCGGCGGCAGCGACTTGATGTAGGCCGCCATCGCGTCGCGATCCGCGGCGATAAGCTGCGAGGTGTTGCGGATGACCGGCGCCATCGGACCGCCGACCGAGTCGCCGTCCGGCGTGTTGCCGGTTTCAAGCAGGTAGGCGATGTCCTTCTCGGAATAGTCCTTGAGCGCAGCCTGCGTGATGTTCGGGACCCACCCCTCGCCTTCCGGGTTGGGTCCACCGGCGAAGCGCTGCTTCTCGACGATGCCGCCGAGCAGATTGCGCGGCGAATGGCATTCGGCGCAGTGCCCGGGCCCGTTCACCAGATAGGCGCCGCGATTCCATTGCGCGGGTTTCGACGCCTCCGGCTGGAACGGCTTGCCGTCGAGGAACAGGAATTTCCAGCCGCCGAGCGTGCGCCGCACGTTGAACGGGAACGGCACGTCGTGATCGCGCACCCGGCCCTGCACGGCGGGCAGCGTCTTGATGTGAGCGAACAGGTCGCGCACGTCCTCGACGCGCATGCGCTGATACGACGTGTAGGGAAACGCCGGGAAATAGTGCCGGCCGTCGGGCGACGTGCCCTTCAGCATCGCGGTGACGAAGTCCGCCTCGCTCCACTTGCCGATGCCGTCGTTGGGATCGGGCGAGATGTTCGGCACGTAGAACGTGCCGAACGGCGATTTGAGCCCCAGCCCGCCGCCGAGCTTCGTCTTGTCGTCCTGCCCCAGGGTCGCATGGCATGACGTGCAGCCGCCCGCGTAGAACATCTCCTTGCCGTTCGCCGGATCGGGCGTGCGGCTCGCAAGCGCGCTCGCCCGCACGGTCGCCGGGATGGTGACGAACCAGAACACCGCCAAGCCGACGATGGCGCCGGCAATGGCGAGCAGGATCAGCTTGCGCAGCATCGGGCCTCCTTGTCGCGATCAGTCTATGCCGCCGCGCCCCGCCGAAAAAGCCGAAGGGCGGCGCGTCGAAACGGCCGCCCTTCCGCAACGCCTGAAAAAATCGGTCAGCTCTTCTTGGCCCGATAATTCTCGTGGCAACCGCCGCAATTCTTGGTGACGCCGCTGAACGCGCCCTTGAAGCTGTCCAGATCTTTCACGCTCGCCTGGGCTTCCTTGGCGTCCGCGGCGAACTTGTCCGATCTCGCCTTGAAGTCCGACATGTTGGCCCAGACCGCCGGCAACGCCGCCGTGTCGCCACCAGTCTTCGAAGTTTCGGGGAACAGGTTCGGCAGGTCGGTGGCAGCTTTCACGTAGGCCGCGAAGATCCCCTGCGCTTTGGCTTGATCGTACGGAATCTCGCCCTTGGCCATGCCGGCGCCGGTCTTGGTCTGCGAGCCGACCTCCTTCATGTGCGCCTTGCGCGCCGCGATCGGGTCGGACTGGGCGGCAACGACGGTCACGCCGACGGCAATAGCGGTAACGGCGAGCACGGTACGGAGCATTGAGTTTTCTCCCCTGTGGGCGGGTTGCCCGGCAAATCGGTCAACACCGGCCCTTGTTTGTTATTCCTCAAAACTAGCGTGGTGGGCGAGAAGCCCGTGGATCACGAATTGGTGAAGGCGGGCGGCAGCACGACTTGCTGCTGCGCCCGTTTGCCGCAGCAAGCCCCGCGGCAGCCAGACCCTCGGCCCGGTCAATTCGCCGCGAGAAACTGCCTCGCGGCGGCAAGGCCGGGCCTTCCGTCATCGGCCTGCGCCGCAAGGCTGACAAGTTTCTCGTAGTAGCCCCGGGCCTGCGCTCGATTTCCAACCCGTTCGGCGGCTCTTGCGGCGCCCGCAAAGGAGCGGAAGCGGTTCGGATTGTTGCGCAGTGATAGTTCGAACTCGTTCAGTGCCTGCGCGGGCTCATTTGCTTCGAGCAGCAGTTCGCCGAGCATTTCCCGGATCGGCGAGAGGCGATTTTCCATTGCCACATGCTTGCCGCTTCGATCTTCCAGGTCGGCGGCCTGACGCAGCGCCGCAATCGCATCCCGTTTGCGGCCCTCGGCAAACGCAAGCCAGCCCTCGGCCGCCCGCTCCTGGATGAGAACTTGCCCCGTCCAATAATCGTCATTCGCCTTGGCAAGCCTGTCTTTGAGCACACGGAGTTGATCGATGGCCTCCTTGGCCTTCGCCAGATCCCCACTGCGGGCAGCACCGATCGCGCTGCCGAACCAGACGATCGCCTCGGCCTGTGCGAATGGCGTTTTCGGAATTTCAAGCGCCGCGGCTTCCGCCCAGGCAGCGCGCTCGAACGCGTAGCGGACGGGTATGGCGGCAAACGCCGTGTGCCCGCTGTAGCGGAAGCCTGCCGGGTATTCGACAACGCTGTTGCGCTCATCGACGATGCGCTTCGCCTGCTGATCTTGTCCCAATTGCAGGTAGGCGTTCGTCAGGAAATCGAGCGAGTGGTAACGCCCGGGGTTTTTTGCCGGATCGGCGGCGGCCTGCGGATTGACGCGAGCCGTGTAGGCGATGGTCTCGTTGTCGGCGGCGCGATCCGAACCAATGACCTCCTGCCACATGCCGAGCGTCGAGAAGACGTGCGAGGGCATGTGCAGGGCGTGCGGCGCCGATGGTGCAAGTTGCGCGCAGCGCGCGGCAGCGAGCACGCCCCGCATGGCAAGTTCGGGATAGTCGTAGCTGTGGATGATGTAATGCGGAATCCCGGGGTGATTGGGATACTTCGGTTCCAGCTTTTCGAGGATCTCGGCGGCCTTGAGCTGCTTGGCATAGGTCTTGTCGGCCGGGTCAGCCGCTTCGTTGAGCGCCAGCGCATAGAAAATCGCCGCCTCGGCGTCGTCGGGATAGCGCGCCGATAGTCGCGCCATCGCGGCTTCGTAGTTTGCCGTGCGCGTTTGCTGCGGGACGGTTGCGTAATCCTGGTAGTAGGCGGCAAGCGCCTCGATGAAGGCGCTCTCGCGCTCGGTCTTCTGCGAAGCCGCGCGCGCTTTTTCGACCGCTTCCCAGCCACGCTTGAGAACATCGCCGGGAAACGGCCCGACCAGCGGATTCGGGCGCTGGCTAATCGCGATGCCCCAATAGGCCATGGCGCAGGACGGTTCCTTCTCGGCAATTGCGGTAAACGCCTTCACGGTCTCCGGAAAGAAGAAGGAATGCTGCCTCGCCACGGCGCGATTGAATCCCTGCTGCGCCGTCGGGCTGCAGGAAATCGGCATATTGACCTCGCCAAGCCGTTCTTCGCTCGCCAGCACGGCTGCGTGGTCAACCAGGACGATCACCATTGATACGAACAGAAGGCGTGCGATCCAAGATCGGGGCATGGCGGTAACCTCCGTTCAACTCGATCAAGGCACGCTAAACAAAGGTCCATTGATGTGTCCAATTCATTTATGGTCTCAACATCGATGATAAAGTAGAATGTATCCATGAACCTACGATTCCTCCGCACCTTCGTCGCGATCGCCGACAATGCTGGTGTTGCGCGCGCGGCCGCGCGGTTGAATCTGACGCAGTCGGCCGCGTCGCGCCAAATCCAGGCGCTTGAGGACGAATTGGGCTTGCAGCTGTTCGCGCGAATCGGACGGAACGTGCGGCTTACGCCGGAGGGCGAGGACCTGCTGACGCGCAGTCGGCAGCTATTGTTTGACGCGGACGCGCTCGGCCAGCGCGCGAGTGCGCTCAAGACCGGAGAAGTCGGAGTCCTGCGGGTTGGCGCCACACCGCAGGCCATCGAGAGTCTGCTGGCAGATTTTCTGTTGCGCTACGGCAAACGCCACGCCGGGGTCGAGGTCCATCTGGTGGAGGATGGCGGCGCCCGCCTGCCGGGCCGGCTCGAACGGGGCGATATCGATGTCGCCATCATGCCGGCTGGCGAGGAACGCTTTCGCGGCCGACTGCTTTTTCCGTTTCATGTGCTGGCGGTCATGCCGCAGCGCCACCGTCTGAGCCGCCGTGCCGTGCTCGACGTGACGGAGCTCGCCGACGAACCGTTGCTGCGTCTCAACTCAAGCTTCGCGTCGCATGCCTGGTTCGCGGCCGCGTGCCAGGTCGCGCATATTCGGCCGCGCGTGCTGTTCGAAAGTGTCGCGCCGCAGACGCTGATTGCGTTGGCCCGTGCCGGCCATGGCGTTGCCGTGGTTCCATCTCCGGTACAGATTCCCCGTGCGGGCGTCCGGGTGGCGGTGGTGGTGCATCGCGGAGTGTCGATCGGACGATGGGCTGTCGCTGCCTGGGACTCGCAGCGCTTCTTGGCGCCCTATGCGGTGCAATTCGTCGAAGAGCTGGTCGCGCATTGCCGGCGTGGCTATCCGGGCCGCGAATACAGCCGGCGCGCTCCGCCGCTACCGCGGCAAAGAGAGGCGGCCGGTTGATCGGAGATCAATGCCCGCTTCGGGTCAAAAGCGACGTCGCAGGTGTTCTTGTGCCACGTCTGCGTTGCCCGAAAGCGGACGTTCGCGCGCGTTTATGAGACGCCCTAGTCGAACGAGACGATTTCGACCCAGTTCGCGCCCTTGCCGGTCGGATACTTGCCGATGGCTTTAAGCGTGCCCGTCTCGCCATCGATCGCATACGACGAGATCGTGTCCGACTTCTCGCCCGTCACGACCATGAACTTGCCGCTCGGATCGATGGCAAAGCCGCGCGGCTGCTTCTCGGTCGGCGTCGAGCCCACGAAGGTCAGCTTGCCGGTCGCGGCATCCACCTTGAAACCGCCGAGCGAGCTCGAGGTGCGCTCGGCCGCATAGAGGAATTTTCCGTTCGGCGTGAGGTGCAGGTCGGAGGCCCAGATGTCGTTCGCCACATCGCGCGGAGTCACTCCGGGCGCCACCGGGGCGCGCGGCTGACCGGGGCCGAGCTTGGTATCGGGCGGCAGCGCGGAGGCCGAGTCGACTTCCTTCAAGGTCCCGGTCTTGCCATCGAGCGCGAGCGTCGTCACCGTCGCGGTCAGTTCGTTGAGCAGATAGACGAACTTGTTGTCCTTCGACACGATGATATGGCGCGGCCCGCTGCCCTGCTTCATCTGCACGGTCGCGGGCGTGTTCGAGGCGAGCTTGCCGCTCTTCTTGTCGAACACGAACTGGAAGATCTGGTCGGTGCCGAGATGCGGCACGAACACGTACTTGTTCGTGGCGTCGGTGATGATCGAGTGCGCGTTGCGCGCGGTCGGGATCGTCTGTTGCGGCTGGCCGACCTTGCCGTCCTTGCCGATCGGGTTCACGCCCACCTGGTGGCCGCCGTATGACGCGCTGAGCAGATAGCGCCCGGTGGCGTCGATCGCGATGTAGGGATAGCTCTCCGCGAGCGGCCCCTTGCCGACGAGCTTGAGCGCGCCGGTCTTCCTGTCGATCGAATAGGTGTAGGCCTCGTACGGCTTGGAGCGCACCGCCGCGACGAGGAAGCGCTTGTCCGGGGAGACCGCCATCGGCATCACGAGCTTCGCGGCTTCGACCTTGTCTCCCGCCTTGAGCGAGCCGTCGGCCTGCAGGGTGTACACCCCGATATTGCCGTCCTCGGCGTTGGAGACATAGACGAACGTCGCGGCGAGCGCTGGCGCGCTTGAGACAAGCGAAAGCATCATGGCGATAACAGGCGCCTTCATGGCGTACTCCTCCCAAATTTGCGGGCGAAGTGTAGCGCGGCAGGAAAGGGGATGGCCAGCGGGGTTGGGGGCATGAGGACGAGCATTGCATCCGGGCGTTCGGCGAACTTTCGGCGATCGTCACCAACGTTTGTCGGAGCTGCAATGAGGGGCGCGATGGCTAGGCCGAAAACCAACCCGATCGAATAGACGATGTTCGTGAGGTCCATCACCCCTACAAAGTGAAGACCAATCACGGAAAAATAGCCCACGTTGAAAACGGAGACGATGGCCAGCGATGCCACTGTCACCAATGGCCAATATTTCAAAAGCTTATCGAGCATAAATCCCCCTGTCTCCGAGAGTAGCATGGTCGGGACCGTACCCGGCACCCCACCCCGTTGACCCACGGTTGTCGCCCTGCTCGATTTGGGCATGGCCCAACCTGACTGGCTCAATAAGGCGAGCGTCGAAACCGCTATCGATCTCTGGCACCGCCTTAAGGGGCGGCCGATGGCGCGGCGGGCGGGCTATCTCATCCTTGCTGCTGTCGCGCTCGAAGCGAACGTTCCTCAGATGCTGGTCCAGGGCGGCTTCAAGCTTCTCGGGGTGAATGTACCGACCCCGGACACGCCCCACTGGGTAAGCTTAGGGTTCGCCGCGCTGGCGGTGATCCTCCTCTTCGGCGACCGCTATTTGGCCGAGGCGCCACACGCGGCGCCCAACCCGCACGACATCGAGTTGTTCACGATGTTCAGGCAGTTGTTCGACGACGACGCGGTTCGTTTCTTTCGGAGCTGGGACTTCGCAGGCGGCAGCTTTGAGGGGAAGTACTTCAACGTTCTCAGCAGAATCGGCGCGACGTGGGTTGGCGCTAAGTACCAGTTCGACGACCCAGAGATGGCGAAGATCTGGAATGATCTCTTCCCGAAGAGTCGCAAGCTCGCGAGTTTGATTGCTCAATACACCGTGCCCGCCGACCGGAATCCGGAATGGTGTCAACCTTTCTGGTACGCCGAGGATTTCCACTCCGACGCGACGATGGAGAAGACCAAAAAGCTCAATGACGCGGCTGAAGAGCTTGTGGACGCCATCGACCGTCTTGAAGCCGCCGCACGCTCGAAGCAGATAAGTACACCAAAGACCGGTCGGCTGTAGTGACCAATCCGGGCATCGCGCACCAATCTCCGGCGGACCCCCAGGAAGTCGATCTCGCCCTGTTCGAGCGGGGTCGCCCTCGCCGCCGCCGGCGAACGGCCTATGACGTTTCGTCCATCAATCCACCACGGCGAACATCTGGATTTCGATGAGCTGCTCCGGCTCGCCCAGTTCGAGCACCGCCACGTTGGTCGACGTCGGCTTGTGATTATAAGGCGCGAAGTAAGAGCCGATGACCGCACTCGCCTTTCCGATATCGCCGATGCGCGGCCGGGCACGGAAAACAAAGAAATGCACCACGTCCTTGAATGAAGCGCCGGAGGCCTCGAGCGTTTGCTTGATCCCATCCATCGCGCGCCGAGTCTGTGCTTCGAGATCGTTCTCCATGTATTGCTGGATCTGATCGCGTTTGTGCGGATGATCATGATAGACCGGCAGCGCCGTCGTACCGGCGAGCCAAAGAAGTTTGCCGCTCTTGATCTTGATCGCGGGCGGAAACGGCATGTTGACGGTTTTGTCGTAATTCGGGTGGTGGATGATTTCCATGTGCGCATTCGGCGTCGTGTTGGGCGCCTGAGCCTGTACGGGCGCGAGCGCCGCAAGGCTGAATCCGAGAGCCGCGAAGCCAAGCGTGAGGCGAAGCGATGCTGCGTCGTGGATCATGGTCTTCTCCAAATATTGGCTGAGGACTTCCATCTAGCCGGCTCAGGCTATGCCGACGCGGTAGCGGCTGGGAAGCCGCCTATTCGGCCGGATGCGGCGCGGGCACCGGCTTGCGCGCGGCCTTCGTGGCGATCCAGCGGCACACCACGTAGAACACCGGCGTGAAAATGAGCCCGAACGCCGTGACGCCGATCATGCCGGAGAACACCGTGGTGCCGAGCGTCTGGCGCAATTCGGCGCCCGCGCCGACCCCCCATACCATCGGGGTGACGCCGAAGATGAAGGCGAGCGAGGTCATCAGGATCGGCCGCAGGCGCAGCCGCGCCGCCTCGACCGCCGCATCGAAGCGGCTGCGGCCTTGGTCCTCGAGCTGCTTGGCGAATTCCACGATCAGAATCGCGTTCTTGGCCGCCAAGCCTATGAGCACCACGAATCCGACTTGCGTCAGGATATTGTTGTCGAAGCCACGCAGGATCACGCCGACGATTGCCGCCACCAGGCACATCGGGACGATCAGGATGACGGCGAGCGGCAGCGTCAGGCTCTCGTACTGCGCCGCCAGCACCAGGAATACGAAGGCGACCGCGAGCGCGAAGGCGAACAGCGCCGTATTGCCGGCGCGCAATTGCTGGAACGCGAGCGTCGTCCACTCGTAGCCGAAGCCGTCGGGCAGCGCCTCGGCGGCGAGCTTCTCCATGATCTCGATCGCCTGCCCCTGGCTGTAGCCGCGCGCGGCGTTTCCATCGAGCTCGGCGGACGGATAGAGATTGTAGCGCGGCACGCGATACGGCCCGGAGATGTCGCGCATGGTGGTGAACGAACCGAGCGGCACCGAATCCCCGCTCGAATTGCGCACGCGGATTTTCAGGACATCGTCGGGCGCGTTGCGGAACGCATCGCTCGCCTGCGCGGTGACACGGAACGTCTTGCCGAACAGGTTGAAGTCGTTGACGTAGGCCGAGCCGAGATAGATCTGCAGCGCCGCGAACACGTCGCTGACACCGACGCCGAGCATCTGCGCCTTGGTGCGGTCGATGTCGAGATAGAGCTGCGGCGTCGAAGTCTCGAACAGCGAGAACACTTGCACCAGGCCCGGCGTCTGCGCGGCGCGGCCCTGCATTGCGCCGACCGCCGCCTGCAGCGCCTGCGGCCCTCTGCCCGCACGGTCCTCGATCATCATGCGGAACCCGCCCGCATTGCCGATACCCGGCACCGGCGGCGGTTGCACCACGAAGATCGCCGCCTCCTGGATCGGCGCGTAACGCTTGAACAATTCGGCCTGGATCGCGTTCGACGACTGGTTCGGCTTCCTGGCGCGCACCTCCCACGGGTCGAGCACCAGAAAGATCGCGCCGGAGTTCGGCGCATTGGTGAAGGTCGCGCCCGAAAACCCGACCACCACCATGCCGCCGGTGACGCCCGGCACTTGCAGCGCCACGTCCATGGCGCGCCGCATCACCGCGTCGGTGCGCGAGAGCGCCGCGCCGGGCGGAAGCTGCGCCGCCACGATGATGATGCCGCGGTCGAGTTGCGGGATGAAGCCGGTCGGCGTCTTGCGGAATTCGTTGAGGCCGTAGGCCAGCACGCCCGCGTAGACGAGCAGCATGATCGCGGCGAAACGCACGACCTTGCGCAGCATCCAGCCGTAGCCGGCCGCAAACTTGTCGAAGCCGAAATTGAACAGGCGGAAGAAGCCGTGGATCGGGACTTCCCACCAGCGGTCGCGGTGTTTTGGATCGTGGGCTTTCAGCAGCAGCGCGCACAGCGCGGGCGACAGCGTCAGCGACACCGTGCAGGACACGATCGTCGCGCCCGCGATGGTGAGCGCGAACTGGCGGTAAAACTGCCCCGAGATGCCGGTGATGAAGGCGGACGGAATGAACACCGCGCACAGCACCAGCGCGATCGCGATCAGCGCGCCGCCGACCTCGTCCATGCTGCGGATCGCGGCTTCGCGCGGGTTGAGGCCGGCCGCGATATTGCGTTCGACGTTTTCCACCACGACGATCGCATCGTCGACCACGATGCCGACCGCCAGCACCAGGCCGAACAGCGTCAGATTGTTCAGCGTGAAGCCGAACGCCGCCATGAAGAAGAACGTGCCGATCAGCGAGACCGGAATGGCGACGATCGGAATCACCGCGGCGCGCCAGGTCTGCAGGAAGATGATGATCACGAGCACGACCAGCAGCGCGGCCTCGAGAATCGTCTCGATCACGGCGTTGACCGACTGCCGGATGAACTCGGTCGGATTGTAGACGATGGCGTGCTTGATGCCGGGCGGGAAGCGCTTCGACAGCCCCTCCATGGTCGCCACGATGGCGTCGGCGGTCGCGAGCGCGTTCGAGCCGGGCCGCTGGAAGATCGCGAGCGCGACGGCCGGATCGCGGCCGAGATAGGAATTGGACGAATAGTCCTGCGCGGCCAGCTGCACCTGCGCGACATCCTTCAGCCGCACCACGGCGGTGGCGGTCTGCTTCACCACGATGTTGGCGAATTCCTCCGGATTGGCGAGCCGCCCGAGCGTCTGCACGGCGATCTGGAACGCGCCCGGCTGCTCGACCGGCGGCTGGTTCAGCACACCGGAGGCGACCTGGATGTTCTGCGCCTGCAGCGCTTGCGTGACATCGGTCGCCGTCATGCCGAGCGACTGCAGCCGGCCCGGATCGAGCCAGATGCGCATCGAATAATCGCGGCTGCCGAACACCGTGATGGAGCCGACGCCGTCCACGCGCGTGAGCGCGTCCTTGATCTCCAGCGTCGCATAGTTCGATACGAACAGCGCGTCGCGCGACTGGTCGGGCGAATAAAGGTGCACAACCATCATCAGGTCGGGCGAGGACTTGGTGACCGTCACGCCGATCTGCCGCACATCGACCGGCAGGCGCGGCTGCGCGATGCCGACGCGGTTTTGCACCTGCACCTGCGCGATATCGAGATTGGTGCCGATCTCGAACGTCACCGCGATCGAGAAGCGCCCGTCGGCGGTCGCGTTCGACGACATGTAGAGCATATTCTCCACGCCGTTGATCTGCTCCTCGATCGGAGCGATCACCGTGGAGGCGACGACTTCGGCGTTGGCGCCGGGATACTGCCCGCTGACATTGATGATCGGCGGCGCGATCTCCGGGTATTGCGCGATCGGGAGCCGGATGAACGACACCCCGCCCAGGATGATGAAGACGATCGACAGCACCGAGGCGAAGATCGGCCGGTCGATGAAGAATTTCGAGAACATGTCGGTGCGTCACCTTGCTGAAGACGGCACGGCCTGGGGCCGGGGGAGCCACCCCCGGGGGGATCGGGCTTCGGGCTGCGTCCCGGTCGGGCGGGCCGGGACTCTCGCGGTCGGGGTTACTTCGGGTCGAGGAACGTGCCGTTGCGCCCGGAGGCCGCG
>JAXDNY010000094.1:0-16125 GCA_034669145.1 Hyphomicrobiales bacterium
ACCGGTCCGTTCGCCCTGGTGTCCCGCGAGCCCGACGTGAAGACGGTCGTGAAGCGCAATGATGCGTACTGGGGTCGCGGCGAAGTGCCGCTCGAAATCACCGAGCTCACCCTCACGACGATCAAGCAGGACGCGACGCGCGTGGCGGCGCTGCTTTCGGGCGAAGTCGATCTGGTGCAGGATGTGCCGGTGCAGGACATCGAGCGGCTCAAGGGTGCTCCGAACCTGCGCGTCAGCGAAGGGCCGGAGAACCGCACCATCTTCTTCGGCTTCGACGTCGGCTCGCCCGAACTTGCCTCATCCGACGTGAAGGGCAAGAACCCGTTTGCCGACGTGCGGGTGCGCCGCGCCGTCAATATGGCGATCAATCGCCAGGCCATTCAACGCGTGGTGATGCGCGGCCAGGCGGTCCCCGCCGGCACCATCGCGCCGCCCTTCGTCACCGGGTACAGGAAGGAATTCGATAATATCGTACCGGTCGACGTCGCCAAGGCGAAAGCCGAGCTCGCCGCGGCCGGCTACCCGAACGGCTTCTCGGTGTCGCTGCATTGCCCGAACGACCGCTATCTCAACGACGAGGCGATCTGTCAGGCTTCCGTCGGCATGCTCGGCCAGATCGGCATCAAGGTGAATCTGATCTCGCAGTCGAAATCGCTGCACTTCCCGGCGCTGCAGAACCTGAAGTCGGACTTCTACCTGCTCGGCTGGGGCGTGCCGACTTACGACAGCGATTATATCTTCAGCTACCTCTATCACACGCGCGAAGGCACCCGCGGCGGCTGGAATTCGACGCGTTATTCCAACCCGGAAGCCGACAAGCTGATCCAGAGCCTGTCGAACGAGACGGATCTCGCCAAGCGCACCGCAACGATCGCGCAGATCTGGGACAAGGTGCTTCCCGATCAGCTCTATGTCGCGATCCATCATCAGATGCTCGCGCATGCCATGAAGAACGACGTCAATGTGCCGGTCAGGCCCGACAACATCATCTTCTTCAAGGACGTCGCGTTCAAGAAGTCGTAACCGGACGCCTGTGGTAGGCTGCCTTTGACTCCCTCCCCTCGACGGGGGAGGGACTGAGGATTGGCATGGCAAGCGCCGCGTTCTCATGATCGCCTACATCCTGCGCAGCCTCGCGCAAGCCGTCATGGTCATGCTGGCGGTCGCGCTGCTGGCATTCTCCATGTTCCGCTTCGTCGGCGATCCCGTCGCCAACATGGTCGGGCAGGAAGCCTCCCTGAAGGAGCGCGCCGAGCTTGCCGAGCGGCTCGGCCTCAACGATCCCTTTCCGATCCAGTTCGCTAACTTCGTGCGCGACATGACGCGCGGCGAATTCGGCATGTCGTACCGGCAAGGGCGCCCGGTGCGCGATCTCTTGATGGAACGCGTGCCCGCGACCGTCGAGCTCGCCTTCCTCTCCTCGCTGTTCGCGCTCGTGTTCGGAATCGCGCTCGGCGTCTACACGGCGATCAACCGGCGCGGCATTCTCGCCAATGCGGTGATGTCGCTTTCGCTCGTCGGCGTCAGCCTGCCGACCTTCCTGATCGGCATCGGGCTGATCTATCTGTTTGCCGTCGAATTGCGCTGGCTGCCCTCGTTCGGGCGCGGCGATGTGGTCAGGCTGGGCTGGTGGTCGACCGGCCTTCTCACCGAGACGGGGCGCAAGTCGCTGATCATGCCGGTGCTCACCCTCGGCTTCTTCCAGCTCACGCTGATCATGCGGCTGGTGCGCGCCGAGATGCTGGAGGCGATGCGCACCGACTACATCAAGTTCGCGCGTGCGCGCGGCATTCCGGAGCGCTCGATCTCGTTCCGCCACGCGCTGCGCAACACCATGATCCCGGTGATCACCATCGCGGGCCTCCAGTTCGGCTCGGTCATCGCCTTCGCGATCGTCACCGAGACCGTGTTTCAGTGGCCCGGTCTTGGCGCGCTGTTCGTGCAGGCGGTGCAGTTCGTCGATATTCCGGTGATGGCGGCCTATCTGATGTTCGTCGCCCTGGTGTTCGTGGTGGTCAATCTCGCCGTCGATCTCCTCTATTTCGCCGTCGATCCGCGCCTGCGCGGCACCACAGCGGCGGCGAAGTGATGCGCGCGCCCTCGCCTCCCCGGCTCACGCTCCGCACGCGGCTCTGGCGCGCGTGGGACAGCGACGTCGCCTGGAGCTTCCGCCACTCCCCGGTTGCGATTCTCGCAGCCGTGATGGCGTTGATCCTGCTGTTGAGCGCGATCCTCGCGCCGCTGATCGCCCCGCAGAATGCGTTCGATGCCGCAAGCCTCAACCTGATGGAGGGCTTCACCAGGCCGGGCGAGCCGAGCGCGGTCACCGGCCGCGTGTTCGTGCTCGGTACCGACGATCAGGGCCGCGACATGCTCTCGGCGATCCTCTATGGCTCGCGCGTGTCGCTGCTGGTCGGATTTGCCTCGGTCGTGTTCTCGATCGCGATCGGCGTTTCGCTCGGCCTGATGGCCGGGTATCTGGGCGGCCGCACCGATGCGTTCATCATGCGCATCGCCGACATCCAGCTTTCGTTTCCGGCGATCCTGATCGCGCTGCTGGTGTTCGGCATCGCGCGCGGGCTGATCGCGCCGCAGTACCATGAGCAGGCCGCGATCGTCGTGCTGATCATCGCGATCGGCCTGTCGAACTGGGCCTCCTACGCGCGCACGGTGCGCGGTTCCACGCTGGTCGAGAAGAACAAGGACTACGTGATGTCCGCGCGGGTGATGGGGCGCTCGTCGTTCGCCATCATGGGCGGGCATGTGCTGCCGAACGTCATCGGGCCGGTGCTGGTCATCGCCACGATCAATCTGGCGCTGGCGATCATCGCCGAATCGACGCTCTCGTTCCTCGGCGTCGGGGTCCCTCCGACACAGCCTTCCCTCGGGACGCTCATTCGGGTCGGACAACAGTTCCTTTTTTCCGGCGAATGGTGGATTTTGCTCTATCCTGCGCTCGACCTTGTCCTGCTCGCGTTGTCGATCAACCTGCTCGGCGACTGGCTGCGCGACGCCTTGAATCCGAAACTGCGATGACCGCCCCCGTCCTGTCCGTCCGCAATCTCAAAGTCGAGTTTCCGACCCGGCGCGGCATTCTCACCGCGATCGACGACATCTCGTTCGACATCGGACCCGGCGAGGTACTCGGCGTGGTCGGCGAGAGCGGCGCCGGCAAGTCCATCACCGGCACAGCGGTGATCGGGTTGATCGAGCCGCCCGGCCGGATCGCCGGCGGCGAGGTGCTGCTGCGCGGCTCGCGCATCGACAATCTGCCGCAAGAACAGATGCGCAAGATCCGCGGCAAACGGATCGGCATGGTGTTTCAGGACCCGCTGACCAGCCTCAACCCGCTCTACCGCATCGGCGAACAGCTCATCGAAACCATCAGGACGCATTCGACGCTGTCGGAATCCGCGGCGCGAAAAAAGGCGCTCTCTTTGCTTGAAGAGGTCGGCATCCCCGCCCCCGACACGCGGATCGACAACTATCCGCATCAGTTTTCCGGCGGGATGCGCCAGCGCGTGGTGCTGGCGCTCGCGCTCGCCGCCGAGCCCGAACTGGTGATCGCCGACGAGCCGACCACCGCGCTCGACGTCTCGGTGCAAGCGCAGATCATCGCGCTGTTGAAGCGGCTGTGTGCACAGCATGGCGCCGCCGTGATGCTGATCACACACGACATGGGCGTGATCGCCGAGACCGCCGACCGCGTCGCCGTCATGTATGCCGGGCGCATCGCCGAGATCGGTCCGGTGCGCGACGTCATCAAGGCGCCGCTGCACCCCTACACCAAGGGCCTGATGGGCTCGATCCCTTCGCTCACCGGCGAAAGCGACCGGCTGGTGCAAATTCCCGGTTCGATGCCGCGGCTGACCGCGATTCCCTCCGGTTGCCGCTTTCATCCGCGTTGCCCGCGCGCATTCGTGCCGTGCCCGACGTTCCGTCCCGAGTTGCAGCCGGAGGCGAAGTCGGAGGTCGCGTGCTGGCTCTACCATCCGTTCCCGGTTCAGGCGGAGGCGGTATGAGCGCGGTCCTTGACGCCCCCGCTCCGGCCGAGACGAAAAACGCGCTGGTCGAGGTGAAAAACCTCGGCCGCATCTTCGATGTCTCCAAGCCGTGGCTCAACCGCGTCACCGAACGCCTGCCGCGCCGGCTGCTCACCGCCGCCGCCGAGGTGACATTCTCGATCGACAAGCGCGAGACCTTCGCGCTGGTCGGCGAATCCGGGTCGGGAAAATCCACCGTCGCCAAGATGGTGGTCGGGCTGATCTCGCCCACGACCGGCGAAGTCATCATCGACGGCGTGTCGATGAGCAATCCCAAGCACGATGCGGACCGGCGCCGCCTGCGCCGCCGCATCCAGATGGTGTTCCAGGACCCCTACGCGAGCCTCAATCCGCGCTGGCGCGCGCTCGATATCGTGGCCGAGCCGATCCGCGCCTTCGGCATTGCGCAGAGCGACGCCGAGACCGCGAAACAGGTCGGCGACCTGTTGAAGCTCGTCGGGCTCGATCCGGCCGACGGCGCAAAGTACCCGCACGAGTTTTCCGGCGGCCAGCGTCAGCGCATCGCGATCGCCCGCGCGCTCGCCTGCAATCCGGAATTCATCGTGTGCGACGAGCCGACGTCGGCACTCGATGTCTCGGTGCAGGCGCAGATCCTTAATCTGATGCGCGACCTGCAGGATCGCCTCGGCCTCACCTACCTGTTCATCAGTCACAATCTCGCGGTCGTGCGCCACATGGCGAACCGTATCGGCGTGATGTATCTCGGCCGCCTGGTCGAGGTCGCGCCGGCACGCGAGATGTTCCGTGCGCCGAAGCATCCCTATACGCGCATGCTGCTCGATGCGGTGCCCGACCTCGATCTCACCGGGCGCAAGCGCAAGCCGGTCGAGGGTGAGGTGCCGAACCCGATCGATCCGCCGCCCGGCTGTCCATTCCATCCGCGCTGCCCGTTCGCGAACGAGCGCTGCCGGATCGAGCTGCCGCTCCCGATCCAGGCTGGCGCTGCGACGGTGCGCTGTCACGCGGTCGAGGAAGGGCGGATTTAGCGCGCTGGCGTGCCAATGGACGTTCTGTTCGGTTTCATCCTCGCGGCGTTGGCGCTTGCCGGCAGTCCGGGTCCTGCGACCTTGAGCCTTGCCGCCACCGGCGCCGCGTTCGGGGCGCGGCGCGGCCTCCCCTACATGCTCGGGATCGACATCGGCATGGTCGGCGTGATGGCGATCACGGCGAGCGGCGTCGTCGGCATCCTGCTGGCGGTTCCCGGCGCGACCCCGATCGTCTCGGTGCTGGCGGGAGCGTATTTCCTCTACCTCGCCTGGCGCATCGCCACCGCGCCGCCGCTCTCGGAAGCGACCGCCCAGCAAAGCCCGCCCTCGTTCGCGGCCGGCCTGCTGCTGTCGCTGATCAACCCCAAGGGCTATGCGGCGATGGCGGCGCTGTTCTCCGGCTTCGTGCTGGTGCGCGAGCGCATCATGCTGGATGTCGCGGCGAAGCTGATCGTGCTGGCGGTCATCATCACGACGGTCAATCTGGCCTGGTTGACCGCCGGCGCCGGGCTGACGCGCTTCTTCCGCGAGCCGCGGACCAACCGCATCATCAACGTGATTTTCGCGATCCTGCTGATCGCGTCCGTCGCCGTGGCGCTGCTGTTCTGACCGCTTGACCCTGCTCGGGGCCGCCCCTACACACCCCCGGGTGGGAGCGCGTAGCTCAGTCGGTAGAGCATTTGACTTTTAATCAAAGGGTCCCGGGTTCGAATCCCGGCGCGCTCACCAAGATCGATTATCGCGGGTAATCGCCGATCTTCGCCGCGCGGCGTTGCACGGTGAACACCTGTTGCCGGGCGCAGTGCTGGCACTTGTAGGTCTTGAGCTCGAGTTCGGTCCGCTTCGGATGCGGCTCGAGGCTGGCGAGATTCATCGGCCCGCCGCAGTCGCATACCGGCAGCAGGAACGGGTCGCGCAACGAGGCCTTGGGACTTGCAGGCGATGGCATTGCATCGTCCTCCGCTTTCGCGAATCGGTTCCCGGCACCAGCATCCTATGCCAAACGATTGATGTCACTTGGATTTTTCCGCACGGTTGAATTGACCAAAAGGCATGGCGCGCTGCGGGTCCTCGTGAGTGCTCATGGCGAGGCTTTGTGCGGCCCCTTGCGGTTCGCTGCCCGACTTGTCCCCAGCGACGCCCGAATTTGTGGCGAATGCGCCACAGGTATGGCGGAATCTGGTTCCCCGGCGGCGTATACATTTGAACCGTTAACCATGCGCCGCTAGCTTGCGAATCCGTACCGCGCTGCGTGCTCTGGCGCACCTTCAACACAAGTTCTGCCACTGGATGGGACGGCGCGCCCCTCAGACGCGCGAAGACTCCAGCGATTGGGGGGAGTTATGAAGAAAAGTCTTATCGCTCTGGCGACAGCAGTTGCAACGCTTGGCCTCGTGGCGCAGGCGAGCACCGCAAACGCCTTCCTGCTCAAGGACCGCAGCCCGAACGTGCAGGCGGGACAAATCATCGCCGGCCTCGGCATGACCGCTGCGTACTATTCGGCGATCTGCAACAACAACTTCAGCCGCTGCGCCCGCTTCACCAGCCATCGCGCCCTGAAATACTATGGCCTCACCACGGTCGGCTGCTTCGCGCTGAGCCCGATCATCGGCGGCCTGCTGGTCAGCATGAACGAGAAGCGCGAGCTCAAGTCGAGCGAAGTGTTCATGATGACCGCCGACTGCGTCCTTCCGATCATCGGTGGCTGGATCGCGAAGGCGGCGTTCGATGCCAACCCGCATTGGGATGCCGGCACCGGCCGTCCGCGCCGCTAACGGCGACTCACAAAGTTTCGGCAAGACCGCCGGGCCAGCGCCCGGCGGTTTTCGTTTGTGCGTGCCTGAAGCCCCTTCACGCTGCGTCGCACGGTACCGGCATCGGAGATTTTCTCTTTGTTTGAATGAAAAGCCGCGCGTCGGCGCCTTCACGAAAGTTTCATTCGAGCGCCACGCTCGCGCCGCATACCCTTGGTCATGTGAGGACGTCGGAGGGGAAGAAGAAGAAGAAGAAGAAGAAGCCGCGCACGGAGACTTCGCCATGACACTGCAAAACGCGATCTGTAAGGCGTCTCCCAGAGGCCGGCGTGTCAGGCTGCCGTCCTGCCCGCAATGCGCCGACACGCTGCTCGCGCCATTGCTGGCCGAGCACGTCAGTGCAAGCCTCGTGCACAATCATTGGGTCTGCGAGTCATGCGGGCATACTTTCCGCAAGTCGCACGAATTCGAGGGGTTCGAGGACGCGACGGCTTAAAGCGTCGCGCTACAGCCAGCCGGCCCGCCTGAAGCGGTAGAACATGAAACCGCACAGCCCGATCATGAACGCCATCACGGTCGGATAGCCGTAGGGCTGTTCGAGCTCCGGCATCCATTTGAAGTTCATGCCGTAGATCGACGCAATCGCCAGCGGGATCGACAGAATGGCGGCCCAGCCGGTGAGTGTCTTGGTGACCTGGTTCTGCGCCAATGAAACGAGCAGCAGGTTCGCCTCCAGCGCGGAGTTGAGCAGGTCGCGCAGATTGTCGATGCCCTCGACCACCCGGATCACGTGGTCCTGGATGTCGCGGAAATAGTCGTTCATGGCGTGATCGATCAGCGGCACGTCGAACCGCATGATGCGATTGCACACCTCCTGCAGCGGCTGTGCGGCACGGCGCAGCAGCAACAACTCGTGCTTCAGCTCGTAAATCCGCTCGACGTCCGTCTGGTCGCTCTTATGGGCGAACACTTCCTCTTCCAGAGCGTCAGCCTCGGTTTCCAGCGCGTGCAGGACCGGCAAATAGTTGTCCACGATGAAGTCGATCACCGAATAGACGACGAAGCTCTCGCCCATCGCCAGCATCTTCGGCGCGTTTTCGCAGCGCGCCCGCACCTCGCGATAGGCCGTGGTCGAGCCGTGGCGCACGGTCACAACGTAGCCGCGCCCGGCGAAGATGTGCGTCTCGCCGAACTGAAGCTTGCGGTCGACCAGTTGCGCGGTGCGCAGCGCGACGAAGATCGAGTCGCCGTAGATCTCGAGTTTGGGCCGCTGATGCGCCAGCAGCGCGTCCTCGATTGCGAGGTCATGCAGGCCGAAGCGCTGCTGCACGGTGCGCAGCAATTCCTGGTTTGGCTCGTGCAGCCCGACCCAGATGAAACAGCCGTCCGTGTCTGCCGCACACGCCTGCGCGAGATCGACGTCGCCGCGGCGGTGGCCGGCCTCGTAGGAGACGCAGTTGATGACGCTCATGCAACTCTCCCCGGCGGGCGCGAGTTGCGCCGGCCTTTATCCCAGCGCGGCCTTCACCCGCTCGGGGTGGAACGGCAGATCGCGGATTCGCTTTCCCGTCGCATGCGCGAACGCGTTGGCGATCGCCGCGACGGTCGGCCCCTGCGACCCCTCGCCGGCGCCGAGCGAACGCTCGGCCGGGCGATTGATCAGCGCAACCTCGACCGTGGGCACGTCCGGCATGGTGAGGATCGGATAGTTCGACCAATCGCGGGACAAAATCCCGTTCTTGTCGAACTTGACCTCCTCGTGCAGCGTCCAACTCGCCGACTGGATCACGCCGCCCTCGATCTGCGCGGTGAGCCCGTCCGGGTTGATCACCAGTCCGGCGTCGGTCGCCGCATAGGTGTGTGTCACGCGCACCCGGCCGCTCGCGCGGTCCACCTCGACGTCCGCCACCACCGCCACGTAGCAGGCCAGGTTCTTGTACTTGGAGAAGCCGATACCGCGGCCGCGCGTGCCATCACCTTTGGCGCCCGGCTTCCAGCCTGCGATCTCGGCGACCTTCTCGATCACCGCACGGGCGCGCGGGTCCTTCATGTGGGCGAGGCGGAACGCGACCGGATCGGCCCCGGCGGCGAGCGCCAGTTCGTCCATGAAGGATTCCGCCGCGAACACGTTGGCGTAGGCGCCGAGCGTCCGGAGCGCGGACACCCGGATCGGCATGTCCTGCACGAAGTGGTGCACCACCCGCTGGTTCGGGAAGTCGTAGAGCGGGATGGAATTGCGGTCCCCGCCGCCCGCCGGCTGCGGCGGCGAGGTCGGCGCGCCCATCTTCTGCGCGTCGGCCAAATACCAGGCGGCGAGCACATTCGCGCCCTCGGTCGACTGCGGGCGGGTGGAGTGCGAATTGCTCCACAGTTCGTAGTTCCAGTCGACGATACGGCCTTCGCCGTCGAGCGAGGCCTTGGCCTGCATCGACATCGCCGGCCCATAGGGCTCCCAGGCGAACTCGTCGTCGCGCATCCATTGCAGCCGCACCGGCTTGCCCGGCACGGCGCGCGCGAGCAGCGCGGCGTCGAGCGCCACGTCGTCGGCGCCGTTATGGCCGTAGCAGCCCGAGCCTTCGGTGTGGATGCAGCGCACGGATGTCGGCGGCAGCTTCATGGTCTTGGCGATCTCGGCGCGAACCGGGAACACGCCCTGCGAGTGCGTCCACACCGTGACCTTGTCGTCCTTGAACTCGGCAACCGCGGCCGAGGGGCCGATCGAGGCGTGCGCCATGTAGGGCTTGGTGTAGGTCGCCTCCAGCACCTTGGGGGCACTGGCCAGCAGCGGCGCCTGCTTGACGCCGATCACCTCGACCTTGGTCGGCAGCGATTTCAAATGCGCGAAGATGGTCGCCGGATCGGGCAGTTGCGGCCCGGGCTTCCACTTGGCGCTTTCCGCCAGCGCCGTGCGCGCCTTGACCGCCTGTTCCTCACGCTCGGCGATCACGCCAAGGAACGAGCCGTCGCGTATCACGGCGATCACGCCCGGGATGGCGCGCGCCTTGCCCTCGTCCACGGACAGAAGCGTCGCGCCATATTGCGGCGGGCGCACCACGCGGCCGTGCACCATGCCGGGCAAGCGCATGTCCTGCACGTAGCTCGCCTTGCCGGTGACCTTGCCGGGAATGTCGAAGCGGGCGATCGACTGGCCGACGATCTTGTGAGAACTCGCAGGTTTTGGCTTCGCGCTTGCGGTCGCCTCGCGCTTGAGGTCGAGCGAGGCGGCAAGCGCGCCATAGGAAATCGTCTTGCCGTTGGCCGCGCCGATGACGCCGTCCACGATTGTCAGCGAATCCGCGCTCGCTTCGAGCTTCGGGGCGGCCAGATCGATCAGGATCGCCCGCACTTCCGCCGCCGCAAGGCGCAGCGCCGTGCCGGAATTCTCGATCGACTGTGAGCCCGCCGTCATGCCCTCGTTCGGCGTGCGGCCGGTGTCACCGGAAATCATGGCGACGCGCGCGAGCGGCAGATCGAGCTCTTCGGCCGCGATCTGGGCGAGCGCCGTGACGATGCCCTGCCCCAGTTCCACCTTGCCGGTGAACACGGTGGCGGTACCGTCGGCGTTGATGCGGATCCAGGCGTCGAGCGTGCGGTTGCCGCCGAGGCTTCCGGGCAGCGGACGCGGCTGTTGCTGGGCGACCGCTGGATCGAGCGTGAAGGCGAGCACGATGCCGCCGAGGCCTTTGGCGAAGTCGCGCCGTGTGAGGGAAACGTTCATTACGTCCTCCCCATTTCGTTGGCGGCGCGCATGACGGCGCGGACGATGCGGTTGTGCGTGCCGCAGCGGCAAAGGTTTGCGGCCAGCGCCTGACGCACGTCGCTTTCGGTTGGCTTCGGATTGCGGTCGAGCAGCGCCTTGGCGCTCATGATCATGCCGTTGATGCAGTAGCCGCATTGGGCGGCCTGCTCGCCAATGAAGGCGCGCTGCAACGGATGCAGCTTGTCGAGTGTGCCCAGCCCTTCCAGCGTGGTGATTTCGGCACCGGCGAGCGAGCCGATCTCGGTCACGCAGGAACGCACCGCCTTGCCGTCGACCAGCACCGTGCAGGCGCCGCATTGCGCAAGCCCGCAGCCGAACTTGGCGCCGTTGAGCTCCAGATCGTTGCGCAGCACGTAGAGCAGCGGGGTATCCGGCTCGGCCGGCACGGAGCGCACGGCCCCGTTCACTTTCAGGCTGACCGCCATCGCGACGCCTCCCAGAATTTCGGCGCATGTCGCCGTTTCGTTGGAGGCATTCTAGCCTGCGGCAACTTGCCGTCGAGGGGTCTTACGCGTTGAGCGCAGGAATATCGCCGCGCTCCCATGTCTCCCGGGTGACAGCGCGAAAATCGGCGAACCTCCCACCCGCGATCGCCGCTCGCATGCCGGCCATCAGTTCCTGGTAATAGGCAAGGTTGATTTCCGAGAGCAGCATCGGTCCAAGCATCTCGTTGGCGCGTGTCAGATGATGCAGGTAGGCGCGCGAATAGGTGCGCGCCGCCTCGCACGGGCTGTCCGCATCGAGCGGGCGCGGGTCGGCGGCGTGGCGCGCATTGCGCAGGTTGATCGCCCCGTAGCGCGTGAACGCGACCCCATGGCGGCCGTTGCGGGTCGGCATCACGCAGTCGAACATATCCATGCCGCGCGCGACGGATTCAAGCAGATCCTCCGGCGTGCCGACGCCCATCAGATAGCGCGGCCTGTCGGCGGGCAGCGCCGGCTCCGTTTCGTCGATCACCTTGAGCATCACCGCCTGCGGCTCACCGACCGCGAGCCCGCCGATCGCGTAGCCCGGAAAGCCGATATCGACGAGTGCGCGGGCGTTCTCAACGCGCAGTGCCGCATCGTCCCCGCCCTGCACGATTCCGAACAGCGCGCGGCCCGGCGCCGCACCCTCGAACGCGCGCTTGCACCGCTCGGCCCAGCGCAGCGACAGCTGCATGGCGCGCTCCATCTCGGCGCGCGTGGCGGGGAGCTTCAGGCATTCGTCGAGCTGCATCACGATGTCGGCGCCGAGCAGGTTCTGGATTTCGATCGCGCGCTCCGGCGACAGCGCCACCATCGCGCCGTCGATGTGCGAGCGGAATGTGACGCCGTTCTCGTCGAGCTTGCGCAACGCCGACAGCGACATCACCTGGAACCCGCCCGAGTCAGTGAGGATCGGGTACGGCCAGTTCATGAATGTATGGAGGCCGCCAAGCGCCGCGATGCGCTCAGCGCCGGGCCGCAGCATCAGGTGATAGGTGTTGCCGAGGATAATATCGGCGCCGCCCGCGCGCACCGTCGCTGCGTGCACGCCCTTGATCGTGCCCTGCGTGCCGACCGGCATGAAGGCAGGCGTCCGCACCACGCCGTGCGCGGTCGCGATTTCGCCGAGGCGCGCCGCGCCGTCGGTTGCGAGCAGACGAAAACTGAAGGGGGCTTGAGACATGCGCGGCCGGAGGTCCTCCGGCCGCGTCCATATCATGAAACCCGGCGATGCAAGGCCGGTCTATTTCATCCCGGCGACCGCCTCCTCCACCGCCTTGCTGTAGTGCGACAGCACCCGCGCGCGCTGCAGGATGTAGAGCCGCTCCTCGGGCGTGAGCCGGCCCACCGCCTCCTTGATCTCGATCGATTTCGGCACGTGTGGGTGCAGCTTCTCCGACAGCGAGATGTAGATGCGCGAGGGAAACAACAGCGCCATCGGGTCGATGGCCGCGTATTCGTGAATCATAGAAAACTCCTTCCACCTTGATCTGCCCACGCCCCCTGAGTGCAGGCACGTTTGCAGCAGGGCGATTGCCGCAGCGTTATTTCGGGTGGGCGGATTTTGCGGAATTAAGATTCAAGTTTGTCCGCGGAAAAGAAGGCAGGCGTCGCCGTAGGAGTAGAAGCGGTAGCCGGCACGAAGCGCATGCGCGTAGGCCTGCTTCATGGTGTCGAGGCCGGAGAACGCCGCGACCAGCATGAACAGGGTGGAGCGCGGCAGATGAAAGTTGGTCAGCATGACGTCAGCGGCGCGGAACCCGTAGCCGGGCGTGATAAAGATCGCGGTCTCGCCGGCGAACGGCTGGATGACGCCGTGCTCATCCGCGGCACTTTCGAGCAGGCGCAATGACGTGGAGCCGACGGCCACGATCCGCCCGCCGGCCGCGCGCGCCGCATTGAGTGCGGCGGCTGTTGCCTCAGTCACGACGCCGTATTCGGCGTGCATCGTATGATCGGCCGTGTCGTCGGTCTTGACCGGCAGGAAGGTGCCGGCGCCGACATGCAGCGTCACGGTATGCAGGCCGATGCCGCGCGCCTTCAGCCGCGCCACCAGATCGTCGGTGAAATGCAATCCGGCGGTCGGCGCCGCGACTGAACCCTCATCGTGCGCGAACAGCGTCTGGTAGTCGGCGCGATCCTCATCGTCGGCCGCGCGGCGTGACGCAATGTAGGGCGGCAACGGCATGTCGCCGCGCTCGGCAATCGCCTGATCGAGCACGGCCCCATGAAACGCAAAGGCGAAAGTGACCTCGCCGCCTTCGCCTTTCGCTTCCACCGTCGCGTCGAGCTGGCCAAGAAAACACACCTTGCCTTCGTCGCCGAAGCGGACGATGTGGCCGACAGCGAGGCGCTTGCCCGGCTTCACGAACGCGCTCCAGCGCGATCCATCGAGGCGCTTGATCAGGTTCGCCTCGATGCGCGTCTCGGGCCCGCGCCCGATCCGCCGGCCGTGCAGGCTCGCCGGGATGACGCGCGTGTCGTTGACGACGAGCTGATCGCCGGGCCGGAGCAGATCGGGCAGTTCGCGCACGCCGCGATCCTCGAATGCGCCATCCGGCCGCACCACGAGCAGGCGCGCGGCATCGCGCGGGCGCGCCGGACGCAGCGCAATCCGCTCGGGGGGCAAGGGAAAGTCGAACAGGTCGGTGCGCATTGATTGACCGTCACGAGCCGCTTACAACGCGGTTCTCGCAACCTTCCGCGCGCTAATCAACGTGACATCGACAGTTATCATCCAGGCCAAACGTGGCATCGGCGACGTGATCTGGCACCTGCCGTTCATTCGCGCGATTGCAGCCGCAACGCCGGAGCGCGCCGTCACGTTCCTGACCCCACCGTCGAGCCGCGGCGCGGAACTCCTGCAGGCCGAGACGTGCGTTGCGCGAACTGTCTATTTCGAGCACGGGGGCAGCGAGTTCGCCCGCGCTTTCCAGCTCGCGCGGCTCACGCGGCTCTTGCGGCAGCTGCGACCCAAGACGGCGTGGATCCTCGACAAGACTCTCCGTCCCGCGCTCGCCGCGGTTCTGGCGGGGGTGCCCGAACGCATCGGCATGGGCATCAGGGGCCAGCGGCACATCATCACCAACCCCGGCCTCGACGCCAGTTATGACGAGATCTACCCGATCGAGTGTCTGGTTGCGCTGCTCGAACAGGTCGGCGTGCCGCTCGAAACGACAGAACCGAACCTGAACCTGCCGGCGGCAGCCATGACCTCGATTGACCAGCGCTTCGCGGTCCATTTCCGGCCCTGGACCGTCATTGGACTTGGCGCGTCGACTCCAAACAAGGACTGGTCGCGTGCTCAATGGATCGAATTTATCGAGACCACTCGCCGGCGCACGCGGGGCACGATCTTCCTGATCGGCGGGGCCGCGAACGGGCCAGTCGCGACCGACCTCATCGAGTCTACGGCGGGGGCGAGCATGATCAATGCGTGCGATCTCAGCCTGATCGAGTCGGCCGCACTAATGAAACTTGCGGATTTGTTTGTCGGCCCGAATTCCGGCCCGATGAACATCGCCGCCGCGGTCGGCACGCCCGCGTTCGGATTTTTCGCGACCAACAAGGTGCTCACCTACTCGCGGCACATCCACGCTATCTTGCCGGATGACGGCCGACTGGCACCGGACGGGATGACGCGGCTTTCGCCACATCGCGTGGTCGAGCGGATCGGCCGTTATCTCGACGGCTAGGCCGACATCTGCGCCTTGGCGAGCGGCATGGGGTTGGCGCGGAAGTAGTCCGTCCAAAGTGCCCGCCACTGGGCATGATCGCCGGCCCACTGGGTTGCGTCCGGCGTTAGCTCGAACACGGTGAGGCCGCGGCGGTTTCCCGTTCCGGTCTTGAGGTGCGGGTAGGTCACCAGAATGTATTCGCAGGGTCGGTCAAAATATCGGTCGCACGCGTCGCAAAGCTGCTGCATCGACTCCATTGAAATAACAGAAGCACCGGCATCTTTGTCGATTTCGGCCTGCATCTCCGGCAGATCGTTCTGCGAATTGCTCACGACGAAGAGGAGCCGCTCCAGCTCCTTGAGACCGCGGAATTTCTGCGACAGGTGGGCAAACTTGCTTGCCAGCTCACGATAGCCCCGGTCGAGGTTGACCTTGCCCCGCAAGTATTCAAGGGGGTGCGACTTGCGCAGGGTGCATTCGTGCCGAAAGTAAGCCTGCTGCTTCGCCCAATATGCGCCTTTGTAGAGCACGAGCTCATGCTTGCTCGCGGGGTAGAACGTATCGGCGTCCAGCATCTTCGCGGTGGATGCCGGATGAGTCAGGACGGCGTCGAACGGAAGACTGGACTTCCTCAGCGTCTCATCGCCGAGCGCCTGCGCTATCAACTCGACATGATCGTCGACCTGCAGCGTTGTCTGGCACGAGATGCCAAAACTGACGACTGCTGCTTTCTGCCCTACCAGAGACATTCCCCTCCGCCTCCCCGCCTTCGTGTCGTCAGCTCACTGTTGCCTTGATCTTGTCCGGGTTCATCACCGGCTCGCCGCGCTTGATCTTGTCGACGCCATATCCGTGATATCCAATGCAGTTGGGCTGTTGGCAAGACTTTTCCCCCGAGCAACCGCTGGTAAGCACCCATCCACAATAGCCGGATCGAGCCGTATCTGGCGGTCACCAAGACGTACCGCTTCACTCCGGCTTGATGCCGGCTTCCTGCGTGATCCTGCCCCATTTTTCGACTTCGGCCTTGATGTAGTCGGCGAAGCGTTCCGGCGTGCCGCCCTGGATGTCGATGCTGTTGGCGAGCAGCTTGGCGCGCACGTCCTCGGTCGCGAGCGCTGCGTTGATCTCGGCGTTGAGTCTCGCAACGATGGCCTTTGGCGTGCCGGCCGGCGCCAGAATGCCGCCCCAGGTGTTGGCGTCATAGCCCGGAAGGGTGTCGGCGATGGGTGGCAGGTCAGCCTGAGACGGTGCGCGCTGCGGCGTCGTCACCGCGATGCCGCGCACGCCGCCCGACTGCACATGCGGCTGGATCGCCGTGATGGTGTCGAAGATCATCGATGTCCGGCCGCCGAGCAGATCCGGATGCGCCGCCGAGCTGCCGCGATAGGGCACGTGCAGCATCGTCTCGATCCTG
>JAXDNY010000095.1:0-6863 GCA_034669145.1 Hyphomicrobiales bacterium
GCTTGACGTAGCGCAGCCCTCGATCACCGTGTCGAAATCAGTGTCGATCCGCACCTCGTAGCGGTCGCTGCGCACCACCTTGGCCAGGCTCTTCGAGACAATGAGTCCGTCGAGCGGGAAAATGCCGCGCGCCTCGGGATCAACCCAGAAAAGGTGATCCTGCTCGGCGCTTTCCGCCATCGGGAAGAGCCCGATCGAGTAGGCCTGCAGCACGAGATCGGGGGTGATCTCGGGCGGTTTAGTGGTGCGGGACATGAGCCAAGTTCCCGTCCCGCGCGCCTCGCGTCAAGAGGTCACGGCCAACGGACGTAGCTCCTTACGAAGCAGGGTTCACGTTGGCTTCCGCCAAAAATTTCTCGAGCCAGTGGATGTCATAAAATCCATTTTGAATATCTGGATTACGCACGAGCCGGCGGAAGAGCGGCAGGGTCGTATCGATCCCGTCCACCACAAATTCATCCAGTGCACGGCGCAGCCGCATCAATGCCTCGGTGCGCGTGCGGCCGTGCACGATCAGCTTGCCGACAAGCGAATCGTAATTGGGTGGGATGGAGTAGCCCTGGTAGACCGCTGAATCGACGCGCACGCCCACGCCGCCCGGGGGATGAAAGTAGGCAACCCTTCCCGGCGAAGGCCGGAATGTCTCGGGGTTCTCCGCATTGACGCGGCACTCGATTGCGTGGCCCCAAAAACTCACTTCGTCCTGCGTAACTGAAAGCGGCGCACCGGCAGCGATCCTGATCTGCTCGTTCACGAGGTCGAGGCCGGTGATCATCTCTGTCACCGGATGCTCGACCTGAATGCGCGTATTCATTTCGATGAAAAAGAATTCGCCGTCCTCATATAAAAACTCGATTGTACCGGCGCCGGTGTAGCCGAGCTCCCGCATTGCCTGCGCGCAGACCGCGCCGATGCGCGCCCGCTCTTCGGGATTGAGGGCAGGCGAGGGACCTTCCTCCCAAACCTTTTGATGCCGGCGCTGCAGTGAGCAGTCGCGTTCGCCGAGATGGACCGCATTGCCAAATCCATCGCCGAGGATTTGAATTTCGATATGGCGCGGTTTCTCCAGGTACTTTTCGAGATAGACCGCATCATCATCGAAGGCCGCCTTGGACTCGGTGCGCGCGGTATGAAGAGCATTGAGAAGATCGTTTTCGGTTCGTGCGACCTTCATGCCGCGCCCGCCGCCCCCGGCCGCTGCCTTGACCAGCACCGGATAGCCGATCTCAGCGGCAATGCGCTTTGCAGCGACATCATCATCGATGCCGCCTTCGGAGCCGGGGACGCATGGAATGCCAAGGCGCTTTGCCGTACGTTTCGCCTCGATCTTATCGCCCATCAGCCGGATATGCTCGGGCTTCGGACCAATGAATGTGATCTGATGCTCGCCAAGGATTTCCGCGAAGCGGGCGTTCTCGGAAAGGAAGCCGTAGCCTGGATGCAGCGCATCGGCGCCGGTGATCTCGCAGGCCGACAAAAGCGCCGGGACGTTGAGATAAGACTCGCGCGCCGGCGGCGGCCCGATGCAGACGGATTCATCGGCGAGCTTCACGTGCATCGCTTCGGCATCGGCCGTCGAATGCACCGCGACCGTTGCAATGCCGAGTTCCTTCGCCGCGCGCAGGATGCGCAGCGCGATCTCGCCGCGATTGGCAATGAGAATCTTGTCGAACATCTACTCGATGATCAGAAGGGGTTCGCCGTATTCAACCGGCTGCCCATCTTCGACGAGAATCTGCGTCACCGTTCCCCCGCGCGGCGCGATGATTTCGTTGAACGTCTTCATCGCCTCGACGAGTAGAATCTTTTCACCGACCTTGACCAGACTGCCGACCTCTACAAAGGGTAAGGCTTCGGGGCTCGGCCTCAGATAAGCGGTACCGACCATGGGCGATTTCACCACGCCTGGGTGATCGGCGATTTGCTGCGCCGCATCCGCAGCTGCAGGCGGGGAAAGCACAACCGGAGCAGGAGAGGGCGCGACCTGTACCGAGACGGGCGAGGGCAGGGCCGCGGCAGGCACCGCCGCAATGCGCGCGACGCGGATGCGCAGGTCGCCCTTCTGCACTTCGATTTCGGTTATGTCTGCCTCGGCGAGAAGCTGCGCCATCTCGCGCACGAGAGCGGCGTCGATCCCGCCGGCGGATTTCTTGCTTTTGTGCGAGCCAGCGGGATCGTCGTTCGTCATGGCAAGAATCTACCGGTTCCCTGTTCGGCTGACGGGAAAAGCGCCTCAAGTGCAAGCTCGTAGGAACGCAGGCCGAAGCCGAGGATCACGCCGCGCGCAACAGCCGAAATTGTCGAGCGGTGACGAAAGTGCTCGCGCGCGTGAACATTGGAAATGTGCACTTCGACGACGCTCGCATTCGTGCCGGTGATAGCGTCACGCAGAGCGATCGATGTGTGCGTGTAGGCGCCGGCATTGAGAATCACCGGCGCGCCGGCCGCGCCCGCATCATGGATCCAGGCGACGAGTTCGCCCTCGTGGTTGGACTGACGGAACACGAGTTCGATGCCGCGGGCCTCGCAAAGGCCTTGCAGCCGCGTCTCGAGGTCCGCCAGCGTCTCGCTGCCATAGGTGGCCGGCTCGCGGCTACCGAGGAGGTTCAGGTTGGGGCCATTGAGGACGAAGACGGACGGCATCCGGAATCCAGGCGGGGACGCTCAGGCTCTGGTCATGCCTGATAGAGGGGAAGGCGCATCAAAGAAAGAACGGCCGAAGCCGCTCCAGCGCCAGCGTGGCTATGAGCAGACCGCCTTGCCGCACTTGGCGACATTGCCGATCTTGCCCTTGAGTTCCTCGTAGCCGACCGCGCCGACAACGACTTCCTTGCCGACCACCCAGGACGGCGTCCCGGTCAGGTTGAGCCCATCGGCCATCTGCATGACCTCTTGGATGCCCGCCTTCACCTCAGGGCTCGCTATATCGCGGTCGAGCTTGCCCATGTCGGCGCCCATCTCCTTGGCCACCGCAAGCGCCTGCGCCTTGCCGATCTGGCCGCGCGTCGTCAAAAGCTTTTGGTGATAGGCCCAGAATTTGTCGCCGCTGAACTGGTTGCGCAGCGCCGAGGCGACCTGGGCCGCCTCGACCGACCCCGCGCCGAGCACGGGGAAGTCCTTCAGGACGACGCGCAGGTTCGGATCTTCTTTGACCAGCTTGGCGAGGTCTTCGAGCGCCTTTTTGCAGTAGCCGCAATTGTAATCAAAGAACTCAACCAGCGTGACCTTGCCGTTTGGATTGCCGATGACCGCCTGATGCGGCGAAGAGAAAAGATTGCCGTTGTCCGAGATGATCTTCTCGCGTGCGGCCTGCTGCGCCTCCTTTTCGCGCCGGTCGAGCTCGACCATCGCGTCGCGCAGAACCTCCGGGTTGTTGATGAGATAATCGCGCACGAGAGTGCCGATCTCTTTCGTCTGCGCGGCGGAGAATTCTGCGGCCGCGGCCGGCAGGGCAACGCCGGCCAAACCGAGACAGAGGAGGGGTGCTGCCAAACGCGCCGCGGTCCGAAATAGGGTCTTCATCGAGGGCTCCGGGGGGAGGAAAGGCGATCCTTATAGCAGGGTCGGCTGAATCGTCGATTGCACTAGTCGAATATTCCGTCGGTCTTCGGCGGCCTGTAATTCAGGATGTCGTCGGCTTTAAGCCAACCTGGACTCCCTTCCTTGAACTGTGCCTGGGCGCGGGAGGCCTGCGTGCGCGCCTCAACATATTTCCCCGAGACGAAGAGACCCTGGGCGGCGGCAAGCTGCGCTTTCGGCGTCTCACCCTTCCGGTGATAGGCCATCGCGAGATATTGGAAGGCTTCGGCCGAATCCTGGTCGCGCTGCGTCGCATTGGCCAGGATCCCGACCGCCTCGGCGGTATTGGCCGGCGTATCGGTTGCAACAAGCGCGTGGCCGTAGAGGACTTTCATCGGCACCGCGCCCGGCGCCATGGCAGTGGCCTTGCGCAAGGGGGCGAGCGCCTCGGCAGCGCGGCCGCTTTCGAGCAGGACTTGGCCTTTCAATTCCCAGAAGTACGGGTTGCTCGCCTCCGCGGCAATCAGCGCATCGATCAGCGTCAGCGATTCCGGCAGCCGGCCGAAACGATAGGCTGAAATCGCCCGGGCGTAACGTGCCGGCAGCGAGGTGTCGCGCGACGGATAGCGGCGCGCGATTTCGCTCATGTCGCCGAGAAAGCCGACGAGCTTTGCCCGCATCAGGTCGTGGCGCGCCTGAAGGGCGGGGGCATCTTTCGCCTCGTAATGCAGGCTCGCCTTAGCAAGCTGCTGCAGATTGGAAATCCGCTCGGCGGGGAGCGGATGGCTCTGCAGGTAAGGATCGAGCTGCGACGTCTGGAAGAGCGCATCGTTCGAGAAGCGCTCGAGTGTCGCCAGGAGACCTTTCGAAGATTGGTGCGTCGCATCGAGGAAGCGCACGGCAGCTCGATCGGCGGCCTGCTCTTCCGTGCGCTGGTAGGCGAGCAGGGAGCGGCGGACCAGCTCCTGTGGGCCGGTGATGATGCCAGCCATGCCGGCGGAGTCGGTGCCGAGAGGGCCGTTGTTGCGGCGCGCACTGACGCCAGTTGCGACGGCTCCGGCGGCGCCGACCAGCATACCGGCAACTGACATGATCTGCGCCCTGGCGAGTTCCTGGCGTCCGCGCGCCAGATGGCCGCCGGCTATATGGCCGCTCTCGTGAGCGAGCACGCCGATGATTTCATTTGGCGTCTTCGCCTCCATCAGCGCGCCGACATTGATGAATATCTTTTGGCCGTCGGCGACGAAGGCGTTGAAGCTCTTGTCGCCGATGAGAATGATCCGCGCCGCGCCGGTGTTGATCCCGGCCGCATGGAAGATCGGCGTCACATAATCGCGCAGAAGCTGCTCGGTCTCGGCGTCACGGATGATCGAGACCTCGGCGCGGGCGGGCGCGCAGGTCAGCGTCAAACCGGAGGCGAGAGCGGCGGCAATTGCGCCGGAAGCAGATCGCGTCAAAGGACAATCCGAAAATGCGGGGCAGCTTTTTGGCTCGCAGAAAAGGCTCCAATATGGCCGCTGCCTTGGACTGCGCACCTCCTCGTTCGCAACCATTTTCCGGCAGCCGCAACGTCATCACGTTTGGCAGGGACGGGGCACCGTTGCTAAAGCGGCGCGATGACTTCCGATAGGACAGCAATCTCCCGCCGCTCGAATGTCGCGCCATTCATGGCGATGGATGTACTCAGCGAGGCCGTGGCGCTCGAGCGGCAGGGCCGGCGCATCATCCACATGGAAGTCGGCGAGCCCGCCGCGCCGCCGCCGCGCGTGGCCCGCGAAGCGGCGATTGCGGCACTTGGGGGAGGGAGGGTCGGTTACACCGAGGCGCTGGGATTGCCGTCGCTGCGCGCCGCGCTCGCGCGCTCCTATCGTAAACTCTACGGCGTCGACGTCTCGGCCGAGCGCGTCGCCGTCACGACCGGTTCGTCAGGCGGGTTCATCCTGGCCTTTCTGGCGTGTTTTGATCCCGGTGCCCGGATCGCGATTTCAGAGCCGGGTTATCCCGCCTATCGGAATCTTCTGGAGGCTCTTGGACTGACGGCCGTCCCGCTTCCGGTTTCCGGGCAAACGCGTTTCGCCGTTACGGCTGAAATGATCGAGGTGACGCACCGGGAGAGCGCATTGGATGGCGTGCTCCTGATGAGCCCGGCCAATCCATCAGGCACCATGCTGACGCGCGAGGCGCTCGCCGCGATATGCGTGACATGCGATCGGCTTGGAGTGCAGTTCATCTCCGACGAGATTTATCACGGGCTTACTTACGAGCGGGCTGCCGATACCGCGGTTGCGTTCTCGCAAACCGTGATCGTCGTGAACTCGTTTTCGAAATATTATTGCATGACAGGCTGGCGCGTCGGCTGGCTCGTTCTTCCCGAATAACTCGTTCGTCCTATCGAACGGCTGCAGCAATCCCTAGCAATTTCAGTGCCTTATCTCAGTCAGGTCGCGGCGGAGACTGCCTTCGCTGCTCGCGATGAACTTGAGGCGGTGCGTAGAAGCTACGCGAACAACCGCGCATATCTACTTAAAGAATTACCCGAAATCGGCATTCCCGATTTTCATCCGGCGGACGGCGCCTTCTACATCTATGCAGACATCGGCCGTTTCACGAACGACTCGGCCGCCTTTTGCAAACGCATGCTCGAGGAGGCTGGCGTCGCGGCGACGACCGGCCTCGATTTTGACCGGGTGCGCGGTCACCGGACGATGCGGCTATCGTTTGCCGGCTCGCATCAGGACATTCGCGAAGCAGTCGCCCGCCTCGCGAATTGGCTGCGCTAGTCATTCGCCGCCGGTCAGCGTCGCCTTCGCGCGCTGCCACCAACCGCCGCGCTTCGGGCGGTCGGGGTCAGCCTCCGTGATCACCTTCTGGTTCGCGAGCACATGCTCCGGCGGCTGCGCCGCCGCACGGCGCGACACCGGCGGCTTTTCGCTTTCGGCGGCGCCTTGCACCCCGCCGATCGACTCTGTGGTTGCAGTCACGAGCGGCGGCATAGCCAGTGCATCGTTTGTGGCGGGCGCGGCCTCAGCGACCAGCTCGGGCGATGGCTCGGGTATCGGGGCGGTGCCCTCCGCCTCCGTCACTTCCGCCTTACCCTCGCTATAGGCCCAATAGCCTGGTCCGCGATCGAACTGCTCGCGCGGCTCGCCCGGCTGGCCAGAACGGCGGCCGCGATCAAAACCGCCTCCTTCGCGACCCGGCCTGCGGCCGCGGCCGCCGCGGCGCGGCCGGCGATCACGCGGATCACCTTCGTCGCCGGACTCCTGAGCGGCGCTCTCCGGCGCCTCTTCGATGACGCCATCGCGCGCCTCGCCGGCGCCAAGCTGCGGGGCGGTCGTCGCGGC
>JAXDNY010000096.1:0-26188 GCA_034669145.1 Hyphomicrobiales bacterium
TGCGTTCTGGCGAAGCGCTCAGCCCAGCCGCATTGATCGGCACACGCGCCGCAGTTCTTCTGGAGGAGTGAGCAATGCCCCGCTATCTCAAACGCGGAATGGACGCGAATGCGATCGAGGAGGCCGACGCCAAGGTGCGCGCGACGGTCGAAGGCATCCTCGATCAGATCAAGCAGCGCGGCGACGCGGCGGTGCGCGAGCTGTCGGAGAAGTTCGACAAGTGGTCGCCGGAAAACTTCAAGCTTTCGCCGCAGGAGATCGAACAGGCGATCGGGCAGGTCGCCAGGCGCGACCTCGCCGACATCAAGTTCGCCCAAGCGCAGGTGCGCGGTTTCGCGCAGAAGCAAAAGGACTCGATGCACGATCTCGAAGTCGAGACA
Source organism: Hyphomicrobiales bacterium (assembly GCA_034669145.1). Lineage (GTDB taxonomy): Bacteria > Pseudomonadota > Alphaproteobacteria > Rhizobiales > Xanthobacteraceae > PALSA-894. Next base: position 381 of record JAXDNY010000096.1, read on the forward strand.
CTGCCCGGCGTGATCCTCGGCCATCGCCACATTCCGGTGAATTCGATCGGCTGCTACGTGCCGGGCGGGCGCTATCCGATGGTCGCCTCCGCGCACATGTCGATCGTCACGGCGCGCGTCGCGGGCGTGAAGCGCATCATCGCCTGCGCGCCTCCTTTCAAGGGCGGGCCGCATCCCGCGATCGTCGCCGCGATGCATTTCGGCGGCGCGGACGAGATCTATGTGCTCGGCGGCGTGCAGGCGGTGGCCGCGATGGCGCTCGGCACCGGCACGATTTCGGCCGTCGACATGATCGTCGGACCGGGCAACGCCTATGTGGCGGAGGCCAAGCGCCAGCTGTTCGGCCGCGTCGGCATCGATCTGCTCGCGGGCCCGACCGAAACGCTGATCATCGCGGATGAATCGGTCGATGGCGAAATCTGCGCCACTGATTTGCTGGGCCAGGCCGAGCACGGGCCGACCTCGCCGGCGATATTGATCACCAATTCGGAGAAGCTCGCGCGCGACACGATGGCAGAAGTCGAGCGGCTGCTGAAGATTCTCCCCAGTGCCGATCTCGCCGGCAAGGCGTGGGCGGATTTCGGCGAGGTCATCGTGTGCGCCGACGAGGCCGAGATGATCGCGGAGGCCGACCGCGTCGCCTCGGAGCACGTCCAGGTGATGACGCGCGACCCGGATGTGTTTCTCAACGGCATGCGGAACTACGGCTCGCTGTTTCTAGGGTCCCGCACCAACGTGGCCTACGGCGACAAGGTGATCGGCACCAACCATACGCTGCCCACGAAGAAAGCCGCGCGCTACACCGGCGGGCTGTGGGTCGGCAAGTTCATGAAGACGTGCACCTACCAGAAGGTGCTCACCGACGAAGCGAGCGCGATGATCGGCGAGTACTGCTCGCGGCTCTGCATGCTCGAAGGCTTCACCGGCCATGCCGAGCAGGCGAACGTGCGCGTGCGCCGCTATGGCGGGCGCAATGTGCCGTACGCGCAGGCGGCGGAGTAGTCCACGCGGATGAGCGAGACGCTGACGCGGATAAAGAGCCTGGTTCAGCGTGGCGACGTTTCCACATCGGTGCACGGCTTCCGCGAACTGGCTGCGGATGGTATCTTGTTGGATGAAGTCACTGGCGGCGTCGCAGCGGCGATTGTCGTCGAGGAGTATGCCGAGGCGGTCAAAGGTCCGAGTGTGTTGGTTCTGCAGCGCGACAGAGATGGGAAACCCCTCCATGTTTTATGGGGAATTCCGAAGGGCGCGAACGGTCCGGCGACGATCATCACCGCCTATCGACCGAAACCGGATCGCTGGTCGGGCGATTTCATGAGACGAAAATGATCAAAGAAAGCAGAATCGAACTGGTCCGCGTTGGAAATCACGCCGTTGAAGTTCCGGTCGAAGTCACTATCGAAGACGGTGATGGCGGCTGGTCTCCATACTTCTCGCTTGAGGAAGCAAAAAAACTGGAGACAGTCCGCCTCGCGCTTCAACGCGGCGATTTGGCAGAAGCCGCGAAGTACGGGCGCCTGTTCGAGCTGCTGCCGATCTCTGCTTGATGATCGAACTCCACTCCGCCCCCTCCTTCCGCCTCGACGGCAAGCGCGCGCTGGTATCGGGCGCCGGGCGCGGCATCGGGCTGGCGGCGGCCTCGGCGCTTGCCGATGCGGGTGCCCATGTGACGCTGCTCTCACGCACCGCCACCGAGATCGAGGAGGCGGCTGCGGCGATCCGCGCGCGCAGGCAGCAAGCCGGCACGCTTGTGCTGGATGTCACCGATCTGCCCGCCATGCAGAAAGCCATCGCCGCGGCCGAACCGTTCAACATCCTGATCAACAACGCCGGCACCAACCGGCCGAAGCCGCTGCTGGACGTCACCATCGAGGACTACGACGCCATCATGGGGCTCAATGTGCGCGCGGCCTACTTTGTCGCGCAGGCGGTCGCGCGGCGGCTGATCGAGGCGAAGCAATCCGGCTCGATCGTCAATATTTCGTCCCAGATGGGCCATGTCGGCGCGGCGCGCCGCACGGTCTACTGCGCCAGCAAGCACGCGATGGAGGGCTTCACCAAGGCGATGGCGATCGAGCTCGCCCCGCATGACATCCGCGTGAACTCGCTCGGGCCGACCTTCATCGAAACGCCGCTGACCAAGCCGTTCTTCGAGAACGAGGCGTTCCGCCGTGAGGTGCTGAGCAAGATCAAGCTCGGCCGCATCGGCCAAATGGACGAACTCACCGGCGCGATCGTGTTCCTGGCGAGCGATGCCTCGCGGCTGATGACCGGCTCGGCGCTGGTGGTGGATGGCGGCTGGACGGCGGAATAACGCCGGCTGTCATCCCGGGCGAGCGAAGCGAGACCCGGGATCCAGTAGTCACCATGATAGAGATTGAGACTCGAAAAGCGACGATGGTGTTTACTGGATCCCGGCTCGCGCGATGCTGCGCATCGCTTGGCCGGGATGACAGTCCGCCCTACTCCGCCGCCACCTTTGTCTTCCCGATCGCGGCATTCACCTGCGGCAGCACCTTCTCGGCGAGCAATTGCATGTTGCGGCGGCCGAGATCGCGGTCTTTCCAGTCCTTGCCGGCGAGCAGCAGCGTGCCGAAATCGCCGATCTCCTCGCGGAATGCCAAGATCTGATCGGCCACGCGGTTAGGCGAGCCCCACAACACCAGCTTCTCGCACACCGCATCGAGCGACACGTCGTTGTCGTCCTCTTTCGGATCGGTCTTGAACGCAATCGCGCGGCCGCCGCGCTGCAGCTTCTTGAGCAGCTGGCTGTAGTAATAACGGTACGGCCCGTCCGGGTCGGTCGCATAGCGCTTCGCGGTCGCGTCATCCTCGGCGACGAAGATCGATTTCGCCACGCGCCAGTTCGCCGGGTCGGCCGGCCGCCCCACGCGCTCGCAGCCTTCGGCATATTTCGGCCAGTGCGACTTGACCCATTGCGGCATCAGGAAGTTCGCCGAGATCGGATCCCAGCCGCGCGCGGCCGCCTCGGTCACGCCCTTGGAGAACGGCGCCACCGCCGTGACGACGATCGGCGGATGCGGCTTCTGCAAGGGCTTGGGCAGATGGCCCTGCCCCAGATCGAGCATCAACTGCTTCTCGAGCACGATGTTCCAGTACTTGCCCTTGATGCTGTAGGGCGGCTCGCTCGCCCAGATCTCCAGCACCTGGTTGATGCATTCCAGAAACATCGCATTGCGGTCGGCGTCGAGATTGCCGAACACCTCGGCATCCGACATCAGCCCGCCGGGCGAGATGCCGAGGATGAAGCGGCCGTCGAGCATGTGGTCGAGCATCGCGACATTGGCGGCGACCGCGGCCGGGTGATTGTTCGGCATGTTGAGCGTGCCGGTGCCGAGCTTGATGCGCTTGGTCGCCTCGATCAACGTGCAGATGAACATCATCGACGACGTGATGTTCTCGGCGCGGTCGGTGTGGTGCTCGCCGACGTAGCCTTCGGTGTAGCCGAGCTCGTCGGCGAGGACAAACGCCTCGCGGTCCTCGCGCAGCGAGACGCGCCAGTCCTTCTCCAGCGGATGGATCGGCATGGTGAAGAAGCCGAGGTTCATCAGATTTCTCCGCACGTCATTCCGGCCGAGCGAAGCGAGAGCCGGAATTCATAACCCCAGTCCTATCATCTCACAAACGGTCTTGGTTATGGATTCCGGGTTCGCCGCTACGCGGCGCCCCGGAATGACCAACCACTTTCACATCATGCAATATCGCGCCACGCGCCGTTGCGTTCCGCCGAGTCGAACACCGCCTCCAGCGCCGCAACCGTGTGAACGATCCCGGCATCGTCGATCTGGAACTTGGCCGTCCCGAGCGCAGCGGCAGCGAACGAGTCGAGGTTCGCCCCGATATGATTGGTCTGCGGCACATCGAACGTGTCCGGCTTGCCGTCGCGGCGGCAGATCGTGACCCTGGTTTCCGACAGCGACTCCGTCCACATCTCCGAGCCATACACCGCGAGCCGCCACACGAAGCCCGGCGTCTTCAGCGATGTCGCGATCGTCGCGGTCGCGCCATTCCGGAACGCCAGCATCGCGTGCGTGGTATCGCCCGACTCGAACGGCAGGATGCGCTTGGTCGAGAGCGCGCTCACGCGCGCCATCGGACCGATCAGGAAGCCGTACGCATCCAGCAGATGGATGCCCATGCCGGTCATGCCGCCGGCTTTGGTCTCCTGCGGCGCCGAGCGCCAGTTGTCGAGCGGCGTGTTGGCGAGGATGTCGTGGCTGTAATTGCCTTCGGCGAACATGACGGTGCCGAACGCGGGCGACGACACGACCTCCTTCAGCTTGACGATCGACGGCCAGAGCCGCCGGTTATGCCCGACGCCAAGCGCGACACCGGCACGGCGACATGCCGCGATCGCGGCCTTGGCATCCTCGACCGTCAAGGCGAACGGCTTTTCGCAGAACACGTGCTTGCCCACGGCGGCCGCCGCTTCCACCTGCGCGCGGTGACGCGTGTGCGGCGTCGCCAGCACGACCGCGTCGATCGATTTGTCCGCCAGCACATCCTCGTACGACGTGCCGATCGCGATGTTCATCTCGGCGGCGAAATCGCGCACCGTGTCGGGTTCGAGCGTCACGCCGCGCGTGAAGCGCATCAGTTGGCTCGTCCGCGCCGAGCGGACGAGTTCCTTGCCCCACCAGCCGAGGCCGATCATTGCGGTGTTGAGCATTCAGTGACTCAAAGCTGCCGGCGCGCCGGGCTGCTTCAACGGATGCGCTTTCGCAAACGGCGCAAGCTCCATGCAGCTTGTGGCGATGCGCATCACGGTCGGATACGGCCCCACATCGACCTTGAAGAAACCCGCGCCGGTCACCTGCGCGGCGACGCAGATATCCGCCATCGTCACGGCATCGCCGTGCGCGAACTTGCCGGTTTCCTTGTCGCGCGACAGATGCCCCTCCATCGCGGCGAGGCCCTCCGCGATCCAGTGTTTGATCCATTTCTCGCGCGCCGCCTCATCGAGTTTCAATTCGTGCTCCATGAAGTTGCGCACGCGCGGCACCATCAGGGGATGCGAGTCCGCCGCATTGATCAGCGCGAGCGCACGCACGCGCGCGCGGCCGCGCGGATCTTTCGGCAGCAGCGGGGGCTGCGGGTGCGTCTCGTCGAGATATTCCATGATGGCGATCGACTGGAACAGGATCGGCCCCTCGCCGTCGACCAGCGCCGGCAGCAGCATCTGCGGATTGACCTTTTTATAGGCTGCCTCTCGCTGCACGCCTTTCAGCAGGTCGATCTCGACGACCTCGTCCGGCACGATGCCCTTGATGTTGAGCGCGATGCGCACGCGAAACGAGGCGAGCGAACGCCAGAAGGAATAGAATTTCAAAGCGGCCTCCTCAAATGTCGCGGGAGCATAGGGGTGATGGCAGGGCTTGTCATTGCCCGCGAAGGCGGGCAATCCAGTAACCAATTCTCTTGCGGTTTTTTGCTGGATCGTCCGCCTTCGCGGACGATGACAAACAGAGGACGTCCGATGGCCCGCCTGCCCGAACTCGATCCTGCGAAATTCTCTCCCGAACAGAAAAAGGTGCACGAGGCGATCCTGAAAGGCCCGCGCGGCAAGGTGGTCGGGCCGCTCAAGGTGTGGCTCAACAATCCCGGCCTCGCCGAGCACGCACAGGCGCTCGGCGCCTATGCGCGCTTCAATTCGAGCCTGCCGCCGCGGCTCTCGGAACTTGCGATCTGCGTCACCGGCGCGTTCTGGAAGGCGAACTTCGAGTGGTACGCGCACGCCCCGATGGCCATCAACGCCGGCATCGATCCTGCCGCCATCGAGGCGATCCGCGTAGGCAGCACGCCGAAGCTGACAAAATCCGACGAGCAGGCGGTCTACGACTTCGCGAGCGAACTGGTGCGCACCAAGCGCGTCAGCAGCGCGACCTTCGAGCGCGCGAGACAAGAGCTCGGCCTCACCAGCGTGATCGATATGGTCGGCATCATCGGCTATTACAGCCTTGTCTCGGTGACACTGAACGCGTTCGAGATTGCGCTGCCGGAGGGGGAGAAGGAGCCGTTCACGGTGTAGCTGTCATTCCGGGGCGCGCCGAAGGCGCGAGCCCGGAATCCATAACCACAGGCCGCGCGATTCGGAGACATTCGTGGTTATGGATTCCGGCCCTCGCTGCGCTCGGCCGGAATGACCAGCGGAGCTACGTCCCCACCACCGCCTTGAGCCCCGCCGCCTCGATGCCGGCTATGGCGCACACCTCGTCCTTGTCGGACGTGTCGCCCGAAATGCCGACTGCACCGAGCACCGTGCCGTCCGCATCCTTGATCAGCACCCCGCCCGGCACCGGCACCAGGCGGCCCTGGCTCACGGTTGCGAGCACGCCGAAGAACAGCGGGTTCTTGGCGGCGCGATCGGCAAGCTCGCGCGAGCCGAAACCCATGCCGAGCGCGCCCCAGGCTTTGCCGTAGGCGATATCGAAGCGCAGGATGCCCGACTTGTCTTCGCGCTTGAACGCCACCAGATGCCCGCCGGCATCGAGCACCGCGACAGTCAGCGGCGCGCAATTGGTCTCGCGGCCTTTCTTCAACGCCACGTCAACGATCGTGGAAGCCTGCGCAAGTGTGACGGACATTTTTTCTCCTTGTCATCCCGGCCGAGCGTAGCGAGAGCCGGGATCCATGTATCGGCACGATCGAGATCAGCTTGCAAGTCCTGTGGTTCATGGGTCCCGGCTCGCGCGATGCCATAGCGCGTCGCAGACGCGCGTAAACGCGCTTAAGGCATCGCTTGGCCGGGATGACAGCGGAGTATCTATTTCCGTGACCAATACACCGAGTGCATCGCGGCTTCCTTGGCCCCAAGACCCTTCGACGCGGACTCTTCCATGCAGGCGAGCGTGAGTTGCACCAGCGGCAGCGAGAGCCCGCGTGCCTTCCCCTCCGCCTGCATCGATTGCAGGTCCTTGATGCAGCCCGCGAGATCGAACGTCACCGGGTTCTCCTCGCCCTTCATCATCTTCGCAACCGTCGGCGCGCGCGCCTTCATCATGGTGGGCGCGCCGGAGGTGTCGGCCAGAATGTCCATCAGCCGCTCGGGTTCGAGCCCCATGCCACGCGCCATCGACAGCGCTTCGCCGAGCGCCTGGTAATAGATCATCAGCGGCATGTTGATGGTGAACTTGGCGAGCGCGCCGTTGCCGACCGGCCCGACATGCTCAAGCCGCCGGCAAAGCTGATCGAGGATCGGCCTGGCAAGCTCCGCATCGCCCGGCTCCGCGCCCATGAAGCCGAACAGCTTGCCCTGCCGCGCCGGGCCAGTCGTGCCGCCGACCGGGCACTCGACGAAACGTCCGCCGCTCGCGCGAACCACCTTGGCCAGCGCGATCTCGATCTCGGGCCGCACCGTGCTCATTTCGATGAACAGCCGGTCGTGCGCGTCTCCGGCAAGCAGCCCATGCTCGCCGTTGTAGACGTGGTCGATCGCGTCGGCGTCGGTCAGCATCGTGATGATGACGTCGCTGTGCTCGGCGAGGTCCTCCGGCGTGTCGACCTGCTTTGCGCCCGCATCGGTCAGCGGCTTTGCCTTGTCGGGCGTGCGATTCCACACCGTGACGGTGTGCCCCACTTCCATCAGCCGCGCCGCGACCGCTGAGCCCATGCGGCCGAGCCCGGCAATTCCGATTTGCATGAGCGCCCCTCCCCTGGTCATCCCGGCCGAGCAAAGCGAGAGCCGGGATCCATAACCACAGACCGTGCAATTTCTCACTGACCGAGTCATCTTGTCGACTCTTGTGGTTATGGATTCCGGGCTCCGGCCTTCTGCCGGCCCCGGAATGACGGGAGAGAAAATGCCCAAAGGAACAATTGGCATCATCGGCCTCGGCATCATGGGCGGGGCGATCGCGAAAAACCTGAGCGCGGCCGGCTGGCAGGTGATCGGTTTCGACATCGCGAAAGAGCGCTGCGATGACGCGAAGGCGGCGGGTGCCGAGATTGCGGGAAGCGCCGTGGCGGTCGCCGAGAAGGCCGCGAATATTCTCGTCAGCCTGCCGAAGCCCGAGGCTCTGATGGCGACCGTCACGGCGATCGCGGCTGCGAAACTTCCGCGCCGTGTATTCGCCGAGCTCTCGACATTTTCACTGGATGACAAGACCGAGGCCGAGGCCGCGCTGCGCGCCGCCGGCCACGTGCTGCTCGATTGTCCGCTGTCCGGCACCGGCGCGCAGGCGCGCACCAAGGACCTCGTCGTTTACGCGAGCGGCGACAGCGCGGCGATCAAGTCGATGATGCCGGTGTTTGCCGACTTCTCGCGGCAGGCGCATGATCTGGGCAGTTTCGGCAACGGCATGAAGATGAAGTTCGTCGCGAACCTGCTGGTCGCGATCCACAACGTGGCGAGCGCCGAGGCGATGGTGCTCGGCATGAAGGCCGGGCTCGATCCCGCGCAGATCTTCAAGCTGATCACGGCCGGCGCGGGAAATTCGCGCGTGTTCGAATTGCGCGCCCCGATGATGGTGCAGGACAACTACGCGGGCGAGAACCTCACCATGCGGGTCTCGACCTGGCAGAAGGACATGAAGGTGATCGGCGAATACGCCGCGAGCGTCGGCTGCCCGACGCCGCTGTTCTCGGCGACCGAGCCGATCTACCGCGCGGCGCTGTCCACCGGGCACGCCGATGAGGATACCGGCTCGGTGTGCGCGGTGCTGGAGGCGATGGCGGGGGTGAAGCGGTGAGCGCTCGTTTGTGTCCCCGCACGCGGTGCAGCGCGCAGCGGTGCACCGCAGATGCGGGACCCCGGTTGCTTGCCTTGTTCAATTTAAGAAACCGGGGTCCCGGGTCTGCAGCGCATCACCATAAGGCCGCTACGCGGCCGTCTGACGCCGACACATTCGCGTCGGCTATGGTGCTGCGCAGCGCCCGGGACACAGGGAGTTGACTTATGACCACCCGCAGCGAAACCCGCGACGGCATGCGCATCGACTGGGATGTCCCGATCGCGATGGACGACGGGCTCGTGCTGCGCGCGGATGTTTTCCGGCCGGTCGAAGAAGGCAAACACCCGGTCATCCTCACCTACGGCCCGTATGCGAAAGGTCTCGCATTCCAGGACGGCTATCCGAGCGCGTGGCAGCGCATGGTGGAGAAACACCCCGACGTTGCGGCGGGATCGTCCAACCTCTACCAAAGCTGGGAGGTGGTCGACCCGGAGAAATGGGTGCCGGCGGGGTATGCGTGCGTGCGCGTGGATTCGCGCGGCGCCGGGTGCTCGCCCGGTTTCATCGATCATTTTTCTCCACGCGAAACCAAGGACTTCCACGACTGCATCGAGTGGGCCGGCGTGCAGCCGTGGTCGAACGGCAGGGTGGGGCTCAACGGCATTTCGTATTACGGCATCAACGCGTGGCATGTCGCGTCGTTGCAGCCGCCGCACCTCGCCGCGATGTGCGTGTGGGAAGGCGCGGCCGACTGGTATCGCGACATGACGCATCACGGCGGCATGCTCTCGACCTTCTGGGCCAACTGGTACGACATGCAGGTGAAGACCGTGCAGTACGGCGCGGGCGAGCGCGGCAAGCGCTCACGCGTGCACGGCGAGCTGGTGTGCGGGCCGGAGATTTTGAGCGAGGAGCAGCTTGCAAACAACCGCACCGATTTCGGTGCGGAGATCCGCGCGCATCCGCTCGACGACGACTATCACAAGGCGCGCTCGCCGCAGTGGGACAAGATCATCACGCCGCTGTTCTCGGCGGCGAACTGGGGCGGACAGGGCCTGCATCCGCGGGGAAATTTCGAAGGCTTTGCGCGCGCCGCTTCGAAAGACAAATGGCTCGAGGCCCACGGCATCGAGCACTGGACGCATTTCTATACGGACTACGGCCGCGAGCTGCAGCGCAAGTTCTTCGACTTTTTCCTCAAGGGCGAAGACACCGGCTGGGGCCAGCAGCCGCGCGTGCTGCTGCAGGTGCGCCATCCGGGCGAAAAATTCGTCGAGCGGGCGGAGAGCGAATGGCCGATCGCGCGGACGAAGTGGACGAAACTTTATTTGAACTCGGCCGACTTCTCGCTGAGCCCCCTCCCCACCCCTCCCCCGCAAGCGGGGGAGGGAGATGAGAGACCGGCGACAGTCACCTTCGACGCGCTCGGCGAAGGCGTCACCTTCATGACCCCGCCGTTGCATCAGGAGACCGAGATCACCGGCCCGGTCGCGGCAAAACTGTTCGTGTCGTCATCCACCATCGGCGCCGACCTGTTTCTGATCCTGCGCGTGTTCTCCGCCGACATGAAGGAGATCGTGTTCCAGGGCGCGATCGATCCGCACACGCCGATCGCACAGGGCTGGCTGCGCGCCTCGCATCGCAAGCTCGACCCGAAGCTCACGTTGCCCTACCGGCCGTATCACTCCCATGACGAGAAACAGCCGCTGACACCCGGTGAACCGGTCGAACTCGACATCGAGCTGTGGCCGACCTCGATCGCGGTGCCGGCCGGTTACCGCGTCGCACTCACGGTTCGCGGCAAGGATTACGAGTACGGCGGCGGTTCCGGCGGCAAGCTGTCGAACTTCAAGAACGAGCTCAAGGGCTGCGGGCCGTTCCTGCATGACGACCCGGTCGACCGGCCGAAGGAGATTTTCGGCGGGCAGACCACGCTGCATTTCGGCGCGCAGTCGCCCTCGTATTTGCTGCTGCCCGTCGTTCCCAAGCCATAGCTGTCATCCCGGAAGCCGCCGCAGGCGGCTATCCGGGACCCATGCTTCACCTGCGTCCGGTCCCGATGGGTCCCGGCTCTCGCTTCGCTCGGCCGGGATGACCACCTGAGCATGCGGCCTCAAAGCCGTTGCACTCGCAACGAACTTGCAACAACATCCCGCGCACAAAACAGAGAGCGGAGGAAACAGCATGAGCATGAACAGGCGTCACGTCCTGAAAGGCGCGCTGGCGGCGGGCGTCGCGACGTCCGCGCTGAGGGTCCCGGCCGCGGTCGCGCAGGCTGGCCCGATCAAGGTCGGCTTCCTCACCATCAAGACCGGCCCGCTCGCCTCCGGCGGGCTGCAGATGGAACAGGGCATGCTGACGTTCTTCAAGGAACGCAACAACATGCTCGCCGGCCGCCCGGTCGAGCTGCAGACCGCCGACACCGGCGGCAATCCGGCGCAGGCGCGCACCAAGACGCAGGAACTGGTCGAGCGCTTCAACGTGCACGTGCTGATCGGCCCGCTCGCCGCCTTCGAGGCGCTGGCGATCGACGATTACATCAAGTCCTCCAAGACCCCGATCCTCACCGTCGCGGGCGCCGAGGATATGACACAGCGCAAGCCCAACCCGTGGCTGGTGCGGCCCAGCTCCACGTCGGCGCAGCCGAGCCATCCGATGGGCGATTACGCGGCGAAGGATTTGAAGCTCAAGCGCGCCATCACCATCGCGGACGACTTCGCCTACGGTCACGAGAACGCCGCGGGTTTCCAGCGCGCCTTCGAGGACGCGGGCGGCAAGGTGATCCAGAAAATCTTCACGCCGCTCAATGCGCCCGACTACGGCACCTACGTCTCGCAGTTCAAGAACGCCGACTGCCTCTACACCGGCCACGCCGGCTCGAACGGGCTGAAGCTGATCCGCCAGTTGTCCGAATACGGGCTGAAGGGCAAGTTCACCGTCGTCGGCGGCTTCACGCCGATCGACGAGTCGGTGCTGCAGCAGATGGGCGAGGACGGCGTCGGCTGCTACTCGGGCTGCTGGTATTCGGCCGCGCTCGACAATCCGATCAACAAGAAGTTCGTCGAGACGATCCAGCGCGACTACAAGGTCGATCCCGGCGTCTACGCGGCCGAGACGTATATAGCGGGCGAGGTGCTCGACCACGCCGTGAAGCAGATCGGCGGCAAGGTGGAGGACAAGGACCTGTTCATGAAGGCGCTGCGGGATGCCAAGGTGCCGGCCACGATCAGCGGACCGCTCAGCTTCGACGAGCTCGGCAATGTGGTCAGCAACATCTACATCCGCAAGGTCGAGAAGAAGGACGGCAAGTACGTCAACACGGTCGTGAAGACCTATCCGAACGTCAGCCAGTTCTGGACTTACGGCAAGGACGAGTTCCTGAAGAACCCGGTGTACTCGCGCGACTACCCGCCGGCGAAGAATTTGGAGTGAGTCTCCTTGTGTCCCGCACGCGGTGCGGCGCGTAAGCGTTGCACCGCAGATGCGGGACCCCGGTTGCTTTCTTCCTTGCACGAAACCGGGGTCCCGGGTCTGCAGCGCACCACCATAAGGCCGCTACGCGGCCGTCTAAGAACGCCGACGCTACGCGTCGGCTATGGTGCTGCGCAGCGCCCGGGACACGCAGCTCTCTCGGGGGGCCTCTAACTCCATGCAATTCTGGATCATCCAGACCCTGAACAGCATTGCCTTCGGCGGCCTGCTGTTCCTGCTCTCCTCCGGCTTCTCGCTCGCCTTCGGCCTGATGCGCATTCCGAACCTCGCGCATGGCGGCTTCTTCATGCTCGGCGCCTATTTCGGCGCGACCATCACGTATCTCGGCGGCAACTTCTGGGTCGCGGTGCTCGGCGCCGGCCTCGGCGTCGGCCTGATCGGCATCCTGTTCGAGCGGCTGATCCTGCGCCGGCTCGGCGGCAACGTGCAGGGCCAGGTGCTCGTCACGCTCGGCGTCTCCTTCATCATCGCCGACCTCTGCCTGCTGATCTGGACCGGCGATCCCTGGACCGTTCCGGCGCCGGCCGAGCTGCGCCCGCCGATCCGGCTCGGCGGCTTTGCGTTCCCGACCTTCCGCCTCGTCGTGCTCGGCATTGCGCTGGTGGTCGCCATTGCGCTCTATCTCCTGATGGATCGCACGCGGCTCGGCGCGATGATCCGCGCCGGCGTCGACGACATGGAGATGGCGCGCGGCGTCGGCATCCCGGTGTCGCTGCTGTTCACCATCGTGTTTGCGCTCGGCGCGGTGCTGGCGGGGCTGGGCGGCACGCTCGGCGCGCCGATGCTCAACGCCTATCCGGGCCTCGACACCGACATGCTGCCGCTCGCGCTGATCGTCGTCATTCTCGGCGGCGCCGGCTCACTCCTCGGTGCCTTCGTCGGCAGCTTCGTGGTCGGCTTTCTTTACAACTTCGGCATCGCGCTGTTTCCCGACCTTGCCTACTTCATTTTGTTCCTGCCGATGGTGCTGGTGCTGGTGTTCATGCCGCAGGGTCTGTTCGGTCGGGTGCAAACGTGAGGCGATCCGCGCTGTTGCTCGGCATCTGCGCCGCGGTGCTGATCGCGGTGCCGCTCGTCATCAGGAACGAGTTCTACATCAACCTGGCGAGCCAGATCCTGATCTACGCGCTGCTCGCCGTGAGCGTGAACCTGCTGCTCGGCTATGGCGGCATGGTCTCGCTCGGCCACGCCTCGTTCCTCGGGCTTTCCGCCTACGCCACGACGCTGTTCCTCCTCTGGGGCGCCGGGCAGTTCTGGGCGGCGATCGCGGCCATTGTGTTCTCCACGCTCTGCGGCGCGTTGTTCGGCGTGCTGGCGCTGCGCGCCTCCGGCATCGGCTTCCTGATGATCACGCTCGCGCTCGGGCAGATCGTGTGGGGCATCGCGTATCGCGCCAACACGCTGACCGAGGGCGACAACGGCTTGCGCTATCCGGCGCGCCCGGCCCCGTTCGGGATCGACATCAACAGCGCGCCGAGCTTCTACTGGTTCACCCTGATCGTGTTCGCGATCGCGCTGTTCTTCATCTGGCGCGTCACGCGCTCGCCGTTCGGCGCCGCCCTGCAGGGCGCGCGCGACCAGCCGCGCCGCATGCGCATGCTTGGCCATAACGTGTGGATGATCCAGTGGCTCGCCTTCGTGCTTGCCTCGTTCTGGGGCTCGGTCGCGGGCCTGCTCTACGTCTACTACAACCTGTTCATCTCGCCGCACGCGATCTCGCTGCAGCAGTCCGCCGAAGTGTTGCTGATGGCGATCCTCGGCGGCGCCTCGACTCTCACCGGCCCGATCGTCGGCGCGGTGATCATCACGCTGGTGAAGAACCTGGTGTCCTCCTACGTGGACCGCTGGAACACGCTGCTCGGCGCGATCTTCGTCATCGTGATCCTGTTCATGCCGTTCGGCATCGTGCCGGGCGTGCGGCAACTGTGGGCGCGTTGGCGGTCCACGAAAAAGATCGGGGGCGCACCGTGACGCCCGCGCTCGAAGTCGTGAACCTGAACAAGCGCTTCGGCGGCCTGCCGGCGACCCGGCAGGTTTCGCTTTCGGTGCTGCCGGGCGAGCGGCGGCTGATCATCGGCCCGAACGGCGCCGGCAAGACCACGCTGTTCAACCTGATCACCGGCGATCTTGCGCCGGACACGGGGTCGGTGAAACTGTTCGGGCAGGAATTGCTCAAGCTGCCGACGCAGCAGCGCGTGCATCTCGGGTTGGCGCGCACCTACCAGATCCTCACGCTGTTTCCGAAAGAGACACTGGTGCACAATGTGGTGCTCGGCCTGCTCGGCCTCGACAAACTGCGCTGGAACCCGTGGACGTTTCTGTCCAGCCAGCGCCACCTCTACGACGCGGCGCGCGAGGCGCTGACGCAAGTGGGCCTTGGTGCCAGCGCCGACCGCCCCGTCGCCGAAACCTCCTATGGCGAGCGGCGGCGGCTCGAAATGGCGATGGCGCTGGCGCAGAAGCCGAAGGTGCTGCTGCTCGACGAGCCGCTCGCGGGGCTTTCGCAGGAAGAGCGCAGCCAGGTGCGCGAACTGCTCGCCAAGGTGCCACGCGACGTCACCATCGTGATGATCGAGCACGACATGGATTCGGCGCTCGCCTTCGCGGAGCGCATCACGCTCTTGCATTACGGCGAGGTGATCGTGGAAGGGACCCGCGCGGAAGTCGTCGCCGACCCGCGCACCAAGGAGGTGTACCTTGGCGAGTGAGGCGCTCAGCATCCGCGACGTCGATACATACTACGGCGACAGCCATGTGCTGCACGGCGTCGGCTTTGCGTTGCAGGCCGGCCGTCTGCTTGGCCTGCTCGGCCGCAACGGCGCCGGCAAGACCACCTGCATGGCGACCATCATGGGTTTCCTGCGCCCGCGCCGCGGCACGATCGCGCTGTTCGGCGAGAACGTCGCGGGACTTGTGCCGGAGGTCATCGCCCGCAAAGGCATCTGCCTCGTGCCGCAGGGCCGCCGGGTGTTCCGCTCGCTCACGGTGCGCGAGAACCTGGAAGTCGCTGCGCAAAAGCGCGAGGGCAATGCGTGGTCCGCCGATCGCGTGTTCGCGCTGTTTCCCCGGCTGAAGGAACGCCACGCACAGGTCGCGGGCTCGCTGTCGGGCGGCGAGCAGCAGATGCTCGCCATCGGCCGCGCCCTGATGGGCAATCCGCGCGTGCTGCTGATGGACGAGCCCTCCGAGGGCCTTGCACCGCAGATCGTGCACGAGGTCGGCCGCACCATCGCGCAACTGAAGGCTGAGGGGCTGTCCATCGTGCTGGTCGAGCAGAACATCAAGCTCACCCTCGACCTTGCCGACGACGTGGTGATCGTGAATACCGGCGCGGTGGTGTTTTCCGGAACGGCCGCGGAGACGCGGACGAACGACAAGGTGATCGCGCAGCATCTGGGGGTGTTCTAGCTCATTCCTCATCCTGAGGAGCGCCCGCAACCCACTCCGCCCTCATCCTGAGGAGCCGCCGAAGGCGGCGTCTCGAAGGATGGCGGCAAGCTCGGTGTCTGTGGCCATCCTTCGAGACGCGTTGCTGCGCAACGCTCCTCAGGATGAGGTCAGAGAATGGGGCTCCTCAGGGTGAGGGCTTCGATAGAAGAGGAGAAATGGAAGATGCCCGACACCAACCGATACGGCCCGACCGCCGCGCGCAAACAGGGAAAGCCCGGACGCGAGGGGCGGCCGAAGTCGGCCACAATCGACATCCATTCGCACGTCGGCGTGCCGGCCGCCGCGCAGATCGCGCAGCCGCATCTCGATCTCACGCAAGTGCCGCTCGCGCATTTTGCGACCGACAACGTCAAGGCGCTCAACGCCAAACAGGAGGCCGACCGCCGCTCGCGCATGACCGGAATCGAGAACGGGCTCGACGAGCGGTTGCGCGACATGGACGACATGGGCCTCGACATGCAGCTCGTCATGCCGCCGCCGCCGCAATGCTATTTCACCGTTCCGGTCGAGATCGCCGTGAAGGCGACGCGTGTGCTCAACGACGGCATCGCCGAATACGTGGCGCGCAAGCCGGACCGCTTCGTCGCGCTCGGCACCGTACCGCTGCAGGACGGCAACGAGGCCGCCGCGGAGCTTGAGCGCTCGATGAGAGAGCTCGGCTTCAAGGGCTGCCAGATCCTCACCAACGTCGCCGGCAAGGAGCTATCCGACCCGGCCTTCGCGCCGTTCTGGGCCAAGGCTGAGGCGCTCGGCGCGCTGGTGGTGATCCATCCGAACGGCTTCACGCAAGGCGAGCGCTTCTCGCGGCTCTACTTCTCCAACGTGATCGGCAATCCGCTCGATACCACGGTCGCGCTGCATTATCTGATCTTCGACGGCGTGCTGGAGCGGCATCCGAACCTGAAAATCCTCGCCGTGCACGGCGGCGGCTATCTCGGCGGCTACTCGGGCCGGATCGATCATGCCTGGGGCGCGCGCACCGACGTCGCCAACAATCTGCCGAAAGCCCCGACCGAGTACCTGAAGAAGGTCTATTTCGACACGGTCGTGTTCACGCCGCACCAGCTTGAATATCTCATCAAGGTGTTCGGCGCCGATCACCTCCTGATGGGCACGGACTATCCGTTCGACATGGCGGACTACGATCCGGTCGGGCATGTGGTGAACACGGAATCGCTCGACGCGAAGACCGTTGCGGCGATCTGCGGCGGGAACGCGAAGAAGCTGCTCGGGTTGTAGCGCTTGCGTCCCGCACGCGATGCAGCGCGCAGCGGTGCATCGCAGATGCGGGACCCCGGTTACTTTCTGTCCTGATGCCAAGCAACCGGGGTCCCGGGTCTGCAGCGCATCACTTCGTGCTGCGCCGCGCCCGGGACACGCATCAAAAATCCATCATCGCGGTCTCCGCCAGCACCGCCTCGGGCGTGCGGTGGCGCGCGGCGTATTCGCGCTCGGCGTCCGTCTTCAGGTCGGCCTGCACGTAGGCGCCGAGATGGCGCGCGCGGGCGATGATGCGCCCGCCTGCGGGAATGCGCGTGCGCTCATAGTGCCGCAATGCAGCTTCGGTGTCGGCGCTCCCCTCGAGCGCCCCGGCGAGCGCGAGCGCATCTTCGGCGGCCTTTGCGACACCCGCGCCGACATGCGGGCGCGCCACGAACGCCGCATCGCCGAGGATCGCCACGCGGCCGAACGCCATGCGCGGCACTTCAAGGTCGTAGATCGGCTGCAGGAACGGCATGTCGCACAGATCGACCATGGCGTTGAACTGCGGCGCCAGCACGCGGTTCGCATCCGCGCGCATGGCCGCCACGACCTCGCGCGCAATCAGCGGCGGCGGGATCGACAACACGTGCGTACGGCCTGAATCGTCGGTCAGCAGGCGCGGCAATTCTTGGCGTTCGCTCGCCGGCCGGTACCAGACGAAATTGTAGCGCCGGTGCCCGGGCCGAAGATCGTTGTCCGGCCCCGCCACCGGATAGCCGAGCATCTGCTCGTTGTCGGGCAGGCAGAACGAGAAATCCTCAAACAGCGCGGCGTGGAGCGGCGGCGGAAACGCGTTCTCGGCGATCAGCCCGCGCCACGCCGTATAGCCCGCGTAGAGCGGCGCGACCTCGGGAAGATATTGCTGGCGCACGGTCGAGCGGATGCCGTCGGCGCCGACCAGCACATCGCCCTCGGCCGCGGTGCCGTCGGCAAAATGCGCCACCACGCCCTGCCCGTGCTGCTCGACGCGGCGCAACTCCCTGGCGCGATGATAGTTCGCCTCCGGGAGTGCTGCCTTGAGCAGAAAGAACACGCGGTCCCACGCGGTCATCGTTTGCGCGACCGGGACGCGGTGCGTCACGCGGCCGTCGCGCGCGAGCATCACGCGTGTCGCGACCTCGATGCCGAGATCGCGGTCGGCCTCAAGCCCGAGCGTACGCAGGATCGCCTTGAGTTCCGGCTGCGCCACGATGCCGGCCCCGCGCCCGGCGAGCGGCTCGGCGACGCGCTCGTACACCTCGGCCTGCCAGCCGTGCTGCCTGAGCGCAAGCGCCGCGAGCAGCCCGCTCATCGAGCCGCCGATCACCAGCGCGCGCTTACCCCTTGCCAAACGCATTCCTCCGACAGACGAAACTTGCTATAGCTTGGGCATATTCAAAGGGAGAATGCCATGGCGATGTCCATGAAGGAGAAATCCGCCAACACGCACGTCAAGACCGAGTGGCCCGCGGCGTTGAAGCAGGAATTCGCGCGCGAAGCGGAACGGCCGAACGGCTGCGTCGGCTCCGAACTTTTGTCCGAGACCGACAAGCTGCGCGTGTGGACCATTCGGCTCAAACCCGGTGAGCGCATCGGCTTTCACCGTCACGTGCTGAACTATTTCTGGACCGCCGTGAACGGCGGGCGCGGGCGCCAGCACCTGATGGACGGCACGACGGTGGAGTATTCGTACTATCCGGGCGAGACGCGCCACGAGACCTACGGCGCGGGCGAGTTCAAGGTGCACGATCTGGAGAACCTCGGCGACGACGACATGATCTTCATGACAGTCGAGTCGATCGAGGGCTCGGCCAACAAGCCGCTGCCGGTGCCGGAGACGGTGCGGCTGAAGGCGGCTTAGTCGCCTATCCCGCTCGTCCCCGCGAAAGCGGGGACCCAGTGCTTTGGCCAAGAACTGGATTCCCGCTTTCGCGGGAATGAGCGGAGTTCGTCGCACTCCGCATCATGAACCCCTCGAAGTATGCCGCGAGCGGCGCATAGCCATCGAGCGGCAGAACGTGCGCGACGTATTGGTCCGGCCGCACGATCACCATGCAACCCCGTTCGCGATCGATGCCGCGCATCGTGAAGATGTCTTGGCCGCTCTTGAGGTCGGGGCAGAAAATCTTCTCATAGTCGCGCAGTCCGTAGCGCCCCTTCGGCGGCAGCAGCAGGGTCGGCATGGTCTCGATGGCAACCTCGGCATGACTCTGCTGGAAAACCGCACGGACATCGATCACCGCGTCGATGTCCTCGCCTGCCGGCGTGTACTTGCGCACGGGTGACGCGTCAGACCCAGTGAGAAAATCACACAGGGCGCGAACGCCGGACTTGGCGCCGCCCGTATCGCCTTCTCCCGCAAACGCGAAAATACGGAAGCGCCCGTCCGCCTTCACCACATGGCCGAGGTGAACGGGCTTCGCATCCGCGACGCGGATGACCGGTGCGGAATGAAACCGCATGCCGATCGTGAGGCCCGATGCGAGATGCTGGTGCGTCCCTTCGCCGGTCAGCAGCGCTGGCTTGTAGTGCGCCGCCGTGCCCGCAGTGTAGCGGCCGTGCTGGACGAAATAGCGCTGCGTTTCCGCCGCATCGAAGCCCTTGGTGGACGCCAGCATCGCGGCCCACTCGCGATCGAAGTCGATCAGCTCCTTGGCGATCGCCTGGCGTTCCGCCGAGTAGGTATGCAGCAGGTGCGGTGCGCAGCGTTTGCGCAGAACGGCCGCCAGCTTCCAGCCGAGATTGAAGCCATCCTGCATCGACACGTTCATGCCCTGCCCGGCTTTCGGGCTGTGGGTGTGGCAGGCATCGCCCGCGATGAACACGCGCGGCAGGCGCTCGCCGTCCTCTTGCGGCACGTCGTCGAACTTGTCGCACAGGCGCTGGCCGATCTCGTAGACCGACCACCAGGCGACCTCTTTGACGTCGAGCGTATGCGGATTGAGAATCCGCCGCCCCGCCGCGATCAGATCGTCGGCCGTGATGTTGCGATCCGACACGCGTTCGCCGGCCCCGAGCTTGTCCATCTCGATGTAGAGGCGAAACAGGTAGCCGCCCTCACGCGGGATGATGATCATGCTGCCGTCTTCTGCCGACTGGATCAGGCACTTGAAGCGGACATCGGGAAAGTCGGTGACGGCGAGCACATCCATCACGCCCCAGGCGTGATTGGCGCTATCGCCGGAGAGCGCGCGCCCGATCGACTTGCGCACGGCACTGCGCGCGCCATCGCAGCCGACCACATAGCGCGCCCGCACGGTTTCGGTTTGACCGTCGTGCGCAGGATCGACCCGCTCGAGCCGCGCGGTCACCTGGTACGGATCAGCGTTGTCGCCCGAGGCCGCCGCGCCGATCTCGAGATCGATCAGGCGCCGCGCATAGTACGGCTCGAGCCGCGCCGGTGATTTGCGCATGACGTCGAGGTAGAAGTCGTGCACCCGCGCCTGATTCAAAACGACGTGCGGAAATTCCGACAGCCCGTCTTCGACGTCCTGCACGCGTCCACTGCGCACGATATTCTCGCGCTGCTTGTCGTCGGGCTTCCAGAACGTCGTCTCGTTGATCCAGCAGGCCTCCTTCATCACCCGCTCGGCAAAGCCGTAGGCCTCGAACATCTCCATCGTGCGGCAGGCGATGCCGTCGGCCTGGCCGCGCAGCAGAGGGCCCGGCTTCTGTTCGACGATTGCTGTCTTGATGCCGGGAAAGGCCGACAGCTGCGCTGCCAGTGTCAGACCCGCGGGCCCGCACCCGACAATAAGGATGTCGACTTCCTCCGGGACGGCGCCGGCTGCTCCCGACGCGGGATAGCGCTGCGCCGGGTCGGAGATATCCGGATCGCCGGGCTCGAATCCGTTCAGATGGAATTGCACAATACCTCCGCGCGTCCGGCCTTGCGGGCTGGTCTCCGATTTGGATCAGAGGAGATCGGTTATCTCAAGCGTCGCGGGGTTGCCGAATCCGCAGCTGCGCCATCTGTGCAAGGGTCGGTCAGGTCATGGCCCGTGCATACGGAGAGTTTTATCAGGCGCATAATGTCGCAGCACAGTTGCGCCATGATATGTGGGAGGTGCCTAACACCAACCGGCACTTGCGAGGTATTGCGTCGCCTTCGGGCAGCGCATAACCGTTATCTTGCTCATCCGAATTGATGAATCCGGTGCGCTCAACCATGGGCGGACAATAAAGCGCCCGGTCAGATAACCACGAAATCTTACGTTACGTCACTATAATTGTGCATTGCATCATTACTATTTGCACGCGGATTCTTCTTGCCCTTTGGCATACTTTATTATCTGTTCAGGAACGGGCATTGGCCCATCGGGGACGCCATTCCCGGTGACCTCGCCCAAGCCGGCCTCAGTCCGGCGGGACGACCAAATCTTTTGGGAGTGAGCGCATGAAACGCCCAGCCAATCTCAGGATCATTGCGACTTGCGGTGTTGTAGCGGCAGCAGCAGCAACCGCGATACCGGCAGCGGCGGCCTGGGAGCCGACGCGGCCCGTGGAATTCATCGTGCCGGCCGGAACCGGCGGCGGCGCCGACCAGATGGCGCGCGTCATCCAGGGCATCGTCACCAAGCACAAGCTGATGAACCAATCGATGGTTGTCATCAACAAGTCAGGTGGTGCCGGCGGCGAAGGCTTCCTCGATATGAAGGGCTCGAAGGGCAATCCGCACAAGCTGGTCATCACGCTGTCGAACCTGTTCACCACGCCGCTCGGCACCGGCATCCCGTTCTCGTGGAAGGATCTGACGCCCGTCGCCATGATGGCGCTCGACGAATTCATCCTCTGGGTGCCGGCCGATACGCCGTACAAGACCGCGCAGGATTACATCACCGCGGTGAAAGCCGCGTCCGGCACCATGAAGATGGGCGGCACCGGCTCCAAGCAGGAAGATCAGATCATCACCGTCGCGATCGAGAAAGTGACCGGCGGCAAATTCACCTACATCCCCTACAAGGGCGGCGGCGAGGTCGCCGTGCAACTCGTCGGCAAGCACGTCAATTCGACGGTGAACAATCCGATCGAAGCGGTGGCGCAGTGGCGCGCCGGACAGCTTCGTCCGCTCTGCGTGTTCGACGACAAGACGCTTCCCTACAAGGACAAGATCGCCGGCGACATGGCTTGGGGCGATATCCCGACCTGCAAATCGCAGGGCCTCGACATCGAGTACCTGATGCTGCGCGGCGTGTTCACGACGCCGGGCGCGACGCCGGATCAGGTCGCGTTCTATGTGGACCTGCTCAAGAAGGTGCGTGAGACGCCGGAGTGGAAGCAACTGATGCAGGACGGCGCCTTCAACCAGACCTTCATGAGCGGCGACGAATACGCCAAGTGGGTCGCCAACGAGGAAAATCGCCACCGCGACCTGATGAAGGAAGCGGGCTTCCTCGCGACGAACTGAACCTGACGGACGCAGCATCGCCGGCGGAGTCGATTCGCCGGCATTGCGTTCGCGCGCCGATCACCGAGAAGGCGCCTGACGAGGACCACATGAGCGACACATCACATGCGGGCGCCAGCGGCCCCGGCCATCGCGGCATCGAGATCGGCGTCGCGATCACGATGATCGCGTTCGGCGCGGCGGTCATCGCCGGCAGCCTGCAAGTCGGCATCGGCTGGGGCGCGGAGGGGCCGAAGTCGGGATTCTTCCCGTTCTACCTCGGCGTCTCGATCATCCTGGCGAGCGTGATGAACCTGATCGCGGCGGCCGCGGAGGATCCGCACAAGGTCTTCGCCGACTGGTCGCAGCTTTGGTCTGTTCTCTCCGTCGTGATCCCGACGGCGATCTACGTGGTGGCAGTGCCCTATACGGGCATCTATGCGGCGTCGCTCGTTCTCGTCGCCGTATTCATGATGTGGCTCGGCCGCTACAGCGTCGCGATGTCGGCCGCGGTTTCGATCGGCGTAACGGTCGCGACGTACCTGATGTTCGAGAAATGGTTCCTCGTGCCGCTGCCGAAGGGACCGATCGAGGACATTTTCCACCTCTGACGATGGACTGAGCGCGATCCCATCGGCGAGGACTGAGGTTCGGGAAGAAAGGCACCATGGAAGAACTGGTCAATCTGTTTCACGGCTTCGCCGTGGTGCTGCAGCCCTACAACATCATGCTGATGTTCATCGGCATCCTGCTGGGCGTCATCATCGGCGTGTTGCCGGGCCTCGGCGGCGCCAACGGCGTCGCGATCCTGCTGCCGCTCACCTTCGGCATGTCGCCCACCTCGGCGATCATCATGCTGTCGTGCATCTACTGGGGCGCGCTGTTCGGCGGCGCGATCACGTCGATCCTGTTCAACATTCCGGGCGAGCCGTGGTCGGTTGCGACGACGTTCGACGGCCATCCGATGGCGCAGAAGGGCCAGGCGGGCGAGGCGCTCACCGCCGCGTTCACGTCGTCGTTCGTCGGCGCGCTGTTTGCCGTCATCATGATCACGCTGGTTGCGCCGCTGGTTGCGAAATTCGCGTTGCAATTCGGGCCGGCGGAAAAATTCGCCGTCTTCTTTCTCGCGTTCTGCTCATTCATCGGCATGGGCAAAGAGCCGCCGTTCAAGACCGTGGCGGCGATGATGATCGGCTTCGCGCTCGCCGCGGTCGGGCTCGACAGCATGACGGGCCAGCTCCGCCTGACGTTCGGCTTCACGGAGTTTCTCAACGGCTTCGACTTCCTGATCGCGGTGATCGGCCTGTTCGGCATCGGCGAGATCCTGCTCACGATGGAGGAAGGACTCGCGTTCAAGGGCAAGGCGGCCGGCATCAACGCGCGAGTCGTCTGGGAAACCTGGAAGGAACTGCCGCGCTACTGGATGACCTCGCTGCGTTCTTGCGTGATCGGCTGCTGGATGGGCATCTCGCCGGCCGGCGCCACCCCGGCGTCGTTCATGAGCTACGGCATCGCCAAGCGCACCTCCAAGCGCGGCGACAAGTTCGGCACCGGCGAGATCGAGGGAGTCGTGGCGCCCGAGACCGCCGCGCATGCGGCCGGCACCGCGGCGCTCCTGCCCATGCTCTCGCTCGGCGTGCCCGGCTCGCCGACCGCCGCCGTGCTGCTCGGCGGCCTGCTGATCTGGGGCTTGCAGCCCGGGCCGCTGCTGTTCGTCGAGCAGAAGGAATACGTCTGGGGCCTGATCGCCAGCATGTATCTCGGCAACATCGTCGGCCTGATCGTGGTTCTAACGTGCGTCCCCCTGTTCGCCGCGATCCTGCGCATCCCGTTCTCGATCATCGCGCCGATCATCCTCGTGATGTGCGCGATCGGCGCCTACACGGTGCACAACTCGACCTTCGACGTCGTGATGATGCTGGTGTTCGGCGTCATCGGGTACCTCTTGAAGAAGTGCAATTATCCGCTGGCGCCGCTTGTTCTCGCCATCGTGCTCGGCGACAAGGCCGAGGAAGCCTTCCGCCAGTCGCTGCTCGGTTCGCAGGGCGGGCTCGGCGTCTTCTTCTCCAACGGGCTCGTCGGCTCGATCATGGCGCTCGGCTTTATCGCGCTGTTCTGGCCGCTGATCTCGCACCTCTGGACGCGGCTGCGCTTCGCCACGGCCGCCTGAACGGATTGATTTTATAGTCGGAAAGTGCTGTATGGAATTATGTATACCAGCGCACGCAAGCAGCGTGAAACCTCCAAGTCGGAGGGCCAGATGAGCGATGTCACCCCTCCCGGCCGGCCGGTCGAGGCGCCCGCGCGCATCGTGCTGGCGCCGCTCGGCGATACCTCGACGTTCGCGGATCGCGCCTACACGGCGCTGAAGGACACGATCGTTTCGCTCAACGTCTATGAGCAGCCGGGCGAAGTGCGGCTCGACGAGCGCCAGCTTGCGAGCGATCTCGGCATCTCGCGCACGCCGGTGCGCGAGGCAATGGCGCAGCTCGAGCGCGAGGGCTTCGTGCGCTCGGTGCCGCGCCGCGGCATCTACGTGGTGCGCAAATCCAAGATAGAGGTGATCGAGATGATCACCGCCTGGGCGGCGCTGGAAAGCATGGCGGCGCGCCTGATCACGCAGAACGCCACCACCGACGAGATCGCGTCTTTGCGGCGCATGTTCGCGACATTCGAGAACGGCGAAGCGCGCGCGCATCTCGACGAGTATTCCGAGGTGAACATCGAGTTTCACCAGACCATCATCCGCCTGAGCAAGAACGGCGTGCTGATCGATCTGGCCGAGAACCTGTTCACCCATATGCGCATGATCCGCCGCAAGACCATCGGCGAGCAGGATCGCGTCGACCGCTCGATCCGCGACCACATGAACATCATCGAGGCACTCGAGGCGCGCGACACCGAGCGTGCCGAGGACCTCGTGCGCAACCACGCGCTCGGCCTCGCCGAGCATGTGAAGAAGTACGCCGACTATCTGGACTGACTTGGCCGCACTCGCAAGAAGCGAGGCGGCTTGACGAGTATTGGGAGAACGTCATGGCGGAAGCCGCACTGAAAGAAAAGCCTGCGAGCGGCGCGGAAGAAGAGCGCGAGTTGACCGACGGCTTCAATCTCATCATCGATGCGCTCAAGCTCAACGGCCTCACCACGATCTATGGCGTGCCCGGCATTCCGATCACGGACTTCGGCCGCATGGCGCAGGCCGCGGGCATCCGCGTGCTGTCGTTCCGCCATGAGCAGAATGCCGGCTATGCGGCATCGATCGCGGGCTTCCTGACCAAGAAGCCCGGCGTCTGCCTCACCGTGTCGGCGCCGGGCTTCCTCAACGGCCTTACGGCATTGGCCCACGCCACGACCAACTGCTTCCCGATGATCCTGATCTCCGGCTCGTCCGAGCGCGAGATCGTCGACCTGCAGCAGGGCGACTACGAGGAGATGGACCAGCTCGCGATCGCAAAGCCCCTGTGCAAGGCGGCGTTCCGCGTGTTGCACGCGGCCGACATCGGCATCGGCATTGCGCGCGCGATCCGTGCAGCGGTGTCGGG
>JAXDNY010000097.1:0-33500 GCA_034669145.1 Hyphomicrobiales bacterium
GAGGTCGTCTCCTCGATCTGCGCCTTGATCTGCGCCACGCGCGCCTCGATGTCCTTGCGCTTGCCGGCGCCGTTGACGATCGTGGTCTTCTCCTTCTCGATCACGACTTTCTTGGCGCGGCCGAGCATCGCCGGCGTCACGGTCTCGAGCTTGATGCCGAGATCCTCCGAGATCAGCTGCCCGCCGGTGAGAATGGCGATGTCTTCCAGCATCGCCTTGCGGCGGTCGCCGAAGCCCGGCGCCTTCACGGCCGCGACCTTCAACCCGCCGCGCAGCTTGTTGACCACGAGCGTGGCGATCGCCTCGCCCTCGACGTCCTCGGAGACGATCAGCAGCGGCTTGCCGGTCTGCACGATGGCTTCGAGCAGCGGCAGCATCGCCTGCAGGCCGGAGAGTTTCTTCTCATGCAGCAGGATGTAGACGTCTTCCAGCTCCGCGATCATCTTCTCGGCATTGGTGATGAAGTAGGGCGAGATGTAGCCGCGGTCGAACTGCATGCCCTCGACGATCTCGACCTCGGTGTCGAGCGACTTTGCTTCCTCGACCGTGATCACGCCCTCGTTGCCGACTTTCTGCATCGCCTGCGCGATCATCTTGCCGATGGTGGCATCGCCGTTCGACGAGATGGTGCCGACCTGGGCGACTTCCGCCGAAGAGGACACTTTCTTGGCGCGCTTCTCGATGTCCTTCACGACGGCCGTCACCGCGATGTCGATGCCGCGTTTGAGATCCATCGGATTCATGCCGGCCGCGACGGATTTTGCACCCTCGCGCACGATCGCCTGCGCGAGCACCGTTGCGGTCGTCGTGCCATCGCCTGCCACATCGTTGGTCTTGGAGGCGACCTCGCGCACCATCTGCGCGCCCATGTTCTCGAACTTGTCCTCCAGCTCGATTTCCTTCGCGACGGTCACGCCATCCTTGGTGATGCGCGGCGCGCCGAACGACTTGTCGAGAATCACATTGCGGCCCTTGGGGCCGAGCGTCACCTTCACGGCATTGGCGAGAATGTCGACGCCGCGCAGCATGCGGTCGCGCGCGTCGGTGGAGAATTTTACGTCCTTGGCAGCCATTTGTTCGGTCCTTTGATTTTGACTTAGGTCCTCATCCCGACGAGCGGGCGCAGCCCGCGTCTCGAAGGATGGATTTCTGCTTGTGCCGGTCCTTTGAGACGGCCGCTTCGCGGCCGCCTCAGGACGAGGGCGTCGCGTTACGCAATCACGCCCATGATGTCGGACTCCTTCATGATCAGGAGGTCCTCGCCGTCGAGCTTCACCTCGGTGCCCGACCACTTGCCGAACAGCACGCGGTCGCCTGCCTTGAGGTCGATCGGGATCAGCTTGCCGTTCTCGTCACGCCCGCCTGGGCCGACCGCGATGATTTCGCCTTCGGACGGCTTCTCCTTGGCGGTGTCGGGAATGATGATGCCGCCTTTGGTCTTCTCTTCCGCCTCGATGCGGCGGACCACCACGCGGTCATGCAGGGGACGAAATCTCGTTTTGGCCATGGGTACTCCTCGTGGGCGCGAAACGGGCGCGAGCCTTGCCGGCGCCGGACTAAAAGCTGTGTCGGACGAGTAGGTTAGCACTCGTGCTTGGCGAGTGCCAGCAGCGGTGGAATATGGCCTCAGGAGGCCGCTGTCAAGGCGGCGCCGTTAACCGCAAGCGGGCCGGTTTGCTGCGATGCTGCCGCGTTTACGTCTCTTTATTGCGGGCCGGTTAGGTTAACGCGTACGAGCAATTCGGCTGCGTCCGGCAACATCGCCGGAACCGCCGGTCGCCTCGCACGTAGCTTTCCTTGCCCCGATGGGCGCGTGCAAACTGTGATCGAGCAATCCAAGGAGGGCCGCCATGTCCATTCTGTTGCGTCCGTGGGCCGCCATACCGGCAGCGCTGGCCCTGATGCTGTCCGGCTGCGCCTCGCAGCAGTTCTCGCTCGGGACCTCGCCGTCGCCCGAACCTCCGCCTGTCTCCGCCGCGCCGCTCCCGGCGAGCATTCCGGCGCAGGACCTGGTCGGGCGCTGGGGGCTCGCCGCCTACCATAAGGACGAAGACCGCGCGCGCACCGAGGCAGCCGCCCGGGGTCAGTGCAAACAGCCGTATAACATCAGCCGCGGGCCGCGCGGCGGCGTCATCATGCATCTGCCAGATCAGGCGCAACCGACCGAACTCAGCCTCAAGGGCGGGCCGGACGGCAAGAACTACATCGGTCCCGGCGAGGAGCCGGCCGGCGGGGCGCGCGACCGCGAGATCGTCGGCTTCGACGGCCGTGTACTGGTCACGCGCTTCACCGATCCCGAGGTCGCGGGCCGCTACGGCACCAGCGTCTATGTGCGCTGTGGCGCCGAGACCGCGCCACGCCCGAAGGCCGCCAAGACCAGCAAGAAAACTTAAAGCCCACATCGCGGCTAGTGCCCCGAACCCGAAGTTCGCACAACGCGCGGCAAGTACGCTTGCGAACTTCGGGTTCAAGAGGGAGACTAGAGTCATAAGGTTGCTAGTGTCCCTTTGATTCCGAAGTTCGCATCCGAGTGTGCAGCTAGCGCTGGCGAACTTCGGAATCGGGACACTAGTGTGACGCGGAATTTCCCGAAGCGGTCGCCACGGCTAGCGGGTATCTGACAATTCTGTGCGAACGGCCTGCACGGAATCGCCGACCTTCTTTATCGCCTCGATAAGCCGCTCCTTGGAAACCCCCAGGGCCTTTGCCCAATATTCGACTTCAGATTCTTCGCTGGCATTTATTCGGGTGCGGTCGCGCGCCCCAGGGATTCTCCGGTTGTTCGGCATCGCGTCTTCCCCATCGTCAACGAATGGGGTTAAACGCAGGGGAACCGCAGAAGTTGCAAGTAGAAAGGCATGCTCCACCCATGCAATTCAAGCATAGTGACTAGAAGTGATTGCGATGGAAGGAGAATATTTCGATCGGCGGCGCGTAAATAGAATAAAGCGTCGAATTGCTGCGCGGGTTTTTGTGGGAAATAGATACCGAGCGTGGCCAATTGCCATGCGTGGTGCTCGGCTGCGAAACGTTCGACTGTGTTTGACGTTCACCCCGGGCTGGCGGCGGCGGAAACACCCTCAAGTCTTGATGATGAGATGCTCGAGATAATCACGGTCGACCGGCCGCTCGAACTTCACCGCAAAGCCCTCGGCGAAATGCCGGACGACCCGCCCGACGCTGCGGCCGACCGCAAGCGGCGCGCCGATCGCGGGCTGCACGTCGGCCGAGACGGCAGCGCCCATCACCGACATGTCGATAACGAAGCAGCCGAGCGTCGAGCCGTCCGCGAAGACCAGGGTCGAGTGCGGGTTCTCAGGGATGATGCGCTCCTGCGCGCGGGCATCGACGACGTTATTTTTCTGCCGTTTCTCCAGCCACGACAATTTGCCCGCGAGCTGCGCGCGCTTTTCCTTTGGGACTGCGAGGTCGATGAGGAATCCGCCTTCGGCATGCTGGCTCACCCAGCCGTCGAGTTTTCCGAACTCACCGAAATAGGAGATGACGCGCTCGCCGACGGCGCCGAGCACCGGCACCGAGATCATCATCTGGAACGGCGAGACGCGGCTAGTGCGGCAGGCGAACTCGCGCCGGTTGCCCTGCATGTCGCGCCGGTTCGCGAGGCTGTAGCGACCACCGAGGCGCACATCGACCGAGCGGCGTTCGAAAAGTTCCGTCGACACGGCCCTTCCCTCATCGAGACACACACCACGTATAGAGGCATCGCTGTTAATGAGGGTTTTTCCTATGCGTGTTCCGTATTTGCTGGTTAAGGCGAGCTAACCTGGAACCTAGAAGCGTGCGGTGCTGTGTGAGTTTGTGTCGCGATCACAACCGCCAATCGCGCGACGGCGTTCGCGCAATTGTTTTTGTTTCACAACGGCAAAAAGCGTCACACATAAGCGCGCCGGTTCCAGTCCGTGCTAGCGTGGCGGATTGAGGATGCCCGCCGCGCAATGCCTTCCCTCCGCGAATTCATCGTCGGCCCCTGGCGCGCCGTCGCCGTGCTCGGTGTCACACAGATCCTGGCATGGGGCGCGGTGTTCTATCCGCCCGTCATGACGGTGCCGCTGATCGCGGCTGATCGCGGCTTTTCCTTCACCTTCGCGATGGGCGGCTTCTCGGCCGGCCTGCTAACCGCGGGGTTCGTGTCGCCGACTGTCGGCGGCCTGATCGATCGCTACGGCGGCCACCTGGTGATGCCGTTCGGCTCGCTCGCCGGCGCAGCCGGACTCGTCGGGCTCACCGTCGCAAGCCACCCCGTCGCCTATTTCGCCGTGTGGATGCTGCTCGGCGCCGCGATGGCGGCCTCGCTCTACGATCCGGCGTTCGCAACGCTCGGGCGCATCTTCGGCGCCAAGGCGCGCCAGCCGATCACGGTGCTCACCCTTGCGGGCGGCTTCGCCTCGACGGTGGGCTGGCCGGCGACCTACGCGCTGCTCCAGCCGCTCGGCTGGCAGGGCACGTATCTCGTGTATGCGGCACTGCTGGCATTCGTGGCGGCGCCGCTGCATGCGTTTGCCCTGCCGCGCATACGCGCCACGCACGACGTTGTGCCCGCCGAAGGCGCAGCGCCGCCGCCGGTACGCCCCACAGCGGGCGCCGCTTTTCTGCTGGTCGTCGCGGCGTTCGCCGCCTACGCGTTCGTGCCGTCGGGACTATCGGCGCATCTGCTCGCGATCTTTCAGCGTGCAGGCCTCGAGCCGCATGTCGTCGTACTCGTCGGCATGCTGTTTGGCCCCTCCCAGGTCGCCGCGCGGCTGTGCGAATTCATCTTCGCGCGCAACATCCATCCGCTGGCGATGGCGCGCTTCGCGGCCGGCATGCTGGTTGCGTCCTTTGCCCTGTTGTGGCTGTTCGGATTTTCCACGCCGGCGGCGGTGCTGTTCGCCGTGATGTTCGGTGTCGCCAACGGGCTGATCACCATCGCGCGCGGCGCGGTGCCGCTCGCGCTGTTCGGGCCGGTCGGCTACGGCCGCATCATCGGCCGCATCGCGCGGCCCGCGCTGGTGATTACCGCGGTCGCACCCGTCGTGATCGCCGCAGTGGCGGAGCGCGCCTCCGATCCGGTTGCGCTCGCCGTGGCGGCTGGATTCTCGGTCGTTGCGCTGATCTGCTTTGTGCTGATCCGCCGCTAACACTTACGAGTTGATTTCGCCGAGCGGCGGAAATGCGCCGCTCGCGCGGGCAAGCGCCGCGCGCGCAAGGCGCGCGTCGTCGTCCATGCGCCGCACCAGCGCGTCGACCGAGTCGAATTTCGCTTCCGCCCTGATCCAGCCGATGAACGCGACATCGATCGGCGCGCCGTAGAGATCGCCGGAAAAATCGAACACATGCACTTCGAGCAGCGGCGCGCCATCGTCGAAGGTCGGCCGTGTGCCGAAGCTCGCGACGCCGTCGCGCATCATGCCGCCGATGCCGATGCGCACCGCATAAATGCCGTGCTTCAACCCGCAGTCCGGATCGAGCGCCACATTGGCGGTGGGGAAGCCGAGATCGCGCCCGCGCTGATTCCCTTTGACCACGGTGCCTGCCGCGAACCACGGATAGCCAAGCAACTCGGCCGCCTCCACCACGCGTCCCTCGGCCAGCGCCGCGCGGATCGAAGACGACGACACCGGCCGCCCCTCGTCCTCGAGCGGCGGCGCGGTCTCGACCGTGAAGCCGTGGCGTTCGCCCTGCTCGGCAAGGAACGCCGGGGAGCCGCCGCGCCGGTTGCCGAAATGAAAATCGAACCCGATGGTCGCGCCGCGGATGCCGAGCCGGCCGACCAGAATGCGCGTGACGAACTGTTCGGCGGTGAGCGCCGCGAACGCGGCATCGAAGGTGAGCACCAGCGCACCATTGAGGCCGGTCCCGGCGAGCAGGCGCAGCTTCGAGGGCTCGTCGGTGAGACGGAACACGGGGTTGGACGGGCGCAGGATCTTGCGCGGATGGGGCTCGAACGTGACGGCGATCGCCGCGCTCCCAATCGCCTTGGCCCGGGCGATGGCGGCGTCGATCACCGCCCGGTGGCCGCGATGCACGCCGTCGAAATTGCCGATCGCCGCAACCGCGCCATTGAAGCGCGCGGCCTGCGGCGCGTCATCGCGCACCACGATGAAAGGTTCGGTTGGTTTGCAAGGCACGGTCATGGGCAGGATGCTTGTCGCGGGGCGCGCGAACCTGCGGCTCCCGGCACCGCCAAGTCAAGGCGTCGGCGCTGCCGGCCGCCGCGCCGGCACCGAGACGACGGCCTCGCCGTCGAGTACCAGCCTGCCGTCGACGCGCGCGTCGCATTGCAGGCGGACGACGCGGCCTTTCTTCACCAGTTCGACCACCTCGACCGAGACTTCGACCACGTCGCCGATCTTTACCGGACCGTGGAAGTTGAGCGTCTGCGAGCGGTAGACCGCGCCGGGGCCGGGTAGCCGGGTGCCGAGCACGGCGGAAATCAAGCTCGCGGTGTACAGCCCATGCGCGATGCGCTGACCGAACCGGGTGTCGGCCGCATAGACGTCGCAGAGATGCAGCGGATTGTCGTCGCCGGAGAGCCGCGCGAAACCGACCACGTCGGAATCCATCACGGCCTTCATCAGGCTCTCGCGCATGCCGACATGCAGGTCCTCGAAACCGAGGACGCGGAGCATGCGCGGATCGACCGGCTGTGTGGCCATGGGCGGATAACTTGACCAAATCTTAACGCGCCCGACAGGGCGCCATTCCGCGCCCGCGCGCAATAGCACTTTCGGCGGCTACCGGCTGAGCGCGCGCGCTTTCCGTCGTTTTGCCCCTTCGGACGGCCTTAACTCCCGCAAATCGCTTGGATTAACCGGATATTCAATCGCCGCTGCTACGGTCCCGCCCTGGGGAACAGGGGTGGACGCCCTCGATTCCGATTGATCAGAGGTGCCGGGCGCTGGCCAAGCGCCCGCATGCGTACGGGGAGCAGGATATGGCTGTCGATATGTCGATGCCGGTACTCGTCGTTGACGACTACAACACGATGATCCGCATCATTCGCAATCTGCTGAAGCAGCTCGGCTTCGAAGACATCGACGATGCCTCCGATGGCTCGGCCGCGCTCTCCAAGCTGCGCGAGAAGAAATACGGGCTCGTGATCTCCGACTGGAACATGGAGCCGATGACCGGCTACGAGCTGCTCAAGGAAGTCCGTGCCGATCCGGGGCTGAACAAGACGCCCTTCATCATGGTGACGGCCGAGTCCAAGACCGAGAACGTCATCGCGGCAAAGAAGGCCGGCGTAAACAACTACATCGTCAAGCCGTTCAACGCGCAGACGCTCAAGACCAAGATCGAGGCGGTGTTCGCCGAATAGTCATCCGCCCGCGCAGAATGAAAAAATTGCGAGCGGATCTTGCAGTGGGAGCGGCCCCCGTCTTGCGGGGCAAGCGCAGGAGTTGAGCCATGGCGATCGCGGACGCGAGCCATTTCGATCGTCTCGTCGACTTTCTGAAACAGAAGCGCGAGAACGTCACGTTCCACGACATCATCGCGCTCGCCGAGGTGTCGGCGCAGTCGCTGCAGAGCTTCTTCCAGGCGATGGACGCCAAGGTCTACGGCGAATTGCGCGAGATCGCCGGCTATATCGAGACCATGCGCCACGAAATCGGCGCGCTGCAGGTCAACGACCTGAAGAACACGCGCATCCCGTCGGCGGGCGAGGAGTTGGACGCGATCGTGCAGGCGACTGAGCATGCGACCAACACCATCATGGAATGTGCCGAGGCGGTGATGGGCGCCGACGCCAGCAATCCGGCGGCCTACAAGGCACTGGTCGACGAGAAGATGATGGTGATCTTCGAGGCGTGCTCGTTCCAGGACATCACCGGCCAGCGCATCGCCAAGGTGGTCGAGACCTTGCAGCACATCGAGGAGCGCGTCTCGCGCTTTGCCGATGTGATGCAGGCCAAGGACATCGACGGGTTCCTCACGAGAAGCGAACGTGAGCGCGCCGAGCGCAAGGAGAAGTTCCTGCTGCACGGGCCTCAGCTCGCGGGCGGCGGCGTCGACCAGGCCAAGGTCGACGAGATGTTTCCGTAAGCGCTCTCCGCTCATTCCCGCGCAAGCGGGAATCCAGTTCGTTCTACTTCGTGGCTCTGGGTCCCCGCTTTTCGCCTTCGCTAAAGCTTCGGCGAACTGGCACCAAACCCGCCGAAGCCATAGCGTAGGCGGGTCGCGGGGACGAGTGGCACCTGAAGTTCTCACCACACCAGCCCTCGCGTCACGGCCTTCGGCATTTGGCCGGCGGCGGCGAACATCGTCTTGAGCGCCTCGGGGTCGGGATCGTCGCGGTGGCCGAGCTCCTCGGCGTGGATGCCGGCGGTGACGAACAGGCAATCGACGCCGAGATCATGAGCGCCCTTGAGATCCGTGCGCACCGAATCTCCGATCGCCAGCACGCGGTTCAGCGCGAGTGGTTTCCCACGCGCTTTCGCGGCTTCGGCCAAAGCCAGATCGTAGAGCGGCCGGTACGGCTTGCCGGCGTAATACACTTCGCCGCCCAGTTCGGCATAAAGGTCCGCGATCGCACCCGCGCAGTAGACCAGACGGTCGCCGCGCTCGACCACCACGTCCGGATTGCCGCAGAGCATGAACAAATTCCGCGCGCGCAGTTGGGCGAGCAGGTCGCGGTAGTCGTCCGGGGTTTCGACTTCGTCGTCGAACAGGCCGGTGCACACCACGTAGGCAGCCTTCTCGACGGTGGTGAACGGCGCGTCGAGGCCGGTGAAGATCGAATGGTCGCGCTCCGGTCCGATCAGGAACAGGGGCTGTCCCGTCCGCTGTGCGACGACGGAACGCGTGACGTCGCCGGAGGTCACGATGCCGTCGTACACCGAACGTGGCACCTTCACATGATCGAGGAAACGGATCACGCCTTCGCCCGGGCGCGGCGCGTTGGAAATCAACACAACGCTTCCCCCCCTTTCGCGAAAGCGCGTGAGCGCCTCGCAGGCAGGCGGCGTCGCCGCAATGCCGTTGTGGATGACGCCCCACACATCGGACAGCACCGCATCGTAATTCGGCGCAAGCGTTGCGAAATGGTCGGTGAGGAGGGGAGGGGACATGGAAACTGGCTTCTCTCCGCTCATGCCCGCGAAAGCGGGCATCCAGGGCCAAGAACTGGGTCCCCGCTTTCGCGGGGACGAGCGGGAAAGCATCGCATGCGGCTAGCCTTGCGCGCGGCGCACGATGCCGCGCGCGATTTGCGCCAGCGCGGTCGGGCGGGGTGCGGCCTCGCGCGGTGGCTCCGCCGGTGCCGCGTCGGCGACCGTGGGCGCGCCCCGTTCGGCTGCGCGCAGCGGCGCGGGCGCATGGTGCGCCTGCTGGCGCTCGGCGAGACCTTGCAGCACTTCGGCACGCACCGGGCGCGGCGGCGAGAACAGGAAGCCTTGGCCGAAGCGCACATCGTAATCGAGCAGGTCGACCACGGTGCTCTCGCCCTCGATCCGCTCGGCGATCAGGTCGATGCCGAAGCGGCCGAGCAGGTCGGAGAAATCCGCCGGATGGATGTCGCCGGTCGCCGCCGTGCGGCTGAGCAGCAGCGCCGCCGGCACCTTGATGAAGCGGAAGCCGCGCTCGGCGAGCTCGCGCGGCTCCACGCGCAGGTCGGCGACGTGATCCATCGAGAAACGGAAACCGAGCTCGGCCAGCGCCGCCAGACATTCCTGCTCGATCGGGCCCATGGCGCGCACGGCAAACTGGGAGAACTCGAACACCAGATAGGGCGCGAGCACGCGGTTGGCTTCGAGGAAATCCGTGGTCTCCTGGAACACCAGCGCGTTCGCCAAGGTCGAGGCGGAAATGTTGCAGAACAGCCCGACCTCGCGGTTCTTGGTCGAGAGCCGCCGCACCACCTGCACGCTGCGGAACACCAGCAGATTGTCGATCGCCGGCATCAGGCCTGAGTTCTCGGCGTAGCTCAGGAAGTCGTCGGGGGTGAGCAGCGCGCCGTCGTCGGCGCGCAGCCGCGTCAGCGCCTCGTAATAGCGCACCTTGCGCTGCGGCAGCGTGACGATCGGCTGGAGGAACAGGTCGACGCGATTGGCTTCGATCGCGCGCGCAATCTCGGCAACGATCGCCGATTGCTCGGCGCCCTTGAAATGCCCGCTCGTCGCGCGGGCGGCGGGCCTTTCGGGCTCGCCGAGTTCGGCGCGGTCGATCGCATCGGGGCGCTCGGCGCGCGCGGGCTCGGGCGCGAGCGCCGGGGCATGGACCGCGGTCGGGCGTAGCGGCGTCGCGTTGTGGATCGCGCTTTCGAGCATCTGCTCATGCGCCGCGACCGCGTCGGCCAGTTCCTTCACCAGTTGCCCAAGCTCGTCGATTTCGGACGCGAGCGGCTCGGTCGCGGCACGGCTGTGGTCCACCGCGGCGGCGACTTCGCCCTCCATCGCAACGATGCGGCGATCAAGCTCGGAGACCTGACGGGCGATGTCCGCGGTGCCACGCGACAGATCCGCGATCTGGCCGCCGATGTCGGAACGGTCGCGCTGACGGCCGGTGACCGAGTTGACCATCACCAGCGCGGTCAGAACCGCGATGGTGACGACGGCCGCCTCCATGCCGGTGAAGCCGAACGACAGCCAGGTCACGACCCCGACCGAGCCGGCGACCAGCACCATGCAGAACGCGATGAAGATGGCGCTCAGGCGCCCCATGTCTGCCCCTTAGGCCCGGCCCAGTCCGCGCGGCCAGCGTCAAAGACTTGCACGGCAACCTGCCGAAAAGATGACGCGCGAATCGTTATCCACGTCCGCCGGGCCGAATGTCCATGAGCGCCGGTATTCGCGCAAGCACATCATCGCATCGTTCGACGGGCGGGCATCGACTGTTCCACCGCCTCATACCAGGCGCGCAGCGCCTGGCCCGGACCCTCGGCGTCGAGCCACTCCATCGCCTCGTCGAACGAGGCGCCCTCTTTCTGGGCGTGACCGAGGCCGAGCCACCACTCCTGCACCCCTTGCGGCAGCAGCTTGAAGTGGCGCGGGAAGCAGTCGCGCACATTGCCCTTGCAGGCGCGCGCTCGTGCGCAGGCCGTGCGCGGACAAAGCCGCCACAGGCACAGGATGTCACCCCAGCCGCGCGTTGCGTCGATGAGGCTTTGCTCTTTGGATTTCGTTGTCATCGGGGTTTCCTTTTCGATTTTGGTCGTGGTCTCCGCTTCAATGACGCGGTCCAGCCAACGCTCCGCAGGCCCGCCTGGTCACCGGCGCGCGGGGCTGCGCCTTCGTTTCGGTCTCCCCGGAATAAAAGTGAGGGGAGATGGAGCGCCCGAAGACGCTGGTGCGCTGTCGGGCGCACCCGTGGCCCGCCTCGCGGTCGAGCCCGTCTCCGGAAAGTCCGGCCGGAGACAACCGGCCCAAGAACGGGGGCCGGCCGCGCCTTCCGGCGCTCCATCGCGGCGTTTTCCTTACGGCGGCGGGCCGCGCTTTGCGTGGCCGGTCCGGTTGACCTTCCAGGTCCGGCGCCGGTTCTGCCTTTCGGGCCAGAGCGTCCGCCGCACCTGACAGGGCCGAACAGGCCTCCGTCAGCCAAGCTCCTGGCAGGAGGCCGTAGTGCCTCCGGGCGGAGCCCCGCCGCCGCCCGAGTGCGTGCTGTGCGTCAGCACGCCCGCGGGCGCCGCACCAGCCGCCGCGGTTTCCCGCTTTGGCCACCGGAGCTTGAGCGCCGCATCTCCAGCGCCGCTCCGGTTCGTCCCGCCTCACGACGCCTCATGAAGCGCCCCCTCGGCGGACGAGGTTCTTAGAGAGTAGGCTATGGTGGGTATATTTGTCAAGAGATAGGAATTAAGATTTCTATAGCCGATATCAGAACTGATATAGAGAGGCAGGAAAAGCGGTTGCAGAGGTGAGACCATGAAAAAGCAGCCATTCGACAGCGTGTGGGATGCGATCGAGCCTTCGCGCGGAGAGGCGGCGAACATGAAGGCGCGCGCCGGAATGATGATCGCGATTCGCGAGACCGTCGCGGCGTGGGGCTAACACAGGCGGCGACCGCCAAGCGCCTCGGCCTGACGCAACCGCGGCTGAACGACCTGCTGCGCGGGCGCATCAACAAGTTCAGCCTCGATGCCCTGATCAATGTGGCGACGGCGGCGGGACTCGCGGTGCGGGTCGAGGTCGTCAGGGCGGCGTAACGCCTCGTAATCCGCCGTTATTGGCGAACAGAGCGGCGCAATGCGCTTCGCTATTGCGCCCGACGAAGCCCGGATCGTTACACCCCGCGAGCCAATCCTACGGCGCTTGGCCTGCGCTGGTTTGCCCCAAAGCGGTTGGCAGGGTGAAGTAGCAGCGCGTGACCATGCCAAGCTGATATCCGCCGGTCGCGGGCGTGTAGAGATACTCGCGGCAACTGACCGGCGAAGAGGTCTGCACCACGTAGTCGTAGACGAGCTGATGGGTATTGATCGTCTTGTACACGGTGACGCGCGCGGCGCGCGCGTTCGGAATATTGTAGTGCGCCTTGACCTGCTGGAATCCGAACTGGATGTCGGTGAGGATCTCGTGGTTGGGATACTGCAGCACCCCGATCCACCCGGGGAGCGGGGCCTGGCCCAGATTCTGCAGGTTCGCGTTGAAACGCACCGCCCGCTTGCCGGGCCCGTTGATCAGGTAGAAATCGTTGTACGCATTGACGTTCGCTTGCGGCGTCTTGCTGGTGCTCTGCGCGACCAGGTTCAACACCATCGGGCTTTGCGCGAGCGGGACCAGGTTGGCGTTCCGAAAGAAGGAGGTCAGGTTCTGGGCTTGCGCCGGTGCGATCGCGAGCGTCGCGGCGGCGAGGCCGATAAGCAATGCCTTGCGCATTTGTTTCCTCGTGGTTGTATGGTGCAGACGCATCATTATAATTGCTATCGAGGGCAAAGCAACCAAAGGGAAATCGGCGGGCGCGCGCGGATCGCGGCCCATATGCTGCGCGAGTGCGCTGGCACGATCCTGTTGGGGATCTTCCGCGCGGAGGGCCGGAAGCCCCGGCGCGAAGCGCCACCGCCGATGCATCGAGCCCTTCGCAAAATGTTTCTCGAAAACGATCCTCGGTCGCGCCGCCGTGAAGCCGAAGTCATTGGGGCTCTCGCCCATGTGTTGGATCGTGTGAAGACGGTGATGAAACATGCGGCCGTGGCGCACGTATATGCGATCGACGGCTGATTGCCCTGGTGGCTTGCAATACCAAACGTTCAAGCAAGGCCCCCCGGCAGCGGCTCCCTGAATGTTAAAAAGCTGCTGGAAGCGGTGCCATGGAAGAGGAACGCGTCATCGTCAGGTCCAAGAACTGGCAACGAAAGCGCGAAGTCCAATACTGGACCCGGCTGCTGAACATCACAGAGTCGGAAGCGCGCAGCCTTGCCGATACGAAGAACAAGCCGGTCGATACCCCGCCGGCGCCCGCCGCCGACAAGAAGTAGCAGCGCGGGGTTGAGCGAAGCGATACCCATCATTCCTTATCGTGCGCGGCGGTGGGTTTCGTTACCCTCAACCCACCCTGCGACGATAATGGAGTCCCCATGCTCCCGCGCGCGCTCATCCTCGCCGCTCTCGCCTGCGCCACGCCCCTGCAAGCGCAAACCCTGCGCATCGGGCTGCAGGCCGATCCCGCGACGCTCGATCCCTCGCTCAGCGTGAGCTTCGTCGACCGCGTCGTCATGGCGGCGGTCTGCGACAGGCTGATCGACACCGACGCCAGGCTCAATTTTGTGCCGCAGCTCGCGACTGGATGGTCATGGGGCGCGGACCGCCTCTCGCTCACGCTCACGCTGCGCGCCGGCGTCACCTTTCACGATGGCGAGCCGCTCGACGCCGAGGCGGTGCGGTTCAACCTCGAGCGCTACCGGACGGCGCCGTCGCGCCGCCAGACCGAATTGAAGCCGGTCAAGGCCGTCACCGTCGTCGATCCGCTCACGGTGCGCCTCGACCTCTCCGAACCGAACGCGCCGTTGCTGGCGCAGCTCGCCGATCGCGCCGGCATGATGGTTTCGCCCAAGGCCGTGCGCGAACAAGGCGACCGGTTGGCGACGCGTCCGGTTTGCGCCGGGCCATACCGGATCGTCGAGTGGGTGCCGCAGGACCGCCTCGTGTTCGAGAAGTTCGACCGCTACTGGAACGCCGCCGCGGTCGAGATCGACCGCGTGGTCTATCTGCCGATTCCCGACGATACCGTGCGCCTCTCCAACCTGCAGGCGGGGACGTTTCAGTTGACCGAGCGCGTTTCGCCGACCGACCTCGCAACGGTGCGCGGCAATGCGCGCCTCAAGCTCTACGAGAGCCCGTCGCTCGGCTATCGCGTGCTGTCGATCAACACGACACGCGGCGAGGCGGGCAAGACGCCGCTCGGCAGCAATGCCAGCCTGCGCGAGGCCTTTGAGCTTTCACTCGATCGCGCCATCATCAATCAGGTGGCGTTCGACGGCGCCTTCATCCCGAGCAACCAGCCGG
Source organism: Hyphomicrobiales bacterium (assembly GCA_034669145.1). GTDB lineage: Bacteria > Pseudomonadota > Alphaproteobacteria > Rhizobiales > Xanthobacteraceae > PALSA-894. The sequence continues at coordinate 14,433 of JAXDNY010000097.1, forward strand.
AGGCGCCGGGCACCGCGTTTCACGCCGCCGCGTTCCCGCTGCCCGCGCGCGATCTCGGCCGCGCCAAGGCGCTCGTTGCCGCAAGCGGGGCAGGGCGCGTGACGGTCAATTTCCTGATCGGTTCCGATCCGCTCGATTCGCGCGTGGCGCAGATCATCCAGGCGATGGCGGGCGAGGCGGGTTTCGACGTCAAGATCGCCGTGACCGAAGCCGCGACCTTGCTCGCGCGCATCAACAAGGGTGACTACGAACTGTCGCTGCTGATCTGGAGCGGCCGCGCGGACCCGGATGCCAACATCTCGATCTGGGTCGCGTGCGACGGCTTTGTCAATTACGGCAAGTATTGCGAGCCGAAGCTCGACGAGATCCTGGGCCGCGCCCGCGCAACGACCGACACTGCGACGCGTGCGCGCCTTTATGCCGAGGCCGCCGCGATCTACCTGCCGGCGCGGCCGTATCTCTTTCTCTATCACCTCAAATGGTTCTGGGGCGCGAGCGCGAAGCTCACCGGCATCGTGCCGCATCCCGACGGAATCATCCGGCTGCAAGGCCTGCGGCTCGCCCACTAGAGCGGATGTGACTCCCGTCCGTGTTCCATGTGGCACGTGAACCATGTGGCTTGGAACTTCGGAACGCAGGCGCCGCTCAGCCGTTGCCTTCCTGACGCATCCAGCGCGTTACAACCAGGAGGAAGGCGACATGAAAACACTGAAGACAATTTTGGCTGCGGCCTTTATCGCGGGCAGCGCCACGGTAGCGATGGCCCAGGCGAGCGGCGGCGGTGCCGGCGCGGACACGAATCCGGACCGCGTCAACAAGGGCGCGGACCAGAATCCGTCGAGCCCGGGCGCGAACCCGCGGGCAGGCACCAACGAAGCGGTGACTCCGGGCCAGGCGAAATCCGGCACGGCCGGTGGCGCGATGACGACAGCTCCGGTGTCCGGCACCACGCAGAGCAAGGATAGCTCGACGCCGGCTCAGGCTCCGACCGGTACGCCGCCGGCCGAGACCAAAAAGTAACTTCGCCTTCCGCCGCGTCGAAACGGCCTGGTCTGAACGGACCGGGCCGTTTTCGGCTGCGTGCAAGCCCGCGGCGGCACGTGGCGCCGGCGGGAACTTCCGGAGGCGGTCGGCCGTTATCCTTCGCTCTCAAAGGGAGGTGCGTCATGGTCGATGATCGCAACGAGACGATTGGTCCCGCGGCCGAGGAGCAGCGCGACCTCACTCTGATCGCCATGCTGGTCGGTGTCATCATCGTTTGCGGCGGCTTGTTCCTCTTCAACACCGCCAGCACGCGCTACACCACCGCCAGCTACAGCGCGCCACCGGCGCTGAACAACGTCCCGATCATGACGCCGGGCAGCGTGCCGGGTTCCAACAGCGCGCCGGTCCAGTAGGGGCTTCGCCAACCGGATTTCGCCCCGCGCGATCTGGGCTACACTCCCGCATCGAAATCGGGAGATGCCCATGTGCGCCTCATCGCTGCGCCGTCACAATCCGCCTGCCGTGCACCCGCCGCTCGGCAAGTACCACCACGCGACGGTGCATCCGCTTGGGCCCGGCTTGAAGCGGCTGGTGATGGCGGGGCAGGTCGGCATCAAGCCGGACGGGACGCTCGCCGGGGACCTCGGTGCGCAGATCGAGCAGGCCTACGACAATCTGCTGGCCGTGCTGGCGTCGGAAGGAATGGGGCCCGCCGACCTCGTCAAGATCACGTACTTTACCACCGACAAATCGCCCGAGGCGCTGAAATTATCGCGCGAGATTCGTGCGCGAAAACTCGGCGACGCCAATCCGTCGTCCACCTATCTGGTGATCGCGGGTCTTGCGGGGCCGGATCTCAAAGTCGAGATCGAAGGCGAGGCCGTGGCGGCGGGCTGATCTCGTCCGTTAAGGCCGCGGCGGCACAATCGCGTAGTGCACTCGCACCGGCCGCAGGCTTTCGCGCGCCACAAAGCTCTGGCGCGGGAGCGTGAGCGGCGCCTGCACGTCGAGGCCCGGATAGTCGATGCGCAGCTGCGCAAGTGCCGCCGCGTCGATCTGGCCGTCTTCCCACACCAGCACGGCGCCGCGGCGCTTGAGCGCATCGCGATCGACCCACGGGCTGATGGCGCGATCGGCATGCACGATCACGCGCGGGCGGTCAGGCGAATAGACCGCGATGTTGTTGGTGGCGAATTCGCCGCCGCCCACATAGGGCAGCGCGCTGCCGAATTTTTCGCGCCAGCGCTGCGTGACGGTCTCGGCCAGCAGGCGGCCGGGAAACTGCGTCGCCTTGGGGCGGTCGCGCAACGCGGGCTCGAGCCCTTCGACCACCGCATAGGCGAGCGGCATCGCGAGAAAGACCGCAACGAAGCCGGCGGCGAAGCGGCGCACCTGCTGCGGCGCGCTCACCGGCCCGAACCAGACAATCGCGGCCAGCGGCGCGAACGACCAGAGCGGATAGCCCCACATCGCAACCGGCAGGCGGCCGGCCACCAGCGCAATCAGCGTGGTGATGGCGAACGGCCCGAGCGCCAGCATGGCGAGATAGCGCCGCGCGAACGCCGTGTTCGCATTCGCCGGCGCGGGAGCACGCGCCCCGCCGGCCAGCGCGAGCGCCATCAGGCCGATCGCGGGCGCCAGAAAGAACAGCTGGCTCGCCGTCCACTGCAGCGGAAACGTGAGCACGTGGTACCATTGCGTCGCCATCCTGGCGCGCGCATCGACATAGCGCAGCGGCATGAAGCCGGTCTCGACCAGCCATGTGAGATTGGGCGCAATGACCACGAGAAATGCGAGCGCCATCAGCCACGGCCCGGGCGTGCGCAAGGTGCGCCGCGCCGCGGGATCGAACAGCATGAACAGCGCGATGCTGCCGGCGAGCGCGAAGGCGGCGTATTTGGACCAGAAACACAGCGCCAGCGCGGCCCCGGCGGCGAGCCAGTCGAAAACGCGTTCGCGCGTGAGCGCGCGATAAAGAAACAGCCCGGTGAGCGCCCAGAACGGAAGCTGCATCTGGTCGTGCGCGAACTTCGGCACCGAGAAATTGAAAAAATGAATGCCTTCCAGCGCCAGCACCGCAATCAGCGCCTGGAAGCCGCCCACGATGTCGCGGCCGAGCAGCCACACCGCAGCCATGCAGGCGACCGCCGAGAGCGGACCGAGTAGGTAAACTGCATTCACGCTGCCGGTCAGGCGGTAGATCGCGTCCGCCGCCCACCACGGCAGCGGCGGATGCTTCCAGTAGCCGAGCTGCCATTCGCGCCCGAGCGCCAGGTCCTCGACCAGATCGAGCTGGAGGTTGTGCGACAGCAGCAGCGGCAGCAGCGTCCAGATCAGCAGGTGCAGCACCAGCACCGCGGCGAGGCACTGGCCGGGCTCGCGCCGCGCAAAATCCACCAAGGCGGAGAGCCGCGACGGGGAGGCGGCGCCGTCGGTCATGCCTGCTCCGTTGTGCGGGCCAAGGGGATCGGCCTAGATTGCGTCGCCGTTGGGGATGAGAGACCGGGCGGGCGGCTGGCGTCAAGCTGGCGTCAATCTGGCGTCAATCGCAAAACCATTACCGGAAGGTCATGCATGGGCGTGGCAGTGCCCGAACTATCGATTGTGCTGCCGGCCCATAACGAGGCCGGCAATATCGCGCCGATCGCGGCCGCGATCGCGCAGGCGATGGCGCTGCTCGGCAGCTACGAGATCATCTTCGTCGATGACGGCTCGACCGACGGAACGCTCGCGGCGATCCGCGCGGCGGCGCGCGATCCCGGCATCCGCTATCTTTCGTTCACGCGCAACTTCGGCCATCAGGCGGCGCTGCGCGCGGGCCTGCACCATGCGCGCGGCCGCGCCGTGATCCTGATGGACGCGGACTTCGAGCACCCGCCCGAACTGATCCCGAAGCTGGTCGCGGCGTGGCGCGGCGGTGCGAAAATCGTGGCAACGCGGCGCGACGACGACGGCGTGGCGGCGGCCAAGCGGCTCTCCTCGCGGCTTTACTACCGCGTGCTCGACGCCATCGGCGACGTGCGCATCGAGCCGGGCAGCGCGGACTACATGCTGCTCGACCGCGCGGTGGTCGACGTCGTCAACCGCATCGAGGACCACGACATCTTCCTGCGCGGGCTGGTGCGCTGGCTCGGCTTCCCGCTGGTGACGATTCCCTACACGCGCGGCGAACGCCAGCACGGCGAAAGCTCGTTCTCGGCGGCCCGCATGGTCGAGCTCGCGCTCACCGGCATCGCGGCGCACAGCGTGCGGCCGTTGCGCTTCGCGATCTGGCTCGCGCTTGGTTTCGCGGCGCTCGGCTTGCTGTTCGTGATCTACGCGGTGATCAGCTTCCTGTTCGTGCAGCACACGGTCGCCGGCTGGTCGTCGATCGTCGCCGTGATCGCGATCCTTGGCGCCGCGCAACTGCTCGTGCTCGGCATCATCGGCGAATATGTCGGCCGCATCCTGCGCGAAACGCGCAAGCGCCCGAGCTACATCGTGGCGGAAACTGAAAACGAACGGCCGGGCGCGCCGGCAAAGCCCGCCGGGTGAGGAGGTTCGGCCATGCGCAAAGCAAAATCACGCGCTCCCGCTGATCGAGGGAGCGTTCGGCCATCACGCACGGAAGCCGAGGATGCTGTCCGTACGCTCATCCGCTGGGCCGGGGACGATCCGAACCGGCCCGGAATGCGCGGCACGCCGGCGCGTGTCGCGCGCGCCTATGAGGAATGGTTCTCGGGCTATGCCGAGGACCCGCGCGAGTATCTCAACCGGACGTTTGAGGAGATCGCCGGCTATGACGAGGTCGTCGTGCTGCGCGATATTTCCTTTGAGTCGCATTGCGAGCATCACATGGCGCCGATCATCGGCCGGGTCCATATCGGCTATCTGCCGCGCAACCGGGTCGTCGGAATTTCCAAGCTCGCGCGGCTTGTCGATGTCTATGCGAAGCGCTTTCAAATCCAGGAGAAGATGACCGCCGAAATCGCCGGCTGCCTGACGAGTGTGCTCAAGCCTTTCGGCGTGGCGGTGGTGGTCGAAGCGGCGCACCAGTGCATGACCACGCGCGGGGTGCATAAAGCCGGTGTCACGATGGTGACCAGCCAGATGCTCGGCGTGTTTCGGAAGAGACTGGAAACGCGTCAGGAATTTCTGTCCGCAATCAACCTGCGCGGCGCGATGCCGCTGTGATCGGACTGCGTAGGGTGGGCAAAGCATGCGCGCGCGAAGCAAGCGCGAGCGTGCCCACCATCCCTCCGCTGGCCCCTTCTGCCTGCAGACTGATGCGCTTTGCTACATCGACACGTGCAGCCGCAGCCCCGCGCGCTTTTGCAGATAGCCGATCACGCTGAACAGGTTCTTCGCCTGCGGATTGCCGCGCGGACCGAACATGCGGATCAGGCTTTTGGGCGGTGCGCCGGTCGCCGCTCCCAGCTTCTCGAAACCCACGGTCGCCTTGATGTAGTCGCGCAGGATCGTCTTGCCGGTATCCACGTCACCGCTCAGCATGGCATCGACGCCCTCGCGCAGCAGCGCTTTGGCGAATTTCTTGTCCGCCTTGACCTCGCGCTGCACCAGTTCCTTGAAGCTCTTCGTTCTTGCCATCGGTTTTCCTTCAATGCCGTGGGCGTTTGCTCTGCTTGTAATCCCGCCAATACGCATGCGCCGTGTCGATGTCGCGTTGCTGCCGTCTCTTGGTTCCGCCGGTCAGCAAGATCACCAGCGTGCTGCCGTCGCGCCCGAAGTAGACCCGATACCCCGGTCCAAAATCGATCCGATACTCCAGCACCCCTCGCCAACGCCTTTTGCATTGGAGAAGTTTCCCTGCTCCATGCGCGCGATCGCCCGCGTCACCTTGGCGCGTGCAACCGCATCAAGCGCGACGAACCACTCGGCGAACGGCTCCGCCCCGCTCGCGGCGACGTAATAGCGGATTTCAGCCATCGCACGGTGGGTAACATATAGGTTACCCGAGCTTCAAGGACAACCGGGCAGGGCTCACTCGCGCGGCTGATAGCGCGCCTCGCCTAGATCGCGATCGGCCCGGCGCAGAACGCACGCCGTTGCGACGCAAGTGCTCCTGTGCTTGAATTTATTGGCTCGGCGCCATTAAGTTTGCCGCATGTCCTACCCAGCAACGGCTTTCAACGTGATGATTGCGTCGCCCGGCGATGTCGCGCTCGAGCGTCAGGCCGCGCGCGACGTTATCCACGAGTGGAATGCGATCCACTCTTCATCGCGAAAGATGGTGCTCATGCCTGTGGGGTGGGAGACACATTCTCATCCATCTATGGAGGGCCGGCCGCAGGGGATCCTAAACAAGCAGATACTCAGCACGGCAGACCTGCTCGTGGCGATTTTTTGGACGAGGATAGGCACCCCGACTGGGGAGGCGGCGAGCGGCTCGGTCGAAGAGATCGAAAAGCACATCAAGGCTGGCAAACCGGCAATGATCTACTTTTCTTCCGAGCCCGTGAAGCTCGATAGCGTAGACGACGCTCAGTACAACGCTCTGAAAGAGTTCAAGGAGCAACTGCGCAAACGGGGCCTCTACGAGACGTACGAGGATCGTCAGGAATTTGCCAACAAGTTCAGAAGACAACTTGCAACGAAAATCAATGATGATGTTTTTTTTCGAGTTGCACCTCCAAGCGGTGATAGAACTGCAGCGGTTATTGATGCAACTGCAGCAGTTATTGACGCGGCGGCCAAGAGGATTCCGACAATGAGTGAGGAGGCGCGAACGCTTTTGGTAGAGGCCTCTTTGGACCGAGGCGGCAATATTCTCCATGTGAAGTTCATAGGCGGGGAGGAAATTCAGACGAATGGAAAGCAGTTCATACAGGACGGAGATGCACGTTCGCGGGCAATTTGGGTGAGTGCGCTCAGTGAACTGAGCAACCTCGGCCTAGTAAGAGACCTCGGTTGGAAGGGTGAGGTTTATGAACTTACCCGCGAGGGATTCGATGTGGCCGAGGTATTGCAAAGCTAGCACTACGTTTCGATGAAGGCCGCCCTACACGCCCCTATTTCCCCCGCTCCGGCTTGGCGAACAGCGCGTCCACCTCGACGCGCAGCGCTACGGCGATCTTGGCTAGCGTCTCCACAGTCGGATTGGCCCTGCGCGCCTCGATGCGGTTCACCGTCCGCTGCGTCGTACCGGCTTCCTCGGCGAGGCCGATCTGCGACAGCTCCTGGATCACGCGTTGCAAGCACGAAGAAAGACGTGGGCACGCGCCGCAAACGCGGCGCTTTGCCCACCCTACCAAAACGCAAAGGGCGCAGCCGAGGCCGCGCCCTTCGGAACATTCGTTGCGGGCGTCGATCAGGCCGGCGAGAACGCGTAGCCGTTGCCGTCCTTGGAAATGGTGCCGACGTTCGGCAGGCCCCAGTGATAGCCCGCGACCATCAGCTTGTCGGCGACCGCGCGATCGAACAGCTTCTTGCGCGTTTCCACCGCCAGATCCGGCACGTGATCGAACTGCGCCTGCCAGTCCGGGTGCTTCACGAACAAAGTGTACAGGTTCGTGACGTCACCGGACACCAGGAGGCTTTTGCCGCCGGAGCTGATCAGATGCGCCGTATGGCCCTGCGTGTGGCCGAAGGCGGGGATCGCGCGGATGCCGGGCGCAACATCGGCTTCGCCGTCGACCGCCTTGACGTTCTTCCAGGTTCCTACCGTCGACTGCACCAGTTGCGCGTTGCCGCGGCGCGGCTGCGGAATCGAGTCGACCGGTTGGGTCCACCACTTCAGTTCCGCGGCCGGCACGATGATCTCGGCGTCCGGGAAGACCTGCGCGGTGCCGTCCTTCTGCTTCAGCCCGAAGATATGATCGCCGTGGAAGTGCGAGATCACGATGGTCTTCACGTCCTTCGGGGCGATTCCTGCGGCCTGCATGCTCTGCATCATGAGGCCGGCCTTCGGCCCGCCGGTCTGCCCGCCGGTGCCGGAATCGATCAGCACCACGCCGCTCGGCGACTTGACCGCCACGGTGGTGAACGGGATCGTCACGAAGGCGTCGGGCAGGCCACCGGCCTTCAACTCGGCCTTGGTCTGCTCGACATTGGCGCCCTTGATGAAGTTCTCGTCGTGCGGCTTTTCCCAGACGCCGTCATAGAGCGAGATGACCTCGAGGTCGCCCACCTTGTACGACTTGAATCCGGGGGCGCCGGGGGTGGTCTGCGCCTGCGCGGCGCCGATGAACGCGATTGGCTTATCGAGGCCGAATGCCGCGTAGGCACCGGCCGCGCCGACGATCAGGTCGCGGCGTGAAATCTCGAACATGGACTGTATCCTCCCCATTGAATGTATTGGAAAACCGGCGATGCGTGGGCCACCGGCCTGAGCCTCAGTCTACGCCGGCAGCCATGGGGTAAACAACGCGCGGCCGATCAAATTCCCGTGGCGGATAAATCGTCGGGCCGGTGCCTTCGCGGGCCTGGAACCCGGTTCCGTTATCCGAACTCACGCCGCCGCTTCGGCCACCTCGTCGGTGAACACCCTGAAATTCGCAAGCGTCGCCGGGCCGAACGAGGTCACCATCGCGACGTCGGTTGCGTCCCGCCCGCGCGCCATCAGGATACGGCCGATGCGCGGCACGTTGTTGCGCGGATCGAAGATGTGCCAGTGCCCGCCGAGATAGGCCTCGAACCAGGCCGCGAAATCCCCCGGCGGATAGGGCGGCTCCGTGCCCACGTCGCCGAGATAGCCGGTGCAGTAGCGCGCCGGAATGTTCATGCAGCGGCAGAGCGTGATCGCGAGATGCGCGTAGTCGCGGCACACGCCGCGCCCTTCGTTAAAGGCGTCGAACGCCGTCTTGCTCGGGCTCGCGTACTCGTAGCCGAACTTGATGCGCTCGTGCGCGAAGTCGCAGATCGCCTGCACCAGCGGCCAGCCGCGCGGCAGGTGGCCGAACGTCGACCACGCGAAATCCGACAGGCGGTCGGTTTCGCAGTAGCGGCTGCCGAGAACGAAGACGAGTGCCTCCACCGGCAGCTCTTGCAGCGGATGCGCCATCGCGTCCGGAACGACCGGATCGAGTTCGCCGCTATCCTGCACCAGAAAGTCGGTCGAGAGCGTGAGCCGGCCCGCAGGCGCGGTGATCACGTGACAGAAATTTCCAAACGTGTCGTGATAGGTGTTCGCCGGAATCTGCGGATTGGTCTGTAGCCCGTCCCAGCTGATCAGATCGGGCTGACGCGTCGGATGGACGCTGACCTGCAGGATCATTGGTACCGGCTGCGGGCAGTCATAGGCTATCTCAAAGCCCGCACGGATTTTCATGAAATGCCTCTCGGGCCCGCGCGAGCGGGGCCTTATAAACCAACCAAACCGCGAAGATAAAGTTCCATTGCGGTCTCAGGCGCCGGCATTCGCCGTTACCTTGACGGCGACCTTCATCGCGAGATGGTCCGACGCGCTTCCGGTCCACGTTCCCTGCAACGGGATTGCCTCGCGCGGCTCGGGGACGACCGCGACGCGCACCAGATCCTGATTTCCGATCGTGCCGCTCGACGGGTCGAAATCGACCCAGCCGGGGCCCGGCACGTAAACCTGAACCCACGCATGCGTGTTGCCGCCGACGAGGCGGTCGTCCTGATCGGGCAGGTGCAGATATCCGGATACGAACCGCGCCGCCAATCCGAGCGAACGCAGGGCTGCGATCATCAGCACCGCGACATCGCGGCAGCTTCCGCTCGCGAGCGTCAGCGTCTGGATGGGACTGAGCGTCCCCTTCTGATGCCGCGCCACATGACGGAAGGTCCGCTTGATGGTCTGCGTCATGCCGGCGAGCAGCGTATGCGTATCCGCCGATCCGTCGTCGCGCAGGAAACCGGCCGCCCAGCGATCGACCTCGGAGTGAGGCTCCCGGGTGATGAAGCGCGCGAGGTCTTCGCGCTGGTCCGCCGGATAGGTGAACGGATAGGTCTTTGCAAAATCCGCGATCTCGGCGGCGCGAAAGCACACCGGCGCATGATCGATCGAGATCGTGCTTTCGAAGCGAAGCTCCGCGGCCGCCTGCGCGAAACGGGCGGTCGCCACGTGGTTGCCGAAGCGATCCTGTGTCCAGGCGAGGTGGCTTGGCGCGGGCGTGATGTCGAGCCCGGATTCCAGCACCCTCTGGTCGCCGTCGTCGCGCGGACGCAGCATCATGCGGTGCTCGCCGAACGTGACCGGCTGGCGATAATGATAGGTCGTGACGTGCCTGATGATGAGAATCGGCATTGCAGCCCCAACGGTTAGGCTGCCTAGCATGCATATCCCGCGCCACGAAATGTGTCTCGGGCTACTTCGGCCGCGGCTCCTTGAGGTCGGCGCCGGGCTCGGCCAATCGGCCTTCGCGCTTTGCCGTCACGGCTTCCATCAGCGTCACGGCGGCGTTGCGCACTTCCTGCTGAAACGCTTCATCGCGATCGAGCGCCGCGTGGCTCGTCGCGTAGGATTCGTAGTAGCCGACATAGCGGTCGAGCTCGGCCTGTCCGCCTGCCGAGATCAGGTGCATATCGCTCGCCCAGTCCGACAGGACGCGCCGCAATGTTTCGGTGCCGGCCGCGTCGCCATGCACCACCGCCGAAAACAGCCGCCCCGCGAGATGGCGCGGATAGGGCCAGCTGGCCAGTTCGAGCGCCTTCGCCTCCTCGGCATTCTTGCCGTGCGTCGAGGTCGGGTCCGGATTGCCGCCGTCGGCGCACACCAGACGGTCCATCATCGCCTTGAGCGGTCCGGGCGCCTGATACCAGTTCACCGGCGTGACGATCATGACGCCGTGCGCCGCGACCCACATCGGGTAAATGTCGTTCATCCAGTCGTGCACCTGACCGAGCGCGTAGTTCGGATAGCAGCTGCACGGCCAGTGACACAGCGCCATCGCGGTCGACACGCACGACTTGCACGGATGAATCGTCTTGCCGAATTCGGATGTGGTGCGGCTGAGATCGAGAATGTCGACCTGAAAGCCGCCGCGCCCGTCAATCGCGTGCTGCGCAAGCTCGACCAGCCGCCAGGTCTTGGACATCTCGCCCGGGCAGGTGTGCTCGGAGCGCGACGAGCCGTTGACGAGCAGGATGCGTGACGGTGTCGCCGGGTCCTCGTGTCTCCGCTGCGCCTCGCCGATCGCGTCGCGCGTGGCGAGCCAGTCGACCGAGAGATCGTAGCCCGGATCGGCGAAGCCAGGTCCCGCCTTGCGGGTGTGCGGCGCCTTGCGGCTGTCGGCGTAGGCCTCCCATGCCGCATCGGCGATCGCCTGCAGCTCCTTGCTCAAGGGCGCGAATGCGGGATCGATAAAGCGGGATTTGAAGCGTTGCTCGAATAGTTCGCGCGCCAACTCGGTCGGCGGCATGCCCTTGCGAATGTCCGGTGACGGCATAGGTCGCTCCATGGTTGGCGAGCCACAATACCCGAACCACCGGCGAGCAAGTGACTGCCTTTCGCTCTGCGTTCCGCAAGCAAAAAAATTCGGCCGCCTCCACGGCGGCCAAGCTCAAGGCGATTCGCAGAGTCGTAACGCGGCTCTACTTTTTCAATCCCGCCAGGAACACACGTACCAAATAGAAAACCGACCACAGCAGCAAGACGAGCGCGAAAGACACACCGAACGCTTCGAACCGGTTCTCGTGACTCCGTTGCACCAGAGATCCGAAGTTATCGAACTGTGTAGCGTAGCGTCCGAGTTCCCAACTGCCGAAAAGGACGTTCACGAGAACGATCAAAGTGCTCTCAACCAGACCACGTTGCGACGTATCGAGGTCCGGTTTGTCATCCTTGTCATCTGAATTTCTATCGGCGAATCCGTCAGGATAGGCAGACATCAGCCGCGTGCGGCGCCAATCATCGATCTGCGCATCAAAAGACGTATTACTCTTGGGTTTGCTCGAACGCGGAGCAATTCCAACGCGGACGCGCAGCGGCAGCCTTCTCCGCGGCCCGTTGAGACGGCGCCGATCTCTCGCACGGGCGTTGCGCGCCTTCCTATGGTTGCGACGCTTGGGCTGAGCCGTCCTTCGAGATGAGCTCTTCCGTCTTCGGGCTTTCTTGGCGTGACGGGCGCGCATTTTCATTTCCTCCTATTCCATGAGTTCCCTTGTTTTCTATTTTCGAATGGCTAAATCTGGATTGCGACAACTGGAGCGGGCACTAGTGCATGGATGCACTGTGCTCCCTGTATTGCAAATCGTCAATGCTACGTTCACGCAGTGCAGACCCGGTGCCCTGTACTACTTTCGTCGCATATCTTAGAGTGGCCCCGCGTAGCTGAGTCGCCGGGAGTGGATGCGTCGAAGCATCTCAATCTAGGAGTACGGAACGTCGATGTCGTTGCAACGATATGTATTACGCAAAGATGAACTAGTGGCGCTGGATGATTTGTTCAGTCATCTGCGGAACATCAAAGATGACGAGGGGAAGCGCGGGAAGATTATCGATTACGTACGTATTGAATTCAAAAGTATGCTCGAAGCATTTGGCATCTACGATATGGCACCCTACCAGTTGTCTCGGACTTTATCGAAGCCGTCGAAGGCGAAGACACTCTATAGTCTCTTGTTGTATCACTACACAGTAAACAACCTGAAATTTGATATCAAGTATCGATTCCACACGAGCGTGGCGGAAGACGTCGTCAAGGGGATCGACAGGATCCTTGCCGCGAGCAGAAAGGCGGATGAGGAAACGCGAGCGAAGATTCCCGTCCGAAAGATTTCCAAGCAGCCATACGTCAGCATCGATCATGCGCCCGAAGTCGATAATCATTTCGAGGAGGTCCCCGGTCACCTGTGCAAGAAGTACTTTGGCTACCGAAGAAGTTCGACGTTGAACGGGATCATTCGTTTTTACATCAGTATCGAGCCATTCATCGGCGACCGGCGCCGCGTATATTTCGTCAACAAATACGTCCGCCGGGACATCAAATGGACCGTGAGGGGCGTTGGCCTCTATATCAATCACGTCCTCTATCTTTACGGGCATGCGCAGGGCGAGCCCGGGGGCGAGAGCCTCGGATTGCGTTTCTTCGCGCTGCGACCGTTTGAAAACACCGACATTCTGATTGGCCCGGTGATGACGATGAACCAGGAAGAGCCGATCGGCGCAAGGATCGTCTTGATTCCAATCAGCCGACACAACGAAGACTTTTCCGATGTTGACCGCCTAGTCGACAAGCTTCTGGCACGGAACGCTCAGGCAAAGACGCGCAAACAAGTTTTGGAGGACATTTTCCCGCCGTTGGATGGCGCGTTTGCCGGCGTGCACCCGAAGGCAACCGCGCAGACGTTGATCCAGTTGATACGAAACGGCACCTTTACGGTTTTGAAGGGCCGGCCCGACTGGTCGTCTGAACAGGCCTACGAGATTTGCGACAAGCACGCGAAGCTCGTGGACGAATTCCAGTCGCGGTTCGAAACCGAGTTGGAGCTGAAAAAAGTGCATAACGAAATTCTTGAGAGGAGGATGAAAAGAGAAGATCGGCGCAAGAAGCGGCTCGTGCCTGGCTCTGCCTCGAAATAATACCACGCTCTGTGCTTCGCGCTGCTGGCTTGTAAATTTCCAGACCGCCGCGTCCAATAATTATCATTAGAAACAATCATTTGTGGCCGCGCGAGGGGAGCGCTGCTGGCAAGGCCTTCAGCCAGTCACTTGCATAATGCAAGTGACTGGCGTAATATCCCAACCATGCGCCGCACCAGCTTCCAGAAGATGCACTGCCCCATCGCCCGCAGCCTCGAGCGCGTGGGCGAATGGTGGAGCATGCTGATCCTGCGCGATGCGCTGCACGGCTACACGCGGTTCGAGGAATTTCGCGAAAGCCTCGGCGTTGCGCCCAACATCCTGACCACGCGGCTCGCGCGGCTCACCGAGGACGGCTTTCTGGACAAGCGCCAGTACAGTGCGCATCCGCCGCGCTACGAGTATGTGCCGACGCAGCGCGGGCGCGATTTCAGGCCCGTGCTCTTGAGCCTGATGGCGTTCGGCAACCGGCATTTCGCGCCCGAGGGCGCGATGGTACAGGTGGTCAACACCAAAACCGGCAAGCCCGCCGATATCGGCGTGTTCGATCGCGCGACCGGGTTGCCGATCGCGGCGCCCGATTACGCCATGGTGCCGGGACCTGCCGCCAACGCGCGCATCCGCAAGCGCTATGCGCGGCGCCAGGTCGAGGCGGGCGCCGCATGACCATCCAGCAGAAGCCGCCCGTCGTTGCAGAGCCGGTCGCCGCACCACCGATGAATCCGCGCACGCGGGCGCTGCTGCAGGGCCCGATCGTGCCGCTGCTGCTACGCATGGCGTGGCCGAACGTCCTGATCATGTTCGCCCAGGCCGCGACCGGGCTGATCGAGACCTACTGGATCGGCTATCTCGGCACCGACGCGCTTGCCGGCATGGCGCTGGTATTTCCCGGCGTGATGCTGATGCAGATGTTTTCCGCCGGCGCCATGGGCGGCGGCATTTCGTCCGCGATCGCGCGCGCGCTCGGCGCGGGCAAGCGCGGAGAGGCCGACGCGCTGGTGCTGCACGCGCTGGTCATCAATGTGGCGATCGGCGCGGCCTTCACCGCCGCGATGCTCGCCTTCGGCCGCCCGCTCTATCGTCTGCTCGGCGGCGAGGGCGCTTCGCTCGAAGCCGCGCTCATCTACTCCAACATCGTGTTCGGCGGCATCGTGCTGCTGTGGATCATGAACGCGCTCGCGAGCGTGATCCGCGGCACCGGCAACATGCTGGTGCCTGCGCTCGTCATCTGCGCCGGCGCGGTTGCGCTGGTGCCGCTCTCGCCGCTCCTGATTTTCGGCGTCGGCCCGATCCCCGCGATGGGCATCGCGGGCGGCGCGGCGGCACTCGTGCTCTATAATTTCTACGGCGCAGCGGTGCTCGGCTGGTATGTGCTTTCGGGCCGCAACATCGCACGCTTCACGCTCGCACCGCTGCGCTGGTCGCAGGCGCGCGACATTTTACGCGTCGGTGCTGTTGCCGGTGTGAGCACCGTGCAGACCAACGTCACGGTCGCGCTGACCACCGCGCTGGTCGGCATGGCGGCAGGTCCCGCTGCGGTCGCAGGCTTCGGCACGGCGGCGCGGCTTGAATATCTGCTGGTGCCGCTGGTGTTCGGCATCGGCGGACCGCTGGTGGCGCTCGTCGGCACCAACATCGGCGCGGGCCAGCGCGAGCGCGCGCTGCGCATTGCCTGGACCGGCGCGGCGCTCGCGTTCGTGCTGTGCGAGATCGTCGGGGTTTCGGCGGCGCTCTTCCCGGTTGCGTGGCTCAGCCTGTTTGGCAGCGATCCGCAGATGATCGAGGCGGGCAGCGCGTATCTGCGCATGGTCGGGCCCTGCTACGGCTTCTTCGGCTTCGGGCTCGCGCTTTATTTCGCCTCGCAAGGCGCCGGAAAGCTGCTCTGGCCGCTGCTCGCGGGCTTTGCCCGCATGGGTGTGGCGATCGGCGGCGGCTGGCTCGCGCTGAAGCTCACCGGATCGCTGCCGCTGATGTTCGCCGCCGTCGGCGCCGCGCTCATCGTGTACGGTGTCGGTGTCGCGACGGCGATCAGACTGGGCGCCTGGTTTCCGCGTCGCGCGTGAACGCGCGACGCGGTCGGCCCTGTTTTTACTTCCCCATGTGCTTGTCGAAGAATCCGCTGATCTCCCGGAACGTCGCCTTGGTCTCGGGCGCGCTGTCGTCGCGCAGATAATGCGCGTGCGACTGGCCCTCGAACACCTGCAGGAACGACTCGACGCCTGCGTCACGCAGCTTGCGATGCACCCGCACGGTGTTGCTGAGCAGCAGATCGCGCGTCCCGGAGGTCAGGATCGTCGGCGCGAACCCGGTGTAGTCGCCATAGACCGGCGAAATCAGCGGGTCCTTCATGTCGTGGCCGTTGGCATAGACCTTCGCGCCCGCGTCGCAGAAGCCGTCGCGCGAGACCAGCACGTTGTCGACCAACTCGTTGGTGTAGAACGTGTCGCCCACTTTCGTCACATCCGACATCGGTGTGCCGGATGAGATCGCGCCGGGCATCGGCAGGTTGAGTTGTCTTGCGCGCAGACCCATCTCCAGCACCAGCGCACCGCCGGCCGAGGTGCCGATAAAGCCGATGTTCTTCGCGGGCATCGACTTCAGCGCGTTCTTGTACACCGTCATTCCGTCATCGAGCGCCGCCGGAAAGTAAGCTTCCGGCGGCATGCGGTATTCGACCGCGATCACCTTGAAGCCGCCAAAGCCCGCGAGCAGCACCGCCTCGGGGAGGCCCGCTTCGCGCGGATTGAGCACGTAGCAACCGCCGTGCATGTGGATCACCAGGCGGTTGGCGTTCTCCGGCGCGACCGTTCCGGGCGTAACCATGAATATGCGCACGCCGTCGATGGTCGACTTCTCGACCTTCACGTTCATGCGCTCGAGCAGGCCGGGCAGGTTCTTGATCGTCGGCTCGGCGCCCGCGTCGGCGATCGGTTTCCACTCCTCACCGGTCTTCGGCAGCACGTTCCAGCCGTTGCGCAACGGCGCTGCGATCAGCTTCTGCACCTGCGGGCTGACGTCGCCTTGCGGGATCGGCAAAGTTTTTGCCGGGACATCGAGGCCTTGAGCAAAGCCGGGTACGGAAAAAACGATGGCGGCGAGCGCCAGCAACGGCGTGTGTGCACCTTGGTGCATGAAACTCTCCCTGTGTTTTCTTGGTCGCCCGTGGCGTTGAGCCACAGCGCGAGCCTAGCGGCGATTTGCGGCGAGCGTGAGGGCTGCCCGATCAAAGGCGCGTGACAGATCAGACCGGAACGGGAAACCGCAGGCTCAGTTCACCTGCCGGATCACCTTGCCGACCTTGTCGAAGATCTCGCCGATCTCGTTCTCGGAAATGATCAGCGGCGGCGAGAGCGCGATGGTGTCGCCGGTGATGCGGAACATCAGCCCGTGCTCGTGGAACGCCTTCTCCATCGAGTCGTAGGCGCGCTTGCCGAACGCATCGGGGCGCGAGGAGAGATCGATCGCCGCAACGAGGCCGAGCGTGCGGATGTCGAGCACGCCGGGCGTTCCTTTCAATGACATCGCCGCGTCCGCCCATTTGCCTTCCAGCGCCGCGGCGCGCTCGAACAGCTTCTCGTCGCGATAGACGTCGAGCGTCGCGATGCCGGCCGCGCAGGCAAGCGGATGCGCCGAATAGGTGTAGCCGTGGAACAGCTCGATGACGTGCTCGGGCCCGCGCATGAAGGCGTCGTAGATGCCCTTGCGCACCAGCACGCCGGCCATCGGCACGGTGCCGGAGGTGACGCCCTTCGCGAACGTGATCATGTCCGGGATCACGCCATAGCGTTCGGCCGCGAACGGCGTGCCGAGCCGGCCGAAGCCGGTGATCACTTCATCGAAGATCAACAGGATGCCGTGCTTGTCGCAGATCGCGCGCAGCCGTTCGAGATAGCCTTTCGGCGGCGGCAGCACGCCGGTCGAGCCGGACATCGGCTCGACGATCACGGCCGCGATGGTGGAGGCATCGTGCAGCGCGACCAACCGATCGAGATCGTCGGCAAGATGCGCGCCCCATTCGGGCTCGCCCTTGGTGAAGGCCTGATGCTCGCGATTGTAGGTGTGCGGCAGGTGGTCGACGCCGTTGAGCGCCGTGCCGAACATCTTGCGGTTCGCCACGATGCCGCCGACCGAGATGCCGCCGAAGCCGACGCCGTGATAGCCGCGCTCGCGCCCGATCAGCCGCACGCGCGAGGCCTCGCCGCGCACGTTGTTATAGGCGAGCGCGACCTTCAGCGCCGTGTCGACCGCTTCCGAGCCGGAATTGCAAAAGAACACATGGTCGAGATCGCCCGGCGCCAGCGCAGCGATGCGGCTCGCAAGCTCGAACGCCTTCGGGTGCGAAAACTGGAAGGCCGGCGGATAGTCGAGTTCGGCGGCCTGCTGCTGGATCGCCGCCACGATCGGATCGCGGTTGTGGCCCGCGTTGCAGCACCACATGCCGGCCGAGCCGTCGAGCACGGCTTTTCCGTCCACCGTGTAGTAGTGCATGTTCTTCGCACGCGAGATCAGGCGCGGCGCCTTCTTGAACGCGCGGTTCGGCGTGAACGGCACCCAGAACGCTTCGAGGTCGTTCGGGACCGTCGGCGCGAGCGGGCGGGTGGCAAGCGACATGGATTTACTCCTGCGAAACGGGCCGCGGAACGGGCAAGGGGGACTCAGCTTCGAGCCTATATCAGCCTTGAGGCGTGCGCGGAATGGCGTGGCCAGGGTCGCCACAGCCGCAGCGGACCGATCGTCGCAGCGATCATTCAATGATTGTATATTGCATTGCGAAAGACTAATTCTATAGGCGAATCAGCATCAGTTCAGCAACCGCAACGTGAAAAACACTACTATCCATTGTAAATTGCATTCTCTGCTTTGGTTTGAGTGCGGTTGCATATAGCGTATGGCTGTATTGCAGGCGCGTGCGTTGATCGCGCTGCCTCGCGCGCGGATGATTCAGCATCCGGAAAAACTGTGATTCTCGCGAGGTTGAGGAAAGCGGCAGGGCGATGCCCGTACTCAACGCGCAGGTTGACGGATGCCCGAACGCCGATGAAGTGCGCGCGGCGCTCGGTCACATGGCGGCGAGCGAAGCGTTCCGCGGCTCCCCGCAGCTCATCTCGTTTCTGCGTTACGTCGTCGAGGCGACGTTGCGCGGCGAGCAGGACCGCATCAAGGGCTACACCATCGCGGTGGAGGCGCTCGGCCGCGCCGACGATTTCAACCCGCAGAGCGACCCGATCGTGCGTGTGGAAGCGACGCGTCTGCGCCGCACCATCAGCCGTTACTACGAGAACGGCGGCAAACTCGATCCGGTCCAGATCGATCTTCCGCTCGGAAACTACGTGCCAACCTTCCGCCGCAGTGCGGTCCAGCCCGCGGCGGTCGCATCGCCCCCGCTGGAGCGCCCGCGCGGGCGGCGCTCGCTCAACCGGCATGGCGCAAGCTGGCGGTCGCTTGCGGCCGGGGCGGTGCTGGTGGGGCTCGGTGCGGGCGCCTACGGCGGCCTCGATTACCGGTTCGATTTCAACACGCCGAACCCGCAGCCGGTTACGCTGAGCACGGCCGCGCAATTGCGCGGCGCTGCCGGCTGGCGCGCCCCGGCCACGCCGGTG
>JAXDNY010000098.1:0-20767 GCA_034669145.1 Hyphomicrobiales bacterium
ACCATCTGCTTGGCCGCCACCTGCCCGATCAGGAACATGCCCTTGAGATTGACGCGCAGCACGCGGTCGAAGTCGGCTTCCGCGACATCGAGAAAATCCGCCGTGTGGATGATGCCGGCATTGTTCACCAGAATGTCGAGATCGCCCGAAATGCCGCAGGCTTCGGCCACCACGTTGCGTGCATCGCCCGCAGCGCCGACGTCCGTGCGCACGAAACGCGCCGCGTTCCCGAGCGCCGCGACCGCGGCCTTTCCGGCGCTCTCGTCGATGTCGCCGATGACGACGCGTGCCCCCTCCGCGATGTAGCGCTTGGCGATCGCGAGCCCGATTCCGCGTGCGCCGCCGGTTACGATCGCGGTCTTGCCGTCCAGCATCCCCATCCGCCCCTCCTTGGCCACGGCTTGCGCGGGCCGCGAATTCCCGCCAAATCCTACCCGCAACAGTGAAGCAGAACACGGGGAAAAGAACGATGCGCGCCGTCGGCTACAAGAAGTCCCTGCCGATCGAGCAGGCCGAGGCCCTGATCGATCTCGACATCGACAAGCCGGTGCCGCAAGGCCGCGACCTGCTGGTGCAGGTGAAGGCGATTTCGGTCAATCCGGTCGACACCAAGGTGCGCAAGCGCGCCGCGCCGAAGGACGGCGAGCCGCCGAAGATCCTCGGCTATGACGCGACCGGCGTTGTGGCGGCCGTCGGACCGGAGGCCACGCTGTTCAAGCCGGATGACGAGGTCTGGTATGCGGGCTCGATCGTCCGCCCCGGCACCAACAGTGAATTTCACCTGGTCGACGAGCGGATCGTGGGCAGGAAGCCGAAGTCGCTCGGCTTCGCGGCCGCGGCCGCCCTCCCGCTCACCTCGATCACCGCGTGGGAAATGCTGTTCGACCGCTTTGCCATCGCCCGCGGCGGCGGTGAAGGCAAATCGCTGCTGATCGTCGGCGGCGCCGGCGGCGTCGGCTCGATCGCTATCCAGCTCGCCCGTACATTGACCAAACTCACCGTGATCGCCACGGCGTCGCGGCCGGAGACGCAAAGCTGGTGCAAGGAGTTGGGCGCGCACCACGTCATCGATCATTCAAAGCCGATGGCGGCGCAGCTTAAGGAGCACGGACACCGCTTCGTCGACTACATCTTCGGCGTCACGCAATCCGACCAGCACTTCGACACGATCGTCGATGCGATCGCGCCACACGGCAAGTTCGGCCTGATCGACGACCCGAAGCCGCTCGACACGTCCAAGTTCAAGGGCAAGAGCGCCTCGGTCCACTGGGAGGCGATGTTCACGCGCTCGACGTTCCAGACGCCGGACATGGAAGAGCAGCACAGGCTGCTGAGCGAGGTCGCCCGCATGGTGGACGACGGCACGATCCGCACGACCGTTCAGGACAATCTTGGGGTCATCAACGCCGCAAACCTGCGGCGCGCGCACGCCATGATCGAAAGCGGGCGGACGCGCGGCAAGATCGTGCTGGAAGGATTCTGAACGCTCGAACTACGCCGCGCTGCCGTCGGGCTCACCGCGCTTGGTCGCCTGCATACACAGCGACAGATGAATCCGGCGCAACTCCGCCAGCGCTTCGCCGGCCTCGCGCATCTGGCGCTCGAAGAATGCGATCTGCTGGAGACATTTTTCGGCCGTGAGCTTGAGCGTGTGCGCGCTCGCGCGTCCGGATTGCGCCTCGATCATCTGGCTGATCTCGGAGAGCGTGAAGCCGAGCTTCTTGCCCTTGACGATCAGCGCCAGCCGGTCGCGGTCGGCGCGGCTGAACACACGCCGGCGTCCGTCGCGCTGCGGGGAAAGCAGCCCGCGGCTGTCGTAGAAGCGCAGCGCGCGATGCGTGAGCCCGAATTCCTGCGCCAACTCGGTGATGGTGAATTCGCTCTGGCCGGCGGCCGCGCCATTGGGCGGATCGTCGTTCGGGACAGAGCTGAACCAGAAGACATCCTGGTCGGAAAGCGAATCGGGGGGATTGCACGAATGCACCGGATGGCCTCGTCGAAATGGGGGTGATTGCCGCAGCGGCGTTGCCGGCCATGTGCACGGACGCAGCGGCGATGCGGGAGCAATTTACGGTAATCTGCACGCGTTGCGGTTAGTCGCGCGAACGGGATTTCGGCGGCGTTTTGCCGATTTCGCTAACCTTGAGGTAGAGCGGCTGCGAAATCGCGCGCCAAACGGTCTGCGATCGCCGGATCGATGATCAATTTGCCGATCTCGCGCCGGGGATTCGTCCACTGCGGCCGCTCGGACAGGATTGTCCGTATGATGCGTTGCGCTTCCGCAGCGTCACCATCGCGCTGCGCCATCAGCGCGCGGGCAAACGTCCCGTAGAAGTAGGTGTCGCTGGTCATTTGACTCGCATGAAAGCGCGCCTCGGGAAGCTCTTCCCTCAGGTAGTGCCCGAGAAACAGGTAGAAATGAGCCCATACCGGCAGAATCGCGCCGAACGCGACCGTCCGGTTCAGGATTTCCATGCCCTTGTCGACCTGTCCGGCGAAGATCAGCCGGCCGCCATAGTCGGCCAGGATGACAATGTCATTCGGATTGAGCGCGATCGCTTTCTCGGCCGCCGCGGAGGCGGCTTCCGTCTCGCCGCGGAAGAACAGGATGACGAACAGGATGTGATAGGCGAACGAGCTTTGCGGCTTGAGCTCGACGCCGCGGCGCGCAAATTTCAGCGCGCGATCGAGCGCCGAAATGTCGTTCGGCGGCCCGCCCAACCCGTGCACGTATTCGGTCGCATAGACGAGCCCGAGATAAGTGAACCCGGCGGCGAACCCCGGATCGATCTCGATGAGCCGCTCCAGCTCCGTCCGGGCGCTCGCATACGCCACAAGATCGAACGACCGAAATGCCTCGCCGGCCTGGATCAGCGCGCGGTAGCGCGGGTCGCCAGCATTGGCGGCGAATTGCCGGGCGCGCTCGTGCGACCAGATGATCCCGAACCGTTGCACGATCGACGTCGAAAGATCGCGGATGAGCTGGCGCTCGATTTCGGTCGCACTTTCGCCGGCCTGGTGTTCGAAGCCGCGCGACCAGATGACGGTTTCATCGGTCTTGTCCACCAGCCTGAACCGGAGGCAGACGGTGTCGTCGCGATATTCCAGTGCCCCGTCCAGCCGGTAGTCGTAGCGCCCATGCGCGGCCGGGGCGGCGCCGATGACATTGATCATGTCGAACAGCGCGAACGCCTCGCATAGCTTGCTGCCGAGCGCGTCGCCGTCGATGACGAGCCGGCCCGCCGTCCCGATCACGACGAACGGTGCGACACGCAACGTCGGCAATCCGTTGCCGGGCGAAAGGGCGCTGGGTTCAGCCGTCTCGGGAACGGCGACGGGCGCCGCGCCCGGGCCGTGCGCCCGCCACGAGATGCGCGGCACATAGCCGCCGCGCGGCAGCGCGATCAGCACCGCGTCCTCTGCGCCCGGCCCCGCGTAATAACGCTCGATCGCACGGCGCAGCCGCGTCCCCTCCACCCGCACGATCGGGTCGATCTGCGGATCGAAGGTCACGTCGCGGCGCAGCACTTCAACGCCGATGGTGTAGCCCTTCAGCCGTTCGCCTTGGCCGCGCAACGCGGCCTCGACGATGAACAGGAGAAACGCCGACAGCTGCGGCGAGTTGGCGAACACATGACTCATGGTCATGCGCTCGACCTGCGCACGCACCTGCGCGGCGCCGGGCTGGCCGTTCTGCCTGTTCGCTGCGGCGTCCGTCATGGCGCGTATCTATGCAATGCCCCGCGCCCCATCCACGCGCCGATCCTATCGCAGAGAGGCCTGTAATCACAGCAAGAATATGGGCATTAAGTCGGTTCGCGGGCCTTGATGCGCGCAGGGCAAGTGCGCATGTGTCGCGATGGGACACAATCGATGCATGAAACCGATATCGCGGTGATCGGAGCGGGCGCGGCCGGCGTTGCGGCGGCTCGGCGGCTGCACGACCAGCACATCGCGACCGTCCTCATGGAGGCGCGCGACCGCGTCGGCGGGCGCGCCTGGACGTATGCGGGCGAGCACGCGCTCGATCTCGGCTGCGGCTGGCTGCATTCGGCGGACGAGAACGAATGGGCCTCGCTCGCGCCCAGGCTCGGCTTCACGGTCGATGAATCGCCGCCGCCGTGGTCGCGCCCCGCGCTGACGGTGAACTTCTCCGCCGCCGAGCAGGCCGAATACCGCGCCGCGTGGGAGCGCTTCTACGACAGCATCGACGCGGCGGCCGCGGAGGACAGCGACCGCCCGATGTCGGATTGCTTCGAACCCGGCGGACGCTGGAATCCGATCCTGCAAGCGATGGTGACGTACATCAACGGCGCCGAGGCGGAGAAGATCTCGATCCGCGAATATGCGCGCTATCACGACAGCGAGTTGAACCGGCGCGTGCGCCAAGGCTACGGCGCGCTGATCCAGGCTTACGCAGCGCCACTCGATATCCGTACCGGTTGCCCGGTGACGCTGATCGACCATTCGGGCACGCGGCTGCGCATCGTGACGCCGCGCGGAGAAATTTCCGCGCGCGCCGCCGTGATCGCGGCGCCGCCCGGCGTGCTGGCGAACGAGTCGCTGCGCTTTTCGCCGGCGCTTCCGCAAAAACTCGAGGCCGCGCACGCGCTGCCGCTCGGCGTCGCCGACAAGGTGTTCCTCGCGCTCGATAACGCCGACGAGATGCCGCGCGACACGCGCGTTTACGGCTCGACCACCACGCACGAGACCGGCAGCTACACGTTGCGCCCGTTCGGCCGGCCGGTCGTCGAGGGCTATTTCGGCGGCGAATTCGCGCGCGCGCTGGAGCACGAAGGCGCTGGCGCTTTCGCGGCCTTCGCGATCGAGCAGCTTGTCGGCGCGCTCGGCGGCGACATGCGCAAGCGCCTCAAGCCGATCGCCGAATCCGCGTGGGCGCGCGATCCGTATTCGCTCGGCTCGTATTCGTACGGCAATCCGGGCGCTCAGGCCGCGCGCGCGAAGCTTGCCGTGCCGATCGACGGACGATTGTTCTTCGCCGGCGAGCATTGCTCGGAGAAGGATTTCTCCACCGCGCATGGCGCGTATCGCACCGGCGTAAAGGCGGCCGACGCCGCAATCAGGGCGCTCCAAGCTCAGCCGGCGTAAGCTCCGCAAGTCCGTAATGCCGCCGCGCCAGCGTGCACGAATCGTCGCCCGGCTGACAGGCGCGGCACACTTCGGGCCGCACCGCATAGATCGTGCACGCCGTCGCGACGCCGATCTCGCCGTCGAGCGCGACGCAGCGGTTGCCCGCGCAGCGCATCGTGCCGCGCGCGTCGTCGACCAGCGCGCGCGGGATCGCCAAGATCTCTTCCTCGGTTTCGAGCGCAAAGCGCGGCCAGTCGCGCGAATAGGCGCAGCACGCGCCGCAGGTTTGGCAGGGCGATGTCATGGCTTTCCGTGTAGCGCGTTGTGCGGGCAAAGCGAAGCGAACTCAAACGAAACCTCATCCTGAGGCGCGAGCCTTAAGCGCGTTTACGCGCGTCTGCGACGCGCTATGGCGCACCTCGAAGGATGGCCAAAGGCTCCGGCGTTGCGTGACGCCATCCTTCGAGACGCGTCCTTCGGACGCTCCTCAGGATGAGGATTTTAGCCAACGCTCCGCCGCCCATTCGTCAGGGTGCGGGCACACCCTTCCCGGAGAATAAAATGGAGCGCCGGGAGGCGCCAGGGCGCTGCGCTACGGCGCCCTTACGGGGCGCCGGTGCGTTACGCCGGACACCCCAGCGCGCCTTGCAAGGACGGGATTGCGAAACCCATCCCGAGGCGCGCGCGGGCGGTGATCTCAAGGCTTGCGAGGCCTCGCCACCGAACCGCTGCGCCTCCCGGCGCTCCACCCCGCAGGCAAGTGTACGTAGCCTGCAGAACAGACAGGCCGCATTGTCGGCGGCCCGCCCGCCCCTGCCCGGCTCGCCGGTCGCGTCATGACAGCGATCGTTGAGCCAGCAGGGATGCCGGATAATGTAAGGGCGGTTTTGGCGGCGGGGATAACTTTTTTTCGTAGCCCGGATGAGCGAGGCGACATCCGGGAAAAGCCGTGCAACTGGCGAGACCGCCCTGGATCTCGCTCCGCTCATCCGGGCTACGTTGCTGTTCCCGGTGCAGGCGCGCGGCGGCGGCGTACGTCCAGCAAGGTTGAGCGAAGCGATACCCGCGCACGAGAGCTGATGCTGGATTTCGCTCCGCTCAACGGATCCACGCGCTGTCACCTCATGATCACGCCGCCGAGGCTTTCCCATCCACCCCAGGCGCTGCCGTTCCAATAGCGATGCCACATCGCGTTGTCGGTACCGCGCGCGAAGCAGTCGATACGGTTCGGCCCCCACGATGTGCATTCGGGTACGGAGGTAATGATACCGCCGAGATTCTCCCAACCGCCCCAGGCGCTACCGTTCCAATAGCGATGATACATCGCATTGTCGGTACCGACGGCGAAGCAGTCGATGCGGTTCGCGCTCCACGACGTGCATTCGGGTGTGGCGAGGATGATCCCGCCAAGGTTTTCCCAGCCGCCCCACGCGCTGCCGTTCCAATAGCGATGATACATCGCGTTGTCGGTACCGGCAGCGAAGCAGTCGATGCGGTTCGCACTCCACGCCGTGCATTTGGGTGCCGTGACGATGATGCCGCCAAGGCTTTCCCAGCCGCCCCAGGCGCTGCCGTTCCAATAGCGATGGTACATCGCGTTGTCGGTGCCGCGCGCGAAGCAGTCGATGCGGTTTGGGCCCCAGGAGACGCATTCGGGGCGAGACGTGATCACGCCGCCGAGGCTTTCCCAGCCGCCCCAAGCGCTGCCGTTCCAATAGCGATGCCACATCGCGTTGTCGGTGCCGGCGGCGAAACAGTCGATGCGGTTCGCACTCCACGACGTGCAGTTCGGGTCAGAGGTAATGACCCCGCCAAGGTTCTCCCAGCCGCCCCAGGCGCTGCCGTTCCAATAGCGATGATACATCGCGTTGTCGGTGCCGCGCGCGAAGCAGTCGATACGGTTCGCCCCCCACGACGTGCAGTTTGGCGTGGAGGTGATGACCCCGCCAAGGTTCTCCCAGCCGCCCCAGGCGCTGCCGTTCCAATAGCGATGCCACATCGCGTTATCGGTGCCGCGCGCGAAGCAGTCGATGCGGTTCGCCCCCCACGACGTGCAGTTTGGCGTGGAAGTGATGACCCCGCCCAGGTCCTCCCAGCCGCCCCAGGCGCTGCCGTTCCAATAGCGATGATACATCGCGCCGTCCGTGCCGGGCGCGAAGCAGTCGATGCGGTTGGCGCTCCAGCTCGTGCAACTGATGATTGGCTGGTTGGTGACATCCGAAGTTGCGTGAGCCGGGCTCGGCGTGAACCCGGTGCAGTGCATTGCGAGCAAAAGCGGCAATGCCGCGAAGATGAGACGAGCACGCTGCCCAAGCCTTCGCGAAGGTCGCAATCGATTCCGCTGGAGCCACATGGTCTTTCCTCCTCTATAACCACAGGTTGATCAAACCATAGATTGCAAAAATAAACAAGAACAAACTACGATAAAACACCGCCGGCCTCTGTGCTCCGGCGGCCTCTCAAAAATACGTGCTTCAGGAAAAAGCGCAGATGATCCCGGCGATTGGCCTCTAGACGAAAGAGGCGAAAACTATCTCCTCCGCCACCCATCGACCGAAAACCGTCCCGCTCCGGTGATCAGCAGCAGCATGAAGCCGCCGATGATGGCGAGGTTCTTGGCGAACTGGCCCTGCTGCATGCGCCGCGCGGCGGGCTCGGTGATCTCCCAGTAGCGGTGGCTGATCGCGGTCGCCACGATGACGAAGACGATCATCAGGATCGCGGCGCAGCGCGTCCAGGCGCCGAGCAGGATCGCGATCCCGCCGACGAATTCCACCGCGCCGCCGAGCCAGCCCATCATGCTCGCGTAAGGCACGCGGCGGGTTGCGAGGCTCGCGATGAAGGCGTCCATGGCGAACAGCTTGCGCCAGCCGGCCTCGACGAAGATCCAGCCCATCAGCACGCGGGCGGCGAGCAGGAGGAAGTTTTGCCAGAGCGAATAGTCCGGCGTGCGTAGGCTTTTCATGCGTTCCCCCTCACCGAATCATCGCATCATAGTCAGCGTGTGATCCGATCCAGAACCATAAGAGACCGCCTTCGACCTCGGTCGCCAGCGTACGATACCTGAGCCCGACGCGCACCGACCAGATGCGTCCGACCTTTTTCAAATGCAGCGAAGGGTGATGCGGATCGCGCTTCAGCAGTGCATAACTCTTGTCGGCCGACTCGCGCACCGCAACGGGAAGCTTCTCATAGGCCTCCCAAAACGCCGAACTCGCGAAATGCCTCATAGCTCGCGGGCGCGGCCCTTCCGGAAATCCGCCACCGCCACGTCGGCCAGGCGGTCGAGCTTGCCCGCCTCCGCGTCGCGCGTGATTTTTTCGTCGAAACGCGCGGCCTGATACCCTTCGAACCACGCGCGCAAGCGGTCGAACTCGCGGGCGCCGAGCTTCTCGATGGCCTTTTCGATGTCTTCGACCGTGGTCATGGCAAATAGGTAGCACGCCACGGGGACATTTCGAAGATACCCCTCTTCCGGCGCCTCCGCGCGCCGCCCCCTCCCTCAAGGGGAGAGGGAAAGCAGCCGCGTGCGCTGCGGTCCTACTCGATCGCCAGCCCGACCGTCTTCACCACCTTCTCCCACTTCACGGTCTCGTCGGCGATCATCTTGCCGAACTCGCCCGGCGTCAGCGCGAGCGGCGTGCCGCCGAAGCCCGCGATGCGCTCCTTCATCTTCGGATCGGCGAGCGCCTTGTTGATCGCGGCGTTGAGCGTGGCGATCACGTCGGGAGGCGTGCCCTTCGGCGCCGAGACGCCGTAATAGAGGCTGACGTCGTAGCCCGGCACGCTCTCGCCGATCGAGGGCACTTCGGGGAACACGAACGAGCGCTGCGCCGAGGTGACGCCGAGCGCGCGCAGCTGGCCGCTCTTCACGAACTCGACCGAGCCCGGCAGGTTGTCGAAGAACACCTGCGTCTTGCCGGTGATCAGGTCCGGGTACGCGGGGCCCGCGCCGCGATAGGGCACGTGCTGCATCTCGATGCCGGTCATCATCTTGAACAGCTCGCCCGACATGTGCGGCGAGGTGCCGGCGCCGGGCGAGGCCATGTTGACCTTGCCGGGGTTGGCCTTGGCGTAGGCGATGAACTCCGCGACGGTTTTCACCGGCAGCGACATCGGCACCACCATGATGTTGATCAGCGTCATGATGCCGCCGACCGGCGCGGTGTCGCGGTTGAAGTCGAACGGGAGTTTCCTGAACACCGACTGGCTGATGGCGTTGTTCGGCCCGACGAACATCACCGTGTAGCCGTCGGGTGCGGAATTGATCACCGACTGCGCGCCGACATTGCCCGAGGCGCCGGTGCGGTTTTCCACCACGAACTGCTGGCCGAAATGATCCGACAGCCAGTCGCACAGCACGCGAGCGATGATGTCGTTCGAGCCGCCGGCCGCGAAGCTCACCACGAACTTGACCGGCCGGTTCGGGTATTTCTCTTGGGCCCCCGCAGGCAGGTTGAGACAGAAAAGCCCAAGCAAAGCGACGCAGAATCGAACGATGCGCATGCCATCCCTCCGTTTCGATTGGCTGCACGACCCTGGCGAATTGGCTTCGCTCTCCCGAGTGTTCTGAATTCCCCTTATCCGTAGGGCGGGCAAAGCGAAGCGTGCCCGCCGTTCCTGTTTCGCTTGTTCACGCGGGCACGGCGCAACCGCGCCTTTGCCCGCCCTACGTACCGACGCCTTTATCCTTCACCGCCCCGCCGATCTCCTCGAGCACCTTGGGGTCCTCGATCGTCGCCGGCATGGTCCATGACTCACCGTCGGCGATCTTCTTCATCGTGCCGCGCAGGATTTTTCCCGAGCGCGTCTTGGGCAGGCGCGGCACCGTGATGGCCAACTTGAACGCCGCGACCGGGCCGATCTTCTCGCGCACCAGCGCGACGATCTCGTGCTCGATCTCGTTCGGCTCGCGGTTCACGCCGGCCTTGAGCACGATGAAGCCGCACGGCACCTCGCCCTTGAGCGCGTCCGCAATGCCGATCACGGCGCATTCGGCGACATCCTTGTGGCCGGCCAGCACTTCCTCCATGCCGCCGGTGGAAAGCCGGTGGCCCGCGACGTTGATGATGTCGTCGGTGCGACCCATGATGAACAGGTAGCCGTCCTCGTCCTTGAAGCCCGCGTCCGCGGTCTTGTAGTAACCGGGGAATTCGGCGAGGTAGCTTTCCTTGAAGCGTTCGTCCTGCTGCCACAGCGTCGGCAGGCATGACGGCGGCAGCGGCAGCTTCACGACGATCGAGCCCATGTGGCCGGCCGGTAGCGGCCGGCAGGCTTCGTCGACGATGCGCACGTCGTAGCCCGGCATCGCAACGGTCGGCGAGCCGTGCTTCACCGGCAGCATGCCGAGCCCCATCGGGTTGCCGGCGATGGCCCAGCCGGTTTCGGTTTGCCACCAGTGATCGATCACCGGCTTTTTCAGGAGTTGCTCGGCCCATTCGATGGTCGGCGGATCGGCGCGCTCGCCCGCGAGGAACAGTGTGCGGAACTTCGACAGGTCGTATTGCGCGAACAGCTTGCCGTTCGGATCTTCCTTCTTGATCGCGCGGAATGCGGTCGGAGCGGTGAACATCGCGACGCACTGGTGCTCGGCGATGACGCGCCAGAATGCGCCGGCGTCCGGCGTACCGACGGGCTTGCCCTCGTACAGGATCGTGGTGCAGCCCGCGAACAGCGGCGCGTAGACGATGTAGCTGTGCCCGACCACCCAGCCGATGTCGGAGGCCGCCCAGTACACTTCGCCGGGGTTCACGTCGTAGTGGTTCTTCATGGTCCAGTTGAGCGCGACCATGTGGCCGCCATTGTCGCGCACCACGCCTTTCGGAATGCCGGTCGTGCCGGAGGTGTAGAGGATGTAAAGCGGGTCGGTCGCGAGCACCGGAACGCACGGCGCTGATTTGGCCGCGCGGCGCGCGGCATCGCGCAGGGTGGCCCAGTCGTGATCGCGCTCAGGGATGAGCGCGGCCTCGGCCTGCGGCCGCGCCAGGATCAGGCAGGCTTGCGGCTTCGCGCTGGCCAATTCGATCGCCGCATCGAGCAGCGGCTTGTAGGGCACGACGCGCGCGCCCTCGACGCCGCACGAGGCAGACAGGATCAGCTTCGGCTTGCAGTCGTCGAGCCGCGTTGCAAGTTCTTTCGCCGCGAACCCGCCGAACACCACCGAATGGATCGCGCCGATGCGCGCACAGGCATACATCGCAAACAGCGCTTCCGGCACCATCGGCATGTAGAGGATGACGCGGTCGCCTTTGGTGACGCCGAAATCGGCTAGCACCGCGGCGAGCGTCTTCACCTCGTCGAGCAGCTCCGCATAGGTGATGACGCGTTTAGTGTGGGTGACGGGCGAGTCGTAGATGATGGCGGGCTGCGCGCCCCGCCCGCGTTCCACGTGGCGGTCGATCGCGTTGTAGCAGGTGTTGCACACCGCACCGATGAACCAGCGGCCGTAGACGCCGGCATTCTTGTCGAAGATTTTCTTCGCCGGCTCGTACCAGTCGATCGCCTGTGCGGCCTCGCCCCAGAAGCCCTCCGGGTCGCGCATCGAGCGCGCGTAGATGTCCGGGTAGCGGCTCAAGCGGGCGTCCATCCGTCAAACTCCGTGTCATTCCGGGGCCGACCCCGGCCTTGAGCCGGGGGAGGAGCCTGGAATCCATAACCCCAGGCGGCAAGATTGAACCTCCGACCGAGCACCGCCGACACGATCGTGGCTATGGATCCCGGGCTCGCCGCTGCGCGGCGCCCCGGGATGACCACCGAGCTAAAAGAACGGATAGAATTCGGCGAATGAGGGGTACTTTTTCGCAGGCGTTGCGACGTCGCTCATGGGTTCCCCGCGGTTCTCTGGCTGCGCGCATTGTGATCCACCCGGCCCAGTTTGAGAAGCGCACCGTTACCGGACTGCCACGCGGACGCGCTATACTGCCGCGATGCGGGAACGCTTGGGCCGGATGATGCTGATCGCCATGCTGCCCGGCCTCTTGGCCGGGGCGGCGAACGCGTTCGACCTGCAGGGCCATCGCGGCGCGCGCGGCCTTGCGCCCGAGAACACGCTGGCGGGTTTCGAGACGGCTTTGCGCATCGGTGTGACAACGCTCGAACTCGACCTCGCGATGACCCGGGACGATGTGCTCGTCGTCAGCCATGCCCGCAGGCTCAACCCGGACCACACGCGCGGGCCCGACGGCAAGTTTCTCGACGCCGAAGGCCCGGCGATCCGCTCGCTGACACTCGCCGAGGTGCGCCGCTACGACGTCGGCCGCCTCAAGCCGGGCACAGACTACGCCAAGAGCTTCCCTGAGCAGCGGCCCGTGGACGACGCACGCATTCCGCCGCTTGCCGAGCTGTTCGATCTCGTGAAGCGCGTGGGCGCGGAGCATGTGCGTTTCAACATCGAGACCAAGATCACGCCGACCTCAGGCGACGAAACGCCGGACCCCGAGACCTTTGCGGCTGCTGTCGCAAAGGCGGTGCGCGACGCGGGCCTCGTGTCACGTGTCAGCATTCAGTCCTTCGACTGGCGCACGCTGATGGTAATGAAGCGCATCGCCCCTGAAATCGAGCGCGTCTGCCTGACGGCGGAGGCGCTGACCTTCGACACCATCCGGCGCGGCGAGCCGGGCGCGTCGCCGTGGACGGCCGGCCTCGACATCGACGACTTCGGCGGCTCCGTGCCGCGCCTGGTCGCGGCGGCCGGTTGTCAGGTCTGGTCGCCGCTCTACCGCAACGCCAAGGCGGACGATGTTGCCGCCGCCAAAGCGCTCGGCCTCAAGGTCATCCCCTGGACCGTGAACGAGCGCGCCGACATGGAACGGCTGATCGCGCTCGGCGTCGACGGGATCATCACCGACTATCCCGACCGCCTGCGCGCCGTGATGGCGGGCAAGGACATGCCGCTGCCGCCGCAGGTCAAGGCGCGCTGATTGCTTGCCGCCCTGCGGGTTCGCTAGGCTGCGCTCCCACCAAGGCCTCGGGGACGCGCATGACCAACCCTTACGACATCGATCTCGACCGCAATCCGGCGAATTTCCAGCCGCTTTCTCCGCTGCCGTTCCTGGAGCGCGCGGCGGCCGTGTACCCGCGGCATACCGCGATCGTCCACGGGCCGCTGCGGCGGACCTACGCCGAGTTCTACGCGCGCGCGCGTAAGCTGGCGTCCGCACTGGCGAAGCATGGCATTGGACGCGGCGACACGGTGTCGGTCATGCTCGCCAATACGCCGGCGATGCTCGAGGCGCATTACGGCGTGCCGATGACTCAAGGCGTGCTCAACACGCTCAACACGCGCCTCGATGCCGCGACGATCGCGTTTTCGCTCGACCATGCCGAGACCAAGGTGCTGATCACCGACCGCGAATTTTCCAAAACATCGAAGGAGGCGCTCAGCCTCGCCAAGGTGAAGCCGCTGGTGATCGACTACGACGATCCGGAATATTCCGGCCAAGGAAACGATAGAGGCGAGCGGCTGGGCGAACGCGAATACGAGGCGTTCGTCGCGCAGGGCGACGCCGACTACGCGTGGCACACGCCCGATGACGAATGGGACGCGATCGCGCTCAACTACACGTCGGGAACGACGGGCGATCCGAAGGGCGTGGTCTATCATCATCGCGGCGCGCATCTTCTGGCGCTCGGTAACATCGTCACGTGCTCGATGGCAAAGCATCCGGTGTATCTGTGGACGCTGCCGATGTTTCACTGCAACGGCTGGTGTTTCCCGTGGTCGATCTCGGTCGTCGCCGGCACGCATGTGTGCCTGCGCGCGGTGCGCGCGGGAGCGATGTATGAGGCGATAGCCAACCACAAGGTCACGCACCTGTGCGGCGCGCCGATCGTGATGGCGACGCTCTTGAACGCACCGGAGAGCGAGAAGAAGCCGCTGCCGCATGTGGTGGAGTTCTTCACCGCCGCCGCGCCCCCGCCCGCGTCCGTGCTCGCCGCCATGAAGGAGGCCGGCTTCAACGTCACGCACCTCTACGGGCTGACCGAATGCTACGGCCCGTCGGTGGTGAACGACTGGCATTCCGAATGGGATGCGCTGCCGCTGGAGGAGCAGGCGGAGAAGAAATCGCGCCAGGGCGTGCGCTACGGCGCGCTCGAAGCGCTCGACGTGATGGACCCGGACACGATGGCGCCGGTGCCGCGCGACGGCACGACGATGGGCGAAGTGATGATGCGCGGCAATGTGGTGATGCGCGGCTATCTGAAGAACAAAAAATCGACCGACGCGGCGTTCGCGGGCGGCTGGTTTCACACCGGCGACCTCGGCGTGATGCATCCCGACGGCTACATCCAGCTCAAGGACCGCTCCAAGGACATCATCATCTCGGGCGGCGAGAACATTTCGTCCATCGAGGTGGAGGACGCTTTGTACAAGCACCCGGCGGTGCAGGCCGCGGCCGTCGTCGCAAAGCCCGACGACAAGTGGGGCGAGACGCCGTGCGCCTTCGTCGAGTTGAAGCCCGGCGCCAGGGTAACCAGCGACGACATCATCGCGCACTGCAAGGCCAACCTCGCTGGCTACAAGGTGCCGCGCCACGTCGTGTTCGGCGAAGTGCCGAAGACCAGCACGGGGAAGATTCAGAAATTCAAGCTGAGGGAGTTGGCGAAGGGGGCTTAGCGGGTATTGCCAAGAGCACCCCGCCGAAAAAAGTGATTGTCCTGCCCGCGCATTGCTGCACAATACGACCTTAAATTGAACCTCTTTCAAGTACGGGCAAAAAATGCGCCAGCACCTCGGATTCATGTCCCTGACCCTCTTGCTCTGCGCTGCGCCTCTCACCGCTGAGTCGGCCTGCGCGCCACCGCCTTCACTGATGGATGAAACCAAAAAGGTCGACACTGAAGGCGCAATTGGCCAATTCATGAAGCTTACCGGACTGAATGTGCGTGCTTCGGTCGCCAGCGAAAAGAAGGCGGTCTT
Source organism: Hyphomicrobiales bacterium (assembly GCA_034669145.1). Taxonomy (GTDB): domain Bacteria; phylum Pseudomonadota; class Alphaproteobacteria; order Rhizobiales; family Xanthobacteraceae; genus PALSA-894. The sequence continues at coordinate 15,011 of JAXDNY010000098.1, forward strand.
CACCGCGTTCCCGAATGCGGACCAAATGGTTGTCGTGCTCACTATGATCTACAACTTTTGCTCGGCGCTCGACGAAAGCAAGGACATGACCGGCGCCCAAAAAATCGCCGCGCTCATGGAATTCCAGACCGCGCTCCTCCTGCGAGCCGTCGGTCCCCAGCCGGTCGCCTCGACCGCGCCGGCAAGGAGAGACACGCCGTCGATGCCGCAGGACCAGTTGGGCGGCGAGAAGAAATCAGACTGGCACCCGGAGGCGCCTCGTATTCAGCTGATCGCGGTGAGCACGCCGTCCGGAGCGCCCTTCGAGACGAAGAAGCCATCCTGGGCCGATATTTATCTAAATCCCGTGCCAATCGTGATCACCGAGAAGAACAAGTATTTCGTTATCGTGGGCTCGGCTTCATCTCAAGCCGAAGGCACCCGTCGAATGACCGCCTTGAAATCGAAATACCCAAATCATGACTTCGAGCTTTACGGCCCTTACGGCTCGAACCCGTCGTTTGGAATCATGATCGCGTCGTGGGTGTCAAAGGAACGCGCTGAAGAGGCGTTGCGTGCAGCAAAGGCGATGGAGAAAACAAGCTTCCTTTGGGCCTGCCGCAATACCGGCGATCAGTGCTGACGCTAGGGCCTCACCACAATCCGTTTGCTTCCCACTGCCGTTGCGGAATCGGCTCACCGATCTCAAAACGGAAAGGACTGCAACTGCATATGGTCGGGCGAGGTCTGGCAGGTGAAGGACAACTGCCCTGCTCTTGAAAGCGCGCCGGTAGCGCGTCAGCCGAGCCGCCGCAGCTTCTCCCAGCTTTCCGTGGAGCCCACATTCGGGTCGAAGGACGGATCACTGGAGCCAAGATAGCGGCCGTTGCTGCTCTTCCATAGGATGGAATCATCGTTCGAGTGCTGGACGTGACCGCCCTGCGGGTCTTCGTAGGTGTTCACGCCGCGGATGTAGTCGCTGAACTGGTCGGCGGCGCTTCGCTCCTCCTGTTGCGCCGCATTCCGTCGCGCCTGGTCCCACTGCGCCCTCTCGGCCTGGCGGTGTTGCTCGAATTGGCCGAGCATCGCGTCGTTGTTCGCGCTGATCTGCCTGCTGACCGCTCCGGCGGCCGCGATCGCGTCATAGCCCTGCTGGATATAGGCGTTGAAGCTCTGCTGCAGCTGCTGCAACACATGGCTATAGAACGCGACCCATTTCGGATTCGGCCGCGCCGACGCGAGAATCCGCATCAGCTCGGGCCGTCTCTGCGCCAGCGTTCCCTTCACGGCGCGCAGCCCGGCAGACATCGAGATCTGCCAGTTGGTCTGGACCATCATGCCCATCCCACCATAATTCGGCACGTCCCATTGAGTCTTGATTGCGTAAATTTCTTCTTCGCTCTTGCCGTGCGCGCTGTATTCAATCCGCAGCCCGACCGGCTCGGGATGCGTGGCGGGATTGCTCGGAACCAGCGCGGCGTACTCGCGCGGATCGAACTGACCGACGACGCGAAGATCGGGCAATCCGGCGCGACAGCGCGGCAACAGGAATTTCACGACGGCCTCGGGGCCGGCCATCGGTGGCGAAGACGTCGCGCCGCACAGACGATTCTGCTGCACCGCCTGCCCCATGAGGTTCGAGAACAGCCCTCCAAGGCCGCCGGAGAACATCGCCTGCGGAACGAAATAGAAATTCATTTCCGGAAAGCGCTCGAGCGCCGCGTCGCCGTTTGGATCCTCGGCGCGCGCCCACATGTTGACCGGATAAGCGAAGTCGTTCGCCGGATCGACCACCTGGCCGAACACCCATTGCAGCCCACTCGATGCGCGCCAATCGGTCGGCACCTCGAAACTCGCGACCGACGTATTGCCGAACATGGTGTCGATGATGAAGTGCGGCTTCACGCCCGTGCCCGGCATCGTCTTTCCCCTCGCGAAAGCCATGAAAACACGAAAGCGGAGCAAATTGCAATTTCGGCGTGAGCCACCCAACGCAAAGGGCGTGAACGGCATTTGCCGGATATCTTGCGGCATTTGCCGGATGGAGGTATATCTGGCGTGGAGGAGCCCGCCATGGCCCGCGCCGCCCGCAAGCCGAAGGGTGTTCCCAAATCCGCAGGCTTCGCCGAAGAAGCGCGGCCATTCGTTCACGACGACATCGTGCGCGGCGTCCCGGCGAGGCGCGTGCAGGAGTTGATCGATAAAGGCGTGCTTCCCCAGAAGGCGGTCTACCGCGCCATCCCGGAGCGCACTTTCAAGCGGCGGCTCGCCAATCGCGACGTGCTCAAGGCCCCGGAGGCCGACGCGATCGCGCGCTTGCTGCGCGTTACCGAGGCGGCGCGGAGGGCGTTCGGCGAAGAAGATTTCGCGCGCAAGTGGCTCAATCTTCCCGTCCCCTCGTTGAATGACGCCATTCCGATCGAGCTGGCCGAGACCGACGCTGGCGCGCGTGAGGTGGAGGCTGTGCTCATACGCTTCGCGCACGGCGTCTACAATTAATGCCTTTCGTTTGGCGGCTTACTCGACCGGAATATGCTGAGAGGCTCGACGGTGAAGGCAGCAAGATTGCAGGTGGTCGTTGGAATTCTGTTGGCCGTAGCGCTGTCTACACCTCGCCTCACCTCTCCCTGGCTGTGCTCGAGGTTTACGTGAACATCTCGCAGGATCAACGCGACGATCTGCCTGTTCTCCGGGCGGTGCGGATTGCCATTCCGGACGACGCCGCAGCGATCCAAGTCTCGCAAGAGCAATTTGCTGGCTTCATGGCCCAATCCGACCCACTCGCCGCGAGCCGCACAATGGGAGACGAGTGGCTCGATCGGAATGACGAACTCATTCTGGAGGCGCCCTCGATCCTGATACCGGAAGAGACAAATCTCATTCTCAATCCAGCACATGAACGCATGCGCGACGTCAAAACCGTCTCGACGCGCGCGTTCCACTTCGATCCGCGCCTTGTGATGCGCAAGGGCTGAGCCTCACCACAGCCCGCTCTTCTCCCACTTCTCTGCCGGGATCGGCTCGCCGATCTGGTAGCTGAACGACTGCACCTGCATGTGATCGGGCGAGGTCTGGCAGGTGAACGAGAACTGATACCACTGGCCCTTGCTCTTGAAGGCGCCGCCGCTGCCGCTCATCGTCGTGTCGGCGACCTTCGGCTCGCCGAGCGCGCTGACGATCGTGCGCTCCGGCCGGTAGATCTTGTCCTTGCCGATGCGCTTCATCGCCTCGAGATCGCAGACCTGCTCAAAGCGCGCATCCGGCTCAAGCTGCCGGAGCATGCGCTCGACTTTCGAGTCGTTTGCCGATGCCGAGGCGGGAAGCAGAATCCCCAAGGCCAATGCAACACGATGCAACGTCGCGATCTCCCGCCCGTCAAAATGAATCCCCCGCCGCCATGTGCCCGATCGAGGCTGAATCGGCAAGCGAACGAAGCACGACCAAACAAAGGCACGACTCCTGATTCAAACAGGCGCGGTGTCACGCCACGGTTGCGCGGGTCGTATTGCGCGACATGTTGTTCGATTGCAGCCACCCGCCAAACCAACTATAGTTGTATAAATACTATGGTTGTATGAATTATGCATGAGGTGAGGCATTGATGGTGCAGGGACGTGGAACCCGGTCACGTCGCGCGGATGCTCGCGATGCAGAGATAGGACGTCGAATTCGGTCTCGTCGTCTGGAATGCCGGTTGTCACAGGTCGAACTTGCCGACCGGATCGGCCTGACTTTTCAGCAAGTGCAAAAATACGAGAAGGGCGTCATCCGTATCAACGCAGGACGCTTGCAAAGAATCTCCGAGGCCCTCGAGATCCCTATTTCGTATTTCTTCCCTGACTCAGCATTTCTCGCAACGCGCGATCAGGACGCCAGTGCTGAGAATATTTTCGATTTGTCGACGTCTGGTCCTGCCCAGATCGTACGGGCTTACCGCAGGATCGAAAGCCCGAGAGCCCGTCAGCTGCTGCTTCAAATCGCGAACGATCTTGCCGAAGAGTTCCAAGCCGCAGGGGATATCGACGAACCTGATATTGCGACGCGACTCTTGCAGATCGCTGAGACGGCAATAAAGAGCGCTTAGCGACAACGCGGGCGCGCTGCCAAATTCTGCTCCGGATGTTATCGAAATTACTCATGATATATTGAGACTGATCAAACCGCCCTCGCATCCTCCAAAATCATGTCCGCGCCCTTCTCGGCGATCATGATCGTCGGCGCGTTGGTGTTGCCGGAGACGAGCGCCGGCATGATCGAGGCGTCGACGATACGTAAGCCTTCAAACCCGTGCACGCGCAACCGCGCATCGACGACGGCGGCCGGATCGCTGCCCATGCGGCAGGTCGAGGTCGGGTGATAGACGGTCGAGCCGCGGCGGCGCACATAGTCGAGCAGTTCTTCGTCGCTGGCGCAGGCCCGGCCCGGCTCGTGCTCGGCCTCGATGAACGGCGCCATCGCGGGCGCCGCCATGATGCGGCGAAGCTCGCGAATGCCTGCAACCGTCGTATCGCGGTCTTTCGGGGCGGTGAGGTAATTCGCTTGGATCGCAGGCGCCGCCCTCGGATCGGCGGACTTGATGCGCACCGTGCCCCGGCTCTCCGGGCGCAGCACGATCACCGGACAGGTGACGCCGGAGAACGAGTGCAGCGGCCCGCCGATCGCGTCGGCGGAAAACAGCATGATGTGCGTTTGCACGTCGGGCGTTTCGACCGCCTCGTTGGTGCGCAGGAAGCCGCCCACATAGCCGGCGCCCATCGCGAGCAGACCCTGCCCGCGCAGCATGTAGCTCAGGCCCGCCGCGAAGCCGCGCAGCCTGTTGGTGAACAGGTCGTTGGCGGAAACCGGCTGCGTCGCGCGATAGATCAGCCGCGCGTGGAAATGATCCTGCAGGTCGGCGCCGACGCCGGGCATGTCGGCGATGACATCGATGCCGTGCTCGCGCAACAATGTCGCGGGCCCGAGGCCGGAAAGCTGCATCAGCTGCGGCGAATTAAACGCCCCGCCCGCAAGGATGACTTCGCCGGCGCGCACGGTATGCTTCTCCTCGCCCTGTAGATATTCGACGCCCGTCGCGCGCTTGCCCGCAAACAGCACGCGCGTCGCGAGCGCGTTTGAAACCACCTTCAGGTTCGCGCGCCGCCGCGCGGGCTTCAGATAGCCGGCCGCGGTCGAACAGCGCCGCCCGTTACGCGTGGTGAACTGGTAATAGCCGAAGCCCTCCTGTGCGGCGCCGTTGAAATCCGGATTGCGCGGATAACCGCATTGCTCGGCGGCCGCGATGAACGCATCGCCGATCGGCACATCGCCCAGGTCGGACACCGCAAGCGGCCCGCCCTGCCCGTGCCACTCGTCCGCGCCGCGCTGCTGGTCTTCCGCCTTGCGGAAGTAGGGCAGCACATCGGCGTGGCTCCAGCCGGCATTGCCGAGCTGGCGCCAGCGGTCGTAGTCCTCGGCCTGCCCGCGCACATACATCAGCCCGTTGATCGACGACGAGCCGCCCATCACCTTGCCGCGCGGCTGGATGACCCGCCGCCCGTAGCACTCCGGCTCCGGCTCGGTCTCGTAGAGCCAGTTGATCTGGGGGTTGGAGAAATTCTTGCCGTAGCCGAGCGGAATGTGAATCCAGATGTTGCGGTCCTCGCCGCCGGCTTCGAGCAGCAGCACCTTGGGGCGGCCGTCGGCGGTGAGGCGATTGGCCAGCACGCAGCCGGCACTGCCGGCACCGACGATGACGAAATCGAAATCGCTCATGCGGCTTTCGCGGCCGGCTTGGCGCTC
>JAXDNY010000099.1:0-120138 GCA_034669145.1 Hyphomicrobiales bacterium
ACCGAGCCGTTGAGCTGGCGCTCGATCACCATGCCGATCAGGCGCGAGCCGAAGCCGACGCGCCGGGAGCGCCGCGGGGGCGGGCCGCCGCGTTCCTTCCAGTCGAGCGCAAGGCGAAGGCCCTGCGCGGCGCGCTCGACGCTCCAGTTCAGTTCGAGCCGCCCGGCCTCGCCGGATAGACTCCCATATTTGCTGGCGTTGGTGGCAAGCTCGTGCACGGCGGACGACAGCGCGAACGAGGGGTCCGGCTCAAGGAAAACGTCGGGGCCGGTCAGCGTCACGCGGTCGATGTAGGGCGCGAGCAGCACGCGCAGCAATTCCTTCAGCGAGGTCGACTGCCAGCCGCCTTCGGTGATCAGCCGGTGCGCGTTCGCGAGCGCGAGCACGCGCGCCTCGTATTTGACGGTGAGGTCGGCGACGCTGCGCGAATTGCGCGCGGTCTGGGAGAACAACGCGAGCAATTGTGCGAACAGGTTGCCCGAACGGTGGCGCAGCTCGCGGATCATCAGCTCGTGGCGCTGATCGGCCTGGCGGCGCTGGATCGCCCCCGCGATCACGTTGGCGGTGGCCACCACAAACGACACGTCGTGCTCGTTGAAGCGCCGCCGCCGCGCGGTGTGCACGCCGAGCACCCCATAGGCGCGTCCATCGCGGCCCGCGATCGGCACGCTCACGCCGGAGTTCACGCCGTGCTCGCGCAACAGCGCCGGCACCTCGAAGCGCGTCTCGTTCTTGAGATCGGTGACGATGACCGGACCGCCCGAGCCGAGCGCGTAGCCGGCCTGCGAGTGACGCCCGGTCGATTCATGCGCCGTCCCGACTGCGCCCGGCCGCCAGCCGACGCCAGCGCGCAACAGCAGTTCCGCGTCGCCAGGAACGAGCTCGAGAATTTTCACGAACTCGACGTCGAGAATCTGCGCGAGCGTCGTGGCGATCTCGTCGAACAGCGCTTGCAGATCGGATTCGGTCAGCGCGCGCTCGCCGATCCGTGCGAGGATCTCCTGCTGCTTGGCGCGCATCCGCAGTTCGCGCAACAGTTTCTGCCGGTCGGTCACGTCGCGGCAGACGCCGATCAGCCGCACCGCTGTGCCGTTCTCCTGGATGACGGAGGCGGTCGCCTCCACCCAGCGCTCTTCCTTCCCGTCCTGCGGCGCAAGACGATAATGCACGTGATAGGGCTTGCCGCTGCGCACGCTCTCCTGGACGGCGGCCAGCACTTCCGGCTGGTCCTCGGGATGAATGTCCCGCTGGAAGGCCGCGAACGTCCCATCGAAGCTGCCAGCCGGAACGCCATGGATCTGGTCCATGTTTGCCGACCAACTCACGACGTTCGACGTGATGTCCCACGACCACACGCCGACCTGGCCGGCCTCCAGCGCGACGCCCAGCGATTCCACATCGGGAAACGACCGGGCAACGACCGTCGTTTGATCGGAAGAGCCGGATACGCTCCCGCCCTGCTCGTGCTGATCGGGCACGGCCTCATGCATTGTGCGAACTTTCCAACGTCGCGTCAGAGAATATCGATCTGCCGCGATGACTCCTAGCGATACAATTTATCTAGTGCCGATAGCCCCTTGGCGGAAGGCACGTTTCCGCCACCTCGCCTGCGGTTACAGCTTACGTGATGGATTTGATCGCAGCTTGCAGTTGCGCGATGTCGTAGGGCTTGCCGAGCACGGCGGTGCGCGGGTGCCCGCGCAGGCGCGCGTCAAGGTGCGCGCCGTCGTAACCGGTCGCGATAATGATCGGCAGATCGGGACGCAGGCCGCGCAATTCGATCGCCAGCGCATCGCCGCGCCCGTCCGGCAGGCCCACGTCAATGACCGCGAACGCAAGCTGCGTGCCGCCGGACGCGATCTCGCGCGCGGCCTTCGAGGTCGTCGCCTCGATGCTCCGATAGCCGAGCTCCTCGAGTGCGTCGACCGCGAGCGCGGCGACCAGCACCTCGTCCTCGACCAGCAACACCGTACGATCCGCGTTCATGCCGCCTCCTGCCGGGGTATCAAGCCGGCTGTTCGGTAGTTCGGGACTTCCACTAAGAGCTTTGGGCGGCGCCACCATGACGAGCATGGCATATCGAAGCCGCAACCGCGCGTCTATTGGGTGGGGCAGTGACGCGCCGCACGCCTGTCCGGACGAGCCATCGAGGCGTTGCGGCGAGATAACGCGGGGGGTGTAGAACATGTTCCGGCGAGTTCCTCCACAAGGGAAAAGCCGCGCCAATTCAGCGCGTAAGGCGATGCTGCCCGGAACCATCCCCTTGATCGCGGTGTTGTCCCGCGGATTCTCCCCACCAAGGAGCGAACGATGAACTGGGATCGCGTGGAAGGTAACTGGAAGCAGTTCAAGGGTCAGGTCCAGCAGAAATGGGGCAAGCTTACCGACGACGACCTCGACGTGATCGAGGGCAAGCGCACGGAGCTCGCCGGCCGTCTGCAGGAACGCTACGGCTACGCGAAGGACGACGCCGAAAAGAACATCGACAGCTGGTTGAAAAACATCAACTGACAACGCCGTAGCCGCCGGAATTCCGCGGCCGGTTATGCCGGTCGCTCACGCTTGCAAGGAAAGAGCATTTTCATGCGCCACATGGCAAACGTCAGGCGGGCCGGCGATTTCGACCACCTGCTGGAAGACCTTGAGCAACGGCTCGCGCGGCTGAACCGGATGGTTCGCACCTCGCGCGCGGCGCCGGCGGCAATCGATCGCGTCAGCGATACGATGGCGGCCGTGCTCACAGATGTCGCCGACCGCTTCCGCGGCCGGGCGCGCGCCGTCGGCGGAGAGATGGCTCACCTCGGCGACGACGCCTTGCAGGCTGGCAACGACGCGCTGCGCAAGCTGACGCGCGAAGTCGAGCAGCGGCCGCTGGTCGTCCTTGCGATCGCGGTCGCCGTCGGAGCGCTGGCGGCAGGGATTTTGGCGCGGCGCTAAGCGCGCCGCGCTGGCGCCTAGTGCGCGGGCTGTTTCTTGCGGCTTTTGGCGTTGCGCGCAAAGAACAGCGCTTGGCTGGCAATCGCCGACACCATCGCGGGCTGGAACGGCTTGGCGATCAGGAATGCAGGCTCGGGCCGCTCGCCTGTGAGGAAGCGTTCCGGATACGCCGTGATGAAGATCACCGGCACCTCGAACGTTTTGAGCAGCTCGTTCACCGCATCGAGGCCCGAGCTTCCGTCGGCAAGCTGGATGTCGGCGAGGATCAGGCCGGGCGACTTTTTGCGTGCGAGCGCCATCGCTTCGGTATGCGTTCGAGCAATGCCCAACACGCGATGACCGAGACTCTCGACCAGCGTCTCGAGATCCATCGCGATGAAGGTCTCGTCCTCAATGATCAGGACGTCGGTCGCGATCTCGGCCGCGAGCTCACGGCCGGACTCCTCGACCAGCGAACGCAACGTGGCGATGTCCACATCGAGAACTCGGGCTGCGTCCTCCTCGGAAAAGCCCTCGAGCGCGACCAGCAGGAACGCCTGGCGCGGCTTGGGCGTGAGGCTTGCGAGGCGCATGTCCGCCGGCATATCGGCGTCTGTCGGCGATGTCTGGCTGTTGATCGGCAGCGAATTCCACAGCTTGGTGAACAGCCGATACAGGGCCACGCGCGGTCCGCCCGACTCGTCCATGACCGCCGGATCGCCGATCAGTGCCTCCAGGGTGGCGCTGACGTAGGCATCGCCGGATGCCTGATTTCCAGTCAAAGCGCGCGCATAACGCCGCAAAAACGGCAGGTATTGAGCTACGGCCTGTGATTTCAGCAAGAAAACCTCCCGTCTCGTCCCACTTTAGGTCTCGGCCCATTCAACGCGGGTTGCCAAAAAAAGTTCCCTTGGCGGGGGAACACTCGGTTCTAGCTGGCGTTATACCCCACTGAGTGGACGGGGCTACAGCGATGAAGCGGGCGGGGAAGTAAGTGCAATGACAGAAGACAAGCCAGGCAGGCCCGGACCAATGCAAACAGAAGTCACCCAGCGCAAGGCCCGAGGCCGCCTCGGACGTGATGTCCAAAGCAAGATCGGTCAACAGCTCCGTGCGATGTACGACGACGTCGTGAGTGACGGCGTCCCTGACCGCTTCGCCGAGATGCTGCGGCAACTCGATGAACAAAAAGAACAACAAGAACAAGAAAAGGGGTCGAACGGATGACGTTAAATCCCTCATTGCGTGATGCGATGCTGTCCGCGGTGCCGAGTTTGCGCGCCTTCGCGATATCGTTGTCCGGCAACATCGACCGCGCCGACGATCTCGTGCAGGAGACGCTGCTCCGTGCGATCGCCAACATCGACTCGTTCCAGCCGGGCACGAACATGTCCGCCTGGATGTTCACGATCCTGCGCAATCTGTTCCGGTCCGAGTATCGCAAGCGCCGCCGCGAGGTGGAGGATACCGACGGCAGCTATGCGGAAAGCCTGAAGTCGCAACCCGAGCAGAGCAGCCGGCTCGAATTCCAGGAATTCCGCACGGCGCTCGCCAAGCTCCCGCCCGATCAGCGCGAGGCCCTCATCCTCGTCGGCGCGTCCGGATTCTCCTACGAGGAAGCTGCCTCGATCTGCGACTGCGCGGTCGGCACGATCAAGAGCCGCGTCAACCGTGCGCGCACGCGGCTGGCCGATCTGCTTTCGATCGAGAGCGCCGAAGATTTCGGCCCCGATCAATCGACCCGCGCCATTATGGCCGCCGGCGGCCGCGGCTAGCGGATTTACGCGAACCGACTTCCGCAATTGGTCAACAGCGGCGGCTTGCGCGCGAGCGCACGTCGGGAACAGTTCCGCTCGCGCCGCATTGATACGCGTCAAGGTGCGACGGCCTGTCGCGGCTCGTTCCAAGCAGGAAACAAGATGGCTCAAACGCGCAGCAAGCCGCAGGTCGTTGCGGCGAATTCCCGGCCCGCGAAGGCCGCAAGCGACCTCGCCCGTGGAAAGGCATCGGCGGCGAGCACAAATCACTGGTCCGAGATGTTCTCCCAGGCCGCGTGTGCCATCGCGCACTGGATGGGCAAGCCGATCTCGTTCCTCATCGCGACGGCGCTTGTCATCGTTTGGGCCCTGACGGGGCCGATGTTCGGCTACAGCGACACTTGGCAGCTCGTCATCAACACATCGACGACAATCGTCACCTTCCTGATGGTGTTCCTGATTCAAAACACCCAGAATCGCGACACGATGGCGATCCAGCTCAAGCTCTCCGAACTCATTATCGCCGTGAGCGAGGCCGAGAACCGCTTTGCCACCGCCGAAGACCTTTCGGACGAAGAACTCGAAAAGCTTCATCAGGAACTGCGCAATCGCGCCGAGACAATGCTCGGGGCGCTGGAAGGTCGCCGCAGCGCGCGCGAGAAGAAGGCGAGCTAGGCGCCGGTCTTTCGCGGCAGCCGCAGCCCCCGCGCGAGCGCCATCAGGATGACCGCGCAGGCGCCAAGCGGCACGAACGCGGACTGCGCGATTCCGCTCAGATCCCAGAATAATCCGCTGAACACCGGCGTAATCACCGCACACGAATAGCTGATGGTGAACATCGCCGCCGACACGCGATGGACGTCGTCCGGCGGCGCGAGCAGCGGCGGCAGCGCCAGCATCAGGATCAGGATTGCGGCTGCGAAAAAGCCGAGCACGGCCGCACACGCAACCACGCCGGGACCGGGCAGCACCGCGATCCCGATGATTGCTGCGAGCGAGCCCGCGCCGCACACGACATGCGGCCAGATCGCACGCTCCAGCCGCCCGGCGACGGCGAGCAGCAACAACGATGCCGGGATTTGCCCGACATTGAGGGCGGTCAGCGCGGCGCTCACGAGGTCCGGCCGCCCGATGTGGTGCAGATAATCGGGCAGGAACGCGTTTGCCGAGAAATACATCGAGTTGACGCTGCCGAGCGCGATGCCGAGCCGCCAGATCAGCGGGTCGCGCCAGTCCGGCCACCAGCGCTGCGGCGCTTTCGATTGTGCGGAAGCCGCCTGACGAGGGGCGAGCACCATGATGATCAGCGCAATGATCACGACCGGGAGGGCCCAAAGAACAAAACTCGCGCGCCAGCCATCGCCGAGCAGCGGCAGCACCACCGGAATGGTCAGCGCCACGGGCAGTATCTCGCCGACCAGCAGTCCGTTGGTGAACACCGCCGTGCCGAAACCGATGCGGTGCGGCGTCCAGCTCCGCACCAGCGGCGGTAGCGACGGATGCATGATCGCGACGCCGAAACCGGTCACGATGGTGGCCGCATAGAGAAACCAGATGTCGGGTGCGGCCCCGCGCAGCGCCGATCCGGCCGCGGTCGCGAAGAGCCCGGCAAGCAGCGTCTTCACCGCGCCGAAACGCGCGATCAGCAGCGAGCCGAGGACCGCCGTGCAGGCGAACAGTACCGGTGGCAGGCCGGTGAGGATGCCGACCTGCGTTTCTGACATGCCGAGATCGAGGCGGATCAGCGGGATGACCGGCGGCACCGCCAGAATGGTGATGCGCAGCCCATTGCCCGCGAGCCAGAGCAGCGCGACGCAGAGCAGGAATTGGCGGGTCGAGCCGCCTTGGGCGGTGGAGGCTTGCATGAGGCTCTACGCGGGCTCCATGCCCTTGGCGCGAATGAGGGCCGCGTTGGCAGGCGAAGCGAGAGACGCGACGAAAGCCTCGGCAAGGCCGGTCTGTGCCGAGCCTGTGAACACGCCGGCTGAAAAGATCGTGACCTGCTGCAATTCGTCCGGCAGCGGCCCGACGATGTCGATACCGGTGGATTGCATCAATTCGCTGATCTGCTGCACGGCCAGTTCGGCTTCGCCGCTCGCCGCGATGTCGGCGACGATGCCGTCGCGCACGATGGTCTTGGCTTTCAGCGCATCGCGAAGGCCAAGGCGATCGATCAGGCCGGCGAAATAGATGCCGCTCGCACCGGTTTTGGAGTGCGCGAGAGATTTCGCCGCGAGCAGCGCCTGTTTGAGTCTCTCGGGCGTACCGATATCGGGCCTGGGCGCGCCCTTTCTCACCGCCATGCCGACGAAGGAGCGGGACACATCGATGCGGCCTGCGACCTTGCCTTGCGCGACGATCCCGTCGAGGGCTGCGGCGGTGAATAGCGCGACGTCAGCCGTCTCGCCGTCGGCAATGCGTTTGAGGAGCCCAATGGACGAATCGTAGACCCGCGCGACCGCGCAGGCATGCTCGCGCTCGAAGTCCGGCGCAATCGCCTCGACCACTTCGCGTGTACCGAGCGATGAAAGAACCCGGATTGTGTTGGCCATTCGTTGCGACGCTCCGCATCCCGGCGCGGCATGCCCCGCGAACTTGGCCGTCTTAGCACGCCCTGCCCAACTTTGGTCCGCAGGTGTCCCGCCGGGAGGCTGCCCTGCAGAGCCCGCATATTGGCTGCGCAAGCCGCCGGTCTTTGCTAGGCTCGCTTCGGGACCAAGCCGGCATCCCCCGAACAAGCAACAAAAACGCCGCCGGCCCATATGCGCCGCGTGCCGCGGCAAGGGAGGACCACGATGCCTGTTTCCCGCCGGAATTTTGCACGCCTGAGTGCCGCCAGCGCCGCCGTTGCCGTGGCGTCGCCGGCCATCGCGCAGCAGCCCACGATCAAGTGGCGGCTCGCGTCGAGCTTCCCGAAAAACCTCGAAGGTCTTTGGGGCGCCTCGCCGACCGTCGCCAAATTCGTCAGCGAAATGACCGACGGCAAGTTCGAAATCCAGCCGTTCGCGGCGGGCGAAATCGTGCCCGGTCTGCAAGTGCTCGATGCGGTGCAGAACGGCACGGTCGAGTGCGGACACAGCTATTCGGGATACTACGTCGGCAAGAACCCGGCGCTGATCTTCGACGGATCGCTCCCCTTCGGCCTGACGCCGCGCCAGCACAATGCCTGGTACCTGTTCGGCGACGGCAAGAAGCTGATCGACGATCTGTATGACGGCTTCAGTGTCGTGAGCATCCCGATGGGAAACACCGGCGGTCAGACGTTCGGCTGGTTCCGCAAGGAGATCAAATCGCCGGCCGACTTCAACGGCGTCAAGATGCGCGTCGCCGGCTTTGGCGGGCGCGTGCTGGCCAAGCTCGGCGTGGTGCCGCAGCAGATTGCCGCCGGCGACATCTATCCGGCGCTTGAGAAGGGTACGCTCGACGCCGCCGAATGGGTAGGCCCGCACGATGACGAGAAGCTCGGCTTCCACAAGGTCGCCAAGTACATGCATATCCCGGGCGTGCTGGAATTGGAGGCCAACTCGAGCCTCTACATCAACAAGGCCGCATGGGCGGCCCTTCCGGCAAGCTATCAGTCGGCCGTGCGCGGGGCGTGTTCCTATGCGCTCATGGAGATGCTCGCCCGATACGACGCGCTGAACGCAAAAGCGATCACCCGCATCGTCGCGGGAGGCGCGCAGATCGTGGTGCTGACGCCGGAGACCTTGCGGGCGCTGCGCAACGCGCTGGAGCAAGTGCTCGACGAAGAGTCGGCCAAGAGCGAGCAGTTCAAGAAGGTTTCGGACAACTGGCGTGCATTCCGCGCCGAGCAGCACCGCTGGTTCTCGATCGCGGATGCCCGCACCGAGATGTCGGTGTACGGACTGACGGCAGCGGGATCGCAGTAACTGCTTGCTTTCCTCTCCCCGTGAAACGGGGAGAGGGTGCCTCGCGGAGCGAGGCGGGTCAGGGGCTATTGCGAAATCGGTTTGCCCCTCATCCGGTTCGCGGCTCGCCGCTCACCACCTTCTCCCCGCTTTGCGGGGAGAAGGAAAAGATCAATCCACCTCCGCCAATCGCGGCTTTGGCGTCAGCACCACGCAGAAGTAGCGCTCCCATTCGGAGCCGAGCACGAAGTGCTGCGCCTTGAACGTGTCCATCAGGTCCTGCTCGAACAGCGGGACCACGTCCTTGTGGCAGATCACGAACTTCGCCGCCGCCACGATATCCTCGCGGTCGATCACGGCAAGCACGCGCCAGTCCGGGTGGCGCTCCATCCAGTCGTGCACCGCCACGATGAGCAGCGGGTAGCCGGGATGCAGCATGTCGTCGAGGCAGATCATGCCTTGCGGGTGCAGCACCGCCTCGGCGAGCGCGAGGTCCGCGAGCAGGTGGTCGCGCGAGTGATCGCCATCGATGTGGAAAAACCGCACTTTTTGTTGAGACGCCTGCTCAGCAGGCTGTTGCCCGCCGAGCGCGTCGGTGAAATCCTTCGCGGTGAGATCGCGGATATTCGCCTTGATGGCGATATAGCGCTCGCGTGCGAGGCCGTGGCGCGCGCAATGCGAATGGAAAAGATCGAACACGCCTGGATTCGGCCATTCGAATGTGTCGATGCCGAGCGCTCGCTCGCCCGGTGCGAGCCCCAGCGCCATCGCGATGAAAAAGCGGCCCTCGAACGTGCCGATTTCCGCGATGTGGCCCTTGATGCCAAGCTCGCTCTGGCGGCGGATGATGTGGCCGCAGATCGTCGCCGCGAACCGCGATGACATGCCGCGCACGGTGTCGTAGCCGTCGGCGATGTAGCGATCGACAACGGGGTTTCCGGACGAAAACGTCATGCGACCTCGTAGACATGAATGTGCGCGCGCGCGACAATGGGTACGCAGAAACATCGCTGAAAAACAAGGACGAACCGATGGCCGATACGATTGGCGTCATCGCCATGGGCGAGATGGGCTCAGGCGTGGCACGGCGGCTGCACGAGCGCGGCGCAACCGTCATCACGCAACTCACCGGGCGGAGCGCCGCAAGTGCGGCGCGCGCCGAGCGGGCAGGGGCGCACCCCGTCGCAACCGATGAGGAATTCGCACGCCAAGCGGATTTCATCCTGTCGATCGTGCCGCCGGGCGACGCGGTGGCGCTGGCGCAACGGCTGGCGCCCGCGCTCAAGCGCGCGGGGCGCAAGACGGTCTATGTCGATTGCAACGCGGTCTCGCCGCAGACCGCCGAACGCATCGGCGAGGCGTTGCGGGACACCGGCTGCATTTACGTCGATGCCGGCATCATCGGTCCGCCGCCGGGTCCGAATTCGCGCACGATCTTCTATGCGTCCGGGCCGGGCGCGAAGGAGTTCGAGCGGTTGTCTGAGCGGGGTTTAAGCATCCGCGTGATGGACGGGCCGAACGGGGCGGCGTCCGCCATGAAGCTCTCCTACGCGGGCATCACCAAGGGCTGCACCGCCATCGGCTCCGCGATGATGCTCGGTTCGATGCGCGGCGGCACCGCGGATGCACTGCTGCAGGAACTGTCCGAAAGCCAGCCGATGCTGCTTAACTGGATGCGCAGCTTCGTGTCCCGCATGCCGCCGAAGGCCTATCGCTGGGTCGCCGAGATGGAAGAGATCGCGCAGTTTCAAGCTGACGATCCGGCGGCGCGCGACATGTATCTCGGCATCGCGCGGTTCTACGAGCAGATCGCGGCGGCGGTGGAAGCGCCGAAAGACGGCGATGCGGTCGCGCAACTGAAGGACTTCTGTGCCGAACGGCCGGACGCCAAGCGCAAGACGGCCTGAGATGGCCTTGTTCGACCTTACGGCCAAGACCGCCATCGTCACCGGCGCGAGCAGCGGGATCGGGCAGGCCATCGCGGTGGCGCTTGCGCAGGCCGGGGCGCGCGTCGCCGGTGTCGCGCGTTCGCCGCAGGAGGAGACCGCCGCACGCGTGCGTGACGCGGGTGGCGACTACCTCGCTATTCAAGCGGATCTCGCCAGCATCGAGCCGGTCGAGCGCATCCTCGACGAGACGGTTCGCTGGGCCGGGCAGGCCGACATCCTGATCAACAACGCCGGCATCCTCCGCCGTGCGGACCCGCTGGAATTCTCCGAAAAGGACTGGGACGACGTCGTCAACGTCGATCTCAAATCGGTGTTTTTCCTCGCCCAGGCCTTCGCCAAACGCGCGCTCGCGCGCGGCGGCGGCGGCAAGATCATCAATGTCGCCTCGATTCTCGCCTATGTGGGTGGCATCCGCGTCCCGTCCTACACCGCCTCGAAACACGGCGTCGCAGGGTTGACCAAATTGCTGGCAAACGAATGGGCCGCGAAAGGCATCAACGTGAACGCCATCGCGCCCGGCTATGTGCGCACCGACGCGACCCAAGCCTTGCAAGACGACCCGGTGCGCAGCGAGCGGCTGCTATCGCGCATTCCAGCCGGCCGCTGGGGCGAGCCGGAAGACATCGGCGGCGCTGCGGTGTTCCTCGCCTCGGGTGCGTCGAACTATTGCCACGGCACCATTCTGGTCGTCGATGGCGGGTGGCTCGCCGGCTAGCCTCAGTACATCGACTTCTCGCCCGGCTTCGGCGCGCCCTCGCGCGTTGCCGCGATGGCCGCACGCGCCGCTCCCATCAGCAGCGAGTTGTCGTTGCCGAGCGTGACGAGCTGATAGCCGAGCCCGATCATCTGCTTTGCCCATTCGGGCGCGAAGCAGTGGATTCCGGCCGGAATCTTCGCCTTCTTGGCGCCCTCGACGATGTACTTGATCGCGTCGAGCACCTTCGGCGTGGTCGGGTCCGGCCCCGGCTGGAAGCCGAGCGACAGGCCGAGATCGGCCGGCCCGACATAGACCGCGTCGAGGCCGTCGGTTTTCAGGATCGCGTCGAGATTGTCGAGCGCCTGCTGCGTTTCGATCATCGCGATCGTCAGGATCGTCTCGTTGGCGTATTTCCAGTAGTCGGAGCCGCCATACATCACGGCGCGGATCGGCCCGAACGAGCGTCGCCCGCGCGGCGCATAGCGGCAGTTCTGGATGAACTCCTCGCATTCGGCCGGCGTGTTGATCATCGGGCAGACGATGCCGTAGGCGCCGGCATCGAGCGACCTCATGATGACGTCCGGCATGTTCCAGGGCACGCGCACCATCGGGGTCGCCTCGGTCTGCGAGATCGCCTGCAGCATCGGCACGGCGTCGGTGTAGTCGACGAGGCCATGCTGCATGTCGATCACGATCGAGTCCCAACCGCAGCGCGCCATGCTTTCGGCCGACGCGGAGCTTGGAATCCCGAGCCAGCCGTTGACCGCAACGCCGCCATTCTTCCAGAGCGTTTTCAGCTTGTTCTCGCGCAAGGCGTCTCTCCCGATTTGAGCGTTTTTCCGGGCGCCACAATGGGCATGGGGGCGCTTGCGGGTCAATGCGATGTTGCGCTTGACCCCCCATGCAAATGCGCAGGATTATCGCCACCCACCGTGGCGAGGCCCGTGCCGGGCGGCGCCCTTCAAAGAGTGCTCCATGACGCCGAACAAGAAGCGAGTGATGCTGCCGCACACCATGGCCAAGGCCGGGTGGGACGTGCTGATCGGCCGCGACGACATCGATGCGGTCGGCTACGACCCCTACATCACGATGCCGGATTTGCAGGTGGCGCTCAAAGACATCGACGGTATTGCGCTGTCGCTGACGCCGCTGAAGGCGCCGGAGATCGCCGTGGCGCCGCGCCTGCGCGTCGCCGCGCGCATCGGCGTCGGCTACGACGCGGTGGAGATTCCGGCGCTCACGGCGCGCGGCATTCCATTGATGGTGGTCGGCACGGCCAACTCCGTGACGGTTGCCGAGCACGCGATTTTCATGATGTACGGGCTCGCCAAGAAGGTGTTCTTCCACGACGCCGCCGTGCGCGATAACCGCTGGCAGGACCGCTGGAAGGACGTGCCGGTCGATCTCGCCGAGAAGACGATTCTGATCGTCGGCTTCGGCCGCATCGGCACGCGCACCGCCAAGCGCTGCCTCGCGATGGACATGACGGTGCTGATCTACGATCCCTATGTGCCAGCCGCGACGATCAAGGCCGCGGGCTGCGAGCCGGTGGCCGAGCTCGACGCCGCGCTGCCGCGCGCCGACGTCGTCTGCATCCATTGCCCGAAGACGCCCGAAACGGTCGGCATGTTCAACGCGGCGCGCTTCGCAAAGATGAAACCGAGCGCCTACATCATCAACACGGCGCGCGGCGGCATCATCGATGAAAAGGCGCTGCATGCGACGCTGACTGCTGGCAAGCTCGCCGGTGCCGGCATCGACGTGTTCGACGCCGAGCCGACGCCCGCCGACAATCCGCTGCTGAAACTTCCGAACACCATCGTGTCGGCGCACATGGCGGGCGTGTCGGTCGAATCGATGGACCGCATGGCGGTCGCGACCGTGCGCAACATCCTCAGTGTGCTCGACGGCACGCCGAACAAGGAGAACGCAGTGAACAAGGAAGTGTTTGGGTGAGGCTCACGCGGCCGTCGAGGGCCGCACCTTGGAGTAGTCGTTCTCACCTTGCGCTTTCGATAGATCGTAAGCCGACTGCAAATTGAGCCAGAAGCGCGGATCCGTCCGGAAATAGCGGCCGAGCCGGATCGCCGTGTCGGCGGACACGTCGCGCTCGCCGCGCATGATCTCGGTGATACGGTTTGCCGGAACGCCGAGCACTTTCGCAAGCGCTCGCGCGCTCATGCCGAGTGGAACGAGATATTCCTCGCGGAGTACTTCACCAGGATGTGTTCGCAAGCGGGCCATGACGAACCTCAATGATAGTCAACAATTTGCACATCGGCCGGGCCATCGGTTGTCCAGCGGAAACAGATACGCCACTGCCGATTGATACGAATGCTCCATTGGCCTTTTCGGTCGCCTCTCAGTGCTTCGAGACGGTTGCCGGGTGGTGAGTGAAGGTCCTCCAGTTTGGTCGCCGCGTCGACCACGTCGAGTTTGCGCACAGCGATTGACTTGAAACTCCGCCATTGCGCCGGACAAACGTCGTCATTGAACAAACGTTCGGTAGCCCGGTCGGCAAAGCTCCGGATCATTGTTCAATATGTGTTACGGAACACATAACAGTCAAGAGGTGCCTTAAGCCTCCCCGATCTCCCGCAACACTTCCGCCGTATGCTCCCCCAGCGTCGGCGGGGCGCGGTCGGCGGCCATGCGCACGCCGTTGATGGTGATCGGCGAGCGCACCCCGGGGATCGAGCCACCCTTGGCGAATTTGCTCGGCAGGTCGATGCGCATCTTGCGCGCCAGCACCTGCGGATCGGCGAACACGTCTTCCAGCGTGTTGATCGGCCCACCCGGCACGCCGGCGGCTTCGAGCTTGGCCAAAAGATCGGCGCGTGTGATTTTCGCGGTCATCTCCATCATCGGCGGGATCAGCGTGGCGCGATTGACCACGCGGCCCGCGTTCGTCCGGTAGCGCTCGTCCTGCGCCATCTCAGGTTTCCCGAGCAGCGCGATCAGCCGCGCGAACTGCGTGTCGTTGCCGCACGCGATGATGACGTGGCCGTCCGACACCGGAAACACCTGATAGGGCACGACGGCGGGATGCGCATTGCCCATGCGTTTCGGCGCCTTGCCGCTGACGAGATAGCTGGCCGCCTGATTGGCGAGCACGCCGACCTGCGTGTCGAGCAGCGCCATGTCGATGTAGCTGCCCTTGCCGGTGGTGTTGCGCTCGTTCAGCGCGGCCGTGATGGCAACCGCCGAATAGATGCCGGTCATCACGTCCGCGAAGGCGACGCCGCCGCGCGTCGGCTCGCCGTCCGGCTGGCCGGTGAGGTCCATGATGCCGCCCATGCCCTGGATCAATAGGTCATAACCGGCGCGAAGCTTGTAAGGGCCGTCCTGTCCGAAGCCCGTGATCGAGCAGTAGACGACGCGCGGGTTGTCCTTCGACAGGCCCGCGTAATCGAGGCCGAACTTGGCGAGCCCGCCGGTCTTGAAGTTCTCGATCACGACATCGGAGCGCGCCGCAAGTTTCTTCACGATGCGCTTGCCGTCTTCGGTCTCGAAGTCGACCGCAACCGATCGCTTGCCGCGATTGCACGAATGATAATATGCGGCCGCCATCGGGCTGCCGTCCGCGCCTTCGACAAACGGCGGGCCCCAGCCGCGCGTGTCGTCGCCCGCGCCGGTGCGCTCGATCTTCACCACGTCGGCGCCGAGGTCGGCGAGGATCTGACCCGCCCACGGCCCGGCCAGAATGCGCGCAAGCTCCAGAACGCGGATACCGGCAAGCGGTCCCGGCATGTCAGTCTCCTGTGTGGCTAATGCACGCGGAAACGTGCGACGGCGGCCTCGTCTACGTCAACGCCGAGGCCCGGTCCATCGGGGAGCGCGACAGTGCCGTTCGTCACTGCGATTGGCGTCTTCACGATATCCTCGGCGAGATAGAGGTTCGTCAGGCTCACGCCCCAATCGACGTTCGGCACCGCGCAGGCGAGATGCACGGCAGCGGCGGTGCCGATGCTCGACTCGGCGATCTTGGCCGCGACGTTGATCTTCAGCCCGAGCTTCTTGCACAGTTTGCCCGCCGCGAACGCTTCGCGGAAACCGCCGAGCTTGATGAGCTTCAACGAAATGCCTTTGGCGCCAGCGCGTTTGCTGGCCTCGATATCGGCGAGCGAATGAATGCTCTCATCCATGCCGATCGGCGTTTTGGTGCTGCGGGCGAGCGCCTTCAGTGCCGCAAGGTCGTCCGCGGGCAGGGGCTGTTCCATGAACGCCAGATTTATATCGCGCGTGCGTTCCGCGTAGCGCCGTGCGGCCGCGAGCGTCAGCCCGCAGTTTGCGTCGGCGCACAGCGTCGCATCGGGGAGCGCCTTGCGGATCGCGTGCGCGGCTTTGATTTCGTCTGCGATCGGTTTCACGCCGATCTTGAGCTTGAAGAAATCAAAGCCTTCCGCGCGCTTGGCCTGCGCCTCCGCGATGTCCTCTTCGGCCGTCGCATTTCCCAAGAGCCACATGGGCGCAACGCATTGACGGAGCGGACGCGCGACAATGTCGATCAGCCGCGTTCCGGCCGCGCGACCGCTAAGATCGAGCAGCGCCATCTCGACCGCCGAATGCGCGCCGCTGTTACCCACAAGCGCCCGCCGCAGCATCGGCCCGTGATCGGTCCCGGCATCTTTGCCGACGAGCAGGGAGCTAAGATGATCGCGCACGGCCGCTACGAGCCCGCCGAGCGTGTCCCCGGTCATCGTCGGCGCCGAGGGTGCCTCGCCCCAGCCGACCGTGCCGTGCGCGGCCTCGACCCGTACCAGCAGGTTCTCGGCCCTGGTGATGGTGATCCCCGCCATCTTCATCGGGCTTTTGAGCGGCAGCGCGACCGGAATGGCATCGATGCGCCGCACGATCAGCGGCGGGCGGTGTCCGCGCGCTGTAGCGATCATCCGATCCGTCTTTTGCAGCACAGCGCGGAACCCTACGTGCCTTCCGGCTTGATGTTCGCGGCCTTGATGATCGGCGTCCACTTGTCCATCTCGGCTTTGTGGAACGCGCCGAAGCCCTCCGGCGTCATTTGCTCGGCGCTCGGAAGCTCCTGTCCGATCTCGGCGAGCCGCTTCTGCACCGCCGGATCGGCGAGCGCGCCCGCAATTGCGGCGTTGAGTTTCGCGATGATGTCCTTCGGCGTGCCCTTTGGCGCCCACACGGCCTGCCAGATCGACACGTGAAAACCCGGCAAGCCCGCTTCGTCGACCGTCGGAATGTCCGGCGCGGAGGCGAGGCGCTGCTTTGCCGTCACCGCATAGGCGCGCACGCCGCCGCCCTTGGCGGTCGAGAGCGCGCCCGATGCCTGATCGATGATGATGTCGAGTTGCCCGCCGAGCACCTGTTGCAAGGCCGGCGCGGAGCCGCGGAACGGCACGAACGCGAACTTGTTGCCAGTGACGGTTTGCAGTGAAAGCCCGCTGATGTGCGGGGGGCTTGCGAGGCCGCCGGTGCCGAACGTCACGTTGTCGGGGTTCGCCTTCAGCCACGCAATCAACTCGGCCAAATTCTTCGCCGGCAGCGAATTGCGCGACATGATCAGCATCGGGCCATTCGCCAGCATCGAGATCGGTTCAAAGTCCTTCAGCGTGTCGTAGGTCAGCGGATAGACCGAGGCGTTGACGACGTAGTGGTTCACGCCGCCGATGCCGATCGTGTAACCGTCCGGATCGGCACGCACCACGCGGCCCGTGCCGATCGTGCCGGAGGCGCCGCCGACGTTCTCGATGACGATGGTCTGGCCGAGGAGCTGCTGCGCGCGCGCCATCACGATGCGGCCGATGGTGTCGGTCGGTCCGCCGGCCGATGCCGGAACGATCGCAGTCACAGGGCGGGAGGGATAGCTCTGCGCGCTCGCGTGAGCGATGCCGCCGAGCGTTACAAGCGCCGCAACGAGCAATTTCCGCATGTGAAACGGCTCCCTGAATCCTGCCGAGAGGCTAGCACGGAGCCGCTCAGGTCTTGAAGCGCGGGTCGAGATAGTCGCGCAGGCTATCGCCGAACAGGTTGAAGGCGAATACCGCAAGGCTGATCGCGGCGCCAGGGAACAGGATCATCCACGGCGCCTCGCGATAGAAGTCAGCCGCGTTCCCGGAGAGCATCAGGCCCCAGGCGGGTGTCGGCTCGGTGACGCCGAGGCCGAGGAACGAGAGCGAGGCTTCGAGCAGGATCGCCTGCGCGACGAACGCCGTGAACATGATCAGATACGGCGCGACCACGTTCGGCGCCATGTGGCGGAAGATGATGCGGCTGTTGGAATAGCCGGCCGCGCGCGCCGCATCCACATACGGCATCACGCGGATCGAGAGAGCGGCGGCGCGCACCACGCGTGCGACGCGCGGCACGATCGGGATCGCGATCGCGTAAATCAGGTTCATGTCGATGCCGAACAACACCGACTTGCGCAGCGCAGCGACCACCACCAGCGCCAGCACGATGATCGGGAACGCCAGCAGGATGTCGACGAAGCGCTGGATCCAGTCGTCGATTTTTCCGCCGAAGTAGGCCGACGCGACGCCGAGGATCGCCCCGATGGTCGAGCCGATGAACGAGGAGGTGAAGCCGATCACCAGCGCCGTGCGCGAACCCCAGATGATGCGCGAGAGGATATCGCGCCCGAACGCGTCGGTGCCGGCCCAATGGTCCCACGAGGGCGGTGCCAGGATGGAGGAGAAGTCGATGTCGAGCGGGTTATAGGGCGAGACCAGTCCGGAGAACACGCCGGCGAACATCATCACGCAGATGATGACGAAGCTGATCGCGCCGAGCGGCTGCTGGCGCGTGAATTCCATCACCACGCTCGGCCGGCGCGGTATTGCGGAGGGGAGGGCTGCGACCGACATCAGTGATACCGGATGCGCGGGTCGAACACCGCATAGAGCAGGTCGACCACGAGATTGATGACCACGTAGGCCGAGGCGATCAGCATCACCATCGCCTGGATCAGCGTGAAGTCGTTGCGCGAGACGCTCTGCACGAACAGCATGCCGATGCCGTTGAGGTTGAACACCTGCTCGGTGACGACGAGTCCGCCGATCAGGAACGCGAACTCGATGCCGATGACGGTAATGGCGGGCAGCAGCGCGTTGCGCAGCGCGTGACGCGAGATCACCATCTTCTCGAACACGCCTTTCGCGCGCGCGGTGCGGATGTAGTCCTCGTTCAGCACTTCGAGCAGCGAGGAGCGGATCATGCGCGCGACGACCGCGCAGTAGCGGTAGCCGACCGCGAGCGCGGGCCAGATCAATTGCGTGAGGTTGGCGATCGGATCGACATAGATCGGCGTGAAGGTGATCGGCGGCAGCCAGTTGAACAGATACAGCAGCGTGATCATGATCAGCATGCCGAACCAGAACGACGGGATCGACAGTCCGCCGATGGTGATGATGCGCACCGCGTAGTCGACCCAGGTGCCGCGCATCAGCGCGGCTGTTGTGCCTAGGGGTATCGCCAGCAGCACCGCGATGACGCTCGCCATGATGGCGACCTGCAGGGAGAGTTCGAGCCGGATCGCGATTTCTTCCGTCACCGGACGGTCGGTCCACATCGACCTGCCGAGGTCGAGTGTCGCCAGTCCCACCATCCAGTCCTTGAACTGGTAGATGAGCGGCTTGTCGAGACCGAGCCGGTGGCGCTCCATCTCGATCGTTTGCTGGGACACGTTGCCACCGTCGCCGCGCAGCTTGATCTCCACCACGTCGCCCGGAATGACGCGCAGCATGAAGAACACGAGCACCGCCACCCCGAACAGGGTCGGGATCATCAGCAGCACGCGGTTGATGGTGTAGCGGAGCATTCTCTTTCTTTCTTCCCCTCTCCCGCTTGCGGGAGAGGGTGCTGAACCGTCGACGCGGAGCGAAGACGGTGAGGCGGGAGAGGGAGGTTCGTTAGGTGACAGGCCCTCTCCCGGCTCGCTTCGCTCGCCACCCTCTCCCGCAAGCGGGAGAGGGGAAAGCAAGCATCAGCGGCGCGTTACGTATTCAACCACACCTCTTCGAGCTGGGCGCCGAGATTGTGGCTCGGCGACATCTTCCAACCCATCACGGTCTTGTGGCTCGGCACGATGCGGTGCCACCACAGCAGCGGTTGCTGATAGGCCTGCTCGAAGGTGCGTTTCTCGAACGCACGGATCAGCGCCTTGCGCTTCTCCGGATCGCGCTCGCGCAAATGATCGTCGTAGATCTGGTCGAGCTCGGTGTCCTTGTGGCGCGAGCGGTTCTCCGGCGCGCGCGCGAGCGAGAGATACTTGGCGAGCCCGAGGCTTGAGTCGTCCATGAACAGGTTGGAGAAGTCGATCGCCACGTCATGATTGCCGGCGTTCATCGTTGCGAGATACGGGCCGGTATCGGACTGCTTGTGCTCGACCTCGACGCCGATCTGGCGCCACTGGTCGACCAGGAAGATGCCGGCCGGCGTGTAGGGCATCGCAAGATTGCGATTCCACAAGACGAACTTGAGGTTTTCCTGGCCTGCCTCCTTCAGGAGCTTCTTGGCCTCCTCGCGCGACGCCTTGATGTCCTTGGAGAAGCCCGGGAGCTTGACGAGCTCAACTTCCGGCGTCGCGAACGGCGAACCGGGGCGAATCACGCCGCCGACGGAGCGCAATGTGGAAATGCGCGAGAGGCCCTGGCTGCCGCCCCAGCGGTCGATCGCCATCAGCAGCGCACGGCGCACGCGGACGTCGTCGAACGGCTTCTTCTCGACGTTGAAGCAGACCAGCAGATTGAGTGTCCAGCTCGACTCCTCGATGCGGATCCTGTCGCCCATCGCCTGCACGAGGCGGTCGCGCTCGGCCGGCGAGATGCCGCGGAATTCCGCCAGCACCTGCGCGCCCTGGATCGCATTGAGCATCGCGGCCGCCTGCAGCGTGAACACGCCCTTGAAGCCGTCGAGATAAGGCATGCCCTTCTTGAAATAATTCTCGTTGCGCTTGCCCGCGACGTTGGAGCCCTTGACGTGCTCGACGAAGACGAATGGCCCGGTGCCGTTGATCTTGGTCTTCGGCCCGTTCGGGTCGGCGGCAAGGTCCTTGGCCGAATAGATCACGTTCCATGGGCTAGCGAAGTGCTCGAGCATCGAGGCGTTCACCGCCTTCATCTTGAAGATGATGGTGAGCGGGTCGGGCGTCTCGATCGTGCCGATGTCGGTGAATGTCGCCTGCCGCGTCGACACGACACCCTGCGGCGGATTGCGCAGCCGGTCATAGCTCGCCTTCACGTCGGCCGTGGTCAGATCGGTGCCGTCATGGAATTTGACGCCGGGGTGGAGCTTGAACGTGTAGGTCATCAGGTCGGGCGCGACCGTCCACGAGGCCGCGAGATCGCCCTGCACCTCGGGGAATTTGTCGAGATCGAAACGCAGCAGGGTTGAATAGAACGGTGCCGCGAAATGCAGCGTCGCATAGGTGTCGCTGCCGTGATTGTCGTAATGCGGCGTCTCGGCGCTGATGGCGAATTGCAGCGTGCCGCCTTTTTTGGGACTTTGCGCATGCGCTTCGGGTACGGCACCGCCTAGAGCGAAGGCCGCCGCTCCGGTCATCAAGGCGGAGCGTCTGGTTACGCGTGAGTTCATCCTGCTTCCTCCTGCGCTCGCATGTTTCTTTCGCGTCGCCCCGCGAAGTACGCACATCAGACTTTATGACAGGCCACCATGTGGCCTGAACTTAACGCCCTGAATACTGGAATTTCACGCCGGCATTCCTCCCCGGCGATCGGACAGCGGGTATGGAACACGCAGCCTGTCGGCGGGGTCAAGGGTGAGGGGATTTCGCCGCGGAGCGCCCGCGGCGCGCGGCCGCGCTCAACCATCGGGTCGGGAACCGGCGCGGCGTCGAGCAGCGCCTTGGTATAGGGGTGTTGCGGCGAGGCGTAGAGTTCGTCGCGGTCGGCAAGCTCGACCACGCGTCCGAGATACATCACGGCGACCCGGTCGGAGATATGGCGCACCACCGCGAGGTCGTGCGCAATGAAAAGGTAGGAGAGGCCCAGCCGCTCCTGCAGGTCTTCCAGCAGGTTGATGATCTGCCCCTGGATCGACACATCGAGCGCGGAGACCGGCTCGTCGCACACGATGAACGTCGGCTCCAGCGCGAGCGCACGCGCGATGCCGACGCGCTGGCGCTGCCCGCCGGAGAGTTCGTGCGGATAGCGCTCGGCCATGTACGCGAACAGGCCGACCTGCGTGAGCAGTTCGGCGACGCGTTCGTGCTCGGCCTTGCGGTGGGGCACGAGCTTGTAGACGCGCATCGGCTCGCCGATGATCTGCCCGACCGTCATGCGCGGATTGAGCGACGAATACGGGTCCTGGAAGATCACCTGGATTTTGCGCCGCACGCCGCGCATGGCGGCATGGTTCGCATGAGTTATGTCCGCGCCGCCGAACCTGATCGTTCCGTCAGTCGGCTCGTCGAGGCGCAGCACCGCGCGACCGACCGTGGTCTTGCCGCAGCCGGACTCACCCACCAGCCCTAAAGTTTCGCCCGGCATGACGTGGATCGAGACATCGTCGACGGCCTTCACGGTCGCGGTTTCGGACGACAGGAAGCCCGCGCCAGCCGCCTTCACGGCGAAATATTTCTTCAGGTGATCGACGACGAGCAGCGGTTCGGCGCCGGTCTGCGCGAACACCTGTGTCGACACCGCGCCGCGCTCGAACGGCGCAACAAGCGTTCCGGCGAGGATTTCCTTCGCGCGAATGCAAGCCGACGCGTGGCCGTCGCCCACTTCGATCAGCGGTGGATCGATCTGCGTGCAAGCCTCGATGCGGTAGCGGCAGCGCGGCGCGAAGCGGCAGCCCGGCGGCGGATTGCGCAGGTCGGGCGGCAGGCCCTCGATCGTCTCAAGCTTGATGCCGCGCGGCAGATCGAGCCGCGGGATCGAGCGCATCAGCCCGATCGCATAAGGGTGCGCGGGTTCGAGGAACACATGATCGGCCGAACCCTGCTCGATAATGCGCGCCGCGTACATCACGTTCACCCGGTCGGCATAGCGCGCCACGATTCCGAGATTGTGCGTGATGACGATCAGCGCGATGCCGAGGCGGCGCGACAGGTCCTTCATCAGTTCGAGGATCTGCGCCTGGATGGTGACGTCGAGCGCGGTGGTCGGTTCGTCGGCGATGATGAGCTTCGGATTACAGGCAAGCCCGATCGCGATCATCACGCGCTGGCGCATGCCGCCGGAGAGATGGTGCGGATACTGCTCAAGCCGGCGCGCGCCGTCCGTAATGCCGACGAGTTGCAGCAATTCAAGCGCACGGGCGGTCGCCTGCTCGTCGGTCATGCCCAGGTGGATCTTCAGCGGCTCCATCACCTGCTCGCCGATCGACAGGACCGGATTGAGCGAGGTCATCGGCTCCTGAAAGATCATCGAGATGTCGCGGCCGCGCTTCTCGCGCATCTGCTCTTCGGAGAGCTCGAGCAGATTCTGCCCCTCGAACAGGATCGCGCCTTGGGTGACCCGGCCGGTCTTGGCCAGCAGGCGCATGATCGCGAGCGCCGACACAGACTTGCCGCAGCCGGATTCCCCGACGACGGCGACGATCTCGCCGCGATTGACCGTATAGGAAATGCCTTCGACGGCGCGGACGGTGCCGCGCGAGGTCTCGAACCGCACATGAAGGTCGCGCACTTCGAGCAACGGCGTCGTCGCCGGCGCTTGCGAGGTCTGGTCGGCCAGTGTTCCCACCCTAATGGCGCAGTTTTTGCGTGTTCTTGTGCCCTTAGCGGGCAGCCTATACCTGATAGCCTGTCCGGCGGCCAAAGGAAAACCTTGGGCCCGCGACAATTGGGCTAAAGGCGGCTCGCGCCTATCTTTTCGGCATCGGAAACTGCGCCGCATGCGGGGATCAAGACTGGCATGAACACCTCGTTCTTCGGTGAGATGCTGCAGACTATCTCGGAGCGCGGCCGTGCGCTGATGGACCGCGCGCGCGACCGGCGCGGTGACGCTGCGTCACGTTCGCACAGTCTGGTGGAGTTGTGCGACGAACTGCTGTCCGGCCGCGGCGAAGCCTCCGGCGTCGCGCTCGCACGCGAGATTTTCGGCGTCTACGACGAACTGACCACCGGCCCGCGCATCGCCTTCTTCGAGGCGCTCTCGACCCGTTTCGGGGTCGACCGCGAGCGCATCGACGCCGCGGTCGATGCCTGGGCGCGCGAGGGCACCGACGAAGCCGCCGCCGAACTGCACCTTGCCGCCGAGCCGCGCCGCCAGGAGCTGTTCCGCCGGCTCAATCTCGCGCCCGGAGGGACGAGGGCGCTGGTCGCCATGCGCGAAGACCTGATGGACGCGATGGTGCATCGCGACGACCTGTCGCCCGTCGACCAGGATTTCGTGCATCTGTTTTCCTCATGGTTCAATCGCGGCTTCCTGGTGCTGCGTCGCATCGACTGGTCGACGCCCGCGATCATTCTGGAAAAGATCATCCGCTACGAGGCGGTTCATCAGATTCGCGACTGGGACGATCTGCGCCGCCGCATCGATCCGCCCGACCGGCGTTGTTACGCGTTCTTTCATCCGGCGCTGAACGATGAGCCGCTGATCTTCGTCGAGGTGGCGTTCACCAACGGCATCCCGCGCGCGATCGCGCCGATCCTGAGAATGGATGGGACCACGCTTGCGCCAGAGAGTGCGAACACCGCGGTGTTCTATTCGATCTCCAACTGCCAGCGCGGCTTGAGCGGGGTGAGCTTCGGCAGCTTCCTCATCAAGCAGGTGGTGGAAGAGGTCTCGCGCGAGTTTCCGCGCCTGTCTAACTTCGTGACCCTCTCGCCGGCGCCGGGCTTTGCCTCATGGCTTGCACGCGAGCGCACCGGCAACAATCCGATCCTGCTGCCGGAAGATCTCGCGGCGTTGAGCGAGCTCGACAAGCCCGATTGGTGGCAGGACGGCGCTGCCGAGCGGCTGCAGGAGCCGCTGTTGCAGGCCGCCGCGACCTATTTCCTGAGTGCCCGCAACCGCAACGGTGGCGCGCT
Organism: Hyphomicrobiales bacterium; assembly: GCA_034669145.1. GTDB lineage: Bacteria > Pseudomonadota > Alphaproteobacteria > Rhizobiales > Xanthobacteraceae > PALSA-894. The sequence goes on from JAXDNY010000099.1 coordinate 24,153, forward strand.
CGATCCGGTCGCGCGCTTCCACCTCGGCAATGGGGCGCGGCTGGAGCAGCTCAACGTGCTCGCCGATCTTTCCGAGAAGGGTCTCGCGCAGTCGCACGGCCTGATGGTGAACTATCTCTACGACATCGACGACATCGAGAAGAACCATGAGGCCTACGCGGAAGCCCGCACCATCGTGGCGGCCGGCGGCATCCGCAAGCGCGCCAGGGCGCCGAGGGAACTGGTGAAGGTGTAAGTCCCTCCGCCGTCATTCCGGCCGAGCGGAGCGAGGGCCGGAATCCATAACCACGACTCTCACGACATCGCACCGCCTGGGGTTATGGATTCCGGGCTCGCCGCTGCGCGGCGCCCCGGAATGACCTACTCCCCAATCTCTCTGAGAATCTCCGCCGTATGCTGCCCTAACCTTGGCGCCGGGTTCGGCGAAGCCATCGGCTCGCCGTCGAGCATGATCGGCGTGCGCACGCCGGGAACGGAGCCTGCTTTCGCCGCATCGGTCTTGGGACGGATCTGCATGCCGCGATGCTTGACCTGCGGGTCCTCGAACACCTGATCGAGATCGTTGATCGGACCCGCCGGCACGCCGACCGCTTCGAGTTTCTCCAAAAGATCGTCGCGCTTGAACTTTTTCGTCAGCCCGGAGAGATGCGCGACAAGCTTGGCGCGGTTGTTCAGCCGGTCCTTGTTGACGAGGTATTCGGGGTTGTTTGCAAGCTCCGGCTCGCCCAGCACGGTGACGAGCTTGCCGTACTGCGAGTCGTTTCCCGTCGCAATGATGATGTGGCCGTCGGCCACGGGAAACACCTGATACGGCACGATGTTCGGATGCGCATTGCCGATCCGCTTGGGTGGCACGCCGGAGGCCAGATAGTTCATCGCCTGATTGGCCAGCACGCCGACCGTCGAATCGACCAGCGCCGTATCCACATAGCCGCCTTTGCCGGTGCGCTCGCGCCGCTGCAATGCCGCCAGAATTCCGATCACCGAATAAACGCCGGTGAAGATGTCCGACACGGGCACGCCCGCGCGCGTCGGCTCGCCGTCCGCCGTCCCGGTGAGCGCCATGAAGCCGCCGATGCCCTGCGCCATCAGGTCGTAGCCGGCGCGCGAGGCGTGCGGACCGGTCTGGCCGAAGCCGGTCACCGAGCAATAGATCAGCCGCGGACAGGAGGGCGCGAGGCTCGCGTAGTCGAGCCCGAATTTGGCGAGCCCGCCCACCTTGAAGTTCTCAATGAGAATATCGGACTTCGCGGCGAGCTTGCGCACGATGCGCTTGCCGTCCTCGGCCTCGAAATCGCACTCGATCGAGCGCTTGCCGCGATTGGTCGAATGGAAATAGGCGGCGCCGAGATTTCCGTCCTTGCCCTCGATGAACGGCGGGCCCCAGGCACGCGTGTCGTCGCCGGTCTTGGAACGCTCGACCTTGATCACGTCCGCGCCGAGATCGGCCAGCACCTGGCCCGCCCACGGGCCGGCAAGAATGCGGGCAAGCTCCAGCACGCGAACACCAGCCAACGGACCCGGCATCGTTTCCTCATCGACAGTTGCGCGGCGGAAGGCGCCGCGAAACGGCGTTGTGTGGCCCGAGACGGAAGTCTTGTCCATAGGTCCCGGCCGGCCTCCGGCGCAGCGGCATTCGCCGCATGGACCGCCCGCGCCGCCCCGGTTAAAGTTCGCCGCAACGGCGACACAACTTGAGGAAACCCATGGATCGGCGAAGCCTGCTTGCGTTTGCGGCCCTGACGGCACTCGGCATCCAGCCCGTACAAGCCCAAACCTCAGCCCAATCCTGGCCACAGCGCTCAGTGCGTTTCCTCGTGCCTCTTGGGCCCGGCTCGGGCGTCGACATCACCGCGCGGCTGATCGCCGACAAGCTTTCCGCCAAGTGGGGCAAGCCGGTCGTGGTCGAAAACAAGCCGGGTGGGGACGCCATCGTGGCGATCACGGCTTTCACCGGCGCGAACGACGACCACGTGCTGCTGATGGCGCCGACCTCCACGTTCACGGCGCACCCGTTCCTGCACGAAAAGCTGCCCTACGACATGAAGGAACTCGTGCCGATCGCGCGCGTGAGCAATACGGTGATCGCCGTGGGCGTGCCCGCCTCGCTCGGCGTCAACTCGATGGACGACCTGCTCAAGCGCGCCAAGGCCGAACCCGGCAAGCTGAACATGGCGTCGGCGACCGGCGCGAACGATTTCGTCGTGACCGGATTCCTGAAGCACGCGAACGCGGACATCGCACGCGTGCCTTATCGCGACACCGTGCAGGCGATCAACGATCTCGCCGAGGGGCGCATTCAGCTTTACGTCGCCGCTTACGCGATCTTGCGGCCGCAGGTGCAAGCCGGGAAGGTGAAGGCGATCGCTCTACTGAACAACGAGCGCGCACCGATGCTGCCCGACGTGCCGACCGTACGTGAGGCCGGCAGCCCCGGACTTTCGATGGACGGGCTGGTCGGCCTGTTCGGTCCAAAGGACATGCCGAAAGACGTGCGCGACCGCATTGCCGCCGATGTGATCGCGGCAGCCTCCGATCCCGACGTCGCAGCAAGGATCGGTGGCACCGGTCAGATCGTCCGTCCGGGCGGCGCCGATGAGTTCGCCAGGGAGATCGATCTGCAGATCAAGATCGTCTCCGACTCGGCGGCCGCGGCCGGTGTGAAGCGGATGCTGCAGAACTAATGGACATGCTGAGCTTGCGGCCATCCTTCGAGACGCCATGCTTCGCATGGCTCCTCAGGATGAGGTCTGAGTATTTCGCTGGCGCGCCACACCAAAACCTCATCCTGAGGAGCGAAGCCGAAGGCTGAGCGTCTCGAAGGATGGCCACAGGCTGAGTACGCATGATCCTCGACATCTACACCCACATTCTCCCGGATGCGTTCTTCCGGGAGATGTCGCGCGCCTCGCCCAAGCTGGAGAACATCGGCGCGCGGCTGCGCGGGGTGAAGAAGCTGTTCGACCTCGACCTGCGCTTTGCCGAAATGGACGAGATCGGCGATTACCGGCAGATCATCTCGCTGCCGAATCCGCCGCTGGAAGAGATCGCGGGAGGCGCGACCGCCGCACAGCTCGCGCGCGTTGCCAACGACGCGATGGCGGAGCTGGTCGCGCAACATCCGAAACGGTTTCCGGCTTTCGTTGCGGCGGTGTCGCTTGACGACGTGGACTTAGGCCTGCGGGAAGCCGAGCGCGCGATCAGGGAGCTTGGTGCGCGCGGCATCCAGGTCTTCACCAACATCGCGGGCCATCCGCTCGACGAGGAACGCTTCAGGCCCGTGTTCGCCATGATGGCGGCGCACGATCTGCCGATCTGGCTGCATCCGGCGCGCAACGCTTCCATGCCGGATTATGCCTCAGAGCAGAAGTCGCGCTTCGAGATGTGGTGGTGCTTCGGCTGGCCGTACGAGACGAGCGTCGCGATGGCGCGGCTGGTGTTCTCCGGCGTGTTCGACCGCCATCCGGGCCTGAAGATCGTCACGCATCATCTCGGCGGCGGCATGATTCCGTTTTTCGACGGCCGCATCGGTGCCGGCATGGAGGTGCTCGGCTCGCGCACCTCTGACGAGGACTATTCCAAGGTGCTCTCATCGCTGAAGCGCCCGCACCTCGATTATTTCCGCGAGTTCTACGCCGACACGGCGCTGTTCGGCGCCGGCAACGGCTTGATCTGCGGGCTCGATTTCTTCGGCGCCGACCGCGTGGTGTTTTCCACCGACGCGCCGCTCGGGCCGATCGCGAAGACGGTCCACGCGGTCGACGCGCTCGACCTCGATGCCGCCGCGCGGGCGAAAATCATGGTGGGCAATGCCGAGCGGCTGATGCGGATGAAGCTCAGCTAAGCTCGCGCAAAAACCGCCGGCCCGCCTCGGTCACCTCAACTCGTCCCGCGGACTTGCGCATCAGCAAACCACGGTCGACCGCATCCTCCCATACGGTGAGGCGCGGGCAGGACGTGCGCCACGCGTCGATGACTTCGGCGTGCGTGCGCGGCGCCTTGGCGACCCATTCGACCAGGTCGCGCACCAGGGGATCGAGAATGTCGGACATGTGTCGCTCCAAATCGCGAAAATCATAGCACCAGGCATGCAGCGCCGACAGTGGCGCAGGCGTGCGAATGGCCTACAATCCGCATGCGGAATCGCAGGAATCGGATAGAGTTGTACTGTGGACATTGACGGCCCGGGACACACATGGAGGATCCGGCATGACACGCGTCGTTCGAACCGCCCTCGCTCTCCTGGCGAGCCTGTTCGCGCTGAGCGGGGTGGCGCGCGCCGCCGAGCAGGTCGATCTCCTGCTCGTGCTTGCCTCGGACGTCTCGCGCAGCGTCGATACGCGCAAATTCCAGCTGCAGCGCGAAGGCTACGCGGCGGCGCTGTCCAATCCGCGTGTCGTCGAGGCGATCCGCTCCGGGCCGCACGGCAAGATCGCGATCTGCTTCGTCGAGTGGTCGGGCGCGACCTCGCAGAAGCTGGTGATCGACTGGACCATCGTCAGCGATGCGGCTTCGGCGCGCAGGATCGGCGACCAGATGCTCGAACTGCCGCGCTCGTTCGCCGACCGCACGTCGATCAGCGCGGGTCTGGAGTTTTCCATGAGCCTGCTCGAACGCGCGCCGTTCGAGGCCACGCGCCGCACCATCGATGTCTCAGGCGACGGCACCAACAATTCGGGCCGCGACATCAATTCGGTGCGCGACGAGGTGCTCGCCAAGGGCGTCACCATCAACGGGCTGGTGATTCTCAGCGAAACGCCGCTGCCGTGGAATCCGGAGCACACCAACCCGCCCGGCGGGCTCGATGGGTATTACCGCAACAATGTGATCGGCGGTGCCGGCGCATTCGTGATGGTGGCTGACAGCCACAACTCGTTCGGCCAGGCGATCGTGAAGAAGATGATCGCCGAGATCGCGTGGCTGCCGCCGCAGAGGCCGGTGGTGCTGCGGTAGCCTTGTGTCCCGCACGCGATGCAGCGCCATGGTTTGTCCGTAGACGCGCGTGAACGCGCTGGTGGCGGTGCATCGCGGATGCGGAACGCCGGTTGCTGTTTTCCTTCACTCGAATAGAAACCGGTGTCCCGGTTCAGCAGCGCATCATTTCATGCTGCGCTGCGCCCGGGACATACGGAGTGTGAATGTTCACCGTCGCCGAACTCGAAGCAGCATCAAGGATCGTGCACGCCGCGATGCCGCCGACGCCGCAGTTCGCCTGGCCGCTGCTTAAACGCCGCACCGGCGTCGATGTGGTGATCAAGCACGAGAACCACACGCCGACCGGTGCCTTCAAGGTGCGCGGCGGGCTCGTTTACGTCGACCGGCTCAAGCGCGAGCGGCCGGACGTGAAGGGCGTCATCACGGCGACCCGCGGCAATCACGGGCAATCGCTGGCGTTTGCCTGCGCGCGCGCCGGCATTGCCTGCACGGTGGTGGTGCCGTTCGGCAACTCGGTCGAGAAGAACGCCGCCATGAAGGCGTTCGGCGCCGAACTGATCGAGCACGGGCGCGACTTCGACGCAGCGCGCGAGCGCGCGGAAGCGATCGCGGCGGAGCGCGGTTACGAATACGGCAAGTCGTTCGACCGCGATCTGGTGCTCGGCGTCGCGACGTACGCCTACGAGCTGTTCACCGCCGAGCCGGAGCTCGATGCGGTCTACGTGCCGATCGGGCTCGGCTCCGGCATCTGCGGCGTGATCGCGGCGCGCGATGCGCTTGCCCGCAAGGCGCACGTCATCGGCGTCGTTTCGGACCGCGCCAACACCTACCGGCTCTCGCTCGATGCTGGCCGGGCGGTGCCGACCAACTCGGCATTGACGTTTGCGGACGGCATGGCGGTGCGCATTCCGGATGCGGAGGCGCTCGATATCATCCGGCGCGGCATGGAGCGGCTTATCGAAGTCACCGACGACGAGATCGCCGAGGCGATCCGGCTGCTCTATGTGGACACGCATACGCTCTCCGAAGGCGCGGGCGCGGCGGCATTCGCGGCGCTGATGCAGGAGCGCGAGCGCATGCGCGGCAAGCGCGCCGCCGTGATCGTCTCGGGGCAGAACATCGACCGCCCGTGGATGCAAACCGTGCTCACTGGCGGCACGCCGCAGGTGGCGTAACCGTTGTTTCGAGCGATTCCAGACTAAAGGAGATTAGAATCGTTCCAACTTATTGATATTCCAAGCTAATTTCGTTGCCACAGCGTTCAGGCCGTCGTAGCACCTGCCGACGGCTTCGCGCTGACCATCGTCGAGGAGACCCCATGCTCAACCGCACTTTGCTCGCCGCGCTTTGCGCGCTTGCGCTCGCTACACCCGCGTTTGCCCAAAGCGGCGAGGTCAATGTCTATTCGTATCGCGAGCACAAGCTGATCCAGCCGCTGCTCGATGCCTTCACCAAGGACACCGGCATCAAGGTCAACGTGATCTCGGCAAGCTCCGGCCTCGAGCAGCGCATCAGGACCGAAGGCGCGAACTCACCGGCCGACGTGCTGCTCTCGGTCGACATCGCGCGCCTGCAGGACGCGGTCGATGCCGGCATCACGCAGCCGATCCAGTCCGCGGTGCTCGACAAGGCGGTCGCGCCGCAATACCGCGACCCCGCGGGCAACTGGTACGGCCTCGCGATGCGCGCACGCGTGGTCTACGCCTCGAAGGAGCGCGTGCCGCAAGACGCGATCACCTACGACGAGCTTTCCGATCCGAAGTGGAAGGGCAAGATCTGCATCCGCTCGGGCCAGCACATGTACAACAACGCGCTGTTTGCCGCGTATCTCGCCAAGCACGGTGAAGCGAAGACCGAGGAATGGCTGCGCGGCATCAAGGCCAACCTCGCGCAGAAGCCTTCCGGCGGCGACCGCGAAGTGGCGCGCGACATCGCGGCCGGCAAGTGCGACATCGGGCTCGGCAATACCTATTACTGGGCGCTGATGAACGACAAGGAAGCCGACCGCAAGCCGTGGGCCGCGGCCACCAAGGTGATCCTGCCGACGTTTGCGGGCGGCGGCACGCACGTGAACCTGTCCGGCGTGGTGCTGGCGAAGCACGCGCCGAACAAGGACAACGCCGTGAACCTGCTCGAGTGGCTGGTCGGCGAGCACGCCCAGCACATGTACGCGGACATGAACTACGAATATCCGCTGTTGAGCGAGATCAAGGTGAACCCGACGATCGCCGGCTACGGCACGCTCAAGGCCGACGCGCTGCCGCTGTCCGAGATCGCCAGGAACAAGAAGGCGGCCGCGAACCTCGTCGACAAGGTGGGGTTCGATAACTAGCCGATGGCCGCTGCCGACCTCGCCGACAACGCGCCGGGCAACAACGCCCGGCGCAGTCGTGTCTGGACGCCGTTCGACCTGACCGCCGCCGCGTTCCTGATCGCAGTCGCGGCGCTGGTCGTGATCCCGATCGCGAACCTGGTGCGTATCGCGCTCTCCGGTGAGTCCGACATCTGGGCGGATCTGGTCGCCTACGTCATCCCTGAAGCGCTGCGCGTCACCGTGCTGTTGCTGGCGGGCGTTGCGCTCGTCACCGCGGTCGTCGGCACCGGAGCTGCGTGGCTGGTCACGGCGTATCGGTTTCCCGGCCGCGACACGCTGTCGTGGATGCTCGCGCTGCCGCTCGCGTTTCCGAGCTACATCGTGGCCTACGTGTACGTGGATTTCTTCGACGCATTCGGCCCGGTGCAGAACGTGTTGCACGCGCTGACCGGATGGACGCCCGGAGCAGGCTCCTGGTACCCGAACATCCGCTCGCTGCCCGGCGCGGTGTTCGTGTTCTCGATCGTGCTCTACCCGTATGTTTTCCTCGCCGCGCGTGCGATGTTCCAGACGCAGAGCGCCTCCCTCTTCGAGGTGGCGCGCACGCTCGGCGCGACACGTTTCATGCTGGCGCGCCACGTGGCGCTGCCGCTCGCGCGCCCGGCGCTTGCGGTTGGCCTCTCGCTCGCCCTGATGGAGACGCTGAACGACATCGGCGCGTCGGAATACCTCGGCGTGCGCACGCTCACGCTGTCGATCTTCACCACCTGGCTCAACCGCTCGAGCCTGCCCGGCGCCGCCCAGATCGCCTGCGTGATGCTGATCGCGGTCGCTGGCCTACTCGCGCTCGAACGCTATGGGCGGCGTGACAAGCGGTTTCATCTGGTGCTGCGCCGCTCGCAGCCGCCCGCACCGATTGTGCTGACCGGGCTGTCCGGCGCTTTGGCGTGCGCGGTCTGCGCATTGCCCGTCCTGCTCGGCTCCGCGTTGCCGGCGGCAAGTCTTACTCATGAGGCTTTCGCGCGCGGCCTGATCGGCGGGTTCGACCCCGACCTGGTGCGCCATACGCTGAGCACGCTCCTGCTCGCCGGTGCCGCGACCGTCGCAGCGTTGATCCTCGGATTCGGCGCTGTCATCGCGGCGCGGCTGATCCGAAAGCCCTGGACCGGGGCCGCGCTGATGCTTGCGGGCCTCGGTTACGCGGTGCCGGGCACGGTGCTCGCGCTCGCGCTGCTCTCGCCGCTCGTCGCGATCGACGAGGGACTGAACGCCGTCTCGCGCGCGCTCACCGGCGCCAGCGTCGGCCTCATGATCGCGGGATCGGGCGCCGCGATCGTGATCGCCTATGTGGTGCGCTTCCTCGCCATCGCGACCGGCTCGGCGCAGGCGGGCCTCGCGCGCGTCTCGACCCACGTGGACGACGCGGCGCGCACGCTCGGCGAAAAGCCCGGCGGCGTGATGCGGCTCATCCACATTCCGCTCGCGCGGCCCGCGCTCGGCGGTGCCGCGCTTCTGGTGTTCGTCGATTGCCTCAAGGAATTGCCGGCGACCTTGCTGCTGCGTCCGCTCAACGTCGAGACGCTGTCGACCTACATCTACCAGTTCGCCACGCGCGGTAACTTCGAGGAGGGCGCGCTCGCCGCGTTGCTCATCGTCGCGGCCGGGATCGTGCCGGTGATACGCATGGCGCGCTACGCGGATCTGGCGCTGATGCCCGAGGCCGCGCCGGAGTAGCGGTTACGGCGGCGGTGCTGGCAAGCGCCGCTTCCCGCCACCCTTTCGCGCAACGTCAGGCGCGGCTTGGGCGGCCGGTCGGGAAACGCGTCAGACATCAAACAGCCCCCGCGCGCCGCAACTGCGATCCGCCCCTCAATGCAAACTCGGCCCCTTGAGAAACCTTGTGCGGTCGCCCGACGTAATCGTCACTTCGAATGTGCGCCCGTCGCGATAGACCAGCAGCGGCACGTCGACGCCCGCATCGCCGAGCGACCAGATCTTGCGGAACATGGTCGCGAGCTCGCTCACCTCGCGGCCCGCGACCGAAAGGATGATGTCGCCGGTGCGAATCTCGGCGGCTTGCGCGGGTCCGCGCGTCGCAAGGCCCACCACGACGATCTTGTCCTCGATCTCGGTCGCGTAGAGGCCGAGCCAAGGGCGCGGCGGGCGGTTCGGGCGGCCGAACTTGAGCAGGTCGTCGAGGATCGGCTTCAGATCGTCGATCGGCACGATCATGTTGAGGTGTTCGCTCTTGCCCTTGTCGGTCGCGCGCTCAAGCTGCAGCGAGCCGATGCCGAGCAGGTCACCGGCCGGGCCGATCAGCGCGGTGCCGCCCCAGTTCGGGTGCGCGGGCGCGGTGAAGATCGCCTCGTCGAGCACGTATTCCCAATAGCCGGCGAATTCCTGTTTGCCGACGACGCGCGCCGCGACCGATTTCTGCCGACCGCCCGCGCCGCCGATCACGACCCTCTCTTCCAGCGGCGTCATGGTGGAATCGCCGAATGGCAGCGCCGGCAGATCGAGCTTGGCGAGCGCCTGCACCAGCCCGAAACCGGTCGCCTGGTCGTAGCCGAGCACATGGCCAGGCACGACGCGGCCGTCGTTGAGGTGCAGCCACACGGTCTCGGCCTCGGTGATGAGGTAACCGATGGTCAGCACCACGCCGTTCTCGCGGATCAGCACGCCATTGCCGGCGCGCTCGGTTCCCAGCGTCTCGGCGGTGAACGCATCGCCCGGGATGATCGCGTGCAGCCCCATCACGGAGGCGAGCGCGCGGTCGAGGTTGTAGCCGTAATCGTCCGGCTTCGGCTGCACCGAGGGCGACACCTTGTAGTCGGGCAAAGCTGGCATGCGCTGGGCTCCTGTGTCCGGCCCTCCGAATATAGGGTAGCTCCGGCGGCGCGCAAATCACTCCGCCTTGGCGCCCGAACTGAGCACGATCGGACCCCATTTCTCTGCTTCCGACTTGATGAAGGCGGCGAATTTGTCCGGTCCGAAATCGGAGGGCTCGGAGCCAAGCGCGACGAGGCGCTCGCGAATCTCCGGCAGCGCCATTGCGATGGAAATCTCGGTGCCGAGCTTGCGGACAATATCCGGCGGCGTCTGCGCCGGCGCCACGATCCCGTACCAGAGAAATGCTTCGAAGCCCGGAATGCCGGACTCGGCGACGGTCGGAATGTCGGGCGCGAGCGCCGAGCGCTTCGCCGTCGACACCGCGATGCCCTTGAGCGCGCCGGAACGAACGTGCGGCAGGCCGGTGATGATCGAGTCCATCATCAGCGGCACATTGCCGGCGACCACATCGTTGAGCGCCGGCGCCGAGCCGCGATACGGCACGTGCACCATATCGATGCCGGCCGATTTCTTGATCATCTCCATCATCAGATGCGGCGCGACGCCGGTGCCCTGGCTGGCGAACGAGATCGCGCCGGGCTTGGCCTTGGCGGCCGCGATCATCTCGGCGACGGAACTCACGCCGAGCTTCGGATGCGCGAGCAGGAGCGCGGGCGCGGTGGTCATCAGCGCGAGTGGAGCGAAATCTTTCAGCTCATAGCCGGGCTTGGCAAACAGCGTGGTGTTGATGATCTGCGCGGGCGTGATGACGGTGAGCGTATAGCCGTCCGGCGGCGCAACCGCGCCGGCCGCCGTGCCGATATTGCCGCCCGCACCGGAGCGGTTGTCGATCAAGAAGGATTGCCCGAGTTTTTCCTGCAGCTTGTTTGCGAGCAGCCGCGCCGACACGTCCGCCGGGCCGCCCGGCGCATAGGGCACGATGATGCGCACCGGCCGATCGGGATAGTCGGCGAGCGCGGGTGTCGCGCCGAGTGCGAGCGCGAACGCCGTGACGAGGCTGCGCAAAATCATTCCGATCCTCCCGGCTTTCGCGCGTTGGCCGCGCAGGCTAGCATCCGCGCACAAGACGAAACAGGGAGGAGAAGCCATGTCCTGGAAGGCGCGGCTCATCGCGGCCGCAATACCGGCACTCACGCTCGTGTCGAGTGCGCAGGCGATCGAACTCGATCCGAAGATCGTCGGGTTCACACTTCCGGCCGACATCAAGTGGAACGAGAACACGCGCGCCGGCAACCGCACGGTGGTGCTGCAAGGCGATCCCACCAAGCCCGGCCCCTACGCGATGCTGCTCACCTGGCTGCCCGGCAACATGAGCCGCCCGCATTTCCATCCGAACGACCGTTTCTTCATGGTGCTGTCCGGCACCTGGTGGGTCGGCAACGGCGGCACGTTCGATCCGGAAGCGACCGTGCCGATGCCGGCCGGCACGCACGTGATCCACTGGGCCAAGGGCGTGCACTACGACGGCGCCAAGACCGAGCCCGCGACGATTCTGGTCTGGGGCGAAGGTCCCGCGACCAGCACGCCGTTCGTTGCGGCGGAAGGGATGAAGAAGTAGCGGTATCGCCTCTCCTCATCCTGAGGAGGCCGCGCAGCGGCCGTCTCGAAGGATGGCACGGAGCGGCGGCCGGAGTTCCTGGCCATCCTTCGAGACGCCATGCTTCGCATGGCTCCTCAGGATGAGGTCTGAGATTTACCGCCACATCGCGCGCATCCGTGCCGTCACATCGATCTGCGTGCTCGGCTTTGCGCTCGCGGCGCTCGCCTGCGCACTCGGCCACACACGCTGCTCGAAGTGCCGCGCCACCGGCGTCGGAATAAACCGCGTGCGCAGCGCGTGCACGTAGCGATCGCCGCGGCTCGCCTGATTGTGCGTGTAGAAGCGCTGCGGCACGATCACGTCGAGCTGATCCTTGGCGCGCGTCATCGCGACGTAGAGCAACCGCCGCTCCTCCTCGATCTCGTCGGCATTGCCGGTCGCAAGGTCCGACGGAATGCAGCCATCGACTGCGTTGAGCACGAATACGGATTTCCACTCCTGCCCCTTGGCGGAATGAATGGTCGAGAGAATGAGATAGTCCTCGTCGAGCAGCGGCGCGCCCGTCTCGTCCGAGGTGGCGGACGGCGGATCGAGCGTGAGGTCGGTCAGGAACTGCTCGCGCGACCGGTAGCTCGCCGCAATCTGTTCGAGCTGCGCCAAGTCAGCCGCGCGCACCGCCGCGTCGTCATGCAGGCGCTCGAGATGCGGCTCGTACCAGCGCCGCACCGCTTCGAGTTCGCCCGGCCAGCCGGCGGCACGGCGGAACAGGCTGTCGAACAGCGCCGCAAAACTTTTCCATTCGGCGCCCGCGCGCGGCGGCGCGTACGTCACCAGCATCGCGGCCGGATCGGGCGCGGCCAGCCGATCCAGAATGCGCGCCGCGCTCGCAGGGCCGATGCCGGGCACGAGCTGTGTGACGCGAAAGCCCGCGACGCGGTCGCGCGGATTTTCGGCAAAGCGCAGCGCGGCCAGCACGTCCTTCACGTGCGCGGCTTCGAGGAATTTCAGCCCGCCGAACTTCACGAACGGGATGTTGCGGCGGGTGAGCTCGAATTCGAGCGTGTCGGAGTGATGCGAGGTGCGGAACAGCACGGCCTGCGATTTCAGCGGCAGGCCGGCCTCGCGATTTTGCAGCACGCGCTCAACGACATACCGCGCCTGATCGGACTCTTCGCGCACTGCGACCAGCAGCGGACGCGCCGAGGCCTCACGGAGAGACCACAGATTTTTCGTGAACCGTTCGGCCGCAAGCGCGATGACGGCATTGGAAGCCGCCAGGATCGGCTGGGCCGAGCGGTAATTGCGCTCCAGCGTCACGATGCGCGCCTGCGGGCTGAAGTGCCCGGGGAAGTCGAGGATGTTGCGCACCGTGGCGGCGCGGAATGAGTAGATCGACTGCGCGTCGTCGCCGACCACCGTCAGCCCGCGTCCATCGGGCTTGAGCGCAAGCAGGATCGAGGCCTGCAGCCGGTTGGTGTCCTGATATTCGTCGATCAGGATGTGGTCGAAGCGCGCGCCGATCTCGCTGGCGAACGCATCTTCAGCCAGCATATGCGCCCAGTAGAGCAGCAGGTCGTCGTAATCGAGCACGTTCTGACTCTGCTTGGCCTCGACGTAAGCGGCGAACAGCGTCTTGAGCTCGGTGGCCCAGTTCGCGCACCAGGGAAACGCCTTGCCCAGAATTTCCTCGAGCGGGGTCTCGGCGTTCACCACGCGTGAATAGATCGAGAGGCATGTACCCTTGGTGGGAAAACGGCTTTCGGTGCGCGAGAGATCGAGCTCGTGACGCACCAGGTTCATCAGGTCCGCGGCGTCCTCGCGATCGTGGATCGTGAACGAGCGGTCGAGCCCGATGCGCTCGGCATACTCGCGCAGGAAGCGCGCGCCCATGGCGTGGAACGTACCGGACCAGATCAGCCCCGCGCTCGCATTCGTGTCCGAGGCACGATTGAGGATGCGCTCCGCACGGCGCTCCATCTCGGCGGCGGCGCGGCGCGAAAAGGTCAGCAGCAGAATCCGATGCGGGTCGGCGCCGCTCATCACCAGATGCGCGACGCGATGGGCGAGCGTGTCGGTCTTGCCGGAGCCCGCGCCCGCGATCACCAGCAGCGGGCGCGCGTCGCCATCGAGGCCGTGCTCGACCGCCGCGCGCTGATCGGGATTGAGCTTTTCCAGATAGTTCATGCGAATCACGTGGCGCGCGACGGGAGCACCACCAATCACGTTTCTGGTTTTGTTCGCAAATGCTGGCTGGCACGCGGAATGCTTGACCTTTGTGGCTCTGCCATTATGCAGACGGGCGAAGGACCATTCCAAAGGCGGGTTTCCATGAAAAAGGTCTATCCCGACGCCAAGTCGGCGCTCGCGGGCGTGCTCAAGGACGGCATGATGATCATGGCCGGCGGCTTTGGGCTGTGCGGCATGCCGTCGACGCTGATCGAGGCGATCCGCGATTCCGGGGTGAAGAACCTCACCTGCGTGTCCAACAATGCCGGCATCGACGGCGCGGGGCTCGGTCTCCTTTTGGAGACCCGCCAGATCAAGAAAATGATCGCGTCCTACGTGGGCGAGAACAAGCTGTTCGCGCAGCAATTCCTCGCCGGCGAGCTCGAGATCGAGTTCAACCCGCAGGGCACGCTGGCCGAGCGCATGCGCGCGGGCGGCGCGGGCATCCCGGCCTTCTTCACCAAGACCGGCGTCGGCACCGACATCGCCAAGGGCAAGGAAGAGCGCGTCTTCAACGGCGAGCGCTACATCATGGAGACCGGCCTCGTCGCCGATCTCGCGGTCGTGCATGCCTGGAAAGGCGACACCGAGGGCAACCTCGTCTACCGCAAGACCGCGCGCAACTTTAACCCCATGATGGCGACCGCCGCGCGCGTCACCGTCGCGGAGGTCGAGCACCTGGTTCAGCCGGGCGAACTCGACGGCGATCACATCATCACGCCGGGCGTCTACGTCCAGCGCATCATTCACACGACCGCCGAGAAGCGGATCGAGCAGCGAACATTGCGCAAGCGCCGTGAAGCGGCCGCTGCCGGAGTGGAGGTTTAGTCATGCCCTGGACCCGCGATCAGATGGCCGAGCGCGCCGCGAAGGAATTGCGCGACGGCTTCTACGTCAATCTCGGCATCGGCATTCCGACGCTGGTGTCGAACTACATCCCGGACGGCATGAGCGTGCAGCTCCAAAGCGAGAACGGCATGCTCGGCTTCGGGCCGTTTCCTTACGAGGGCGACGAGGACCCCGACCTGATCAATGCCGGCAAGCAGACCGTCACCGAGCTGCCGACCACCAGCTATTTCTCCTCGGCCGACAGTTTCGCGATGATCCGCGGCGGGCATATCGATCTCGCGCTGCTCGGCGCCATGCAGGTCGCCGAGAACGGCGACCTCGCCAACTGGATGATCCCCGGCAAGATGGTGAAGGGGATGGGCGGTGCGATGGACCTCGTCGCGGGCGTGAAGAAGGTCGTGGTCATCATGGAGCACTGTGCCAAGGCCAAGGATGGCAGCATCGAGCCCAAGCTCCTGCATAAATGCACGCTGCCGCTCACCGGCGCGGGCGTCATCGACATGGTGATCACCGATCTGGGCGTGTTCGCCATCGACAAGAAGGGCGGCGGCATGACACTGACCGAGCTTGCGCCCGATGTGACGCTTGACGAGATCAAGGCGAAGACGCAAGCCGCCTACAAGGTCGCGCCGAACCTGCACTGAGCCGGTACTGCGCGGATAAACGGGTCCCCGGCCCCAAAAGGGTCACAGAGCACGGCCAGACGTTGCACAGGAGTCGCTGCCCGGTATAGTCGGGCCGCCGCCAATACCTCTTGAGCGGATTTAGAAGCCCGTGCCCTCGGCCAACGGCCTCATGCGATTGAGCCTCGTCATTGCGGCCGTGTCCGCGGCCGGCGTTGCGGTCCTCGTCGGCGCGGCCGCGCTGATCCCGCCCGAAACGGTGCGTCAGGCGGTCATCGCGAATATCCATGCCGTCACCGGGCTGGAGCCGGTCACCCGCGGCGACGTGAAGGTCTCTCTGTTTCCGAGCGCGACGGTGAGCTTCTCCGACGTGACCCTCGGCGACGAGCGCGTAAGCCCGGCACTCGTGGCGGACCGGCTGACGGCCAAGCTGCGGCTGCTGCCGCTGCTGCTGGGGCGGATCGAGGCGGCCGACATGTCGCTCACCCGCCCGCGCCTCCTTGTGGCGGTGGAGCCGGATGGTCGCTCCAACTGGTCCAGCCTGATGGCGACGCTCGCGCGCACGCTCAAGCCCGCCGCGCAGCAATCCGAGCACGTGCTGTCGTTCTCGGAAATCCGCATGACCGGCGGGACCATTACGATCACCGATGCGGCGCGCGGGGTGACCGAGGAGCTCTCCGACGTCGAGCTGTCGTTTGCCTGGCCGTCGATCTCGCGCAGCTTCGGCGCCACGGGGCGCTTTACCTGGCGCGGCGAAGCCTTCGGCGCCAGCGCCAACGCGGCCGATCTGGTCGCGGCGCTCTCGGGCGACCGCTCCGGGCTCAAGCTCCGCCTCGCGGGCGCGCCATTCAAGCTCGCCTTCGACGGCAACATGAGCCAGCGGCCCTCGTTCAAGATGGAGGGCACGCTCGCGGCCGACGGTAAATCGCTGCGCGAGGCGCTGCGCTGGGCGAGCCGGCAGCCGTTGCCGGGCGCGGGGTTCGGCCCATTCGCCCTGAAGGCGCAAGCCACTCTGGTCGGCGGCACGGCGTTGCTCTCGGCCGTCAACATCGAGCTCGACGGCAATGTCGCCGAAGGCGTGCTGGCGCTCGCCACCGAACCGCGCGTGGCCGTCAAGGGCACGCTCGCGGCCGACGCACTCGATCTGACGCCATACATTTCGGCAATCGAGGTGCTGCGTTCGAACGAGCGCGACTGGAGCCGCGGCCGTATCGCGGTCGATGGCTTGAGCGAATTCGACCTCGACATGCGCCTCTCGGCTGGCCGCGTGACGGTCGCAAACGTCCGGCTCGGCCGCACCGGCGTCGCCGCGAACCTGCGCGACGGGCGCCTGACCATGGCGATTGTCGAGGCACAGGCCTATGGCGGCCTGGTCAAGGGCGCGCTCATACTGGCGAAAGGCAGCGCGGGCGCGGACATCAAGTCGCAGCTGCAATTCGCCGAGGTCGATCTGGAGTCCTGCCTGGGCGAGCTGTTCGGCATCCGCAAGCTCGAAGGCAGAGGCAATCTGTCGCTCTCGGTCGAGGCGACCGGCGACAGCGTGATGGCGCTGACGCGCACGCTTGCGGGTTCGGCGAACCTGACCGCGCGGCAAGGCGGCATCGCGGGCTTCAACGTCGAACAGCTGCTCAAGCGGCTGGAGCAGCGCCCGCTTTCGATCGGGGGAGATTTCCGCCGCGGGCGCACGCCGTTCGACAAGCTCGATGCGACGGCGAAGATCGCGCAGGGCACCGCGAGCATCGAGGACATGCGGCTCGAGGGCGGCGCCATCCGGCTCACGCTCGGCGGTCTGGCGTCGATCCCGGCGCGCGAGCTCGACCTCAAGGGCACCGCCACGCTGGTGTCCGCCACGGCCGACGCCCCGCCGATGTTCGAGCTGCCGTTCGTGGTGCAGGGACCGTGGGACGATCCGATCCTGCTGCCCGACGCGCAGAGCCTGATCCGCCGCTCCGGCGCGGCCGCTCCGCTGCTCGAAGCGGTGCGCGACCGCAAGACGCGCGACACGCTCCGCACCGTGATCGACCAGCTCGATCGCGACGGCGTCGTGCCCCCGGCCGGCCGGCCCTAAAGGGCCATTTCGCTGCTATCATCCGCTGCGCGAATCACGCGACGGAACCCGGATGCCTGCGCGCCTCATATCGTCATTGGTCAAGGTCGCGGTGGCCTCGCTGATCGTCGGCACCGTGCTGGCGCATTTCGGCATCACGGCCGACCAGATCCTGAAAGACATGGGCATTACGCCGGAGCGCCTCGCCGAACTCGCGCGCCAGGCCTTCGCCTGGGCGCTGCCGAACCTGTTGCTCGGCTCGCTGATCATTGTTCCGGTGTGGTTCGTGGCGTTCCTGTTCCGCCCGCCGGGCGAGCGGCGGGAGTAAGTCCTCATCCTGAGGAGCCGCCGCAGGCGGCGTCTCGAAGGATGGCCACCAGCACCGAATACGCCGCCATCCTTCGAGACGGCGCTTCGCGCCTCCTCAGGATGAGGATTCAGGGCCGCGCCCCCAGCGCCGCCGGCTCGCGGTGGGCCGAGCGCTTGGTGATCAGCGACGCGGTGATCAGCCCGGCCGCCACCACGGCTATCATGATGGTGCAGACCGCGTTGATCTCCGGTTTCACGCCGAGGCGGACTTCCGAGTAAATGCGGATCGGCAGCGTGGTCGCGCCCGGACCGGTGACGAAGCTTGCCAGCACCAGATCGTCGAGCGAGAGCGCGAAGGCGAGCATCCACCCCGAGGCGACCGCGGGCCAGATCAGCGGCAGCGTGACGGTGAAGAAGGTCCGCAGCGGCGGACAGCCGAGATCCATCGCGGCTTCCTCCAGGCTCATGTCGAACGTCACGAGCCGCGACTGCACCACGACCGCGACGAAGCACAGCGTCAGCGTCGTATGCGCGATCACGATGGTCCAGAAGCCGCGGTCGATCTCGGCCGCCACGAACAGCAGCAGCAGCGACAGGCCGGTGATGACCTCGGGCATCACCAGCGGCGCGTAGATCATGCCGGAGAACGCCAGCCGCCCGCGGAAGCGCCCGCCGCGCGTGAGCGCCAGCGCCGCAAGCGTGCCGAGCACGGTCGCTGCGGTCGCGGACAGCAATGCGATGCGAAACGACACGGACGCTGCTTCGAGCATCGCGGAGTCGTTGAGCAAGGCGCGGTACCAGCGCAGGGACCAGCCGCTCCAGACCGTGACGAGGCGCGAGTCGTTGAACGAGTTGATGACCAGGATCGCGATCGGCAGATAGAGAAACGCGAGGCCGAGCACGAGCGCCGCAAGATTGATGGTGCCGAGGCGCTTCATCGTTCACCTCTTGGTCATCCCGGACGCCGCGAAGCGGCGATCCGGGATCCATAACCACGAGTGTTTATTCATTTGCTCTGCCTGGGGTTATGGATTCCGGGTTCGCGCCTTCGGCGCGCCCCGGAATGACGACGGAGAGAGCTGGCGCGCTTCGCGCTGCCGGTAGATCAGGATCGGCGTCACCAGCAAAGCAAGCAGCACGACCGCGAGCGCGGAGGCGACCGGCCAGTCGCGATTGCCGAAGAACTCCAGCCACAGGATCTGCCCGATCATCGAGGTGGACGACGAGCCGAGCAGGTCGGGAATGACGAACTCGCCCATGATCGGAATGAAGCAGAGGAGCGCGCCCGCGACGATGCCCGGCAGCGACAGCGGCACGGTCACGCTGAGGAACGTGCGCCAGGGCGGCGCGCCGAGATCGGCGGCGGCTTCAAGCAGCGTCTCGTCCATCTTCTCCAGCGCGGCGTAAAGCGGCAGCACCATGAACGGGAAGTACGAGTAGACGATGCCGATATAGACCGCGTAGTCGGTCGCGAGCCATGAGATGGGTGCGTCGACGGTGCGCAATGCCAGCAGCGCCTGATTGAGCAACCCGTCGTGCTGCAGGATGTTCATCCAGGCATAGACGCGGATCAGGAACGAGGTCCAGACCGGCAGCACCACCAGCAGCACCAGCGCGCCCTGCCAGCGGCGCGGCGCGCGCGCCAGCGCGTAGGCAACCGGGTAGCCGATCAACAGCAGGATCGCGGTCGAGATCGCGGCGACCTGCAGGCTCTTCCAGTAGGACCAGACATAGAGCGAGTCGGTGAACACGGCGGCGTAATTGTCGAGCGTGAGCCCGGTGAAAAATTCCCTCACGCCTTCCCAGCCGGCGGAGAGATCGAGGAGCGGCACATAGGGCGGCTGCGCGATCGCGGTCTGCGAGACACTGATCTTCAGCACGATGAGAAACGGAGCCAGGAAGAACGCGGCGAGCCACACATAAGGCACGAGGATCGCGGCCCGCCCACCAGCCCTCATCCTGAGGAGGCCGCGCAGCGGCCGTCTCGAAGGATGGCCGCGAGTTCCGGCGTTTGCCGCCATCCTTCGAGACGCGCCCTTCGGGCGCTCTTCAGGATGAGGTGTGGTGGTATCCATCATCACTCCGTCAGCAACACGCCGGCCTCCGGCGTCCAGGACAGCCACACGCGGTCGTTCACCCGGATCGTCCGCGCGGGAGGCTGCTCGTTCATGACCGCGGCCTTGAGCACGAGCCCATCGTCGAGCCGCACCTTGTAGTGCGAGACCGTGCCGAGATAGCCGATGTCGGTGACGGTTCCGGCGGCGCCGTTTTCGAACGAGCCATCGGGCACCGCATGCAGGAGGCGGATTTTCTCCGGCCGCAGCGCGACCGCGATCGGGCCGGGCGCGACCGGCGCATGTGCGACCCGCAGGCGCAGGCCCTCGCGTTCGACCATGACGAATGAGGGGTACACCGCCGTCACGTGCCCCTCGATCAAATTGACGTCGCCGACGAATCCCGCGACCCAGCGCGAGGCTGGACGCTCGTAGACGTCAACCGGCGCGCCGACCTGCGCGAGCTTTCCGTTGCTCATCACGGCGATGCGGTCGGCGACCGTCATCGCCTCGTCCTGATCGTGCGTCACGATCACGAACGTCGTCCCGAGCCGCCGTTGCAGTTATTTCAGTTCAAATCGCGTTTCCTCGCGCAGCTTGCGGTCGAGCGCGGCGAGCGGCTCGTCGAGCAGCAGCACCTTCGGGCGCTTGGCGAGCGAGCGCGCGAGCGCGACACGCTGGCGCTGTCCGCCGGAAAGCTGGTCGGGCTTGCGCGCCGCAAGGCTTCTCATTTGGACCAAAGCCAGCATCTCGTCGACGCGCGCCGCGATCTCGTCCTTGGGCAGTTTGTCTTGGCGGAGCCCGAACGCCACGTTGCCGAAGACCGTCATGTGCGGGAACAGCGCGTAGCTCTGGAACATCATGTTCACCGGCCGGCGGTACGGCGGGATGCCGGCGAGGTCCTGGCCGGCCAGCAGCACGTGCCCGTCGTCAGGGGTCTCGAAGCCTGCGAGCAGGCGCAGCAGCGTGGTCTTGCCGCAGCCGGAAGGGCCGAGCAGCGCGAAGAACTCGCGTTCGTGGATGTCCAGACTCAAGCCGTCGACGGCGGTGAAATCGCCGAAGCGCTTGGTGATTCGGTCGAACGTGACGAGTGCCGCCATGACGGCACGCTAAACATATTTGGGGAATCTGCGAAACCGGTCAGCGGCCGGACCGCGTGTGAGGTCACGGCGCCGCGATCATGCTCTGCATCGGTTCCAGGAACAGCTTGCGCGGCTCCGGTCCGTAGTAATCGCCAAGCCGCACCATCGCGCGCGGATGGTTCACGATCGCCACGATGCGGTCGAGCAGCGCCTTGCCGGACACGGGCTTCTTGAGGAACTCGTTGACGCCAAGCCGCGAGGCCTCGATCACGCGCCAGCGCTCCACATGGCCGGTGAGCATGATGATCGGCACGTCGGGCACCGGAAACACGCCGGGCGAGCGCACGATGCGCACCAGCTCGGCGCCGTTGAGCAGCGGCATTTCCCAGTCGAGGATGACGAGGTCGGGCGCGAACATGCGGATCGCCTCAAGCCCGGCGATGCCGTCGGCGGCCTCGTGGATGTTCTTCACGCCGATATTGACGAGGATGTTGCGCACGACCTTGCGCATGTACTGGTTGTCGTCGACAATCAGCACGGTGAGCGATTGCATCAGCTTGTCGATGCGATTGGTCGAGATCGCGTTCATGGCCGCAAAAGCCCCCGCGCCGGAATCTCCAGCTCCGTCCTTGCGCCACTAAAGCAGGTCCGGATGAGAGTCCTGTAAAATCGATAGTTAAAATTGTCGCCAATCGGCCGGGGGCCCGCGGAGAAAGACCCAGGGCGTGCACCTAGCGGCCCTGGTTCATTGCGCCGCCTCTTTCCGGGCGCGCCGCCTTCTTCGCATCGCTCCTTGCCTATTGGGCCTATTGGTGGAGCACTTCAAGTTTGATAATATTCAATGCAGAAATAGCGTTGTAAGGCCGTTTCTTGGGGGCGCCCATGGCCAATACCGGCAACGTATTCATCGATGTGCTGGCCTATCGCTCATGGTTCGATGTCGGGGGCGATCGCAACATTACCTACTACTTCGACGAGGTCTCACCCTACCATCTGTGGACTCCTTTCGAGAAGGGGATGTGGCGCGCCGCGCTACAGGAATGGGCCAACGTCGCGAATATCAGCACCCAGGAGGTTTTCTCGCCCGCGGGCGCGGACATCATCGAAACGTGGACGAACCGCCAAACTCTCACGAACCAATTCGGACTGTCTCCTAATGGTTCGCCTTGGGGAGCCGCTCATTACCTTCCGCTCGCGGGCGGTGGTTCTCTGGGGGAGTACAATAACACCTACCTGCTTACGCTTACTGCGCAAAGCTCGCTGACTCCCGGCGGCTACGGTTGGTGGATTTTCGTTCACGAAATTGGTCACGGGCTCGGGCTTTCGCACCCGCACGGGATGGTTCAACTGCAGGACGAGCCGTTCTTTCCCGGCGTCAACGGTCCGGGAGATCTGGGCGACTTCGGTTATAACCAGATGGTTTATTCCGCCATGTCGTACAATCGGGGCGCCTACATGGCCCCGAGTACCGTGTCGTCGAATGCCTACGGCCTGCCGGCAACGCCGATGGCCTTCGATATCGCGGCGATCCAGTACTTCTACGGTCCCAACACAACCTATCACTCCGGCTCGGACACGTATCTGCTGCCGGACGACAATGCTCCCGGTGCGGCCTGGCGGTGCATCTGGGATACCGGCGGGACCGACACGATCCGCTTATGACGGAAAACGGAGCGCCACGATCGACCTTCGCGCCGCGACGCTGGTCTTCGGCGATCCGATTGCCGGAGGCGCTATTTCGAAAGCCGACACCATCTACGGTGGCTTCACCCTCGCGAAGGGCGTGGTCATAGAAAACGCGATTGGCGGGAGCGGCAATGACAGTATCGTTGGCAATTCCGCCGACAACGCCATCGACGGCAGGGCGGGAGACGACACGGTCGTCTATGCGGGACCGCGATCGGCCTACACCGTGACGGACATCGGCGGTGGCAGCGTCCGCGTGACCGGCCCCGACGGCAACGACACCATCTCGAATGTGGAACGGCTTGTCTTCAGCGATACGACGGTCACGCTGACGCCTTCGCCTTCGCCTCCGGCCAGTCCAATCTCATCCAGTTGCAAATGGAGTTCCAGGACCGAAGCCGCGGACTTCAACGGCGACGGCAAGGCCGACATCCTGTGGCAAAACGATAGCGGCACGCCAGCCGTCTGGCTGATGGACGGCGTCAAAATCCTCTCGACTGGCGCGGCGCTCATCAATCCGGGACCGTCGTGGCACGAGAAGGCCGCCGCCGACTTCAATGGCGACGGCAAGGCCGACATCCTGTGGCAGAACGACAGCGGCACGCCCGCAGTCTGGCTGATGGACGGCACCAGCGTGCTCTCGACCGGACCCGCGCTCTCCAATCCGGGAACGGCCTGGCATATCATCTAGCCGCCGGACACGTCACCGACGCAGGACGCGCCCTTGTCCTCACGGCGCGTCAATGTGCGGCGCACGGCTTCCTGCCAGCCGCTCCATTTGCTCGCGCGCGTCGCCTCATCCATGCGCGGCTCGAATTTGCGGTCGAGCCGCCAAGTCGCCGCGAACCCGTCGAGATCGGGGCAGACGCCGGCCTTGCGGCCCGCCAGATACGCCGCGCCAAGCGCGGTCGTCTCCATGAACACCGGGCGGTCCACGGGCGCGTGCGTGATGTCGGCGATGAACTGCATGGTGTAATCGCTCGCCGTCATGCCGCCGTCGACGCGCAGCACCATTCCGGCACGGTCGGCCGCGGGCCAGTCGGCGCGCATCGCATCGAGCAGGTCGCGCGTCTGGTAGCCGACCGATTCGAGCGCCGCGCGGCTGAATTCGGCGGGGCCGGACTTGCGGCTCAAACCGTAGAGCGCGCCGCGCGCTTCCGCGTCCCACCAGGGTGCGCCGAGGCCGACGAAGGCCGGCACCATATAGATCGCATCGGCCTGATCGGAGTTCGCCGCAAGCGTGCCAGTTTCGGCGGCGGTCGCGACCAGCTTGAGCCCGTCGCGTAGCCACTGCACCGCCGCGCCCGCGATGAAGATCGAGCCCTCCAGCGCGTAAGTCCTTTTGCCGTCAAGCTGATACGCGATGGTCGTGAGCAACCGTGCGCGCGATGTCACCGGTGTGCCGCCGGTGTTGAGCAGCACGAACCCGCCGGTGCCGTAAGTGCATTTCATCATGCCGGGCGAAAAGCAGCCTTGGCCGACGGTCGCGGCCTGCTGGTCGCCCGCAATGCCGAGGATGCGCACCGGCCCGCCGAGCAGATGCGGCAGCGTCGTGCCGAAATCGGAGGCCGAGTCGCGCACCTCCGGCAGCAGCGATGCCGGAATGCCGAACAGGTCGAGCAACTCCGGGTCCCACTGCCCGGTGCGGATATCGAGCAGCGCGGTACGCGCCGCATTGGTGGCATCGGTCGCGTGCACCTTGCCGCCGGTGAAGTGCCACAGCAGGTACGTGTCGACCGTTCCGAAAGCGAGCCGGCCGGCAACCGCCGCCTCTCGGGCGCCGCTGACATTGTCGAGCAGCCAGGCGATTTTCGTTGCCGAGAAATAAGGATCGAGCAGCAGGCCGGTGCGCTCGCTGACGAGCTTCTCGTGACCCGCGCGCGTGAGCGCCGCGCAGGCATCGTGCGTGCGGCGGTCCTGCCAGACGATCGCGTTGTGGATCGGCTTGCCGGTCTTGCGGTCCCACACGATCGTGGTTTCGCGCTGGTTGGTGATGCCGATGGCCGCGACATCGTCCGCCGTGACTTCGGCACTCGCCATCGCGGCGCGCGCGGTCGCAACCGACGTGGTCCAAATGCCTTGCGGGTCGTGCTCGACCCAGCCGGGCGAGGGAAAGATCTGGGGAAATTCGAGCTGCGCGAATCCTTTCGGGGCCAGCGCCGCGTCGAACAGAAACGCGCGCGTCGAGGTGGTCCCCTGGTCGATGGCGAGAAGGTGGGTCACGGGGTCTCCGGTTGGACCAATTATTCGCAGCGGCGCGGCTAGTGTCCCGATTCCGAAGTTCGTAAGCGCCTGCTGCACACTCTCATACGAACTTCGGAATCAAAGGGACACTAGCAAACTCATGATTCTGGTGCCCCTTTGAACCCGAAGTTCGCAACCGTCCCTGCAGCACGCTGCGTGCGAACTTCGGGTTCGGGGCACCAGCCGCCGTGTTCCATGAATCGGGTCAGCGCAGCTTCGGCCTCCGCCCCCACGCGCAAACCGAGCTTCGATCTCCGCCATAACACGTCGTCCGCGGTCTCGGCGAATTCATGGCGCATCACATAGCGCACCTCCGCCGCGGTGAGTTCGTCGCCGAAGCGCTCGCCGAGCTCATCCATCCGGCGGGCCGTTCCGAAAATGCGATCCAGGCGTGTGCCGTAGGCGCGCACCAGACGGCGCGCGTTCGGCTCGGTGAGGAACGGCCAGAGCCCGCGCGCCCGGGCGGTCAGCGCCTCGACGCCGTCATGGGGGAAATCGCCGCCCGGCAGCGGCGCGTCGGCGGTCCACGGCGCGCCGAGCTTGAAGTGAGGCGCGAGGCGCTTGAGCGCGGCCTCGGCGAGACGCCGGTAGGTGGTGATCTTGCCGCCATAGACGGTGAGCAGCGGCGCTTCCCCGGCACGCGCTTCCAGATCGAGCACGTATTCGCGCGTGAGGTCCTTGGCGCGACGCGCGCCGTCGTCATAGAGCTGGCGTACGCCCGCATAGGCGTGCACCACCTGGTCCGGTGTCACCGGATTGCGGAAATAGACGCTCGCGGCGCCGCACAGATATGTGATCTCGGCGGCGGTCGCGGTCGGCGCCGCGACATCGCCGGCGAGGTCCTCATCCGTGGTGCCGATCAGCGTGAGATCGCGCTCGTAAGGGATGGTGAAGACCACGCGGCCGTCCGCGTTCTGGAAAATATAGGCGTGGTCGTGCTCGAACAGCCGGCGCACCACGATGTGGCTCCCCTTGACGAGCCGCACATGCGCGTGGGCTTTCAGCCGCAGCAGATGTTCGGTGACATCCGGCGTCCAGGCGCCCGCCGCATTGACCAGCGCGCGTGCCGTCACGGTCTCGCGGTTGCCGCGCGCATTGAGCACGAGCTGCCAGTGGTCGCCCGCGCGGTCGGCGCGCGTGAGTTTGGTGCGCGTGCGGATCACTGCGCCGCGCTCGGCCGCGTCTACCGCGTTGAGCACCACAAGCCGCGCATCGTCCACCCAGCCGTCCGAATAGACGAAGCCCTGGCGAAACGCGCGCTTGAGCGGCTCGCCCACCACATGATGCGTGAGATCGAGCACCTGCGTGCCCGGCAGGATGTGGCGCCCGCCGAGATGATCGTAGAGAAACAGCCCGAGCCGCAGCATCCAGGCCGGCCGCAGTCCGGCATGATGCGGCAGCACGAAACGTAAGGGCCGCGTCAGGTGCGGGGCATTCCGGATCAGCACTTCGCGCTCGATCAGCGCCTCGCGCACCAGCCGGAACGCGTAGACTTCGAGATAGCGCAAGCCCCCGTGGATCAGCTTGGTGGATTTCGAGGAGGTGCCGGAGGCAAGGTCGTTCTGCTCGACCAGCAGCACGGACAGGCCGCGCCCGGCCGCATCGCGCGCAATGCCCGCGCCGTTGATGCCGCCGCCGATAATGGCGAGGTCGTAGTCCGCCATGAAGTGCCGATTCCTCGAAGCCCGGCCATGACGTGCCAACGGGGGAAAGCGAGGTCAAGCTTCGCGTGGGCGATGAAGGCACGCTATTTGATCGTCCCAAGGTTCGTCGAATAGGGTGTGGAAAATGAGTCGATGACGTGATCGCACTTAGGGCAGCATTCGCGATGGTCATAGCCCTTCTCTAGAGTACAAGCGGCGCAAAAGGTTGCTTTGCAGTGATGGCAAAGCAGTATGGCCGTGCCGGACTTCACGTTTCCGCAATTGGGGCAAGATAGGTATAGGCCCGCTGCCTTGCCCATTGAAGGCTTCACCTCGAAGTCCGGTCCATCGGTTCCTCAATCGAGTACAGCCTGTCCGACACGTTCGCCGCCATCGCGGGCGTAACGCGCGTGGTCTTCTGCAGGCACGCCAGATTGCGGTGCGCGAAGTGAAGCGCGGCAAGAGCGTAGATTTTTCGGGCTATTGGCAGAGGCGATTACAACAAGCATGATAGCTGAATGGCAGACCGGACCATTCTCTACTCCTTGATTGGCTTGTATTTCGTTCACTGGAGCTCACTTGAACTTGCGCTGGACATTGGGATTACGAAGCTGAGCGGAGTGCCCGCTTCCGAGTCGCTGGAAAAAACAAAGAAGTTACCGGTATCTCGAAAAATTTCGATGCTGCGTCACCTCGCGAAGGATACTGATCACCCCGAACAAACGAAAATCATTAGCATCCTGGATCGTCTGCCGAAGGAGTCGATTCGAAACGTTATCGCACATTGTTACATGCGATTTGGTCTAGATAGCGTTGTCTTTATTCAGCGGAAATCAAAAGGAACGCTGCTCAGAATCGAAATGACAGTGGCCGAACTTTCGACTCATCTTCGCGAGATGGCGGATTTGGCTAGCGAACTCTCCGCTGTTATCGGCGAGACTTTCGCGGACGCTGAACAGCACTTTGCCGCCCGCTAGCGCGCAGGGCGCGATATGCGAAGCGCATCGATCGCGGGCTTTCAGGTAAACCGGACCAGGAACCCGATCGCGATAACGCCGTCGTCAGGTGTTTCCGCAGCGCTCGCAGGGGCCCCGAATCAGGGCTCTGTGCTATATCCCCTTCATGCGCGAAATGAAGCCTGTCCCGCTCAAGCTTTTCATCACCGGCCAACAAGCTCTCGAAGCCGAGGAAGGCCAGGGCGAAGACAGCTTCATGACCGTTTTCCGAGCGCTCCCGGAAGGATGCGATACTTGGGAAGCTGTCTCGGTCGCCATGCGACTCCGCGCGCTCATACATGCCTTTAAGAACCAACCTTCAAACGAATTTCTTATCAAGGCCCACGGTCGGGACTACAATCTGATGCACACCATCATGTACGTGGTCGCCGCGAAGGCCCCGCTTCACTACAACACCGACGATGACGAGTTCTATTTTAAACCAGACGAACTGCTAGACCTTGCACGTGAAGAATCCGCCGCACATCCGGAGCCGACCCAAGAGATGGCTGCGGCTTTCGAATAAGCCAATGCAAAGCTTCGTTGAGCCCGTTCCGGTCGACTTGCTCATTCGAGCAAACGATGCCGTGTCGCGAAATGCGGGCCAAGGACTGGCTGACGTCTCGATCATAGCCGAATTCGCTAACGAGCTTCGCCCGGACACCATCATCGCACTCTCTTACCGTCTTCGCGCTATGGCGATGCTTGCTGCCAGCCCCGTTGGCGCCGCTTGGACTCTCAATGTCCGCGGCAAACCCTACAAGCTTGTCAGCGAAGCATTCTTTGCGGCTGCGGCCGAAGCGCCGCTCGAAATTGAACCGCTGCAGCTTGTTGGCGAGATCTCTTTCGACCCACAAAGCTTTCTGGAATACGCGCTCACGAAAGCAAGAACAGCAGGGTCCGCATAAAACGACCCTCTATCCTCTGATCCGATGGTCGCGGGCTTCTTAGGTAACACGGACGAGCAAATCCGATAGCGATAACGTCGTCGCCACGGTTTCTACAGCGCCGCGGTGCAATGCGCTGCGCTTATTGCGCCCTACGACCCTTGCTGCGCCACGGCGGACGAGTCGCACCTTTGCGACTTAACGGGCCGCTGGTATGATGGCGGCGCAAACGTATGGAGTGTCGCGTGGCCAACACGGAAACAGCGATCGACAGGATTACGATCGATCCGGATGTCTGTAACGGCAGACCGGCGGTTCGTCATTTGCGCATCACCGTCGAAAGCATCCTCGACTATCTCAGCGCCGGTGAATCGGTCGAGGAGATTCTGCGTCAGCATCCGATGCTGGAGCCGCAAGACATTTCGGCTTGTCTCGCTTTCGCCAGCCGCTTGATGCGTCACCGCTATAGCGTGCAAGAAACGGCCTGATGGCTGGCTACCTGATCGATGCAAACCTGCCGCGTTGGTTTTCGCTGTGGGCGGATGGCAATTGCCAGTTTGTCCACGATCTCGATCCTGCGTGGAGCGATAGCGAAATCTGGCGATACGCCGAGGAACGCGGGTTGACGATCGTCACCAAGGACGCCGACTTCTCCGACCGCGTGTTGATCTCGACCGCGGGGCCAAGCGTCATTCACGTCCGGGTCGGGAATTTCAAGATCGCCGATTTACACCGGCGTCTTTCCGGCGTTTGGGCCGAGGTCTGCCGCGCCAGCGGGACGTGCCGGCTTGTTCAGGTTTATCGCGATCGGATCGAAACGATCGAATAAGCCATAGGGCGCAATGCGCTGCGCTCATTGCGCCCTGCGAGGCAGGGGGCCGGACTCGGAGGGGCGAGGCGTTTGCGCAACACCTCTGCCTCAAACAGCAATCTGAAGGCGAGTCACGCTGTCGCGCATGGCGGTTTTGTGCCAAAAAGAGGTCACCGCTTTTGGGGGGCTTGGACATGCGCCGGTTTGCAACATTTGGGGCTGCGTTCCTTTCGCTTGCGGCAGGCGCCGCCGGTGCGGCCGACCTTCCGGCCAGGGTCTACACCAAGGCGCCGCCCTTGGCGCCGCTCTACGACTGGAGCGGCCTCTATGTCGGTCTCAACGCCGGGGCCGCATCGAGCCAGAAATGCTGGACCATTTTCAGCAATGCTGGCCTCGCGGTCACTCCCGTTGCGGAAGGCTGTCACAACGCGACCGGCGGCCTTGCCGGCGGTCAACTCGGCTACCGCTGGCAATTCACCAACTGGGTGTTCGGCCTCGAAGCGCAGGGGGATTGGGCCGGCCTGAAAGGATCGAACGCCAACCAGGCGGTGCTGATCCCCGCCACCAACGAGACGCGGATCGACGCCATCGGCCTGTTCACCGGCCACATCGGCTATGCCTGGAACAACGTGCTCTGGTACGTGAAGGGCGGCGCTGCGGTCACCAGCGACAGGTACTCGACCTTCTTCACGGCCACCAACGTCGTCTACAACGAGGCGCGCGAGGCCCGTTGGGGCGCTGTCGTGGGCACGGGCATCGAGTTCGGCTTTGCACCGAACTGGTCCGTTGCGCTCGAATACGATCACCTGTTCATGGGCACCAAAGACATCACGTTTCCGGCCTCGGCCATTGCGGTCACGCGGAGCGATCACATCAGGCAGGATGCGGACATGGGGACGGTCCGCGTGAACTACCGCTTTGGCGGTTTCGCCGCCAGGTACTGAGGGACCGGCAAGGCGTAGGGCTAGGGGCTGCGCTGCCGCGTTCGCAGAGGAACCGATGCCCCCCCGTCTCCTCGTCATCGAAGGCAACACCGCCGAACTGCGCGCCAGGCAGGTGACGGCCGGCGGTCAGGTCATGAGCGACGGCTACGCGGACCTGCTGCGCAACCTGCTTCCCGAAGCCGTCGTGGACATCTGCTATCCGGCCGACCCCGGCGCGAATCTGCCGATCGGTGGGCTCGCCGGCTATGACGGTGTCGCGATCACCGGCTCGGCGCTCAACGTGTACGACGGCGGGCCGAGCATCGCGCCGCAAATCGAACTCACGCGCGAGGTGCTCAAAAGCAAAACGCCGCTGTTCGGAAGCTGCTGGGGCCTGCAGGTCATCACCGTGGCGGCGGGCGGCACGGTGCGCCCCAACCCGAAGGGCAGGGAGATTGGCGTCGGGCGGCGCATCGCGCTCACACCGGCCGGCCGCGAGCACCCGATGTATGCCGGCAAGGCGGGCGTGTTCGACGCCGTCACGGTGCATCTCGACGAGATCGAGACGCTGGCGCCCGGCACCACGGTGCTCGCCGCCAACGCGCAGTCGGATGTTCAGGCAGCCGAGATCAAGGTCGACGGCGCGGTCGCCT
This sequence comes from Hyphomicrobiales bacterium, assembly GCA_034669145.1. GTDB lineage: Bacteria > Pseudomonadota > Alphaproteobacteria > Rhizobiales > Xanthobacteraceae > PALSA-894. The sequence continues at coordinate 54,824 of JAXDNY010000099.1, forward strand.
GGGCCGTGCAGTACCACCCGGAATTTTCCCTCGCCGACATGGCGGCGATCGTGCGGCGCTACGGACAGCGGCTGATCGGCGAAGGCTTCTTCGCCGATGAGGCCGCGCGCGACGGCTACGTGGCCGATCTCCAAGCGCTCGACCGCGAGCCCGCCAACAAGCCGCTCGCTTGGCGCTACGGCATCGACGAGTCGGTTCTCAATCCGCGGTTACGAACCGCGGAAATCGCGAACTGGATCGCGCATCAGGTGCTGCCGGCGCGGGCGAAAAGAGGGCGCGCATGAGTTTTGCAGGTCGCCACATCGTCATCACCGGCGGCACCGGCGCGCTCGGTACGGCGGTCGTGGGCAGACTGATCGAAGACGGCGCGATCTGCCATGTGCCCTATCTCCACGAGGACGAAGCGAAGCGGTTTCCGCACAGCGCGCACAGAAACGTGTCGTTGACGGCGCTCGGCAACCTTGCCGATGAGGCGGCGGTGACGACGTATTACGGCGGCATCGCGAAGCTGTGGGCCTCGATCCACATCGCGGGCGGCTTCGCGTTCGCGCCCATCGAGAAGAGCGACAAGGCGCTGCTGATGGGCCAGATCGAGAGCAATCTCGTCTCGGCGTATCTGTGCAGCCGTGCCGCGGTCGCCGCCTTCCGGCGTAGCGGCGGCAGCGGCAGGATCGTCAACGTGGCGGCACGCCCCGCCCTCGAGCCGCGCACCGGCGCGAGCATGACCGCCTACACGGCCGCCAAGGCGGGGGTCGCTGCGCTCACGATCGCGCTCGGCGAGGAAGTCCCCCGCGACGGTATTCTGGTCAACGCCGTCGCCCCCTCGATCATGGACACGCCGGCCAATCGCAAATCGATGCCGAAGGCGGACTACGCCGCGTGGCCGAAGGTCGAGGAGGTCGCCGCGACCATCCTGTTCCTCGCCTCGCCGGACAACGCCGTGACGCGCAGCGCGATCGTGCCGGTGTACGGCAAGGCCTGAGCGATCACGCGGCCATGCGTCGGCGGCGCGTCCGCCGCTGCAGCGCTTCGTCGACATCGTCGTGCTGCGGCATCAGGCGCATTGGCGGCATGGCTGAGAACGTCGGGGCGTCCTCGGCCTCCGGTGCCTCGAACGACGTGATGTCGTCGCGCGCGATCCGTGTGAGCACGTCGCTCCGCCGCCGCCTCAGACCGACGACAAAGAAGATCGCCGCCGCGAACAGGCCGATGCCCGCAATGGCCAGAAACACGAATTGCGTCATGCCCGGGCCGGACGCGGCAACCACGGGATCCTGCACCGCGACGTTCGGCTGTTTCGGCTCCGCAGCCTGCACGGGCGCGACCGGCGCCGCCGCCTCGATCGCCTGCTCCTGCGCGCCGGGTACGGGCGGCGGTGCGGCGGCTTGATCGTCGGCGGGCTCGGGCGTGCTCTGTGTGGGTGCAGGGGTTTCGGGAACCGCGCTGGCGCTCCGCGTGAGCCAGCCATGCTGCGGCCCGCCCGATCTCTGGGCCACCGGCGCCGCATCCTCTTCGTCGGGTTCCGGCGCCGCCGCCGCTTGCTTCGCCACGCCTTGCGGCTCTCGGTCGAGCTTGACCAGACGCCAGCACTTGCGCTGCGTCGCGCGCTCGAGCCGGTAGTACCAATGGCTGCCCTGCGGGGCCGGCGCGTTCGGCGCCGCGATGCAGGTTTCGGCGGCGCTGCCGCTCGACGTTGGAATTGCCGAGAATGAAAGAAGCGCCGCAACGGCGCCGAACACCGGAAACGCAAACTGTCGTGACATGAACCCTCCACCAACTCCGGCAAACGGGAACTCCCGCCTCGCCGGCGGCGCAATCTCTTGGTCAATTCAGGTGGGAGTGCGTCGCGATTGGGGCCATTCGGCCGCGAAAATGGGAGAATAACTTGAGCCGTCTTTTCCGAAGAGTATCCGGTTCCGCCTAACTCTTCGCGCACGTGTTGTCGTTATCGTGCCAAGCGATGCCCTACATATTTCTCATCTTGAGCATCATCGCGTTCGTCATCTGGGACGTGAACGCGAACCGTGCACGGTTCGTTCAGCCCGTGGCGCACTTCGCCTATCGCGTTGCCGGAGGGCATTAGCCAGAGCGCTTCGTAGCCCGGATGAGCGAAGCGATATCCGGGACCAGTCGAGCCGCGTGGAGCGCGCCGCCAGCTACCGCTTCTTCTTCCGCAACCGCACGCCCGGCGCGTCGCCGTTGGTGAACTCGACGCCGGCTTCTTCCAGCACACGCTGGATCGCGGCGAGATTGTTGCGATTAGGCTCGCGACGCCCTTTCTCGAAATCGATGATGACGCCGCGATTGACCATCGCAGCCTCGGCGAGCACGGCCTGATCCATATCGACCAGTCCACGCGCAGCGCGGCATTGGGCAGGCGTGATCGACATTGAGTTAAACGTTGAACATTGTGTTACAAATTGACAGACATCCAGCATAATGCTAGATGATCGACTCACGACCGATATTGGAGCAATACCATGCCGCGTGCCCGTCGTGCACGGGGGAAGCGCACGCGCGCGCGGAAGGCCAAGCGCCGCGGCGCACCGTATCCCTTCATCCTCCAGATCGAAGAACCTCTGACCGACGCCATCCACTACACTGAGGCGCTGCGGCTGATCGGCCACGGCATCATCGCGCAGGACGACAACGGCGGCGACGCGATCGTCGCGCTGGCGTGGGAAACCGCGCAGCGGCTCGAAGAGGTGAAGACGATCTGGAACAAGATGCTGAATGAGAGGCGGCGGGAGCGTCGCGCTTCGTAGCCCGCATGAGCGAAGTGAAATGCGGGGTAAGGGACGAGGAGAACCCGGAATCGTTCGCGCATCCGGGCTGCGCTTGCTGATCGCCCTACCAGAGCTTCGGGTCCAGATGAGCTTCGGCTGACAGTTGACCTTTGATGAGGGGTTCGTTGCTCATGTCATGAGACCAAACATACTTAATCGCGTTTCGGACTACCTGCTTATTCATGTTGCGCACCATATCCTTTGAAGGCATTTGCCGCAGTTGACGCTCAATCTCCACGTTATTGCAGGCGAGAAAAATACGGGTTGGACTGATAGCCAGTGCAAGATGGCCGTCAGGCTTCTCGATCCCATTGGTCCTGATGACGGGGCGATCAGATGTCAGCAACCGATGCTTTGTCTTGCTGACATCGACGACACCCCAGCGCATCTCGCTGATGCGCAGAACTAGGGGCCTATTGTCGATCAGCTCTTGGAGAGCAATGAGCGTCACCCGGTCGGTGTTAATAGTGTCGATCGAGCCGAAATCTTTGTCGCCCGGCTTCTTCTGCGCGTCGTACTCGATGCGCCAAGCGTGCTGGTTGTCTTCGATGAACCGCCGAAATTCTTCCTTCGCGCGTTGCACGGCCTGTGGATTGCGAATCAGAAAGCCTACAACAAACCGAATCCAAGCGTGGCGCTTGTTATGGGGCCAATCCTTCAAGTCGTTAGAAATCAAGCTGTTCAACGCTTCGGCGGCTCTCCCGTCGATCTGCTTCATGAATTTCTCTTCCAGCGCCTCGGCAAGATGCTCGGGTACATCGGGAAGACGGTAGAGGCCTCGCTCATATCCGGTCTTCTTCGGTGATGTCAGGCTGTGCTTGACCGCGGTGCCGTATGGGCGAGTGAACTTAAAAAGTCGACCGTTCGCGTTGGCCCATTGGTTGAGGTAGAAGACCGGGATGTAGTGATGCTTCGGAAATTTCATTAGAAGCAAATAGCTCGGATTGAGCGGTAGCGAAATCCTGGACCGAGCAGGCCGCCGGGTGATCCCCGGATGTCGCTTCGCTCATCCGGGCTACGATAGGGCCGCGTGCCCCACTACTCCGCCAGCACCCTCGTCCCCGGAAACGTAATCTCCACCAGCGTGCCGGCATCCACCGCGCTCTTGATCGAAAACGCGGCGCGGTTCGCCTCCGCCAGCGCCTTGGTCAGCGGCAAGCCGAGCCCCGTGCCGCCCGAGCCCCAGCGCGTCGAGGTCGCGAGCTGACGGAACGGCTCCATCGCGGTCAAAATTTCTTTCTCGGTCATGCCGATGCCGGTGTCGCGCACGCGCAGGATCGCCTCGGCGCGGTCGGTCAGCGCGGTCGAGACGATCACCTGGCCGCCCGCGCCGGTGAACTTGATCGAGTTCGACAGCAGGTTCAGCACGATCTGCCGCACCGAGCGCGCGTCCGCCACCACCGGCGGCAGCGTGGCTGAGAGCGAGGAGCGGATGATGATGCGCTGCTGGTTTGCCTGCGGCTGCATCAGCGCGACGCATTGGCGCACGAGTTCGTTCAGGTTCACGCTCGCGAACACGAGGTCGAGCTTGCCGGCCTCGATCTTGGAGAGGTCGAGCAGGTCGTTGATCAGCGAGACGAGATGCTCGCCGGAGGCGTGGATGTCCTTCATGTATTCGCGATAGCGGTCCGAGCCGAGCGGGCCGAACTGCTCGCCTATCATCACTTCGGAAAATCCGATGATGGCGTTGAGCGGCGTGCGGATCTCGTGGGAAATTTTCGCGAGGAAATCGGACTTGGCCGATGAGGCGCGCTCGGCGGTGCGCTTGGCGTTGAGCAGGTCCTCCTCGGCGCGCTTCCACTGCGTGATGTCGCGCAGCACGGCGCAGAATTTCGGCATGCCGTCGCCGATGCGCCCCATGGTCATGAACAGCGGAATGAGTCCGCCCTGGCGCACGCGGCCGATCACCTCGCGCCCGTCGTTGAGCACGCTGGCGACGCCGTTCTTGGTCAGCCCGTCGAGATAGTCGCGCGCGGCGCGCTCGCTTTCCGGCGCGAACAGCTCGGTGAACGGCCGGCGCGCCATCTCGTGATACTCGTAGCCGAACAGCGCCTCGGCGGAGCGGTTGAAGGTGAGGATCAGGCCGTCGCGGTCGGTCACGATCACGCCGTCGGTCGCCGTGTCGAGGATCGAGCGCAGTTCGCGCGTCTCGGCTTCCGCCGCACGCAGCGCGATTTCGGAATCGCGCTGCCGGTCCGCCGCGGCGGTGCGCACCAGGACGAGCATCAGCGCGCTCTCAGCCTGCCACGGCACCGAATAGAGCCGGCCCTCGCAGGTAAGCGTATCGCCGGTGCGGGTTGCGATCGTGAAGGTCTTCCCCGTTCCGTTGATGCGGTCGAGCGCGCCGGCTTGCGGGTCGACCACGAGGCGCTCAAGCCCGCCTGCGGCAGCGACCGCCGCGAGGTCGCCGTAGCCGGTCCATTCGAGAAACGCGCGGTTGGCGTAGAGTAGTTGCTCGTTGCGGTGCACCAGCAGGCCCACGGGCAGGCGCTCGAGTATCGCGAGCTGCGCGTCGGCTTGTTTCGGCGCGGCATCCGAAGGCGTGGCGGCGACCGCGAACGCGCTTGGCATCGGGGCGGGGGAGTCTTTTGCGGGCTCCGGCTCGCGCGGCGCCGTTTCCTGCGCAACAGGTTCGCCCGACGGTGGCGCGACGGGCTCCGCGACCGGCGGCGCGTCGCCTTTGCCGAGCGCCTCGGCGATCTCGTGGAATGCCGAGCGCTCCACCGGCGTGAGGGAAGGGCGCTTCTCGGGCGCCGCGGTCCGGAACGGCACGACGTTCTTCGCCGCCGGCACCACGGTAAGCAGCGGGCGCTCCGGTTCTTTCAGTGGCTCAGACGGCGTCGTGCGCGCGACATCGCGGCACACACCGAAGCCGCGATAGCCCTGGAAGGTGCGGTCGCGATCGAAGATCGGCAGACCGGAGAGTTCGACTTGCACGGTTTCGCCCGTGGCCTCGACCGGCCATGCGATCACGACGCCGCTCCATGTGTCGCGCGACGCGACCGCGTTCGCGACCTTTCCCTCCGGATCGATCCCGAGCGCGCCGGCGATCTCGCGCCATGGCTTGCCGATCAGCGCGGCCGTGCGCGGACCCATCGCGTCGGCGAAGGCGGGCGCCGCAAGCTGGAAGCGCTCGTCCGCATCCATCGTCCACACGAAGCGCAGCGGTGCGCGGCGCGGGCCTTGCGCGGGGATCACGTCGGCGGCTTCCGGTGTGGCGGGGATAACGTCGGCGGCATCCGGCGAGGAAACGGGTTCTGCCTCGGGAGCTTCAGCCTCGGGCGCGTGCTCGGCCGCCACCTCGCTCCGAGGTTCGGCCCTTTCACGAGCATCGAGCATTGCGAGCAGCGCCGCGGTGGCGCCGCGGCCGATCCGCTCCAGCGTCAGGGGGCCGAGCGCGCTGTCGCCGCCGGCGCGGCCGTCCGCCATCGCCGTGTCCTTGAGCGTGTCGGCGCCGAGCGTCGCGAGCGTCGTGTTGGGCTCGAGCGTGCCGGTCGCGTAGAGCAGCGCACCTTCGGCCGAGAACACCGCGAGAGGTTCGTTGCTCGCCGAGAATAGCCGCGCGGCCCGTTCGGCGAACGGCAGCGCCGGGCGCGCCGGTTCGGATGCGATCACCAGAATGCCGTGCGTCTCATCCGGCAGCGATACGCGCGAGATGGTGCACACAAGATTGCTGCCGATGCCGCGCAGCCGCTCGAGTTTCGGCGCACCGCTCTGCGGCAGCGATGCCGCGATGCGCGCAACATCGGCCGCAACCGGTTCGTCCGCCTGGAAAATCCGCTCAGCCAATTCGGCCGGAGTAGCCGTGCCGAGCACCGCCGCGCCCGTTGCGTTCGCCCACAGCACGCGGCTCGCGTCCGGCGCCCATAGCCATGCGGCGATCGCGCTCATCGCATAGGGCGACACGCGCGGATCGCGCGTCAGCGCGAGGATGGTGGCGGCTCTTATCGATCCGGTCATTCGGGGTTCGTGGCGCTGAAGGGCAGCGTAAACAAACCCTTAATACGGCGCGGTTTTTCGCCCGTCCACGGCGCGCGCCCGATAACGCACCGCGATGCGCGGATAACCTTAACGCCGGGGCTGAGGAACGGTAGAGGCTGGCCAATCGGCGCGGACCGGCGTAGCAGAGGTGTCAACGAAGGAGACGCAAGATGGCCAACGACCCGATGTGGAACCTGGATGTTCCGACCCAGATGCGCCAGTTCGCCGAGCAGAGCGTGGAGCAGGCCAAGAAGGCCGTGGATGGCTTCCTGACGGCGGCGCACAAGACCGCCGTGACCCTGGAAACTCAGGCCAGCACGGCCCAGTCCGGCGCCAAGGACGTCGGGCAGAAGGTCATGGGTTTCGCCGAGCAGAACATCAACAATTCGTTCGAGTTTGCCCAAAAGCTGGTGCGCGCGAAGGACATCCAGGAAGTGATGGCGCTGCAGCAGGAGTTCCTGAAGTCGCAGATGCAGGCCATGCAGGCGCAGGCCAAGGATCTCGGCGCGACCGCCGCCAAGGTCGCAATGGACGCCAAGCCGAAGCTCTAGAAATCGAAGCGATTTCAGAGGCTTATTAAGAAAATTCGGTTTCCGTCGCAATTATTTTGTGCGTCGCAACATTTCCTATTGCAACGCACCATGGCCGGTGCTATCTCTACGTCATCGGGAGATTGCGGCGCTGGTGAGAGCCACCCGCGCGCTGACCAAGCGAGAGGACCCATTCCATGACCGACACCACCATGAAGCCGAAGCCGGCGAAGCCCGCCGCGCCTGTGATTCCGCTGTTCGAGATGCCGAAGTTCGACATCCCGAATTTCGATATGCCCAAGATGGAAGTCCCGGCCGCCTTCCGCGAGTTCGCCGAAAAGGGCGTCGCGCAGAGCAAGCAAGCCTACGAGAAGTTCAAGGCCGCCGCCGAGGACCACACCGCGATGCTCGAGACCGTCTACACGACCGCCTCCAAGGGCGCGAACGAGTACGGCCTCAAGACGATCGAGATCGCCCGCGCCAACACCGATGCGATGTTCAACTTCGTCGAGGCGATGTTCACCGTGAAGTCGCCGTCGGAGTTCGTCGAGCTCTCGACCAAGCATGCCCGCGCGCAGTTCGAGACGCTCACGGGTCAGAGCAAGGAGCTCGCCGGCCTCGCCCAGAAGGTCGCGACCGACACGGCCGAGCCGATCAAGACCGGCGTCAGCAAGGCGATGAAGAAGGTCGCCTAAGCGTCATCCAGTTCAGTAGCGTTGAGTTCGCCCGGGCCGGTTGCCCGGGCTTTTTCTTGTGTAACGGCGCGGAAACGCCGCGCGACCAGGAGCCGGGGCCAGAAACGCTTGCCAAACAACAGGCCGGCTCCTAGTTTCCCGCCGCTTGCGCGAGCCTGTGCAGCTGTAGCTCAGTTGGTTAGAGCGCCGGTCTGTGGAACCGGAGGTCGGTGGTTCGAGCCCACCCAGCTGTACCATTAAAATCAAAGACTTAGCCGCACCGACTGCGGCGATACAGACGACACAATCGCAACATCCGCCGGAAACATGACTGCGCTACTCCTTAACCATCGAAGGGAACGCGCCATGCAGAACAACCACTCTCTGATCGACGCCGACGGCACCACCCACGTGAAGATCGCGGCTGTCGCACTCGTGGTTTCGGTTGTGTTCATGGTTGTGGTTTCGGTGAGCGGCCTCGCCCGCTGGGACAGCATGATGGTCCATGGCCCGGTCGTAAAGGCGACCACGACCACCACGATGGCGACCACCGGCGCATCCGCGGTCCGCTAAGCCAAATCTGACAAACCGGTTTCGAAAGACAGGCGCTCGTTAGAGCGCCTGCTGCCATATTTCAGGCACCAGCTCATAGCCGCCGTTCGGGCGGCGATTGAGATTCAAAAATCCCGGAAAGTGCATGTGCATGCCGGCCGCAAGCAGCCGGTCGGTCGCGACCATATCGAACACCCGCTTGCGCATCGCGATCGCGGCCGCGCCATCGACGTCCGGCTCCATGGTGACGTCCGGGCGGCGGGTCTGGATGTCGGGGATGTGCACGATATCGCCCCAGATCAGCAGTTGCTCGCCCTTCGAGGCGATCCTGTAGGCGGTGTGGCCCGGCGTGTGGCCGGGAATCGGCTCGGCGGTGACACCGGGAAACACCTCGCCCTTCGCATCGCGCCGCTGCTTCTGATACGGCGCGATCTGCTCGCGCGCCCAGCGGAAGAAGCGCATCTGCTGGCGCTCGGTCGCTTTGGCCATCGCGGCATCGTCGAACCAGTGCGCGACATCGCGCTCCGCCACCACAAGCTCGACATGCGGGAATTTCGCGACGCCGTTTTCGTCGGTCAGCCCGTTGGAATGATCCGGATGCATGTGGGTGAGCAGGATGGTGTCGATCGATTTGGTGTCGATACCGGCCGCGACGAGATTCTGCGGCATCTTGCCGAGCGTCGGCCCCATGCTGTTGCCCGAGCCGGTTTCCATCAGCGCGGTGCGCCCACCCGACTGGATGACGAAGCAATTGATCGAAATGCGCGGCGGGGCAGGGCGGAACGCTTCTTTCAAGATGTGCTCGGCATCCTGCGGCGTGATATCGCGCATGAATTCGTACGCGCCGTCGAGATAGCCGTCGCTGATCGCCGTTACCACGATGTCGCCGATGCGGCGACGATAGACGCCCGGAATCTGCACCGCAGGAATAGCCGCCATCGTTAGGCCTTCCGCTCGGCGACGAACCGCGCCGCCATTTTCAGCACGTCGGCATCGCGGCCGAACGGCGCCAGCGCAGCTTCGGATTCGGTGACCAGCATTTTCAGCCGCGCCTTCGCACCGTCGAGACCGAGCACGCTGACGAAGGTGCCCTTGCCGACCGCCGCGTCCTTGCCGGTCGCCTTGCCGACCGTCGCGGCATCGCCTTCCACGTCGAGCAAATCGTCGGCGATCTGGAACGCTTCGCCGAGCAGCGTGCCATAGCGGTCGAGCGCGTCGCGCTGCTGCGGCGTCGCCTCGCCGAGGATCGCGCCCGCAAGGCAGCCGAAGCGGAGCAGCGCGCCGGTCTTCATCGTTTGTAAGAGCTTCACGTCGGCGGGCCCAAGCTTCTGCACCTTGCCGCCATCGAAGCGGCCTTCCGCCGCAAGGTCGAGCATTTGTCCGCCGACCATACCGCCGAGACCCGACGCGCGCGCCAGCGCCAGCACAAGGTCGACGCGCACCGCGGGGCTCGGATGCGTTTCGGGGCGTGCCAGGATGTCGAACGCGAGCGTCAGCAGCCCGTCGCCTGCAAGAATCGCGGTCGCCTCGTCGAACTTCCGGTGCGCGGTCGGGCGCCCGCGCCGCAGGTCGTCGTTGTCCATCGCGGGCAGGTCGTCATGCGCGAGCGAATAGCAGTGCACGAACTCCAGCGCGGCGCCTGCCATCAGGGCGCGCTCGCGTGGGGTGTTGAATAGGGTGGCGGTTTCCACCACCAGGAACGGCCGCAGCCGCTTGCCCCCGCCGAGGCTCGCATAGCGCATTGCGTCCATCAGGCGCTGCGGGCGCGCGCGCTCGTCGGCGAGCGGCGCCGCATCGAGCAGCCGTTCGAGCAGGCGCTCGATGTCGGCGGCGACCCCATCGAGCCGCTGCCGGAACGTCGCTACTGCTGCCGCCGCTACGTCATTCATGCGCTGTTGCCCGGTTAATCGGGCAAACCCTATGGCATCCGCAAACCTTCGCCGCAACCCTTTGATTTACCTTGCTGGACAGCGGCCGGAGGCATGCGTTAGTGGCTTCCGGATGATTGCTCTTTCCCTGGCAGCGCTCGCGCTTGCCGTCTGGCTGTACCTCGTGTTCGCGCGCGGGGGATTCTGGCTTGGCCGCGAGCGCGATGACCGCAATCCGCCTAGCCCGGCGGTTCCGCCTCAGGTCGCCATCGTGGTCCCGGCGCGCAACGAGGCGGACAACATCGCGCGGAGCGTGACCTCGCTGCTCGCGCAGGACTACCCGGCGCTCTCGCTGGTGCTGGTCGATGACGACAGCAACGACGGCACCGCCGATGTCGCCCGCCGCGCCGCGGCGGCGCTGAGCAAAGAGGACAGCCTCACCGTCATCAACAGCGGCACCCTGCCGCCGCGCTGGACCGGCAAGCTGTGGGCCGTGAAGCAGGGGATCGCTGCGGCCGAGGAAAGGTTCGCGCCGAAATATCTCATGCTCACCGACGCCGATATCGTGCATGCACCCGACACCGCGCGCTGGCTCGTCGCGCATGCGGAGGCGAACGGTTTGGTGCTCACCTCGCTCACCGCGCGCTGGCGCTGCGAGAATTTGCCCGAGCGCGTACACATCCCGGCCTTCATCTATTACTTCGAGATGCTTTATCCGTTTGCCTGGGTGAACCGGCCGGATCACCCCATGGCCGGCGCTGCCGGCGGCTGCATGCTGGTGCGCACGGACGCGCTGCGCGCCGCGGGCGGCATCGACGTCATCCGCGATGCGCTGATCGACGATTGCGCGCTCGCCGGCGCGATGAAGAAGCAGGGGCCGATCTGGCTCGGCCTCACCGACCGCGTCGTCAGCATCCGGCCCTATACGACCTGGGGCGACATCCGCCGCATGGTCGCGCGCTCGGCCTATGCGCAGCTCAACTATTCGCCGCTCGCGCTCATCGGGACCGTTGCCGGGCTGGTTCTGACCTATCTGGTTCCACCGTTCATCGCGCTGTTTGCGTCCGGCTGGGCGCAGATCTTCGGCATCGCGGCGTGGGTGCTGATGGCGATCTCGTTCCAGCCGATCCTGCGGTTCTACCGGCTCTCGCCCTTGTGGGGCATAGCGCTGCCCGCTATCACGTTCCTGTTCATGCTCTACACATTGGACTCCGCGTACCAATATGCCGCCGGCAAGGGCGGCATCTGGAAAGGGCGCGTACAGGCGAAGGCTCATGACCACGGCGGGTGAACTGCGTTCGGGCAAGGGGCATCGCGACGAGAACTTTCCGGTTGCGTCGTGGCTGATCGACGCGCGCCATCGCGGCATCATTCTGGCGTTCTATGAGTTCGTCCGTATCGCCGACGACATTGCCGATCACGCGACGCTGAAGCCGGAAGACAAGCTCGCGCAGCTCGACCGGCTGGAAGAAAACCTGCTCGGCAACGGCGACGATAACGCGGAAGCGGTGCGCCTGCGTGCCGCGCTTGGCCGACGCGGCCTGCCGCCGCGCCACGCGCAGGACCTGCTCACCGCATTCCGGATGGACGTGACCAAGCTGCGTTACGCGGACTGGGACGATCTCATTCACTATTGCAGCTTTTCGGCGATGCCGGTCGGGCGCTTCGTGCTCGATGTGCATGGCGAGAGCCGCGCCACTTGGGCCACGAACGATGCGTTGTGCGCGGCGCTGCAGATCAACAATCACCTGCAGGACTGCGGCAAGGACTTCCGCGAGCTCAATCGCGTCTACATTCCGCTCGATGCCTTCGCGGCTGCCGGCGCAACGCCGGAGGAGCTCGGCGCCGCGCAAGCCTCGCCGCAGCTCCTGCGCTGCATTCACGATCTCGCGGCGCGCAATGAAACGCTGCTGCGTGAGAGCGAGCCGTTCTCCGGCCTGATCGAGAACACGCGCCTCGCGCACGAAGTTGCCGTGATCCACACCTATGCGCGCCACATCGTAGCGCTGCTGCAGGCGCGCGACCCGCTGAGCGAGCGCGTTCACCTCAGCAAGGCCCAATTCGCGCTTTACGGGCTTGGCGCCGTGCTGATCAATTCGTTGCGCCGCATCGGACGGCCGCGGCCCGCGCGCAAGCCGCAGGATGCGCAGCGCAATGCCTGACATGTGTGAGTAGCGTGGCCATCGCCGACACCCAAAACAGCGCTGCCCAGCGCGCTTCCGGCAGCTCGTTCTATACGGCGATGCGCATCATGCCGCGCGCGCAGCGCGAGGCGATGTTCGAGATCTATTCGTTCTGCCGCAAGGTGGACGACATCGCGGACGATGGCGGGCCGCGCGACCAGCGGCTCGACCAGTTGCGGCTGTGGCGCTCCGATATCGATGCACTCTATAAGGGCAGCGCGGTCTCGCGCGCCAAGAGCCTTGCCGCCCCGGTCAAGACCTTCAAGCTGCGCCGCGAGGACTTCCGGGCCGTGATCGACGGCATGGAGATGGACGTCGTCGCCGACATCCGGGCGCCCGACTGGGCCAAGCTCGATGCCTATTGCGATCGCGTCGCGAGCGCGGTCGGCCGGCTTTGCGTGCGTGTCTTCGGCATGGAGGAGAAAGCCGGTATCGCGCTCGCCTATCATCTCGGCCGCGCGCTGCAATTGACCAACATCCTGCGCGACATCGACGAGGATGCGGCAATCGGCCGGCTCTATCTGCCGCGCGAGGCCTTGCAGGCCGCCGGCATCACGAGCTCCGATCCCGCCGCCGTGCTGGCGCATCCGCGTCTTGGCGAGGCCTGCGCCGAGGTGGTGGCGCGCGCTCAGGGGCATTTCGCCGAAGCCGACCGCATCATGAACAAATGCGCACGCAAAACGGTGCGCGCGCCGCGCATCATGCGCGTAGCCTATGGCGCGATCCTGAAAGCCTTGGTGAAGCGCGGCTGGGCGGCGCCGCGCGCCCCGGTGACAGTGTCGAAGCCGCTCCTGGCGCTCACCATTTTGCGCTACGCGTTCATCTGATGCCGCGCAACGTTCATGTCATCGGTGCCGGGTTATCCGGCCTTGCCGCGGCGGTCCGCCTCAGCGAGCGCGGCGCGCGCGTCGTCGTGCACGAGGCGATGCAGCAGGCGGGCGGACGCGCGCGCTCCTACTACGATGCGGCGACCGACCTGGTGATCGACAACGGCAACCATCTGCTCCTCTCGGGCAATCACGCCGCGATGGCTTACGTGCGTGCGCTCGGCTCGGAAGCCGGGCTGGTCGGACCGCCGCAGGCGAACTTCGCATTCATGGATCTTGCCAGCGGCGAGCGCTGGACCTTGCGCATGAACGACGGCCGCGTGCCGTGGTGGATATTCGACGCGAAGAGCCGCGTGCCGGGCTCCACGTTCATGGACTACGTGCGGCTCGCGCCGCTTGTGTGGGCCGGCAAGGACAAGACTGTCGGCGGGGCGATCGCCTGCAAGGGGCCGGTGTACGACCGGCTCGCGCATCCGCTGTTGCTCGCCGCGCTCAACATCGATCCGCCGCAAGGCTCCGCGGCGCTGGCGGGCGCGATCGTCCGCGAGACGCTGCTGGCCGGCGGACGCGCGTGCCGGCCGCGGATCGCGCGCGGGCTGACCGAGGTGCTGATCGATCCGGCGCTGCGTCTTCTCAACGAGCGGGGCGCCGAGGTCCGCTTCGGCCATCAGTTGCGCGCGCTCGACCTGCGCGACGGCAAGGCGCAGGCGGTCGACTTCGGCGCGGATCGCATCGCGCTGGAGGATGGCGACGCGGTCATTGTCGCGGTGCCGCCCTGGACCGCGCCGTCGCTGGTGCCCGGCCTCTCGGCGCCGACCCAGTATCGCGCGATCGTGAATGCGCATTTCCGAATCGCGCCGCCGAAGGATTTCCCACCGATGATCGGGCTCATCAACGCCACGGTCGAATGGATCTTCGCGTTTCCGGACCGGCTCTCGGTCACGATCAGCGGCGCGGATCGCCTGCTCGATCAGTCGCGCGAGGAACTGGCTAGCACGATCTGGCGCGAGGTCGCGCAAGTCGCCGGAATCACGGCCGACCTGCCGCCGTGGCAGGTGGTGCGCGAGCGTCGCGCCACGTTCGCCGCGACACCGGCCGAGGACGCCAAACGCCCCGGTGCTGCCACGACATTCTCCAATCTTTACCTTGCGGGAGATTGGACCGACACGGGCTTGCCTGCGACCATCGAAGGTGCCATTCGATCCGGCAACCGGGCAGCCGATCTGGCGCTGCGCGACTAAACAAAAAGACCGATGAGCGATACCACGACCCTTTCGCCGGCTCCGGCGCTGAGCAAGCTCGATCCCGCGCTGGAACAAAAAATCCGCGCGGCGACCGATGCTGTTCTGGCCGACCAGCAGCCTGACGGGCATTGGGTATTCGAGCTCGAAGCGGACGCCACGATCCCGGCCGAATACGTGCTGATGGTGCACTACTTCGCCGAGGAACCGAACCTCGAGCTGGAGCGCAAGATCGGCGTTTATCTGCGCCGCATCCAGGGCAAGCACGGCGGCTGGCCGCTGTTCCACGAGGGCGACTTCGACATGAGCGCCAGCGTGAAGGCGTACTTCGCCCTGAAGATGATCGGCGACGACATCAACGCGGACCACATGCGGCGTGCGCACGAGGCGATCCTCTCACGCGGCGGCGCGGTCAAATCGAACGTGTTCACCCGCGCTCTGCTCTCGCTCTACGGCGTGGTCCGCTGGCACAGCGTGCCGGTGATGCCCGTTGAGATCATGCTGCTGCCGAAGTGGTTCCCGTTCCACATCGGCAAGATCTCGTATTGGGCGCGCACCGTGATCGTGCCGCTGCTGGTGTTGCAGGCGCTCAAGCCCAAGGCGATCAATCCGCGCGGCGTCACCATCGACGAGCTGTTTCACGAGGACCCACGCACCGTCGGCGCACCGCACAAGGCGCCGCACCAGAAATGGTCGTGGTTCCTGTTCTTCCGCGCGGTCGACATCGTGCTGCGCGCACTCGAACCGGTGATGCCGAAGGGCCTGCGCAAGCGCGCGATCGACAAGGCGGTCGCGTTCGTCACCGAGCGCCTCAACGGCGTCGACGGGCTTGGCGCGATCTATCCGGCGATGGAAAACTCCGTGAAGATGTATGCGGTGCTCGGCTACCCGGCCGATCATCCGCATCGCGCCATCGCGCGCGCTTCGCTCGACAAACTGCTCGTCGTCAAGGACGACGAGGCCTATTGCCAGCCCTGCGTCTCGCCGGTGTGGGACACCGCGCTGGTGGCGCACACGCTGCTCGAAGCCGGCGGCGACAAGGCGGTCGCGGCGGCCAACAAGGGGCTGGATTGGCTCAAGCCCCTGCAAGTGCTCGACGTGAAGGGTGACTGGGTCGAGCAGCGCCCGGACGTGCGGCCGGGCGGCTGGGCGTTCCAGTACAACAACGCGCATTATCCCGATCTCGACGACACCGCGGTCGTCGTCATGGCGATGGACCGTTCCCGTGCGCTGCGCGGCGCCACGTTCGATCAGGCGATCGATCGCGGCCGCGAGTGGGTGGTGGGGCTGCAGTCGAAGGACGGCGGCTGGGGCGCGTTCGACGCCGACAATGCCTATCACTATCTCAACAACATCCCGTTCGCCGATCATGGCGCGCTGCTCGATCCGCCGACCGCGGACCTGACCGCGCGTTGCCTCTCGATGCTGGCGCAGCTTGGCGAGCGGCCCGCGACCTCGGAGCCGATGCGGCGTGCGCTTCGCTGGCTCGAGCGCGATCAGCACCCGGAGGGAAGCTGGTACGGCCGCTGGGGCATGAATTACATCTACGGCACCTGGTCGGTGCTGTGTGCGCTCAACGCCGCGGGCGTCGACCATCAGTCGCCCATGTTCCGCAAGGCGGTACAGTGGCTCGCCGCGATCCAGAATCCGGACGGCGGTTGGGGCGAAGACGGGTCAAGCTACAAGCTCGATTATCGCGGCTACGAAAGAGCACCGAGCACAGCGTCGCAAACGGCATGGGCTTTGCTTGGTTTGATGGCGGCGGGCGAGGTTGAGCATGCGGCTGTTGGACGCGGCATTCGATATCTGGCCCAGAATCAAGGCGTTGATGGACTGTGGGATGAGCCCCGATACACCGCAACAGGCTTCCCCCGCGTGTTCTATTTGCGCTATCACGGATACCGGAGATTCTTTCCGCTCTGGGCGATGGCTCGTTATCGCAACTTGAAGAACGGAAACAGTCGGGTGGTGTCTTTCGGTATGTAGTGCCCTTGGGGAGGGGCAACCGAATGATCGTGGTGGTGGGTATGGCCTTCGAGGCGCGCATCGCGGCGGGCCTCGGTGTTCCGGTGATCTGCGGCGGCGACGGGCACAATCTTGTGGCATCGCTGGCGCGCGCGATGGCGGCCGGATGCGGCGGCCTGATCAGCTTCGGCGTCGCGGGCGGCCTCGCGCCCGATCTCAAGC
Organism: Hyphomicrobiales bacterium; assembly: GCA_034669145.1. Classification (GTDB taxonomy): domain Bacteria; phylum Pseudomonadota; class Alphaproteobacteria; order Rhizobiales; family Xanthobacteraceae; genus PALSA-894. The sequence goes on from JAXDNY010000099.1 coordinate 71,653, forward strand.
CAGGCACCTGCGTCATTGGCTCTTCCGTGACGGACGAGAGCGGAACACGCCAGACGGATGCCCGCTGGGCCAATCGCCTGATGAAGATCATTCCCGACGCCGTGCATGGCCCGATCCTCGGCGTTCCCGCCCCGATCGCGCATTCGGCCGAGAAGCGCGCGCTACATGAACAAACCGGCGCCATCGCGGTCGACATGGAATCGCAGGTCGTTGCCCGCGCGGCGGAACGGCATGGCGTGCCGCTGGCCGCGATCCGCGTGGTCATCGACCCGGTCGAGCGCACCATTCCGCGCTCCGCGCTGGCGGGCGCGCGCCCTGACGGCACCGTCGATCCGTTCGCTGTGGTGCGCTCGCTGATCCGCTATCCGCGCGATCTCGGCGGCTTGATCCGCATGTCGCTCGATGCGCGCGCGGCGCGCGCCACGCTGGTGCGCGGCAGTGCGCTGCTCGGCCCCGGGCTCGGATTGCTCGATGTCGCGGCGCGCCGCCCGGCCATTGCGCTGGCGCTGGAAGCCGCACAGGCGGACGCCTAAGTTACTCCGCCGCCGTCAGCTGCGCCGGCTCGCGCTCGGCCGCGGCCTTCGCGGCTGCATTCTGCGCGGCCTTTTCGGCGGCCTTCTGCGCCTTCTCGGCGTTGATCTGCGTCAGCGTCTTGTGCACCTGCTGCTCGAACACGTATTGCGCGGGCCGCTGGTTCGCGAGCGAGATTTCCGGCGCCATCGGGCCTTGCGTCTTCACGCCGAACAGCGCGATCTTGAGCGCCTTGAGCGGGTGCTTGATCGTCAGGTCGGCCGCGGTCGGCTCGTAGCCGCAATGGGCCATGCAGTTCGCGCACTTTTCATAAGCGCCGGTGCCGTAGCTGTCCCAGTCGGTGTCTTCCATCAGCTCCTTGAAGGTCTTCACATAGCCTTCGCCGAGCAGGTAGCAGGGCTTCTGCCAGCCGAAAATGTTGCGCGTCGGCATGCCCCACGGCGTGCAGTGCGCTTCCTGGTTGCCGGCGAGGAAGTCGAGGAACATGCCGGAGTGCATGAGCTGCCAGTCGCGGCCCTTGCCGAGCGCAAAGACCTTGCGGAACAGCTCCTTGGTCTTCTGCCGCGCGAGGAAGTGCTGCTGGTCGGGCGCGCGCTCGTAGGCATAACCGGGCGAGATCGAAACGCCGACGCCGAGGTCTTTGGCCATATCGAGGAATTCCGCGATATCTTCGGCCGGATGACCGTCGAAGATCGTCGCGTTGACGTTGACGGCGAAGCCCTTCGCGAGGGCCGCCTTCACGCCCGCGATGGCGCGCTCGAAGCCGCCGTCCATGCACACCGACTTGTCGTGATGCTTCTTGATGCCGTCGACGTGGACGGAGAAGAACAAATAGGGCGAGGGCTCGAATTCGTGCAGTTTCTTTTCCAGGAGCAGCGCGTTGGTGCACAGCGAGACGAATTTCTTGCGTGCCACGATCCCCTTGACGATCGCGCCGATGTCCTTGTGGATCAGCGGCTCGCCGCCCGGGATCGCCACCATAGGCGCTCCGCACTCGTCGACCGCGTCGAGACACTCCTGCACCGAGAGGCGCCGGTTGAGGATCGGATCCGGATAATCGATCTTGCCGCAGCCGGCGCAGGCAAGGTTGCAGCGGAACAGCGGCTCCAGCATCAGCACGAGCGGATAGCGTTTGCGCCCCATGAGCTTCTGCTTCACGAGGTACGCGCCAATCTTCATTTCCTTAAAGAACGGAACAGCCATCCTGCTACTTTCTACTTTCTGATTTTTTCTTGGATTTAACCGGCAATTTCAAACGGTTTGGACGAAAAGGTCAACTCGCGCGGCTGACCGTCCGGGTTGCGAATCCCTCCGTCAGCTCGGCGGGGAGGCGGAATTCCATGTGTTCTTCGCGGCCCGGCAGGGTGGAAACCTCAACCGGCCCGATGCGGCCCAATGCGTCGATCACGTCCTCGACCAGCACTTCCGGAGCCGACGCGCCGGCCGTCAGGCCGACGACCTCGGCGTCCTTGACCCATTCGGCCTGCAGCGCCGAGCCGTCGGCGATCAAATAGCTCGGGATGCCTTCTTCGGCGCCGATCTCACGCAGCCGGTTGGAGTTGGACGAATTCTGGGCGCCGACCACAAGGATCACATCAACCAGCTTGGACAGGTCGCGCACCGCGGACTGGCGGTTCTGCGTCGCGTAGCAGATGTCGCGCGTTTCCGGCCCGATGATGTCGGAAAACTTTCGCTGCAGCGCCTGGATGATGCCTTTGGTGTCGTCGACCGAGAGCGTGGTCTGCGTCACATAGGCGACCGGCGTGTCCGGCGAGATGTCGAGCGCGGCGACCTCGCTCTCGTTCTGCACCAGCACCACCGGCGCGGGGATCTGGCCCATCGTGCCTTCGACTTCCGGGTGGCCGGCGTGTCCGATCAGGATCAGCTTGCGGCCCTGGCCGACATAGCGCTTGCCCTGATTGTGCACCTTGGTGACCAGCGGGCAGGTGGCGTTGAGCACCGGCAGGTCGCGCGTGGCCGCTTCCTGCTCGACGCTTTTCGCGACGCCATGCGCCGAGAACACCGTGACGGCGTTCGGCGGCACCTCGGAGAGCTCCTCCACGAACACCGCGCCCTTGGCCTTGAGGCTTTCGACGACGTGCTTGTTGTGGACGATCTCGTGCCGCACATAAACCGGCGGCCCATATTTCACCAGCGCACGCTCGACGATCTCGATCGCGCGCACGACGCCGGCACAGAAACCGCGCGGCTGGGCCAGTATCACCTTCATGACAATTCTCTACTCGCTTCGCTGACGAACAGCATTGATTCTGCAGATAAACTTATGCGCGCGAAGGCCGCGCGCAACCGTGGTTCCCTAGCATGCCGTCAGGCGTGTTGCACTACGTCTATCGAGACGTCCTTACCGAGCGCCTCGAACACTTTAGCCACAATTCCCTTCGCGTCGAGACGGGCGGCCGAATACATCGCGGCCGGCGAATCCTGGTCGATGAAGGCGTCGGGAAGGACCATGCAGCGCACTTTCAGCCCCGAATCGAACGCGCCATTCTCGGCCAGCGCCTGCATCACCTGCGCGCCGAAACCGCCGATTGCGCCCTCCTCGATGGTGATCAAGACTTCGTGTTCTTTCGCAAGCCGCAGCACGAGATCGGTATCGAGCGGCTTGGCGAAGCGTGCATCCGCGACCGTTGCGGAAAGGCCCTGCGCCGCCAGCATGTCCGCTGCCTTGAGGCATTCCTGCAGTCGTGTGCCATAGGACAACAGCGCGATGGAAGACCCCTCGCGCAACACTCGACCTTTTCCAATCTCCAGCGGAATGCCGAATTCCGGCATGTCGACGCCGACGCCGTCGCCGCGCGGATAGCGCAGCGCTGAGGGCCGATCGTCGATCGCGACTTGCGTCGCAACCATGTGGACGAGTTCGGCTTCGTCGGCGGCCGCCATCAGCACGAAGGCGGGCAGGCAGCCGAGATACGCCACGTCGAACGCGCCCGCATGAGTCGGGCCGTCCGCGCCGACGAGGCCCGCGCGGTCGAGCGCGAAGCGCACGGGCAGCCGCTGGATCGCGACATCATGCACCACCTGATCGTAGGCGCGTTGCAGGAAGGTCGAGTAGATCACGGCGAACGGCTTGTAGCCCTCGGTGGCAAGCCCGGCCGCGAAGGTGACGCCGTGCTGCTCGGCGATGCCGACATCGAAGGTGCGCTCGGGAAAGGCCTTGCCGAAAATGTCGACGCCGGTGCCGCTTGGCATCGCGGCGGTGATTGCCACGATTTTATCGTCCTTGCGGGCTTCTTTCACCAGGCTCTCGCCGAACACCTTGGTGTAGGAGGGCGCGTTCGCCTGCGCCTTGGCCTGCTTGCCGGTCGCGACATCGAACTTGACGACGCCATGATATTTGTCGCTGGAAGCCTCCGCGGGCGCATAGCCCTTGCCTTTCTGCGTCACGACATGAACGAGGATCGGTCCGTTCTCGGCATCGCGCACGTTTTTCAACACCGGCACGAGGTGATCGAGGTTATGTCCGTCGATCGGGCCGACATAGTAGAAGCCGAGCTCCTCAAACAGCGTGCCGCCGGTGAGAAAGCCGCGCGCGTATTCCTCGATGCGCAATGCCTTCTCCTCGACCGATTTCGGCATGCGCTTGGCGATCTGCTTGCCGATCTCGCGCAGCGACGTGTAGGTGCGCCCGGAGATCAGTCGCGCGAGATACGCCGACAGCGCGCCGACCGGCGGCGCAATCGACATTTCGTTGTCATTGAGGATCACGATCAGGCGCGAGTTCATGGCGCCGGCATTGTTCATCGCCTCATAGGCCATGCCGGCCGACATTGCGCCGTCGCCGATCACCGCGATCACATTGCGCTTCTCGCCGCTCAGGTCGCGCGCGACCGCCATGCCCAGGCCCGCCGAGATCGAGGTCGAGGAATGCGCGGCGCCGAACGGGTCGTATTCGCTCTCCGCGCGCTTGGTAAAGCCCGAAAGCCCGCCACCCTGGCGCAGCGTGCGGATGCGGTCACGGCGCTCGGTCAGGATCTTGTGCGGATAGGCCTGATGCCCGACATCCCAGATCAGCCGGTCGTTCGGGGTATCGAAAACGTAGTGCAGCGCAACAGTGAGTTCCACGACGCCGAGGCCGGCACCGAGATGGCCGCCGGTGACCGCAACCGCGCCGATCGTCTCGGCGCGCAAGTCGTCGGCAACGCGCTGAAGGTCTTTTTCGCTAACGGCCCGAAGGTGCGCCGGGCTCTTGATTGCGTCCAACATTGTGCTCTTTAACGTCATGCCTGAGACAACACCTTTTTATTCGCACTACCCGCAGATAACCGGCCGGACCGGAACTCTGTCCGGGAACATTGCCGCAGCGCAATGAAGTAATACATGGCCGTGAGTTCTGCTAGCAATTCCCTCGAATCGACCCGGCCGGGAACTTGTGCTAGCGCCCCGTAGTCAACCACGTGGTCAACGCGCTGAGCCGGGCAATTGTTCAGCCGGGCGGCGCACGTTTCGGCCCCAAATATTCTGAAAAGGCGAGAAAAAACAGCGGCATGCTAAGAACCGCCATCGTAGCGACCGTCACCCGCTGTACGCGCTATGCGTGGCTGGTGATCATTCTGTCGACATTGGCGGGGGCCGTGTCGGGCGTTTACGCTTTTCGCCATTTTGCCATCAATACCGACATAAACACCCTGATTTCCGCGCAACTTCCCTGGCGGCAGCGGGAAATCGCGTTCGAGAGGGCCTTTCCCCAGCACCTCCAATCGATTCTGGTCGTGGTGGAAGGGCCGACCCCGGAATTGACCAGCCAGGCGACCACCGCGCTGGCGGACCGGCTTGCGGCGAACAAGACGGACATCAAGTCGCTGTCGCAGCCGGGCGGCGGCGAGTTCTTCCGCCGCAACGGCCTCCTGTTCCTGCCCGTGGCGGAGACCGAGAAGGTCGCGGGCCAGCTTGAGCAGGCCGAGCCGCTGGTCGCGCAACTGGCAACCGACCCCAGTCTGCGCGGACTGGTCGAAGTGCTGCAAATGGGCCTGACCGGCGTCGAGCTGGAAAAGATCACGCTCGACGCCATGCAGCGTCCGCTCGCGATCACGGCCGACACCGTCGAGGCGGTGCAGGCGAAGAAGCCGGTGAACTTCTCGTGGTACGAGTTGCTCAATCCCTCGAAGCCCGACGATCCGGTCAACACCAAGCGCAAGTTCATCGACGTCCAGCCGGCACTCGACTTCACGTCGCTGGAGCCGGGCAAGCGAGCGACGGCCGCGATCCGCAAGGCGGTGGCGGACCTGAAGCTTCCAGAAGCCTACGGCGCGCGCGTGCGCCTCACCGGCCCGGTTCCGATCGCGGACGAGGAATTCGCGACCGTTCAGGAAGGCATGGTGGTCAACAGTGTCGGCACTGTCATCATCGTGCTCGGCATTCTCTATCTCGCGCTCAAGTCCGGACGGATCATCCTCGCGGTGTTCCTCAACCTGGTCGTCGGGCTTGCGATCACGGCCGCGCTCGGATTCCTGGTGGTCGGACCGCTCAATCTCATATCGATCGCGTTCGCGGTGTTGTTCGTCGGCCTCGGCGTCGATTTCGGCATCCAGTTCAGCGTGCGCTACCGCGCCGATCGTTACGACGTGGACGACCTGAAACTCGCGCTCGCGCATGCGGCGCGCAACGCCGGCGCGCCGCTGACGCTCGCCGCCGCGGCGACGGCCGCGGGCTTCCTGTCGTTTCTGCCGACGGACTATCGCGGCGTGTCCGAACTCGGGCAGATCGCCGGCATGGGCATGCTGATCGCCTATCTCAGCAGCATCACGCTGCTGCCGGCGCTGCTCACCGTGCTCAATCCGAAGGGCGAGCCGGTACCGCTCGGCTTCCGCTTTCTTGCGCCGGTCGATGCGTTCATGGAGCGCCAGCGTGTTGCGATTCTGGTCGGCACCGCAATCGTGTCGCTCGGCGGGCTGCCGCTGCTCTACTACCTGCAGTTCGACTTCAACCCGATCAACCTGCGCAGCCCGCACGTCGAATCGATCGCGACCTTCCTTGACCTGCGCCGCGACCCGATGACAGGCGCCTTTGCGATCAGCGTGCTGGCGCCCAACCTCGAGGCGACCCGGCCGATCGAGGAGAAGCTTAGCAAGGTCCCCGAAGTTTCGCAGGTGCGCACGCTCAACTTCTTCGTGCCGGCCGACCAGGACAAGAAGCTCGCCGCGATCGCCGTGGCGCGCGACAAGCTTGCGCCCTCGTTCAAGCCCGACGCGCTGCAGAAGGGGCCGACCGACGAAGACAACGTGACTTCGCTCAACGAGGTCGTGACCTCGCTGAACGAAGCTGCCCAGAAGCATCCGGGCGGGCCGGGGGCCGCGGCCGCAAAGCGGCTCGCCGCGGCGCTCGACAAGCTTGCCAAGGGATCGCCGGAGCTGCGCGAACAGACCGCGCAGGTTTTCCTTCGGCCATTGAAAACCGCGCTCGGCGACCTGCAAGACCTGCTTCAGGCGCATCCCATCAAGCTCTCCGACATCCCGCACGACATCGCCGAGCTATGGCGCACGGCGGACGGACGCGCGCGCATCGAAGTGCTCCCGAAGGGCGATCCGAACGACAACGAGACACTGCGCCAATTTGCCCGCGCAGTGCTTGCCGCGCAGCCTAGCGCGACCGGCGGACCGATCTCGATCCTGGAATCGGGCAATACCATTGTGAAGGCTTTCTTCGAGGCCGGGGGTTGGGCGCTGATCTCGATCGCGATCCTGCTGTGGATCGTGCTGCGGCGCTTCGGGGACGTCCTGCTGACGATCGTTCCGCTGTTGCTCGCCGGCGTCGTGACCCTGGAGCTGTGCGTCGTATTCGGGATGGCGCTGAATTTCGCCAACATCATCGCGTTGCCGTTGTTGCTCGGCATCGGCGTGGCGTTCAAGATCTACTACATCATGGCATGGCGCGCCGGGCAGACGGCGTTGCTGCAGTCGAGTCTGACGCGCGCGGTGTTCTACTCGGCGCTCACCACCGCGACCGCGTTCGGCAGCCTGTGGCTCTCGAGCCATCCCGGTACGTCGAGCATGGGCAAACTACTGGCGCTCTCTTTGCTGGCAACTCTGGCGGCGGCTGTGCTGTTCCAACCGGTATTGATGGGCAAACCGCGCGAACTCGGCGAGATGTGAAGCCTTTGGCTATTTCTTCGCGCTGGCTTTTTCCTGTTCCGCAGCTTCGTCAGCCACTCTCAGGCAGACATCACTCACAGCCGCCGCCGGGCCTTTTCTGGCCGCAGCCTGCTTGGTCTGCGGTGCACCCTTGATCGGCGGGAGGGGAGCCGCGTTCGTCGGCGGGGTCTTAACGCGAGTCCACTTCTGCGTCAGGCACATGAAATCGGTGAAGAGGCAGCCCTCAAGATCTAATGTAGTCTCGTCGGCCAAGCTGACATTCGCGCTGTACATCTTGCCGTTTTGCGAGTTGTAAATCTCGCCCTGCCACTTGTTCGGTCCTTTCTGCGCCAAGCCCATCAGGACCGGGATGCCGAGCGTTGGGCGCCCCTTCTTGGCCAAGTCGGGGTTTTCGGTATCCAGGCCTCCCGGTATCTTCTCCCAAACGACAATGCCCCACAGCTTGCCCGAACAGATGTCGATGCGGATGTTCGCGTAGCCGTCCTTGACGAGCCAGTCGCCGACTGGATCGGCGGCCATCGCGCTGCTTGTCGTCAGCGCGAGAATTGCTGCACTTGCGAACACGTTTCTCATGAAGCCTCGACTGCTATTTCCTCGCGTGCCCAACACTTATGCCCTAATGTTTGTTTCAGGCAGTATTTCGGCAACTATGCCGCATTGCCGCCCATCTCCGTTGCGTTAGTTTTGGGCAGATACTAGACGTGGGAACAATATGAGCCTGTATCGGGGATGACGATCGACATTGCGGCCCTGTTCGACACGCACGAGTCAGAGCGTTACAGCCTCCATACCCGCCGTCTGAACGAACAGATGGTCCGTGTGCTGCGGACCATCGGCTATGATGTCGCCTTTCGCCGCGGACGCGGGCAGTATCTCTACGATCGCGAGGATAACCGCTATCTCGACCTGTTGAGCGGGTTCGGCGTTTTCGCCGTCGGCCGCAATCATCCGGCAATCCGCGCGGCGCTCAAAAGCGTGCTCGATGCCGACCTGCCGAACCTGGTGCAGATGGACGTCTCGACGCTCGCCGGCATTCTGGCCGAACGGTTGCTCGCGCTCGTGCCGCATCTCGACAAGGTGTTTTTCGCCAATTCCGGGGCGGAGTCGACCGAGGCGGCGATCAAGTTTGCGCGCGCCGCGACCGGCCGGCCCGGCATCGTGTATTGCAGCCACGCGTTTCACGGCCTGACCTATGGCGCCCTCTCGCTCAATGGCGACGAAACCTTCCGCAAGGGGTTCGAGCCGCTGTTGCCGGATTGCGTCCGAATTCCGTTCAACGATCTGACCGCGCTGGAGCAGGCGCTCGCGTCGCGGCGCATCGCGGCATTCATTGTCGAGCCGATCCAGGGCAAGGGCGTCATCCTGCCAAACGAGGAATATCTCAAAGGCGCCGAGCATCTGTGCCGGCGCTACGAAACATTGTTTGTTACCGACGAGATCCAGAGCGGGATGGGGCGGACCGGGAAATTTCTCGCCGGCGAGCATTGGGGCATCGAGCCCGACATGGTGCTGCTCGCCAAGGCGCTGTCCGGAGGACACGTGCCGGTCGGTGCCGTGCTGATGCGCAAATGGGTGTTCAACAAGGTGTTCAGCCGCATGGACCGCGCGGTGGTCCATGGCTCGACGTTCTCGAAGAACGACCTCGCGATGGCGGCGGGCATCGCGACGCTCGAAGTCATGAAGGCCGAGCGGGTGATCGAGAACGCGGCACGCACCGGCGAGCGTGTGCTGCGCGGCCTGTCGGCGCTCTCGGAAAATTACGAGCTTGTGAAGGACGTGCGCGGCAAGGGACTGATGATCGGCGTCGAGTTCGGCTCGCCGAGTTCGCTCAAGCTCAAGGCGTCGTGGAATGTGCTGGAGACGGCCAGCAAGGGACTGTTCTGCCAGCTCATCACCATCCCGCTGTTCAAGCAGCACAAGATTCTGACGCAGGTGGCGGGCCACGCGAGCCACACCATCAAGCTCATTCCGCCGCTCATCATCAACGACGAGGATTGCGACTGGATCGTGCGCGCATTCGACGACGTGATCGCCGACAGTCACAAGGCGGGCGCGGTCTGGTCGCTCGGCAAGACGCTGGTCGAGCACGCGATGCGCGCGAGCGCTTAAGACAATCGATGCGGGCCGCCTGGTACGAAAAGAACGGACCTGCCGCCGAGGTGCTTCACGTCGGCGAGATGGAAACGCCAAAGCCGGGGCCGGGCGAGGTCCGCATCAAGTTGAAGACCTCCGGCGTCAATCCCTCGGATGTGAAGAGCCGCGCCGGGACGACGCGCAGAATCGCGTTTCGGCGCGTCATTCCGCACAGCGACGGCGCAGGCGAGATCGACACGGTCGGTGAGGGCGTCGCGTCGTCGCGCATCGGCGAACGGGTCTGGACCTGGAATGCGCAATGGAAGCGCCCATTCGGCACCGCGGCCGAATACATCGTGTTGCCGGCAAATCAGGCGGTGCGGCTGCCTGACGCGATCGGCTTCGAGGCGGGCGCGTGCTTCGGCGTTCCGGCCCTGACGGCCTGGCATGCGATCGACCTCGCCGGCATCGGCAGCGGCTCGACCTTGCTGATCGCGGGCGGGGCCGGCGCAGTCGCGCACTACGCCATTCAATTTGCCAAGGCGCGCGGCGCGACCGCGATCACCACAGTGTCGTCGGCCGCCAAAGCGAAGCTCACGCGCGAGGCGGGGGCCGATCACACCGTCGACTACAAGACCGAGAACGTCGGCGAGCGCGTGATGGCGCTGACCAAAGGCGGCGTCGACGCGGTGATCGAAATGGACCTGACGGCGAACGCAGCGCTCCTGCCGGGCGTGCTGCGCCCGCGCGGCACGCTGGTGGTCTACGGCACAGGACCGCAGGCGGCGATTCCGGCCTCGTTCTGCCTCGCCAATGCCATCACGTTCAGGTTCGTGTTTGTCTACGAGCTGACGGCGGACGAGCGTGCCCGTGCGATTGCCGAAATCACCCGCATGCTGGAGGCGAACGCGCTCAGGCACAATATCGCGGCGAGCTTTCCGCTCGCCGAGATCGTCAAGGCGCACGAGGCGGTCGAGAGCGGCAAGGTCGCCGGGAACGTGGTGATCGCGCTTTAGCGCGTGGTGCTCACAACATGTTCGCCAGCGAGTTGAACCCGCTGAAGGCGCCACACGGCCAGACCAGGCTGGATCGATGGTTCGAAGCCCTCCTTGGGGACAGCCTGCCGAAGCATTTTGGGTCCGGTTGGTTGTCCGGTGTGTTCGGAGTGCTCCTCGGCCTGGGAAGTTTTCTGGCGGTGCTTGTGTTCCGCTATCCGCATTGGCTGACTGCCTCGGAGACGGCGCCGCGCTATCCCATCGAGACCATGCGCGTGATCCTGGCGCTGGCCATCGTTGCAAGTTTTCTGCTTTCGGCCCTCAATATCCTGCTTCGGCCTTCCAAGCGGCTCGGGCTGACCGGTCTCTTCTTCTGTATGGCGGCGGTCCTTGCCGGCGGAAGCACCGTCGAAGTCGGCAGCGGCACGGCGGCGTTCCGGGTCGGGCTCGATTGGTTCATCCTGAACGTCGTGCTGCTCGCCGTCGTTTTCATTCCCTTGGAGCGCCTGTTTCCGCTGAATGCCGAGCAGGGCACTTTTCGTCCGGGTTGGACCACTGACGGAATCTATTTCCTGGTCAGCCACGTCGCGGTGGAACTGCTGACGTTCTTCACCTTGCTGCCGGCGACGCTCGTCGCGCGCTCCGTCCACGCTGAGATCTCCGGGCTCGATCCGTCGGCTCTGCCGCTGGCCGTCGAAGTCCTCGCCATCATGCTGGTCGCCGACCTCACGCAATACGCGGTGCACCGCACCTTCCACAGTGTCGGCTGGCTCTGGCCGTTCCACGCCATTCACCACTCCTCGCGCACCCTCGATTGGCTGGCCGGTTCGCGGCTCCATGTGGTCGACATCCTCGTGACGCGGGCGCTGATCCTGGTGCCGCTGTTCGCACTCGGCTTTTCGCAGACGGCGCTCTACATCTGGCTTGTCATCGTCGCCGTGCAGGCCACACTCAATCACGTCAACATTCGGTTCGACCTGCCGATCCTGAATCAGCTCGTCGTCCTGCCGCGCTTTCATCATTGGCACCATGCGATGAAGCCGGTGGACAAGAACTTCGCCGTCCACTTCCCCTGGATCGATCGGCTGTTCGGCACCTATCACATGCCCAAAGGGGAGTGGCCGCCGGAAACGGGCATCGAGAACGACCGTCTCCCGGCCGAGTTCTCGAGACAGCTCATCTGGCCATTTCGACGCCGCTACCACTGACCGGACCGGTCTATTGATCTTGAAATTGCCGCGGCACAGGATCAACCATTGCAGCCGGCGATCCAGGCGATGGGACCGCGTCAGGACGAATCGAACAGTTGGAAACCTTACTCGATGCCGAGAAGCGCCTCATGCGTAAGGAGGAAGCCCATGACCAATCGCATCCTCAGTGACAAGCCGCGCACCGCAAGACACGGTCTGCGTGCCGCGCTCATTGGCGTCGCGGCGCTCATGTGGCTTTTCTCAATGCCGGCCAATGCAAATGAGGCGGGCACCTTCAATGCGATGGTCGCATTGGCCAATAAAGGCGATGCAGAGGCGCAATATCATGTTGGCATGATGTACAATAATGGCATCGGCACACAACGAGATATCAGGCAGGCATTCGAGTGGTTTCAAAAAGCGACGGCATCGAACGACCCGCTGGGAGCCTATAAGCTTGGTTGTTACTATGACGGGCAAGGCGAGGGCGTTGTCGCCAACGACACAAATGAAGCACTGAAATACAAACTGATTGCCGCCAAGGCCGGTTACTCGCTTGCCCAGCACGATGTTGCGCTTCTTTATGTCAAACAGGAAAATTTTGAAGAGGCGATGAAATGGTGGAAGCTGGCAGGCGATCAGGGACATCCTAGATCGCTCTACAATTTGTCCGGTCTGTATTTTCAAGGAAAAGGAGCGTCAAAAGATCTGTCGTTGGCGTATGCGTATTACAAACTCTCGAAACTGGTGCCACCCGACAAAGTGAAAGGGATGGCCGGCATATTGACCAAGCCAGAACTCACGAACGCAGAAAAACTGGTTTCCGACTGGAAGCCACAACCGACAGCTCTCACACTCAAGGCCATGAGAGGTGTCACGGCAGCAGAAGAACTCTTGAAGACCAGCAAGAACTAGGTGTTCCGGGAGCCGTTATTGACCGCCCATCAAACCGACCGGGTCACGCTTGTGGTCCTGTTCCGGATACCTGCGGAAGGTGTCGAGGCCTTTCGAGCCTACGAGGCGGCCGTCTTGCCGCTATTGCCCGAGTTTAACGGGCGTTTGGAGCGTCGTCTGCGAAATGCGGATGGCACCGTCGAGATGCACATCGTCAGCTACGCATCCGATGCGGACCGTGAGAATTATCGGAATGATCCCCGGCGCGCGGCGCAAGCTTCGTTGCTGGAAAAATCATCTGCCAAGGTGGAATTGTTCCCCATGGCGAACGTCTCTTAGTGGTGCGTCAGCCGTCAACAAGACGCCGGTATGATCGGCCACGCGCCGCGCGGCATGTTTCCGATCCTGAACGGCGGTGATGCCTCGATCCCTTACTGCTTCCTGTTTCTCTATCTGGCGTTCGCGGGCGGCGGTGCGTGGAGCCTGACTGGAAGCTTTGGAAGCGCTGATCGTGCGTGACTTTAATTCCCCTCACCGATGAACGCCTCGATGCGGGTTGCCAGATAGACCGGCGTCTCGTCCATCGGGTAGTGCCCGGCATTCGCGATGACTTCGATGCGCGCGTGCGGATAGAGCGCCGGGAAAGCGGCGCGCACGATCTCTTCCGTGACGCCATTGTCGTGCTGCCCGGCCAGCACAAGCATCGGGCACTGGACCGCTTTCGCCTGCGCCGAGAGGTCGTCCTTGATGAAGGAGCGCATGTAGCCTTTGAATGCCTCGGGCTTTGCGGTCGCGCGCGCGCGGGCGAGCAGCCGGTCGATCCAGACTGTCGACACCCGGTTGCCGACCGACTCACCGATCAACGCGCGCGCTACGTCGTCCTTCTCGCAGGCGGCGGTGAAGAAGCCGAAGACCGCGTCGTCCGCCGGCATCGCGAAGGCCGGGACCGGTGTGATCGCCACGACCGACTTCACGCGATTGCCTCCGTCCATCGCGACTTTCTGAGCGGCCTTGCCACCCATCGAATGACCGACGACGTGGAAATCGTTCCAGCCGAGCCCGTCAGCCAGCGCGATCGTATCGGCGGCGATTTCCGCCATGGTGTATTCGCCGGCCTTGTCGCGCGAATGGCCGTAGCCCCGGATATCGACGAACGCGTAAGTGAAGCGCCTCACGTCGAGGTATTCGAACATGGTCTCGAAAGCGCGATGATCGCCGAACCAGCCGTGGATGACCGCGACCTTGGCGGGCCCGTCGCCGATTTGCTTGTGATAGATCATCGCATCCCCGCTCATTGTTTTCTCAAACCGGCCGCTGTCAGGATCGACGTCCATTTCGCGATGTCGGCGCGGATGAAATCGGCAAACGCCGCGGGACCGCCCCCGAGCACGTCGATGCCCTGCGCCTTCAACGCCACCTGCACCGCGTCGCTCATGTGCGCCTCTTGCGCCGCCGCCGCGAGCTTCTCCACGATGTCCGGCGGCGTGTTGGTCGGCGCCAGCAGTCCGATCCAGATCCCAGCATCGAAGCCCGGCATGCCGGCCTCGTCCATCGTCGGCACGTCGGGCAGTACGCCGGCGCGCTTTGGCTGCGCCACCGCGATCGGCTTGAGCGTCCCGGCCGCGACATGCGGCGCGAGTGTTGCCGCCACGTTGAACATCAATGTGATGCGGCCGGCGAGCAGATCGTTGAGCGCCTGGCTGCTGCCGCCCTGATAGTGCACCGCGACGATCTTGCTCCCCGTGCCGCTGTTGAACAGTTCCGCCGCGAGGTGACTGGCCGTTGCGGCGCCGGAGGTTCCGAATGTCAGACTGTCGGGCTTCGTCTTGGCCAGCGTAATCAACTCCTTGAGATTGTTCGCCGGCACGGAAGGATGCGCAACCAGGACGTTCGGCACCACGCCCAGCAGCGCGACCGGCGCCATGTCCCGCCCGAGATTGAAACCGGAATTGGTCTGTGCCGGATTGAGCGTGTTGGCGACCGTCGCCATGAACAGCGTGTAGCCGTCGGGCGCCGCGCGGGCGACCGCTTCGGCCGCGAGCATGCTGCTGTTGCCGGGCCGATTTTCCACCACGACGGGCTGCTTGAATTTTTGCTCCATCTGCCGCGCGAGCGGGCGGGCAAGAAGATCGGCCGACGACGCCGGGCCAAACCCGACAACGATCCTGATCGGCTGCGACGGATAGGTCTGTGCGGACGCGCTGGACGCCGTCAACGCCAGGGCCGCGACGAGGAAAAGACCGGCGCCCACCCGACAACGCTTCATAATGAGTCCCCCCCGCAACGACCTCGGTCGCCAATCTAGCTGATCCGGTTAGCCTCTCTAGCGCGCCACCACGGGCCGCGCTTCCAGCACCGGCTCGCGCACCGGCACGCGGCGGAACGGCGAGCCTTCCTCGAACCAGGATTTCGGGGCCGGCTGGCCCCACAGCGTCTGGCGCTGCGGATGATTGAGCGTCCAGCGGAGCGGCTCGTGATCGGTGTCGACGGTGAGATAGTCGGACGTGAACAGCTCGACGCGGTGCCCATCCGGATCGCGCACGTAGAGGAAGAACGCGTTGGCGATGCCGTGCCGGCCCGGGCCGCGCTCCATGTTCGCGAGATAACCGGAAGTCGCCATCACGTCGCACGTGTTCAGGATGTCGAGCGCGTTCGAATTCCACACGCCGATATGGTGCAGGCGCGGCCCGCGCCCGTTGGTGAAGGCGAGGTCATGCGTACTGCCGTGGCGCTGCAGCCACACGGCCCAGAGCTTCGGATCGGCCCCTTCGGTCTCGGCCGTCTCGGTGAGGCGAAAGCCGAGCTCGATGTAGAAGTCGTAGGACGCCTGCACGTCCGGCGTGAAGCAATTGATGTGGTCGATGCGCTGGATACGCGCGCCCTTGTAGGCGGCATACTTCTGCAGCATCGAGGGAACGCGATCCATCTTGAAATAGAGATCGATCGGCATGCCGACCGGATCGGCGGTCCGCAGCGTGCGTCCCTGGAACGGCAGGTTCGGCCACGACACCGGCAGCCTGCGCGCGGTCAGCCATTCGGCGGCCTTGTCGAGATCCTCTTCGCTGCCGACCTTGAAGCCGATTGGCAGCGCCGCGATGTCTGTTGAATGGCGCAGCACCACCGAGTGATGGTTGCGCTCTTCCAACCCGCGCAGATAGAGCGCGTCCTTGTCCTCGTCGCTGACGATGTAGCCGAGGCAATCCACGTAGAACGCGCGCGAACGCGCGATATCGGCGACGCCGAGCTCGACATGGCTCGCGCGTACGATGTTGAACGGCGGATTGAAGACGGGATCGCGCAGCATCAGGTGCCGATCTTCGGGATCGTGTGATTGTCGAGCGCGATCGCGATGTTCTTGGTCTCCATGTAGAAATCGAACGAATAATCCCCGCCGTCGCGGCCGATGCCGGATGACTTCATGCCGCCGAACGGGGTGGGGAGGTGGCGCACGTTCTCCGAGTTGACCCACACCATGCCGGCCTCGACGTGTTGCGCGAAGCGGTGCGCGCGGCCGACGTCTTTCGTCCACAGATACGCCGCGAGGCCGTAGCGCACGTCATTGGCGATGCTAAGCGCCTCGGCCTCGTCGGCGAACGGGATCATGGTCAGCACCGGACCGAAGATTTCCTCCTGGGCGATCTTCATCGTGTTGCGCGCGCCCAGATAAAGCGTCGGCGCGACGTAGTTGCCTTTGGCGCCCGCGCGTCCCCCACCGACGACGGTCGCGCCCTCCTGCTCGGCCGCCGCCACATAGGACAGAACCTTGTCGACATGGCGCGGATGGATCAGCGGGCCAATTTCAGTGGCGGGATCGAGCGGATGGCCGACCTTGATCCTCTTCATCCGCTCGGCGGCGCGCTGAGAGAATTCGTCATAGATCGAGGCCTCGACCAGCGCGCGGCTCGACGAGGTGCAGCGCTCGCCGTTGAGCGAGTAGATCATGAACAGCACGGCATCGAGCGCACGGTCGAGGTCCGCATCGGCGAACACCACGACCGGATTCTTGCCGCCGAGCTCGAAGTGCACGCGCTTTAGCGTCGGCGCGCCCTGCGCCATGATGGCCGAGCCGGTCGTGCTTTCGCCGACGAAACCGACCGCCTTGATGTCGGGGTGCTCGGTCAGCGCGCGGCCCGCATCCTCGCCGAAACCGTGCACCGTGTTGAGCACGCCCGGCGGCAATCCCGCCTCCAGACAAATCTCGGAGAGCAGGCAAGCGGTGAGCGGGCTCCATTCGGCCGGTTTGTGCACCACCGTGCAGCCGGCCGCGAGCGCGGGCGCGATCTTCCACGTCGAGAGCATGAACGGCGTATTCCACGGCGTGATGACGCCCACGGGGCCGATCGGCTGGCGGATCGTGTAGTTCAAATGCGTGCCGGTCGGCAGCGACAGGCCGTCGGCGGCGCCCGGCGCGCGGTCGGCGTAGAAACGGAAATTCTCCGCGCCGCGCAGCGCCGCCTTCGACATGTAGCGGATCGGCTGTCCGGTATCGATGCATTCGGTGAGCGCGATCTCGTCGGCACGCGCCTCAATGGCGTCCGCAATCCGGTGCAGCACCTTCCGCCGCCCGTCCCCGGTGGTGCGTGCCCAGCCCGTGCGGAACGCCTTGGTCGCGGCTTTCGCGGCGCGATCGATCTCGGCGGCGCCGCCGCGTGCCACCTTCGCGATCACCGAATTGTCGATCGGCGAGTGCGTCTCGAACGTCTCGCCGCTGCCGGCGTCCGGCTTGCCGTCGATCAGGTGCGCGACCGGACGCTCGCGGAAGCGCTTGAGAAATCCCTCCGCCCGCGCAATCGTCTTGTCGAGCGTCGTGCTCATGCGGCCGAAGCTTTTGTGTCGACCGCCTGCCTCTCGCGCATGCCGTTGCGCAAAAGCCGCGTCTCGGGATCGATCTCGTGGATTTCCACCGTCAGCGCGAGCGGCCGCGCGCGAAACACCGGCTCGAGCGTCTTGTTGGCAGAATCGTAGATCGTCTGCACCGCGTGCTTCTTCTGCTCCAGCGTGCGGCCTTTGCGCGCCCGGATGTCGATGTGCACGAAGGCATTCTCCGGCGATCCGTCGCCGACGCGAAAGTGCTCGCGGCGCTTGAGCCGTGTGCGCACCGCCACCGGTTCGGCGATACCGCTCGCGATCGCCGCGCCATGGATCTCCTCGACCAGCCGCTGCGGCGTGATCTCGGCTTCGATGTTGGCCGAATATTCCACGATCACGTGCGGCATGGGTTTCCTCCAACGTCTGGTTTGACGGCTGTGCGGAATTCTAACATGTTCTGGGCGAGCCAATCTGTCGCGTCAAGGCGACCTGAGCCTGGGGCTGTTGCATTGAAACTCACATCGTTTTCGGCCGGAGGCCGGGTCAGTTACGGCGCCGTCGTGGGCAACGGCATTGTCGATCTTGGGCGGCGCCTGGCATACCCGAGCCTGCTCGATGCGCTGCGTGCGGGGGCGCTCGGCGAAGTCCGCAAGGCGGCCGCGTCTGCGCCCGACATCGCGCTGCCGGCGGTCACACTTCTGCGGCCAATTCTGTTTCCGGAAAAAATCCTTTGCATCGGCGTCAACTACGCCAACCGCAACGAAGAATACAAAGACGGCAGCGCGCAGGCGAAATATCCCAGCATGTTCTTCCGCACGCCGGGCTCGTTCGTCGGCTCGGGTGAGGCGCTGATGCGCCCGAGCGTGACGCAGCAGTTCGACTACGAGGGCGAGATTGCGCTGGTGATCGGCAAGGAGGGGCGCAGAATCGCGAAGGAAAATGCCCACGGACACATCGCCGGCTATACGCTCTGCAATGAGGGCACCGCGCGCGAGTGGACCCGGCATGCCAAGTTCAACGTCACGCAGGGCAAGAACTTCGATGCGTCCGGCAGCCTCGGACCGTGGATGGTCACGGCCGACGAGATCGATCCGGCAAAGCCGCTGCACCTCACCACCAAGGTCAACGGCGAGATCCGCCAGGACGACACCACCGCGAACCTGATCTTCAGTTTCGCCGACCTGCTGGCCTACATCACGATCTTCACGACGCTCAAGCCCGGCGACATCGTCGTCACCGGCACGCCGATCGGCGCCGGCGCACGCTTCGACCCGCCGCGCTGGCTGCAGGCCGGCGACGTGGTGGAGGTGTCGGTTCCGGAAATCGGGACGCTCAGCAATCGCGTGGTGGATGAGACCTGAAGGAACCGCCGGACCGCCAGCACCACGCCCGGCAGTCGACAATAGATGTTTGCCGCTCGCGGCGCCCCGTCAGCCAAGTCATGCTCAGTTGAGAGGATTTATGGTTTACAAGACCGGGGGCCGCGCCCCGCTTCTACTTTGGCCTCATCAAGAATTGCCCCCAGCTAACAAGAATTGCTCCTCACCTTGGAATACCTCGAAGAAGTGCTTTTCCTTTTTGCATCTCGGAAATCGATGGCCTAAGTCAGAGGCAAGGGCACTCGGGTAGGCGGCTGAAGTTCATAATGATTGTTTGTTCCTGCAATGTTTTCAGCGACCGCGACGTTCGGTCGGCGATTGAAACGGCTCCGGCGCGGCCCGCCACGGCCAATCAGGTCTATGGCTGCCTTGGGTGCAGCCCGCAGTGCGGGCGGTGCGCCCGTACCATCCGCCGCATCATGGACGAGGCGCTGTCCACCTGCGCCGGCGGTTGTCCGGTCGGCTGCGCGCACGTCAGCGATATCGCCGACGCCTCGTAGCGGTTCGCCGGTTGCACCCGCGCGTGCTTGCCGCGCTATGCCAATCGCAATAGAACAATTTCAATCCGCCGGCCGCGGAACCGCCGCCGCGATTTGCATAAAGGAGCGCGAGCCATGAAGGGCGACGCCAAGGTCATCGACTATCTCAACAAGGGCCTGCGCAGCGAATTGACCGCGGTGAGCCAGTACTGGCTGCATTACCGGCTGCTCGACAACTGGGGCTACAAGGATCTCGCCAAGAAATGGCGCAAGGAATCGATCGAGGAGATGGAGCACGCCGACAAGTTCGTCGAGCGCATCATTTTCCTCGACGGCTTCCCGAACATGCAGGTGCTCGATCCGCTGCACATCGGGCAGAACATCAAGGAAATCCTCGACGTCGATCTGCAGGCCGAGGTCGACGCGCGCGCGCTCTATCAGGAAGCCGCGACCCACTGCCAAACGGTCAAGGACTATGTGTCGCGCGACCTGTTCGAGGAACTGATGAAGGACGAGGAGCACCACATCGACTTCCTCGAGTCGCAGCTCGACCTCGTCGCGCAGCTCGGCGTGCAGCTTTACGCGCAACACCATATCGGCAAGCTGGACGACGGGAAGGATTGAGGGGCGCGCGCCGCGAACTCCTCTTCCCCTCTCCCGCTTGCGGGAGAGGGTGCCGAACCGCGTAGCGGTGAGGCGGGAGAGGGCGCTTTCTCACAATCTCAACAAAAAGCCCTCTCCCGGCCGCCGTCGCTTCGCTCCGGCGTCCACCCTCTCCCGCAAGCGGGAGAGGGGAAAGCAAGCGAGAGCCGATGCCCACCTACGTTCCTCGGAACAACCCCTCCGCCACCCTCACCAATTCATCCGCGCAATCCTCGACGCTCTTGCCCGACGTATCGAGCCGCGCGTGCGCGCGCCCGTAGGCCGGTGAGCGGGCATCGAGGATCGCGACGAGGTCGTTCATGGCAGACGGATTGTGCGACATCGGGCGGAAGTCGCCTTGCTCGCGCACGCGGCGCATGTGCTCGGCGGGCGAGGCCTGCACCCAGACGACGTGGGTCTGCTCGAGCAATTGCCCGAACGTGGTCTCGTCGGCTGCAATCCCGCCGGCGGTTGCGATCACGGCCGCCGGATTGGCGGCGATCGTTCGCGTCAGCGCGTCGCGCTCATAGCGGCGGAACGTGCCCTGGCCATAGACCTCGAACAGCGTCGCGACCGGGGCGCCGTGGTCCTGCTCGATAATCTTGTCGAGTTCGATGAAGGAGACGCCCAATCGTCCGGCCAGCATGCGGCCGAGCGTCGACTTGCCGGCGCCGCGCAGGCCGACGAGCGCGATCCGCCGGCCGCGTGCGCTCGGCATCGCGCTGCCGACGCGCGCGAAGGCGTCAAGGAAGCCCTTGATCTCCTCGACGGGAAGCTGGCGCAGATGCACCAGCGCGCGCCGCCGCGCCTCGTCGTGCCTCACGGCAGGTAACAGATCGAACAGGTCGAGCGTGAGCGCGCGGGCGATCGCATCGAGCGACAGCACGCTCGGATTGCCGACGCCGAGCTCGATCTGCGCGATGAAGCGCTCGGACATGGCGGCCTGCTTCGCCAGCATCTTGCGCGTCATACCGCGCTTGGCGCGCTCGTTGCGCACCACATAGCCGATCTCACGCAACAGCGGCGTGTTCTCGGCACGCACCTGCTTGGCGGGCCGGCGTGATGGCCGCAGCGGGCGGTTGCTGATGTAAGGCGGGGCGGTGTCAGTCGTCACGATGACACACTCACGCCGTCATCCCGGGCGCCGCGCAGCGGCGAGCCCGGGATCCATAGCCACGATCGTTTCGGTCTTGCTCGGTCACAGCCAATTCCAAGTTTCGGGGCTATGGATTCCGGGCTCACGCCTTCGGCGTGCCCCGGAATGACATCACGTCTCGATCTTCACGTATTCGAAATCGCCCGGCTTGTTGTCGATGCCGACTTTGGGAGCGGAGATCCACGAGGCGAATTTGCCGGCTTCCGTGACCGGTTCCATCAGGCTGGCGATGAAGTCGCCGTCATCCGTGGAGGGCAGCCAGTCGCCCTTGCGCTGGCCCCACGTCGCATCGTCGATCAGCACGCCGTCGGGCGTCGCGTGCACGTCCTTGAACTCGCCGATCTGGCGGTGGAACGCGACGTTCGGCAGGGTGAGCTTGTAGTCGTAGCCGGCGAGCGAAATGATCTTGTTCCAGCGCAGCATGCCCTTCACGCAGTCCTGCGTGTAGTCGTCGCGCAGGCGCATGTTGAGCGCGGTGAGCGCCGGCTCGTCGACGCGCTTGATCTCGCCGTTCACCAGCTTGAGCACCGGATAGGTGTCGTTCTTGAGCTGGTGGTCGTCTTCGATCTGCGTCTCGCGGTAGCGCCCCTTCACCCCCGCGTTGAAGGCATTCGCCGCGTTGGTCGAGACCTCCGAGCCGAACAGGTCGAGCGACAGCGTGTAGTGCAGGTTCAGCTTCTTCTGGATGGTCGGCAGGTCGATCACGCCGAGCGCGCGCACGCTTGCGATATCCGTCGGGTCCTCGATGCCGGCTTCCTTCATCGCATCGCAGGTGCGCTGCACCACGCGGCTGATGCCGGTTTCGCCGACGAACATGTGGTGCGCTTCCTCGGTCAGCATGAAGCGGCAGGTGCGCGACAGCGGATCGAAACCGGACTGCGCCAGCGAGTGAAGCTGCATCTTGCCGTCGCGGTCGGTGAAGTAGGTGAACATGAAGAACGAGAGCCAGTCCGGCGTCGCCTCGTTGAACGCACCGAGCATGCGCGGCGCATCGTTCGAGCCTGAGCGGCGGCGCAACAGTCCCTCGGCTTCCTCGCGGCCGTCGCGGCCGAAATACTTTTGCAGCAGGTAGACCATCGCCCAGAGGTGGCGGCCTTCCTCGACGTTCACCTGGAACAGGTTGCGCATGTCGTAGAGCGAGGGCGCGGTCTTGCCGAGAATGCGTTGCTGCTCGACCGAAGCCGGCTCGGTGTCGCCCTGGATGACGATCAGGCGGCGCAGCATGGCGCGATGCTCGCCCGGCACGTCCTGCCACGCCGGTTCGCCGTAGTGCTCGCCGAACGGAACTTTTCTGTTTTCTTCTTGCGGGGCAAGAAGAATGCCCCAGCGGTATTCGGGCATCCGCACGTAGTCGAACTTGGCCCAGCCGCGCGGGTCGACCGAATAGGCGGTGCGCAGATAGACCAGCGACTCCTGGAAGCCGTTCGGCCCCATGTCGTGCCACCAGTCGATGTAGCCCGGATGCCAGACCTCGAGCGCCTTGAGCACGCGGCGGTCTTCGCCAAGCCCGACATTGTTCGGGATGGTGGTGGAGTAATCGACTTTGATGTCGTGCATGGTCATGATGTTTGTCCTCACTCTCGTGTCCCGGGCGCAGCGCAGCATGCAATGATGCGCTGCTGACCCGGGACCCCGGTTTTTTTTCGGTTGGCAAGTAACCGGGGTCCCGCATCTGCGATGCACCGCTGGCGCGCTGCATCGCGTGCGGGACACAGGTTCATCGTCAGACCCTCTTCAAATCGAAGTTCGGCTTCTGCCCTGAGCCGTAGCGCGTGAGCGCGCCCTCGGGGCCGACCGCATTCGGGCGCTGGAAGATCCAGTTCTGCCAGGCGGTCAGCCGCGCGAAGATTTTCGTTTCCATCGTCTCGGGGCCGGCAAATCGAAGATTTGCCTCCATCCCGGTGAGGCCGTCGGGCGAGAAGCTCGCGCGCTCTTCGAGCAGCAGCCGCACCTCGTCCTCCCAGTCGATATCGTCGAGCGCGGCGGTGACGAGGCCGATGTCGTCCGCCTCTTCGGCATCGAGCGGCCGGCCGGCCGCGGCCTTGGCGGCTTCAAGCGACTCCGGCTCGCCGAGAAAGCGCGTCGCGAGGCGCGACAGGCCGTTGCTCATCGCGAGGTCGCCGGAGAAATTCGTCTCACTGAGGAGAATCGCTGCGGGCGCGCGGTTGTCGCCCTGCACCTGCCCGATCAGCATGTAGGAGCGGTCGGCCGCGAAAATCAGTTCGGCGAGCGTGCCGGCAAAGCACGAGCCCGGCTCAATCAAGGTGACCAGCGAGCGCGACGTCATGTCGACGCGTTTGAGGACGCGCTTCCACTTCAGCCGGATTTCGTGCGCGAGCCAGTGTGCGGCATTCGTGTCGAGGAAGGCATCGTAGGCGAGCACGCGCTGCGGGTCGCCGAGCGACTTGAACACGATGGTCGCGACCTCCAGCTCGTTGAGCCGGATATCGAGGATGGCGTCGTCAAGCTCGCGCGCGAGCTGCAGCGGCCAGAACGCGGGGCCTTGGGCGACCAGCTCGCCGGTCGAGGAGGGCGGCGCGTTGTCCGGCCCGCGCAGCGTGATGGTCGCGAGACGGTTCTCGCGGGTGAATTCGACCGAAACGTAGCGGTATTCGTTGCTGTCGGCGGAGCGCTTGCGCTCCACCGGGCGCAGGGCGATGCCGTTCTTCGCGTCGCCCTTGTTCCTGGCCGAGGAAGCGATGTTCTTGGCACGCTCGGCGACTGTTTCGTCCAGTTTCGAACGGGGGATCGCCTCGTCTACGAGGCGCCAGTCGACTGCACGTTTGCCTTTAACCCCTTCTTCCGTCGTGCAGAACACGTCGGCGCGGTCGCGCCGTACCTTGCGCTTGTCGGTCACGCGGGTGAGGCCGCCGGTGCCGGGCAGCACGGCGAGCAGCGGCAACTCGGGCAGCGACACCGAGGCCGAGCCGTCATCCACCAGCATGATGTGGTCGCAGGCGAGCGCGAGCTCGTAGCCGCCGCCGGCCGCCGTGCCGTTGACGACGCAGAGATATTTCTGGTCCGAATGCGCGCTCGCGTCCTCGATGCCGTTGCGCGTCTCGTTGGTGAACTTGCAGAAGTTGACCTTGTGGGCGTGGGTTGCGCTCGCCAGCATGCGGATATTGGCGCCGGCGCAGAACACGCGCTCCTTACCAGACTTGAGGATGACCACCCTCACTTCCGGATGCTCGAAGCGCAGCCGCTCGATCGCGTCGGCCAGTTCGATGTCGACGCCGAGGTCGTAGGAGTTGAGCTTCAGCTCATAGCCGCCGAGCAATCCACCCTTCTCGTCGACATCCATGGTAAGCGTCGCGATCTCGCCGTCGGTTGCGAGCTTCCAATGGCGATAGCGCGACGGCTCGGTGCGGAAATCGACAACGACCTGACGCGCTTGCGTGTCCTGTTGGGCGCGCGCTGCCTCTGCCATCGGTCGCCTCCTCAAGCTAAATTTCTTAATGATTTCAATGTTAGTACATGCACTATAGTGCATAACCCAGTCGGCGACAACTAGGTCGGGGCACAAGACTCAGGCAGCGTTGTCAATGCCGTCGCCGTGTGCGCGGAAAATCCGGTCGGTGAAGGCTGCTACCGCGTCAAGGGTCTCGGCCGGTGTTTCGCGATAGGGCGCGTGGCCGACGTCCGGCAAAACCAGCGTCTCGACCGGGCAGTAGCATTCGTCTTCGACCGCGCGTACCTGCGCGGGCGTGCCGTAGGGATCGGCCGCGCCCTGCACGACCAGCACCGGCACGCGGATATAGGCGAGCGCGTCGGTGGTATCGAACGCCGCAAAGCCGGGGTCGAGCCACGCCCCGCTCCAGCCGCGAAACGCCGCGGTGACGTCCGCATGGTGACGGGTGAGGCGGCCGGGGAGATTGGTGGTCTCAAAGTTCGCAACGATTTGCTGGATCGCCGCGATGTTGCCCGCTTCCATGAAGAAATGCGGCGCCATCAGGACCAGTCCGCGTACGCGATGATCCTGCACACTACCCGCGTACCACGCCGCGATCGTCGCGCCATCGCTGTGGCCGAACAGGATGCCGCGCTTAAATCCGATCGCATCAAGCAGCAGCGGCAGCACGTCGGTCGCCTCGCGCTGCATGTAGTCGAGCGGGCGCGGCAGCGTGATCGTCGACGAATGGCCGTAGCCGGCGCGCGAATAGACGAACACGCCCGCGCCGGTTCTCTCGGCGAGCTTTTGCGGGAAATCGCCCCAGGTCGTGACCGAGCCGAGGCCCTCATGCAGCATCACGATCGTCGGCGCAGTGTCCGGCTGTGGGCCGATCATGCGGTATTCGAGGCGTGCGTCGCCGACAGCGATGTGACCTTGGTCTGCGAGTGTCATGCGAAGAATGCGTTCCACAACATGGCGAGCCCCGAAACTAGCATCAAAGCGTCGAGCATGTAACGGAACGACTCCGCATCGAGTTTCATGACGAAGCGTTTCGACAGAAACGTGCCCGCCATCAGCGAGCCGCCGGTGATCAGGCCCTTCACGAAGGTGTCCCACGGCATTGCGCCGAGCGTGCGGAATGTCAGCACCTTCGCGACATACATCGTGAGCGAACTCGCGGCCTCGGTCGCGAGGAACGCGCCTTTCACCAGCCCGTACATCAGGAAGATCGGCACCGTGAGCGGCCCGGTGGTCACGACGACGCCGGTGACGTAGCCGAGCACCGCGCCGATGATCGCCATATGCCAGAGACTGAGCTTGAGATCATGCGACGCGAGCCAGCGCCGTCCGGGGATCATCGCGAGCAGAAACAGCGCGATCGCGAGGTCGACGGCGCGTGAGGGCAGCACCAGCAGCGTCTTCGCACCAAGCGCCGCCATCGGCACCGCCGGAATCGAGTAGGCGGCGGTAGCACGCCAGTCGACCTCGCGCCACCACGCGAGGATGCGCGAAAAATTCCCGATGATAGCGGCGACCGCCATGATCGGCACGGCTTCCTTCGGGCCGAACTGCCACACCAGCACCGGCACCAGCATGATCGACGAGCCGGTGCCGATGATGCCGCTGATCGCACCCGCGAGCAGCCCGACCGTGAGGACGAAGATGAATTCCAACGGGAGTCCTCATCCTGAGGTGGCCGCGAAGCGGCCCTCGAAGGATGGCCGCAGGCTCAGAGTGCACGCCCTCGCCCTTCGAGACGCGTGCTTCGCACGCTCCTCAGGGTGAGGGCTATTCTAATCCCTCAGCTTGAACCGCTGAATCTTCCCCGTCGCGGTCTTCGGCAGGCTGTCGACGATCTCGATCCAGCGTGGATATTTCCACATGCCGATTTGGCTCTTCACGTGCTCCTTCAGCGCTTCGCGCAGCGGTTCGGCATCCTCGGCTTTCGCGCCGGCCTTGAGCGTGATGTAGGCCTTGGGCCGCAGCAGCCCGTCGCCGTCTTCTTTGGGCACCACCGCGGCTTCGAGCACGGAGGGGTGGGTTATCAGCGCGGACTCCACATCGAAGGGCGACACCCACAGACCCGAAACCTTGAACATGTCGTCGTTGCGGCCGCAGTAGCGGTACAGGCCGTCCGGATCGCGCACGTAGATGTCACCGGTGCGCGTCCATTCGCCCGCGAAGGTGCGACGCGTCTTTTCACGTTGATTCCAATAGCCCTCCGCGGCGGTCGGCCCGCGCACCAGCAACTCGCCGAGCTCGCCGTCCGGCACATCGGCATCCTTGTCGTCGACAATGCGCAGGTCATAACCGGCGACCGCCACACCCGTGGTGCCGTAACGCAGTCTGCCCGGCTGGTTGGAGATGAAGATGTGCAGCATCTCGGTCGAGCCGATGCCGTCGAGGATGTCGACGCCGAACCGCTTCTTCCACTCCGTGCCGACATGCTCCGGCAGCGCCTCGGCGGCCGACACGCACCAGCGCAGGCGCTTGGATCCATTCTCGGGCGTGCAGGCGGGGTCGGCGAGCATCATGGCGTAGAGCGTCGGCGCACCGAAGAACAGCGTCGGCTGCTCGCGCCGCAGCACCTCGAAGATCGCGGCCGGTGCCGGGCGATCGGGCATCAGCGCGGCGGTCGCGCCGACCGACATCGGAAAGCTCATGCCGTTGCCGAGACCGTACGCGTGGTAAAGCTTTCCGGCCGAAAAGCAGACATCGTTCTCCGTGATGCCGAGCACGCCCTGGCCATAGAGTTTCGCCGTCGCCATCGGGCTCGTATGCACATGCCGCACGCCTTTCGGCATGCCGGTCGAGCCCGACGAATAGAGCCAGAATGCGACCTCATCGCCTGAGGTTTCTGCGGGCGCTGCCGCGTTCTCCGCATCGAGCAACTTGCCGAAGCTCGGATACTGCGTCGGCGCATCGCCGACCACCACCAGTGTCTTGAGCGGCAGGCCCGCCATCGCGGTTTCGGCGGCCTTGAGAAACGGGGCTGAGACGAACAGCACCTTGGCGCGGGAATCCTGCAGGATGTAGCGGAACTGCTCGACCGGCAGCAGCGTGTTGAGCGGGATCGGAACGATGCCGGCCCTTATCGCTCCCCAAAACAGAATAGGAAAATCGACCGTGTCGAGCATGATCATCGCGACGCGGTCTTCGCGCTGCAGGCCGAGCCGCGCGAGCATCGGACCGACACGCGCGACCGCGTCCGCCAACTCGCCGTAGGTCAGCCGCCGCGTCGGGTCGACGAACGCGGTCTTCGCGCCGCGCCCTTCCGCGACGTTGCGGTCGACCATGTCGACCGCCGCATTGTAGCTTTGCGCTGCCATTTCCTTGTCGTTCCCCGGTTTGGGCGGCAGTATAGGCGGCAACGCCTGCCGAACAACTGCGGGCCGCTCGGGGAGGATCAATGCGCGCTCTCGTCCGCTCTTTTGTCGCTGTGGTGCTCCTGCTGGCGGCGCTGCCTGCCGCCCGCGCCGAGGTCGATGAAGTCCGCCTCTCCAAGCAATACGGCCTGCCGTATCTGCCCTTCATGGTGATGGAGCAGTTCGGCATGCTGCAAAAGCAAGCCGAGAAACAGGGCCTCAAGCTGAAGGTGTCATGGACCACGCTGTCGAACGCCAGCGCCATGATGGAGGCGATCCTCTCCGGCCAGATGGACTTCATCGCGCCGGGCCTGCCGACGCTCGCCACCATGTGGGACAAGACGGTCGGCACACCGAACGAGATCCGCGCGCTCGCCGCCGTGCAGTCGATGCCCTACGTGCTGGTGACGCGCTCGGCGCACATCAAGTCGATCCGGGATTTCACGGCACAAGACCGCATCGCGCTTCCCGCCGTGAAGCTCACCGGCCACGCGATCGCGCTGCAGATGGCGGTGGCGAAGGAATTCGGCCGCGAGCAGTACGACAAGCTCGACCCGATCACGATTTCGCTCTCGCATCCCGACGCGACCGCCGCGCTGCTCGCCGGCAAGTCGGAGATCAACGCGCATTTCGCGAGCTCGCCGTTCTACTACATCGAGCTTGCGAGCCCAGGCATTCACAAGGTGCTGCACTCGTATGATGCGGCAGGTGGCCGCCACACTAATGGTGTGCTGATGGCGTCGAAGAAATTCTACGACGCCAACCCGAAGGTCTGCGCCGCTGTGGTGGCGGCGTTGGAGGAGGCGAACGCGTTCATCAAGGCGAGGCCGCGCGAGGCCGCCGAAATCTACCTCGCGATGACCAAGGAGAAGCGCTCCACGCTCGACGAGATGGAGAAGATGGTCACCGATCCGGATGTCGACTACACCACGACCCCGATCAACGTGATGAAATTCGTCGAGTTCATGAATCTCGCCGGAACGGTGAAGAAGAAGCCCGCGTCATGGAAAGATCTGTTTTTCCCGACTGCCTACGCGATGCCGGAAGCTGACACCGCTGGTCATCCCGGAAGCCGCGAAGCGGCTATCCGGGACCCATAACCACGAATGTCGCGATAAGGTCTGTTTTGTGGTTATGGATCCCGGCTCTCGCTGCGCTCGGCCGGGATGACAGAAAAGAGAAACGAGGAGCCCACCATGAACGCACCCGCCACCCAGCCGACCATCACCGTCGGCGGCTTCTCCATCGACATCCTGGTGCAGGGCTTTCCCGGCAAGACCGTGTGCCACGGCGGGCTTGGCTGGAGCACGGTCGCGCTGGTGCGCGGGCAGGGCAGGGTGATCCTGATCGACGCCGGCAACTTCGGCATGCGGCGCGTGATCGCGGGCCGGCTTGAGGCGCATGGGCTGAAAGCCGCCGACGTCACCGACGTCATCCTGACGCATGCGCATTACGACCATTCGATCAACTGGCCGATGTTTTCCGCTTCGCGCGTGCTGATCGGCAAGCAGGAGCTCGAATGGGCGGTGGCGCAGCCGCTCGGCCACCACACCATCCCGGAATTCTACGTGCGCGAACTTGCCATTTCGCCGCAGCTTCACGGCGTCGAGATCGCCGAAGAGGTGATCCCGGGGCTGACCGCCTATGCGGGGCCGGGCCACACGCCCGGACACCTCGTCTATGTGCTCAACGGCGGCGAGCGCGATGTGATCTTCTCCGGCGACGCCGCGAAGAACCGCGCCGAAATGCTGTCGCGCGAGGCCGACATGACGATGAACGCGGGCGACAGCCGCCGCACCATGGAGCGCATCTGGGACCTGTGGCGCAAGAAGCCCGGTTCGATCCTGGTGCCGGGCCACGACGTGCCGATGCGGCTTGAGAACGACGAGCCGGTCTACATCGCCAAGCGCACCGCCGGCATCAACGCGTGGTTCGGGCGCAAGCTCGAAGAGACGACGCTGATCGAGTTGAAGATAGAGTGAAGGCAGCGACGAGCTTCGATGGTGCGGTAGACTGCAAGGCAGTATGGGTCGCGGCGTCGAAAAGCACCGACAACGTGCGAAGCAACGCGATCGTCGAAGCGGGGAATTGCTCGATGAAAAAGTTTATCGGAATCGTTGCTCTGCTGGCCGTAGCGGTAATTTTTGTCGGTCTTATCAACCTGGCGCTTGCAGCCTATCTGAAGATATCACGAGACGAACTCGGCATTCAGTCAAGCGAGAATGAAGGCTGCGTCCCCTATCGGGTTCGCAGCTTCTGGCGGATGTACGAGAGTCCGGTGCGCGGCGATGACCGGGTCTTTCCCGATTATAATGGGCAGTTGGTGGCCGATTATTTCGGAATCTACGCTGCGTACGCCGCAAATGCTTATCGCCGGGATAAAAAGGATAGATTCTCGCTCACGCCGGACAAATTTGAATGGATCAGTTCGGGCGATCCCGTCGATACGTGGGGAGGTATGTATGCGGAGATCTTTTATCGGAGATCTCCAACCAGATTCTCTATTATGGTCGTTTTTCGCGGCACCGACAAGTGGACGGATTGGATCAGCAATGCCGGTTACTTCACTCAAATGTTCAACCCCTGGGACCAATACCGCGCTGCTCGAAACCTGTTCATGAGTGTGCGCACGAGGGCACGAGCCGCCGCAGCCGGTATGCCCGTCGAATACTTGGCTGTGGGGCACTCGCTGGGCGGAGGACTTGCTCGGCATCTGGCGACCGCGTTCCCCTGCACATCGGCTATCGTGTTCAATTCGTCGTTCGTCTCCAACGATTTTCGGTTGGCGGAGCCATTTTGCACCAAAGAATCTTATAAAGACAAAAAGACCGATGGAGCTGGAAAGCGAAAAGCGGACTACTGCGGTCAGATAGTCGATATCTTCGAAGATCGCGATTTTCTTTCCAAGATCGCCTTACTACAGAGTCCGGCTGACTTTTTCGAAATGTCTGCGCGGCATCAATGGTATCGCGCGAGAAATATCGACATCAAGGACCTTGCCGGTCCGCATGGAATATATAATGCCGCGAGAGCAATGGCACGGATTCCAATTATGTGCCTGCTGGAGCAAAAACAGGAATGCGAGCTGACTCGCTCGCAGTACGGAAGGAACGCGCCTAAAGAGACACCAAAAGACCCGTCGGACGTACGAAAGTTATTTTGCGTGGGAGGTCCGTCAACATTGAAGGATCGAGAGCCGAACCTTTGCAGATGAAGGTGTAGCAGCTCACTCCTCCGTCATCCCGGCCGAGTACAGCGAGAGCCGGGACCCATGGTGCCCGCCGGACTCGCTGCTTGATGGTTCCCGGATAGCCGGCGGAGCCTGCACTCGGACGGCGCAAAGCGCCGATCCGGGCGGCGGCCTCCGGGATGACCGCCGGAGTTACAGCTTCGGAATCCCGGCCTGATCGATCACGCTCTTGAAGACGCCGATCTCCTTGGTGACGCGCGCCCACGCGGCCTCGGCGCCTTTCGGCCGCACCAGGAAGCCCGCCGCATAAAGCTTCGCTTTCATTTCCGGCGTGGAGAGAACTTTCAGCGTTTCGGTCTCGAGCCATTTGACGACTTCCGGCGGCGTCTTGGCCGGCGCCAGCAGCACCGTGTCGGTCGCGAACACGAAGTCCTTGAAGCCTTCTTCCTCCATGGTGGGAACGTCCGGGAAGTCGGGCCAGCGTTGATCGCTCGAGATCGCGAGACATCGCAGCGTGCCGGATTTGATGTGCGGCGCCGCCGGCGGCAGTGCGCCTGAGGAGAGCTGCACGGTGCTGCTGAGCAGCGCCTGCAAGGCATCGCCGCCACCCTTGAAGATGACGGTTTCCAGTTTCGGCATGTTGGCGCGGATCTTCAGGACTTCGGCCTGAAGCTGCGGCGTCGTGCCGACCGGGGGCGCGGCGACGTTGAATTTCTCAGGATTGGCGTTGGCGAGCGCGATGAATTCCTTGATGGTCTTCGCCGGCAACTCGGACCTGACCACGAACGAGTTCGGCGAGGACGCCAGTTCGCAGACCGCGACGAAGTCGTTGTACGCATCGTACGGCAGCTTGTTGTAGAGCCCGACATTGACCGAATACACATTGGTCGCCAGCAGGATCGTGTAGCCGTCGGGCTCGGCATGCGCCGCGTAGCCCATGCCGATATTGCCGCCGGCCCCGCCGCGGTTCTCGATGATGAAGGTCTTGCCGGTCGATTGCTCCAGCGCGGCCGCAACGATGCGGCCGGTGATGTCGGAGGGGCCGCCAGGCGTGTTTGCGACCACGAACCGCACGGGGCGATCCGGATAAGCGGCCAGCGCCGAACGCACGCGCAGGAGAGCTGGAGCCGCGATGCCGGCCACAAGCACGCCGGCCGCCTTGATGATGTTGCGTCGCGACAACGCCCCAATGGGTGTCTTGCT
The DNA here is from genome assembly GCA_034669145.1 of Hyphomicrobiales bacterium. Taxonomy (GTDB): domain Bacteria; phylum Pseudomonadota; class Alphaproteobacteria; order Rhizobiales; family Xanthobacteraceae; genus PALSA-894. The sequence continues at coordinate 104,062 of JAXDNY010000099.1, forward strand.
CATCGTTCTCCCCCGGTTTTCTTATCGTTGGATGCCCAAAAGCTAAGCTGGAAGCGCTCATTCGTTCAACCCCGGACGGCACCTTGAGCACCGCAAGGTCATTCCGTTCTCGCTCGAAAGGCGGTATAATTACAGCGAAGGCGTGAATTCGCGTCTCAGCCACATATTTCAATTTGACCGAACGGGAGGCGATCATGCAGAAGTCGTTGCTCGCAGTCACCGTCAGCGCCGCCGCACTTGCGCTTTCATCCTCGCAGCCGCTGGTCGCGCAGAGCGATGTCGACCAGCAGCTTGGCAACGTTCAATTCAAGACCTCGTGCAACGAGGTGGCACAGCGTCGCTTCGACCGCGGGATGCGCTATCAGCACTCCTATTGGTACACCAACGCCAAGGAGGTCTTTGAGGAGGCCATCAAGGCCGATCCGGCCTGCGCCATGGCGCACTGGGGTATCGCGCTCACCTTCATGGACAACCCGCACAACGCCATCCCGCGGCCGAACCTCGCGCCCGGCCTTGCCGCGATCACGAAAGCCAAGGAGATCGGTGCCAAGACCGAGCGCGAACGCGACTACATCGACGCGCTGATGGTGATGTACGCCGATTACGACAAGGTCCCCCACGCGCAGCGCATGCGCGCGTTGCGCGACGCCCAAGCGAAGGTCGCGGCGAAATATCCGGACGACGACGAGGCTCAGATAGCCTACGCCATCACGCTCAACACGTCGGCGGACCTGAACGACAAGACCTACGGGCAGCAGACCAAGGGCGCTGCAATCCTGGAGCCGATCGCCAAACGGCTGCCGCAGCATCCAGGTGCGACCCACTACCTGATCCACCTCTACGACTATCCGGCGATCGCGCAAAAGGGTCTCGACGCCGCCAATCGTTACGCGCAGATCGCGCCGGCCGCGCCGCACGCCCAGCACATGCCGTCACACATTTATACCCGCGTCGGATATTGGAAGGAATCGATCGACTCCAACGCCGCCTCGGTGAAAGCGGCGAAGGCCGAGAAGTCGGTGGGCAATTACCTGCATGCACAGGATTACATGGTCTATGCCCACCTTCAGCTCGCCCAGGACCAGCAGGCGCGCGCCGTCATCGATGAGATGACGAAGGAGACCGACTTCAAGGCGACGGTCGCGGCAGCCGACTATGCGCTGGCGGCTTCCCCCGCCCGCTATGCGATCGAGCGCGGCGACTGGAACGCCGCCTCGCAACTGGCTGTCAGGCCGAGTGGCCTGAACTTCGCGATGTCCATCTCGCACTACGCCCGCGCGGTCGGCGCAGCGCGCTCCGGCAAGCCGGAAGCCGCCAAGGCTGACATTCAAAAGCTCGCGGAATTGCGCGACAAGCTACGCGAAGCCAAAGACAACTATTGGGCGGAGATCGTCGACATCCAGCGGCAGGTCGCCGCTGCCTGGCTGCTGCACGCGGAGGGCAAGTACGACGAGGCGCTCACGGCTATGAGTGCCGCAGCGGACGCCGAGGACAAGACCGAGAAACACGTGATCACGCCGGGTCCGATGGCGCCGGCCCGCGAACTTTATGGTTTCATGCTGCTCGATCGCGGCAAACCCGCCGAGGCGCTCGCAGCCTTCGAGGCGACCAAGCTCAAGGAGCCGAACCGCTTCCATGGCTATGCCGGGGCCGCACAGGCCGCGGAAAAACTGGGCGACAAGGCAAAGGCCAAGGACAATTACCAGAAGCTCGTCGCGATGGTGAGCGACGGCGGCGACCGGCCGGAAGTCCGCGCCGCACGGCAATACCTGGCGCAGAACTGAGCTTCGCGCCGGCGGAGGGGCGATGAGGACGACCGTCATACTGGCAACCGTTGCGCTGCTGGGGCTTGCCGGCACGCTCGTACTGCCCCACGGCGCGAGCGACCGCGCGGCCGCGGTGGAGCCGCGGGCAATCTGGAGCGAAGTGTCCTGGCCCTTCCCGATCGACCAGTGGGGCAAGGGCAAGGCCTTCGTGTGCAAGGCCGCCGACTGCGGCGCCGACGTGACCATCTACCTGCGCGCCAAGATCGGGTTCTGCAACTGCGCCACTGGCGTCGCGGATGACGAAGAGCTCGACCGCATCAGCGACTTCGACCTGCTCGGCAATCAGCTCACCGCGATTGCGCCTGGGCGGCCGATCGCGGTCGCCTGGATGAAGGGCCGCAGTCGCGCTTTCCTCATCGGCGGGCCCCAGCGCGGTCAATCCGCGCTTTCGATCGGCTTCAACGATCGCTGCGACGCGATCATCGCAACGGCGGTCGTTCCACATAATCGGCCGGCCGCGATCGAGGCTGCCGTGCTCGAATTCCTGAATAGCCGGACTGTGCTGCGCTGGGCCGAGGTGACGCTCGGGCTGTAGCGCCTAATGCAGCTGACCGATCTCGGTCAGGAATTTCCGGCACGAGCCCGCGAGCTTCACCTTGTTGCCCTGCAGGCAGGCCAAAACCTGCATATCGTCGCCGAAGAATTTGCTGCACATGCGCCGCGAATCGGCACCACAGGCCTTGTCACCGCGTTTGCGGATGTCGTCCTGCGCGGACGCCGGCGCGATGCTGGCGATGGCCGCAAGAGAGAGCAGGGCCGCGAACAAACTGGTGCGAGATCCAAGCACTGGGCGCCTCCGGCATATGTTTTCTGCGCGTAGACGATACACGCCCACGCGCCGGAAAGCCTTGCCTTATTTCCTCTGCCCACAAGTTCGCGCGGAACCGTTGCGCAAGCGCACCAGTCGCGGCGGAACGCCGCGTCACATCGTGTGCTGCGCCTTGGCGTCCTGGATCGCCTTCCACACGCGCTCGGGCGTTGCCGGCATCTCGATATTGGCGACGCCGTAGTCCGAAAGCGCATCGACGATCGCGTTCATCACTGAGGTGAGCGCGCCCGCACATCCCGCCTCGCCGCAGCCCTTCACGCCGAGCGGATTGTTCTTCGCCGGAACCGGATGGCTCTCGAAACCGACCTCCGGCATGTCGGCCGCGCGCGGCATCGCGTAGTCCATGTACGAGCCGGTGAGCAGCTGGCCCTCGGCGTCGTAGGCGGTCTTCTCCATGATCGCCTGCCCGATGCCCTGCACCACGCCGCCGTGGATCTGCCCGGCCACCAGCAGCGGATTGACGATGGTGCCGAAGTCGTTCACCGAATTGTACTTCACCACCTCAATCACCCCGGTATCGGGGTCGACCTCGACCTCGGCGACGTGGCAGCCGTTCGGGAACACCGATTGGATCGGGTCGGCGGTGACGTGCTTGACGCTCAGCGAGTTCGGCACGCCTTCCGGTACCTTCAGGCCGGCGCGCAGCTTTTCGGCAAGTTCCATGATGCCGATCGAGCGGTCCGTCCCGGCGATGGTGAAACGCCCAGCGGCAAACTCGATGTCACCGGCGGAGGCTTCCAGCACGACGCCCGCGACCTGCTTGCCCTTCTCGATCACCTGATCGGCGCCTTCGACGATCGCGGTGCCGCTCGCGTACATCGAGCGTGAGCCGCCGGTGCCGCCGCCCGCGAGCAATTCGTCGCTGTCGCCCTGCAACAGCTTGATGCGCTCGAACGGGACGCCGAGCTTCTCGCTCAGCACCTGCGCGAACGGCGCCGCGTGGCCCTGGCCGTAGTCGAGCGTGCCGGTGATGATGGTGACGTCGCCGTTCGGCTCGAAGCGGATGCCGCCCATTTCCTTGTTCGGCGGCGCGGTGACTTCCAGATAGCTGCCGAGCCCGAGGCCGAGCAGCTTGCCGCGCTTCTTCGCCTCGCGCTTGCGCTGCTTGAAGCCCGGCAGGTCGGCGATCTCGACCGCGCGCTCGAACACGGCGGGGAAATCGCCCGAGTCGTATTGCATGCCCGACGCGGCCTTGTAGGGAATCTCCTTCGCCTTGATCTGATTGCGGCGGCGCAACGCGAAGCGGTCGATGCCCATTTCCTTTGCGGCGCCGTCGATCAACCGCTCCATGTAATAGTTGCCCTCGGGACGCCCCGCGCCGCGATACGCCGAGACCAGCACCGTGTTGGTGAACATCACCTTGGTGGAAACTTCGATCTGCGGGATTTTGTAAACACTGACCGCATTCTTCACGATGTTCAGTGTCGACATCAGCGGCGACACCGGGCCGAGATAGGCGCCGGTGTTGCCGTAGCCGGTGAAGCGCGCGGCGAGGAACTTGCCCTTGGCGTCGAGCGCAAGCTCGCCGACGAACTCGTGGTCGCGGCCGTGATGGTCCGACACGAAGCTCTCGAACCGGTCGGCGGTCCATTTCACCGGGCGGCCGAGTTCCTTTGCGGCGTGCAGGATCGGCACGTATTCGGGATAGACCGCCGCCTTCATGCCGAACGAGCCGCCGACATTGCCGGTCAGCACGTGCACTTTATCCGGCGTGACGCCAAGAATGTCGACGAGCCCGGCCTTCATGCCGAACGCGCCCTGGCATCCGATGTTCATCGTGTAGCGGCCGCTCGCCTTGTCGAACGACGCGATGGCGGAACGCGGCTCCATCGCGTTGACCACCAGCCGGCTGTTGACCAGCGTCAGCTTGGTGACGTGGGCGGCCTGCGCGAACGCTTCCGCCACCTTGGCGGGATCGCCGTAGAGATAGTCCAGCGCAACGTTGCCGGGCACGTCGTCATAAAGCTGCGGCGCGCCGGGCTTGGCGGCTTCGCTCGCGCTGGTCACGGCGGGGAGCGTTTCGATGTCGACCTCGACGGCTTCCGCGGCGTCCTTGGCCTGCGCGGGCGTTTCGGCGATTACCACTGCGACCGGGTCGCCGACAAAGCGCACCTTGTCGCTTACCAGGGAAGGCCGCAGCGGCTTCTTCATCTCCGAGCCGTCGCGGTTCTTGAACGGGACAGCGCATTTCATCGTGCCGTAGCTGGCCAAATCCGCGCCGGTGTAAATGGCAAGCACGCCCGGCATACCCTTGGCGGCGCTGGTGTCGATGCGCTTGATGACCCCGTGCCCATTGCGGCTGCGCACGAACACCGCATACGCCTGACCGGGCAGGTTGAGATCGTCGGTATAGCGGCCGTAGCCCTGCACAAGGACCGGGTCCTCGGTGCGGCGCACCGGCTGCCCGACGCCGTATTTGTTCAAATCGAACGTGTTCGAACGGTCCTGCATATTCATGATCGGATTGTCTCTCTGGCGATACGGCTTGCGATTATCATGCGGCGGGAGGGGTTCGATAGGGGGCGTGGCCGACCCTCGGGTCAGCCATGCAAATGACCTGCCCACCGGCGGTGGGCGGTTTCATGATGCCCGAAAGGCGGCCAATTGTCGCGATGGCGGCCGTTTGCACCAAATCTTCGCTTGGCGTGGCAGCGATCCTGCGTAAGATGCCGCAAAAGCATCATCGGGAGGAACCCAAATGCATCGATTAGTGATGACGCGTGCCCGCTTTGCCGCCGGCCTGGTTGCCGCCACGGCGGTCGCGCTGCTGCCGAATTTCGCACCCGCGCAGAGCGGCAATCCGATCACCATCGGCTTCTCCATGTCGTTGACCGGACCGCTCGCCGCCAACGGCAAGCAGGCTCTGCTCGGCGCCAAGATCTGGGAGGAAGAGATCAACGGCAAGGGCGGGCTGATCGGCCGTCCGGTGAAACTCATCTACTACGACGATCAGTCGAACCCCTCGTCGGTTCCGGGCATCTATACCAAGCTGCTCGACGTCGACAAAGTCGACCTCGTGGTGTCGAGCTACGCGACCAACATGATCGCGCCGGCGATGCCCGTCGTGATGCAGAAGAACAAGACCTTCATCAGCTTGTTCGGGCTCGATGTGAACGCCGAGTTCAAGTATCCGAAATATTTCTCGGTGCTGCCGACCGGACAGGACACCAAAGGGTCTTTCACCGAGGGCTTCTATCAGGCCGCGCTGAAGCAGAACCCGAAGCCGACGACGGTGGCGCTCGCCGCCGAGGATGCCGAATTCTCGCGCAACGCCTGCGAGGGCGCTCGTGACAACGCAAAGAAGCTCAATCTCAAGATCGTTTACGACAGGTCCTATCCGCCGGCGACCACCGATTACGCGCCGATCGTGCGCGCAGTTCAGGCGGCCAATCCCGATCTCTTCGTCATCTGCTCCTATCCGCTCTCGTCGGTCGGCATGGTGCAGACGATCAACGAACTGAACTACAAGCCGAAGATGGTCGGCGGCGCGATGGTCGGGTTGCAGGCGACCGTGTTCAAGCTCCGCCTGGGCTCCAAGCTCAACGGCATCGTGAACTACGAAACCTGGGTGCCGACCGAGGCGAGCCTCAAGCCGGCGGCGGAATTTTTCAAGAAATACCAGGCGCGCGCGGGCGCCGAAGGCGTCGACCCGATCGGCTACTACCTGGGCGGCTGGGGCTACGCCTGGATCAACATGCTCGGCGAAGCGATCGCCGCGACCAAGAGCGTCGACGACGACAAGATCGCCGACTATCTGCGCAAGACGCCGATCAAGACCATCATGGGTGACTGGTCGTATGGCCCGAAGGGCGAATGGACCAAGTCCGGCATGATGCAGGTGCAGTACCACGACGTGAAGGATGGCAACGACGTCGACCAATGGCGCGGCATGTCGGTGCAGACCGTTCTGTCGCCCGACTCGATGAAGACCGGCGAGGTCGTCTATCCGTACGAAAAGGCGAAGTAAACGGCCGAGCCGTCCGCGTCGGCTTTCCAAATCAAACGCCGCGCAACAGCGCGGCGTTTTCTTTTTCCGCTCTCCCGTTTGCGGAGAAGGTGTCGGAGCGTAGCAGGGCCCGGAAAGGGATGGGGCACCTCAGCAAGCAGCAACGACGGAATAGAAGCGCCCCTCAAGCCGCCGCGTAGAAAGATGACAGAAGGAAAAGTTCTCAATCTTCGTCTCAAGTAGGGCCTTGATTTTCACTGACTGGATGTCGTCCGCCGGGTCATGGATCAGCATGCGGTAGATCGGCCCCGTCGTGAAATGGGCCCAAAAGCCCCACCGGAACGCTGTCGGCTCACCCGCCGACGGCTGGGTGCCGGACGTCAGGACACCGACGTAGTGGTCCTTGAAAACCTGAAATCGGACTTGATCGATTTGAAAGAAGAGTTCCTGTCCAGCGAAGCCGTAGGCCACGATTAGGGCCAGCGCGAGCGCAACAGAAGCGCCCCTCCGCCACTGTCTGCGTGCAAGGCGAATGACCAGCAGCACGAGGCCGACAAAAAAGACCAGGACAATAAGAAGGGACGTGAGAAGCCAGAGCCCATCAAATTGCTCGAAGTTGAACGTCGAGTAGCCAAGTCCAAGAGACAGCCCGGCTAGGACGAGCGCAAAAAGAAGTGGGAACGCCGAAAATCTGTCTGCCATTTCTGCGGTGTCGGCTAGCCTTCGAGATGCCTCGCTGCGCTCCGCTCTTCAGGGATGAAGTCGTGGAAAGCTCGGCTCAGCGCTACAGTCCCATGTAGAACTTCCGGATCAGCTCGTTGTTGTTGAGTTCGTCGGCCGACCTGCCCTCGAAGGCGATGCGGCCATGCACGATCACGTAACCGCGGTCGGCGATGCGGATCGCCTGATTGAAGTTCTGCTCAGCCATCAGCACGGTCAGGTTATATTTCGTCTGCAGTTCCTTGATCGTGTCGATGGTGCGGCTGACCAGGATCGGCGCGAGGCCGACCGACGGCTCGTCCACCAGCAGGATGCGTGGCGCGCTCATCAGCGCGCGCGCGAGTGCGAGCATCTGCTGCTCGCCGCCGCTCATCGAGCCAGCGAGCTGGTGGCGGCGCTCCTTCAGGCGGTCGAACATGCCGTAACAGAAATCGAGATTGCGCTCCTTCGCGGCCCGCGCGGTCGGGCGGAACGCGCCGAGCAGCAGGTTTTCCTCCACGGTCAGCTTCGGAAACAGCCGCCGTCCTTCCGGCACCAGCGCAATGCCGAGATCGACAATCTCTTCCGTGCTGCGGCCGACCAGATCGTGCTTCTCTCCGTCGATCTCGGCGACGATCGTCCCGGCGCTCGGCCGCACGATGCCCATGATGCATTTGATCAGTGTGCTCTTGCCGTTACCGTTGGTACCGAGCAGCACCACGGTTTCGGCCGCGCGCACGTCGAGCGACACGTCCTCGAGCACGCGGACCTGTCCGTATCCGGCGTGAACGCCGGTTATGGCGATGCTGTTAGCCAAGGTAGGCCTTCTCCACCTCGGGGTTGCGCACGACCTCGCCCGGTTTGCCGTCGGCGATCTTCTTGCCGGACACCAGCACCACGAGCCGCTGCGAGAAGCTCATCACCGCGCTCATGATGTGCTCGATCAGGATGATCGTGATGCCGCGCTCACTGAGCCGCACCAGCAATTTCAGGATGTCCTCGATCTCGGAATGCGACAGGCCGGCCATCGACTCGTCCGCGATCAGGAGCTTCGGCTCGGCCGCCATCGCGCGTGCGAGTTCGAGCTTGCGCATTTCGACTTGGGTGAGATCGCGCGGGAGCTTGCCGGCCTTGTGATCGAGCCCGACAAGGCGCAGGTACTCGACGCAGTGATCGTTGAGCTGGCCGGCCGACAGATGCGAGCCGGAGCGTGCCTTCACGGCATAAAGCAGCGGGATACGCAGATTGTCGGCAACGGAGAGGCTGTGGAATGGGCGCGGCAACTGGAACGAGCGCGCGAGCCCGAGAATGGTGCGCTGGTGCGCCGCGAGTCCGTCGATCTTGCGTCCGTCGAAGGTCACGCTGCCGGTCTCGTTCTGCAGCGTGCCGCAGATGCAATTGACCAGCGTCGATTTGCCCGAGCCGTTCGGGCCGATCAGTCCGAGCCGCTCCCCCGGCGCAACGTCGAGCACAATTCCGTCCAGCGCGATGAAGCCGCCGAAGCGCTTGCCGACCTGATCGATGCGAAGCAGGGGTTCGGTCATGGCCGCCCCTTGCGCATCAGATTCTGCACGAAGCCGACGATGCCGTTGGGCGCAATGATGACGAAGGCGACCAGCAGCACGCCGACGATCAGCACGTTGACGGCCGACGAGATCGTCACAGTCGCGACCTGCTGGATCGTGCCGAGCAGCACCGCGCCGATCAGCGGGCCGATCCAGCTCCCCGTTCCGCCGATCATCGGCATCGCGATCGAGTTGACGGCGTATTCGAGCGCGAAGGCAGACTGTGGCTGAAGGAAGCCGAGATAGTACGGGAACGGCGCGCCCGCCATGCCCATGAGTGCGCCTGAGAGCGTGGTCGCGATGAGTTTCAGCCTCAAGGTCGGCACGCCGGCTGCTTCCGCCGCCAGTTCGTCATCGCGGATCGTCGCGAAGCCGTAGCCGAGCCGTGAGCGCTCGATCGTGCGCGCGGTCGCGATCGCAATCGTTGCCAGCACCAGCATCTGCAGGAACAGATATTCGATGTACGGGATTTGATACCCGAACACGTCGAGCGTGTTCGGTCGAATGACGTAGGCACCGCGTGAGCCGCCGACAAAATCCCAGTTCGTCACCAGCGTCTGCAGCACCACCGCGAGCGCCAGCGTCGCGATCGCAAAAAACGAACCGCGGAGCCGCAGCGTCAGATATCCCATGCCGAACCCGACGATCCCGGCAATGAAGCCCGCGACCAGAATGAGCGCCGGCACCGGCAGCGGATAGGCCTTGTGCAGGAACACGGACGAATACGCGCCGACCGCGAAGAAGGCGGCCGAGCCGAAGTTCACGTACCCGCAGTAGCCGCCAAGAATATTCCACGCGGTTGCCAGCACCACGAATTGCAGCACCGTATAGCCCGCGAAGAACAGGTAATTGTTCGAGACGAGCTGCGCGACGGCAAATACGGCCGCGGCGACGGCAATCGTCACAAGGATGAACGTGCGTGACTGCATTGCCGCCCTATCGCCCGAGAATGCCGGCTGGCCGGAACGCCAGCGTGAGCAGCAGGAAGCCGAACGCGACCGCGGGCGCCCATGACGGCCCGTAGAACGTCGCCGTGATGCTCTCGACCACGCCGAGCAGCATCGCGGCGATCACGGTGCCGGGCAGGCTGCCGAGGCCGCCGAGCACGCAGATCGCGAACACGCGTCCGATGTATTCGCGCCCGACCGAGGGCTCGACCGGCTGGATGATGACGAGGAAGGCGCCGGCGAGCGCAGCCGTGGCAATTGAAATCCCGAAGGCAATGCGCTTGATCGCGACCGGATTGGCGGCCATCAGCGCCAGCGCCCCTTGATCCTGCGACACGGCCTTGATGGCGCGTCCGATGTAGGTGCGCGAGAGAAACGCCTGCAACGCCACCAGCATGAGCAGCGACAGCACGCAGGGGATCAGCATGCGGTAAGGCAGGTCGACGAAAGCGAAGCGCAAGGTCGGCCCGATGTAAGGCGCATCGACGTAGCGATAGTCGACGCCGAACACGAGGATCAGCCCCACCTCGGTGATGAACAGGATGCCGAAGAAGAACGCGAGCCCGCGCAGGGCTTCCTGGCCGCGCTTCTCGAACGAAACGTAGTAGATCTGGTAGACCGCCGCGCCAAGTGCGTAGAAAACCGGCAACATCAGCAGCCCGACGAGCACCGGATCGAGCCCAAAGGTCGAGTTGACGATGTAGGCGATGTAGGACCCCAGGATGATGAACGCCGGGTGCGCGATGTTGACGATATCGAGCATCCCGAACGAGATCGAAATGCCGACGGTCACGGCGATATAAAAGCCGCCGAGCAGCACGCCCGCGATGATCGCGTTGATCAGGAGTTCGAGAGGAAAATCCATGACGTGCGGCGTGCCGACGACGGCTTCAGACGCCGCCGCAATGGCCAAAAGGCATCGCGCGTCTGTCACGTCTCGTCATCGGTTCCCCCACGTTGCGGCTTGTTGTTGGCGGTCTTTCTAGCATGCTAGCCGCTACGCGCCAGTGCGCAATTGGGCCCATGTGCGCCCATTCCGGCGCTATTTTCAGCGGACGGGAATGGGCGAGGGCCGTGCGGTGTTATCAAGGCGTGTGAATGCCGTAACGGCGGCTCAAAAGCGTGGAGGAAGGTCATGAGGATCGGACATTGGCAACGGACGCTGATCGGTGCGGGTTTTGGGATCGCGCTTGTCGGCGTGGCGCTTGCGCAGCAACCGCCCGTGCGGGTGCGCGGCGAGATCGAAAAAGTCGACGGCAACACGCTGACCGTCAAAGCGCGCGACGGCGCGCCGCTCACGATCGTTGTGCCGGACAATGTCCGCGTCATGAACTTCGTCAAAGCCTCGCTCGCCGACATCAAGCCGAATTCGTATATCGGCGTCACCGCGATGCCGCAGGCGGACGGCAGCCAGAAGGCGATCGCGATCCACATTTTCCTTGAAGCGCAGCGCGGCACCGGCGAGGGCCACCGGCCGTGGGACTTGCGTCCGGGCTCCACGATGACCAATGCGGCGGTCGAGACGACGGCCGGCAGCGTCGACGGGCAGGTGCTGACGGTCAAGTACAAGTCGGGCGACAAGACCGAGGAGAAGAAAGTGATCGTGCCGCCGGATGCCGCGATCGTCACCTATGCGCCGGCCGATAGAACCGAGCTCAAGCCCGGCGCGCAGATCATCATCTTCGGGGCGCAGAAGCAGCCGGACGGGACGTTGCAGGCGCAGGCGGTGAATGTCGGGCGGGGCGTGACGCCGCCGATGTGACGCCTTCGTTTTCCGCAAAGCCACAGGCCTCCTCGCTGGAGCAGGAGAGGTGTATATTGTGGAGAGACAGCCGGAGCCGCCGACATGACGCTGCGCATGCTTGTTGCCGCCGCCATTGCGGCGGCCATCGCGACCTCCGCCTCCGCGCAGACGCAGCGCTTGCGCGGCGAAATCCAGCGTGTCGAGGGCACGACGATCTTCGCCAAGGCGCGCGACGGCTCCGCCGTCACGGTCACGCTCGCCGACAATGCCACGATCACCGCCGCCTATAAGGCGACGCTTTCCGACATTCGCGTGGGTGACTACATCGGTTCAGGCGCAACGCCGCAGCCCGATGGCAGCCAGAAGGCGATCGAGGTCCACATCTTTGCCGCCTCGATGCGCGGCCAGGGCGACGGCCATCGTCCGTGGAACGGTGCGCCCAATTCGACCATGACCAATGGCGCGGTCGACAGCACGGTGAGCGGCGTCGACGGGCATGTCCTTGTCGTCAAATACCAGGACGGCGACAAGAAGATCGTCGTCGGGCCGGACACCCCGATCGTGCGCTACGAGGTCGGCAATCCGGCCGATTTGAAAGCGGGCGCTGCCTTCAGCGTCGTTGCCGGCACCAAGCAGCCGGACGGCACCTTCACGGCGCCGCGCATCACGGTCGGGCGTGAAGGCGGGACGCCGCAGTAGCCAAGAAATCGGGCAGCGCTGCTTAATTCGGCGGCAGGGCTTCCGGGCGCGGTTCAGGCCGCATCGAATAGTGCGTGAAAAATCCATTATCTGATTGATTTTTCAGATGGTTTGGCCCTGACTCCGCAGCCGCCGCGGCTGGCATATCCATTGCAAACCCCTCCGGCGCCGGTGATTCCGCCGGGCAGGAGAGCGTCGATGTCGATCTATGACCGCCCCTTCGATCCCAGCCGGCCGCTGCATCGCTCGGGATGTGTCTGCGGCCGCCATCACAGCCCGGAAGAGCACGACTACGACGGGCGCCGCACCATGATGTGCGAGCCGGTTGCATCGCCGAGCGAGGAAAAGGCCTACGAGGGCGTCGTCGCCACTGCGGTGATGCGCCAGATTTTCCCGAAAGACGCCGCGCGCCGCGCATTCCTGAAGTCGGTCGGGGCATCGACCGCGCTCGCCGCGATTTCGCAGTTCTTGCCCCTGAAGACCGCGACCGAAGTGTTCGCGCAAGGCGCGGGCGCGATCGAGAAGAAGGACCTCAAGGTCGGCTTCATCCCGATTACCTGCGCGACGCCGATCATCATGGCGCACCCGATGGGCTTCTACACAAAGCACGGGCTCAACGTGGAGGTGATCAAGACCGCCGGCTGGGCGGTGATCCGCGACAAGACGCTCAACAAGGAATACGACGCCGCCCACATGCTCTCGCCGATGCCGCTCGCGATCTCGCTCGGTGTCGGCTCGAACCCGGTCCCCTATGCGGTGCCGGCGATCGAGAACATCAACGGCCAGGCGATCACGCTCTCGGTCAAGCACAAGGACAAGCGCGACCCGAAGTCCTGGAAGGGCTTCAAGTTCGCAGTGCCGTTCGACTACTCCATGCACAATTACCTGCTGCGCTACTACCTCGCGGAGGCCGGCCTCGATCCCGATCAGGACGTGCAGATCCGTAGCGTTCCGCCGCCCGAGATGGTCGCGAACCTGCGCGCCGACAACATCGACGGCTTCCTCGGTCCCGATCCGATGAACCAGCGCGCGGTGTTCGACGGCGTCGGCTTCATCCACATGCTCTCGAAAGAGATGTGGGATGGGCATCCGTGCTGCGCGTTCGCGGCGTCGCGCGAGTTCATCACCGGCGCGCCGAACACATATGCGGCGCTGCTCAAGGCGATCATCGACGCGACCGGTTTCGCCTCGAAGGCAGAGAACCGCAAGGCGATCGCGGAGGCGATCGCGCCCGCGAACTACATCAACCAGCCCGTGACGGTGCTGGAGCAGATTCTCACCGGCACGTTCGCCGACGGCCTCGGCACGGTGAAGAAGGATGCGAACCGCGTCGATTTCGATCCGTTCCCGTATGAATCCTTCGCGGTGTGGATCCTCACGCAGATGAAGCGCTGGGGCCAGATCAAGGGCGATGTCGACTATGCGGGCGTTGCCAAACAGGTGTTCCTGGCGACGGATACGGCCAGGCTGATGAAGGAAGTCGGGCTGACGCCGCCGGCGGCAACGAGCAAATCCTTTGTCGTGATGGGCAAAATGTTCGATCCCGCGAAGCCGGCGGATTACGTGAAGAGTTTTGCGATCAAACGGTCGTCGTAATGCTGAGCTGCCGGGCTTTCATATGACTCCCTCCCTCACGCTGCGCGCCGGGCTCGTCTCCGTCCTCATCTTCCTCGCGTTCATCCTCGCCTGGCATCTGGCGGTGCGCGGCACCGCCGCCGTGCAGCAGATGGACCCGGAATACGCCAAGCTGATGGGGCAGACCGCGACGCAGGGCAAATCCGCGATGCCCGGTCCGCTCGATGTCGGCGCCAAGCTGTGGGAGCACGCGCGGCGCCCGTTCTACGACAACGGGCCGAACGACAAGGGCGTCGGCATCCAGCTTGCCTACTCGATCGCACGCGTCGGCATCGGCTATCTGCTCGCCGTGCTGGTGGCGATCCCGATCGGTTTCCTGATCGGCATGTCGCCGCTGTTCTCGAAAGCGCTCGATCCTTTCATCCAGGTCTTGAAGCCGATCTCGCCGCTCGCCTGGATGCCGCTCGCGCTCTACACCATCAAGGACTCCGGGCTCTCGGCGATCTTCGTCATCTTCATCTGCTCGCTCTGGCCGATGCTGATCAACACGGCGTTCGGCGTCGCGGCGGTGCGTAAGGAATGGCTCAACGTCGCGCGCACGCTGGAAGTCGGGACGCTGCGGCGCGCGTTCACGATCATCTTGCCGGCGGCCGCACCCACGATCCTCACCGGAATGCGCATCTCGATCGGCATCGCCTGGCTGGTGATCGTTGCGGCAGAAATGCTCGTCGGCGGGACGGGGATTGGCTACTTCGTCTGGAACGAATGGAACAACTTATCAATCACAAATGTAATAATTGCGATATTGCTAATTGGGATTGTCGGAATGCTGCTCGACCTGATGCTCGCGCGCGCGACGCGCCTCGTGACATTTCCGGAGTAGGGCGTGGGGGACAAGTTCATCTCCATCGAGGGCATCGCCAAGCGCTATGGCGCGACCGCGATCTTCGAGGACCTGTGGCTTTCGATACCGCGCGGCGGCTTTACCTGCGTGATCGGCCATTCGGGCTGCGGCAAGACCACCGTACTCAATATCCTTGCAGGCCTCGACCAGCCCTCGGAAGGCGTGGTGATCGTCGATGCGCAAGCGATCGATAGGCCCAGCCTCGACCGCGCGGTGATCTTCCAGAGCCACGCGCTGCTCCCCTGGCGCACCGTGATGGGCAACGTCGCCTACGCGGTCTCCTCCAAGTGGCGCAAACACACGCGCGCGCAGATCCAGCGCCAAGCGCAAAAATTCATCGATCTCGTCGGCCTCACCGGCGCCGAGGGCAAGCGCCCGGCCGAACTCTCCGGCGGCATGAAGCAGCGCGTCGGCATCGCGCGCGCGCTCTCGATCGAGCCGAAGATCATGCTGATGGACGAGCCATTCTCCGCGCTGGACGCTCTGACTCGCGGTACCCTGCAGGACGAGGTGCGGCGCATCTGCCTCACGACCGGCCAAACGGTCTTCATGATCACGCACGACGTCGACGAGGCGATCTATCTGGCCGACCGCATCGTGCTGATGACCAACGGCCCCGGCGCCAAGCTCGCCGAGATCGTCGACAACCCGCTGCCGAAGGACCGCGCGCGCGCCGACATCCACCGCCATCCGCTCTATTACGCGGTGCGCAACCACATCATCGATTTCCTCGTCACGCGCTCGAAGAACTTCGCCGCCGAGGGCCACGCGCACGACCCGCGCCGCGTGCCGGTGGTGCGGCCGGGCGTGATCGAAACGCCACTGTCGTCGCCCGCGAAGGCGGGCGATCCGGTAGACACCGAGCCGCGTTTCCTGCGCGACCGAGCCTCATGATCACCCTCAGCGATGACTGGATGCCCGCCTTCGCGGGCATGACGGAATAAGGAGACCACCATGAAGCGCGAACAACTCACCGAGAAGCTGCTCGACATCAAGCGCGAGAAGGGCTGGAAGTGGGCGTACATCTGCAAGGAGATCGGCGGCTTCTCCGATACGCTGATCGTCGGCGCGATCCTCGGGCAGATGAAGCTCACCCGGCCGCAGGCCGCCAAGGCCGCCGAGCTGTTCGGCCTGTCGAAGCCCGAGGAAGCGATGCTCAACGAGGTGCCGATGCGCGGCGCCGGCACGCCGATGCCGCCGACCGACCCGCTGATCTACCGCTTCTACGAGATGGTGATGGTGAACGGCCCGGCCTGGAAGGCGCTGATCGAGGAGGAATTCGGCGACGGCATCATGTCGGCGATCGACTTCGATTTCCTGATGGAGCGCGTCGCCAACCCGAA
>JAXDNY010000100.1:0-41793 GCA_034669145.1 Hyphomicrobiales bacterium
GCCGCGGTGGACAAGGGTGTCGCCAAGTCCTTCCCGCTCATCCTCACCTCCGGCCGTCTGGTCGAATACGAAGGCGGCGGCGAAGAGACTCGATCCAACAAGTGGCTCGCCGAACTGCAGCAGGACATGTTCATCGAGATCAATCCTGCGGATGCCTCCGAGCGCGGCATCAAGGACGGCGGCTGGGTCTGGGTTACCGGCGCCGAACTCGACTCCAAGGCACGCATGAAGGCGCTCGTCACCGAGCGCGTCGGCAAGGGCGTCACCTGGTGTCCGTTCCACTTCGCGGGCTGGTTCCAGGGCGTCGATCAGCGCGTCAACTATCCGAAGGGAGCGGACCCGATCGTGCTGGGCGAGAGCGTCAACGTGCTGACGACCTACGGCTACGATCCGGTGACCGGAATGCAAGAACCCAAAGCCACACTCTGCCAGGTTCGGGCAGCTTAAGGAGACGGCGTCATGGCACGGATGAAATTTCTCTGCGACGCCGACCGTTGCATCGAGTGCAACGCCTGCGTCACTGCCTGCAAGAACGAGAACGAGGTGCCGTGGGGCATCAACCGCCGGCGCGTCGTCACCATCAATGACGGCAAGCCGGGCGAACGCTCGATCTCGATGGCCTGCATGCACTGCACCGACGCGCCCTGCGCGGCGGTATGCCCGGTGAACTGCTTCTACACCACCGCGGACGCCGTGGTGCTGCACTCCAAGGATCTGTGCATCGGCTGCGGCTATTGCTTCTACGCCTGTCCGTTCGGCGCACCGCAATATCCCAAGGTCGGCAACTTCGGTTCGCGCGGCAAGATGGACAAGTGCACCTTCTGCGCCGGCGGCCCGGAGGCGGACGGCTCGGTGGCGGAGTACGAGAAGTACGGCGCCAACCGTCTGGCCGAAGGCAAGCTGCCGCTGTGCGCCGAGATGTGTTCGACCAAGTCGCTGCTCGCCGGCGATGGCGACATCATCGCGCAGATCTACAAGGAGCGCGTGACGCGGCGCGGCTACGGCTCCGGCGCATGGGGCTGGCAGACCGCGTACCGCGAGACGGTCGCGATATAATCGGCGCGGGGTGCGGCGAAAAACGCCGCGCCATCTGCGTTCCGGGGGATTTGGGTTGAGGAGGTTCGGCATGGCGAGATATCTCGCGCGAGCTCGTTTCATCATCGGCGCGTGGGTCGTTCTCCTTGCGCTTGCCATCGCGGTTCCGGCGAGCGCGCAGCGCAATCCCGACGGCTCGGTCAATCCGACTGCAAGCTCGGTGAAAGAGCAGCAGCTTCTCAACGCCTTGCAACCGGGCGGAACGATCAGCGGCCGCGTCAGCATCCCGGATCAGAAGTCCGGCAATCTGATCCATCCCGCGGGCCGGGACTGGCGCCAGTTTCACGAGGTGACGCTGCGCTGGATCGGCGCGATCGCGATCCTCGGTATGCTGATCATCCTGGTGGCGTTCTATCTGATCCGTGGCCAAGTGAAGCTGGAGAGCGGCTATTCCGGCCGGCGCATCGTGCGCTTCAATGGGTTCGAGCGCTTCGTCCATTGGATGTCGGCGACCTGTTTCATCATCCTGGCGATCTCGGGGCTCAACATCACTTTCGGCAAGCCCCTGTTGATGCCGTTGATCGGCGAGGGCGCGTTCGCCGCCTGGGCGCAGTGGGCGAAATATGCGCACAACTACCTGAGCTTCCCATTCGCGATCGGCGTGTTCTGCATCTTCCTGATGTGGATCGGCGGCAACATCCCGAACAAGGTCGATGCCGAATGGCTCAAGCGGGGCGGCGGGATCGTTGGCCACGACCATCCGCCGGCCTATCGCTTCAACGCCGGCCAGAAGCTGATCTACTGGATCGTCGTGATTGGCGGCACGGCCGTCGCGGCCAGCGGCTACCTGCTGATGTTCCCGTTCTACGCGACCGGGATCGAGGGCATGCAGCTTGCCCAGACGGTGCACGCCATCATCGCAGTGCTGTTCGTTGCTGCCATGCTGGGGCATATCTATATCGGCACGATCGGCATGGAGGGCGCGTTCGAGGCGATGGGCGAGGGCACCGTCGACGTGAACTGGGCGAAGGAGCACCACGCGCTTTGGCTCGAGCAGGAAAACGCCCGCACGGGGCCGAACGAGTCGCAGCGCCAGCCGATGGCAACACCGGCTGAATAGACGGAGATGAGACATGAAAAGCTTTCTGCTTGCCTGCATCGCGGCGGCCGTCATCGCGACAGTCGCAGGCTTTGCGCTGAACACCGTGCAAACGCCGTCTGAAGAAGCGTTCTCGACGACGGGTGTCCGGCTTTAGCAGGCTTGTCGCAGCCCACGCGGTCCCCGCACACCCGTCGTTTCACAAAGAAGACTGGCTCAGCTTGCGGCGCGGCCGCGCCGCCACCAGCGTGTGCGCCAGATTGGCGATCGGCGCGAGGTCTCCCTGCTCGGTCCAGACCCGATAGGCGACCGAGATATAATGCGGCGGCAATTCGGGCGCGGTCATCAGCTTGACGAGGTTGCCGCGCGCCAGTTCGCGCCGCACCAGCACCGGCGGCAGCACCGAAATGCCGATCCCGTCGGCGGTGAGCTTGGCG
Organism: Hyphomicrobiales bacterium; assembly: GCA_034669145.1. Classification (GTDB taxonomy): domain Bacteria; phylum Pseudomonadota; class Alphaproteobacteria; order Rhizobiales; family Xanthobacteraceae; genus PALSA-894. The sequence goes on from JAXDNY010000100.1 coordinate 2,572, forward strand.
ACGATCGTCAGGCTTGTGCAGGTGTTGAGGCGCTGCGGCACCAGGCCGGCCCCGGCGAACCAGTCGTGAATGATGCTGTAGAGGTGCGACGGGCCCGGATTGGTGATGATCGGCCGCTGAACGAGGTCGGCGGGGCCGAGGCGTTGTCCGTGAATGCCGAGCTTCGGGCTCCCGAGCCACGCAAGCTCCAGCGTGAGCAGCGGCTCGACGCTGACCGACGCGCTGGCGGTTGGCGCGGTCAGGAACGCGATGTCGAGTTCGCCGGCGTGAAGCTTGCGATTGAGGTTGGTGCTAAAACCGATCTCCAGATCGACATGCGTTGCGGGATGAAGCTCGGCGAGGCGTTCGAGCAATGACGACAGGTGCGTGAGCGCAAACGAGTCCGCCGCGCCCATGCGAATCGACTTGGGTAGCCGGTCGCGCTCGCCGAAACGCGCGCGGAAGTTCTCCGCAAGGCTGATCATCTGCTCGGCGTGGCGCAGCACGTCCAACCCCTCGGCGGTGATCCGCGGGCGGTGGTGCGTGCGGTCGAGCAGCGAAATGCCGAGCTGATTTTCCAGTTCGCGGATGCGGCTGGAGACTGCCGGTTGCGAGAGCCGGAGCTTGCGCGCGGCGCTGCGGAAGCTCCCGAGCTTCGAGATCCAGAGCAACGCTTCCAGCTGGTCCAGGCGCGGCCGCATGATCCAAAAAACTTATCATTGATGATGGAAATTTTCTAACCCTGTTTATCGTTTGACGCGTGCTACCGTTTTCGCCGGGCAGTCGGGGAGAGCCGGATCATGCTGGACGGGGCGGCCAACGCGGATGGCGGGCCGGTCGTCTACCGGATCGGGGCGGATATCGGCGGCACCTTCACGGACGTCGTCCTCATCGGCACCGACGGATCGATCGCGACCAAGAAGGTCTCGTCCACACCAGAGAGTTTTGGCCGGGCCATCGTCGAAGGGGTCTCGGAGCTGCTTGCCGAGGAGGGCGTTCGGGCGGACTCACTCACGGCGCTTGCGCATGCCTCCACGGTTGCGACCAACGCGATCATCGAATTGAAAGGCGCGCGCACGGGGCTGATCACCACCAAGGGCTTCCGCGACGTGCTCGAGATGCGCCGCCTGCGCATTCCGGTGCTCTACGATCTGCAATACCGCAAGCCGAAACCGCTCGTCCCGCGCCGGCTGCGGCTGGAGGTCGACGAACGGATGGGGCCGCGCGGCGCCGTATGGACGGCGCTCGACGAGGACAGCGTCATTGCGGCGGCCAAGGCCCTGAAGGAAGCGGGCGTCCAGTCGGTCGCGATTTCGCTGCTGCATTCCTACGCGGACCCGGCCCATGAGCGGCGCGTCGCCGAGATCGTGCGCGCGCATCTTCCAGGCTCCGTCTACGTGACGTGCTCGGCCGATGTGCTCCCCGAAATCCGCGAATACGAGCGCACCAGCACAGCGGTGGTGAGCGCGTATATCGGCCCGGTGGTGCGCGATTATCTCGACGCGCTCGAGCGCGACGTCCATGATATCGGCATCCGCGCGCCGCTGCAGATCATGCAGTCGAACGGCGGCATCATGTCGATCGATGCCGCGCGCGAGAAGCCTGCCTACACGGTCGAGTCCGGCCCGGCGGCGGGCGTGATCGCGAGCGCGCGGATGGCGCGCGCGCTCGGGCTCGCCAATGCGATCTCACTCGACATGGGCGGCACGACCGCCAAGGCGGCGATGATCGAGAATGGTGAGCCGGCGCGGACCACCGAATATGAGGTCGGCTCGGGCATCAATCTGTCGAGCAAGCTCGTCAAGGGCGGCGGCTATCCGATCAAGCTGCCGTTCATAGACGTGTCCGAGATCGGCGCGGGCGGCGGCTCGATCGTGTCGCTCGATGCGGCGGGAAACCTGTCGGTCGGCCCGCGCAGCGCGGGCGCGGTGCCGGGGCCGGTCTGTTACGGGGCGGGCGGCAGCGAGCCGACGTTCACGGATGCGGCTCTGGCGGCCGGCTATCTCAATCCGACCGAGCTTGCCGGCGGCCGCGTGAAGCTCAACGCCGCGCGGGCGATCGCAACTCTGGAAGAGCAGATCGCCAAGCCCCTCGGCCTGCCGCTCGCCGAAGTCGCCTACGGCATCTACACGATTGCGGCCGCGACCATGACCCGCGCTGTCAAGGCGGTGACGACCTATCGCGGGCGCGATCCGCGTGACTTCGTGCTGATCGGCTTTGGCGGCAACGGGCCGATGGTGGCGGCGGCGGTCGCGCGCGCTCTCTCGATCAGCAAGGTGCTGATCCCGCCGGCGCCGGGCGTGTTCAGTGCGCTCGGCCTCTTGATGTCCGAGATCGAGCACGAGTTCTGCTCAAGCCTGTTTCGCGCGACGCAGGAACTCACCGACACCGAGTTTGCCGGCCTGTTCGCCCGGCTCGAAACGCTCGGCCGCGCCGCGATGGAAAGCGAGAAGCGCGCGTCGGAGAGTCTCGCGCTGCGGCGCTTCGCCGAGCTGCGCTACGCGGGGCAGGCCTACGAGCTGACAATTCCCGTCGATGAAAGCGCCCGCCTCGCGGATGTCGTGGCGAATTTCCACGAGGAGCATCGCAAGACCTATGGCCACGGCTCGAATGCCGATCCGGTCGATGTCGTGTCGATCCGGGTCTATGCGCGCGTCGTCTCGAACGGTGCGGCGTTCGACTACGAGCGCATTTCGGCCCGGCCGCAAAATGGCAAGTTGCGCGCGGACACGACGCGGCGGGCGTATTTCGGCCGCGTCGCGGGCTTCATCGACACGCCGGTGATCGCGCGCGGCAGGCTGAACGCGACCTGGCGCGCGGGCCCGCTGATCGTCGAGGAATACGACGCGACCTGTGTCGTCCCGCATGATGCGCGCGCGCGGCTCGATGCGCTCGGCAATATCGAGATCGCGCTTCCCGAGGGGGCGCAATGAGCGCGCCGCGCCTCGATCCGATCACCTTCGAGGTGATCAAGAACGCGCTCTCGTCGGTGGCCGACGAGATGGCGCTGATCGTGATGCGTAGCGCCTATTCGCCGGTGGTGCGCGACACGATGGACTACTCGACCGCGCTGTGCGACCGCCGCGGCCAATTGATCGCGCAGGGCCTGACGCTGGCGGTGCAGCTCGGCTCGTTTCCCGACGGAATGCGCATCCTGATGGCCGATCACGCGCCGACCGCGCAGCCGGGCGACGTGTTCCTCTACAACGATCCTTATGGTTCCGGCGGGCAGCATCTGCCGGACTTCTATATCGTCAAGCCGATCTTCCATGACGGCGTCATCGAAGGCTGGGCCTGCACGATGGCGCATCATTGCGACGTCGGCGGTATCGCGGCCGGCTCGACCGCCATTCATGCGACCGAGATTTTCCAGGAAGGCATCTGCCTGCCGACGGTGAAGCTGCATGAAGCGGGCGTGCCGAACGAGATGCTGCTGCGCATCCTGGAGAAGAACACGCGCATGCCGGTGCAACTGATCGGCGACATCCGGGCGCAGCTTGCGGCCTGCGCGGTCGGCGAGCGCGGCTATAGCCAATTGCTGGCGAAGTACGGCGCGACGGACCTGCGCCGCTATCTGGATGCGATGCAGGATCAGGCCGAGCGGATGATGCGCAATGTGATTTCCGAAATCCCGGATGGCCGCTATTCGTTCGAGGACTGGATCGACGGCGTCGGCGATGTCCCTGAGCCGTTGCGGATCGCCGTCGAAGTCATTGTGGAGGGCGACGGCATCACCATCGACTTCACCGGCACCTCGGGGCAGGTGCAGGCGGCGGTGAATTGCCCGATCGCGATGGTGAACTCGTCCACCTATTGCGCGATCCGCTGCCTGACCGACCGCGACATCCCGAACTGCGAAGGCTACATGCGGCCGGTCAAGCTGATCGTCCCGCGCGGCACGATCCTCAATCCGGAGCACCCGGCGGCCTGCGCGGCGCGCGGCGTCATGGGCTACCGCGTGTTCGATGCGATCATGGGCGCGCTGGCGCAGGTCGTGCCGGAGCGCGTGATCGCGGGTTGCGAGGGCGGTCCGACGTTGTTCTCGATCGGCGGGCGGCAGAACGGCAAGCCGTTCGTCTTGACCGAGGTGATGGTCGGCACCTGGGGTTCGCGCGCCGAGCTCGATGGCATCGAGGGCATCTCCAATCCCGCCGCCAACCTGTCGAACAATCCGGTCGAGCTGATCGAAGCCGAACTGCCGCTGCAGGTCACCGAATACAGCTTTGTCACGGACTCCGGCGGGCCCGGCCGCCGGCGCGGCGGGCTTGCGTTCAGCCGCACCTATCGCCTGCTCGCCGACAACGCGCAGTGCACGATGCGGGCCGACCGCCGCGATCACCCGCCTTACGGGCTTGCCGGTGGCGAGCCGGGCGGCGGCTCGCTCAACGTGCTCAATCCCGGCACGGCTGCCGAGCGCAGGCTGCCGACTATGCCGATGGCCTCGATCCCGCTGCGCAAGGGCGACGTGTTCCAGCATATCTCGGCGGGTGGTGGCGGCTTCGGTGCAGCCTTTGATCGTGAGCCGGAGCTTGTCCTCGAAGACGTCCGCGAGGGAAAGGTTTCGCCGCGCGCGGCGGAGCAACGCTATGGCGTTGTCATCGATCTCGCTAGCATGCGGGTCGACGAAGCAGCGACGCAGGCGCGCCGCGCTTCGATGCGGGAGGCGGCGGAATAGCATGCACGACATCCTCATCCGTGGTGGCACGGTCTATGACGGCTCCGGCAAGGCGCCGGTCGAAGCCGACATCGCCATCGCGGATGGCCGCATCGCCGAGATCGGCCGCATCGCCGGCGAGGCGAAGCAGGTGATCGATGCCGGCGGCCTCGCGGTGACGCCCGGTTTCATCGACATCCACAGCCACTCCGACTACACGCTGCTGATCGATCCGCGCGCGATGAGCGCGGTCGCGCAGGGCGTGACGCTGGAGGTGATCGGCAATTGCGGCTTCGGTTGCGCGCCGATTGCCGATCCGCGGCTCGCCGCCAACGCGATTTACGGCTTCGACAATTCGATCCCGCTGACCTGGCAGGGCATCGGCGGCTATCTCGAAAAACTGCAAGCCGCGCGGCCCGCCATCAATGTGACGACGCTGATGCCGAACGGGCAGCTTCGGCTCGCGACGCTCGGCCTCACCGAGCGCGCCGCGAACGGAAGCGAGATCGCGCGCATGCGCGATCTGTTGCGCGACGGATTGTCCGAAGGCGCCGCCGGGTATTCGATCGGGCTGGAATATCCAAGCGAAGCGGGTTCATCCGAGGAAGAACTGACCGCGCTCGCGCGCGAGACCGGACGCGCCGGAAAATTTTTCGCGACGCATACGCGCGACCGCGCGGATCATGCGGCGCAAGCGGTCGAAGAGGTGATCCGCATCGCGCGCAACGCCGAGGTGCAGCTTCAGGTCAGCCACCTCATTCCGCGCTGCGATCACAAAGGCAGCCTGCGCTGCGTCGAGGTGGTCGACGAGGCACGCGCGCGCGGGCAGGACATTGCGTTCGACATGCACACGCGGCTGTACGGCACCACGATGCTGAGCACGCTGCTGCCGCCCTGGGCGCTGACCGAGGGCGCGGAAGGTGTGCGCCGCCATCTCGACGGCCAGGAGAGCCGCGCCCGCATCAAGGCCTATCCGAGCCTGATCGGCAGCGTCGGCAACTGGGATAACGTCATATTGCTCGACCTTCCGGGCCGCGCCGATGTTTCGCGGCTCAGCCTGGCCGAGATCGGGCGGCGTCAGGACCGCGACCCGCACGACTGCGCGCTGGATATTCTGGCCGACGAGGCCGAGACGCTGCAGCGGCCGATGGTGCTGCTCACCGTATACGACGAGGAGATGCAGAAGGTCGCGTTCTCGCATCCGCTCTGCATGCCGGGCTCGGACGCCACCACGCTCGCGACCGACGGTCCGCTCGCCGACAAGATGTTTCACGGCGCCTACACCTGGGCGGCGTGGTTCTGGCGTGCGCTGGTGCGCGAGTGGCGGCTGCTCAAGCCCGAAGAGGCGGTGCATCGCCTCACCGGGATGCCGGCGAAAATCCTCGGGCTATCGGATCGCGGCGCGATCAGGGTCGGCGCGCGCGCCGACATCGCGGTGTTTGCCGAGGACCAATTCGGCGAGCGCGGGACGATGTTCGAGCCAAATCAGCTGGCCCACGGCATGCGCCATGTCATGGTGAATGGCGTGGCGACGTTGACGGACGGCGCTCTCACCGGCGCGCGTGCCGGACAGGTTTTGCGCAAACGCTAGCACTGGATGACGGGAGACGGCCGCTTCGGCGGAAACACAAGGGAGAGCATCATGATGAAGCTCGGAAGAATGATGGCGATCGCGGCGTTTGCCGTCTCGCTGGCCGGCGGGGCGGCCGCGCAGCGGGCCGCGCCGCAGGTCACGCTGCGCATCGGCCACGTGGACGCGCAAACAACCCATTCGGGCGTGGGCGCGGATGCGTTCGCCGCGGCGGCCGCGCGGCTCTCTAACGGGGCGATAAAGATCGAGGTGTTCCACGCCGGGCAGCTTGGCCCGATTCCCGAGCAGATCCGCAACGTCATTACGGGCACGCAGGACATGCATCTGCTGTTCCCGGAATTCCTGACGACGTTGATCGATGAATCGAAGGTGATCTCGGCGCCGTTCCTGTTCAAGTCGCATGCGCACCAGCAGGCGTTCTTCAAGAGCGAGATCTTCAAGCCGGCGCTCGACAAGCTGCGCACGCTCGGCGCGCTCATGATCGACGAGGATTGGACCTGGTGGCAGATGGACCCGCGCGGCGTCGTCTCGACGCGGCCGATCAAGAGCCCGGACGATCTGAAAGGGCTCAAGCTGCGGCTATGGGAGTCCCGCACCGCGATCGCGACCTGGCAGGGCTTCGGCGCGGAAACGCGCGTGGTGCCGCGGCCCGAAATGTATCTGGCGTTCAAGCAAGGCCTCATCGAAGGCGGACCGGAAACGATCGGGATCGCGGTCGACCAGAAGAACGTCGAGGTCGCCAAGCACTGGACCCGCACCGATGAATACTTCCAGATCCTCAACATCCTGGTGAATGCGCGGAAGTGGCAGTCGCTCACCGAGGCGCAGCGCGGCATCCTGCGTCGGGCCGCCAAGGAAGCGGGCGAGACCTTCCGCAAGGAATCCGAGCGCGGCTTTACCGAGAAGCGGCAGCGCGCCGAGAAGGAATACGGCGTGACGGTCTATGAACCGGATCTCACGCCGTGGCGCAGCATGTCGCCGAAGATCATCGAGACGCTGGAGGGAGACGGCACCATCCCGAAGGGGCTTCCGGCGCGCGTGTCGCAGATGTCCGGCTTCTGATCGCACGGCGAACGGGACAGCGCCTCCATGAACGCGACGGGTCGGGGTGGCACGCAGGGCGCGCTGGACGCGACCTTACGTGTCTATCTCGATCTCAGCCGCCGTATCGTCATCGTGGTTTCCTGCGCGATGTTTGCCCTCATGGTGGCGATCAACGGGCTGGAGATCGCCGGGCGCGGCTTCTTTTCGGTGAGCTTTAGCTGGGTGCAGGAAGTCTCGATCCTCAGCGCGATGTGGATCTATTTCTTTGCCTACGCGCTGATCGCCAAGAACGAGGAGTACATCCGCGTCGATTTCGCCGTGAAGCTGATGCCGCAAGCCTGGCAGCACGCGGTCGATATTTTCGCACGGCTCGTGACGATCTTCTTTCACGGAATGGTCGCCTGGTTCGCGGTCGAGACCTATCGCTTCCTCGGGATGTTCACCACCAGCGTGCTGATCTGGCCGGAGTCGCTGTTCGTGCTGCCGATCCTGATCGGCGCCATCGATATCCTGATCACCGAGCTGATCTATCTTTATTGGGTGCTCACGCGGCGCCCGCTGCCGCATCCGCGCCCGCTGCCGGCTGCGGTGGAGTAGCGGATGGCGACGGCCCTGATGATCGTCGTCCTTCTCGCCCTGATGCCGTTGCGCGTTCCGGTGTGCGCCGCGATGGGGCTGTCGGCGATCGTCGGGCTGGCGATGCTCGACATGCCGTTCAACACGCTGGTGCGCTACATGGCGACCGACGTGCGCTCCGTACCGCTGCTGGCGATCCCGTTCTTCGTGCTCGCCGGCAACATGATGAACCAGTTCGGCATGACGCGGCGCATCTTCAATTTCCTCGAAGTGGTCGTCGGCTATTTCTCGGGCGGCCTCGCGCAGGTCGCGGTGCTCGCCGCCATGGTGTTCGGCGGCATCTCGGGCTCGGCGCTCGCCACCATCGCGGGGCTCGGCATCATCACGGTGCATGCGATGCAGAGGGCCGGTTATCGGCCGGAATTCGCGGCCGCACTGGTGGTCGCCGCATCGCTGATGGACCCGCTGATCCCGCCCTCGATCATGTTCATCATCTATGCGGTGCAGATGAATGTCTCGATCGCGGACCTGTTCATCGCCGGCGTTATTCCGGGCATCATGCTCGGCGTTCTCCTGATGGCGAACAACACGCTGCTGGTGCGGTTCAAGATCGAGCCGGCGCCGCCGCCGGTCGCGCCGTCGTGGGAGCGGCTCAAGACGACGTTCTTGCAAGGGTTTCCGGCCCTGCTGACGCCGATCATCATCCTGCGCAGCATGACCACCGGGCTGGTGACGCCGACCGAGGCCAGCGTGCTGGCGGTTCTCTACACCTTGTTCCTTGGAGCGATCCATCGCGAGGTCACCTGGGAGCGGCTTGTTGCGTCCTTCGAGGAGTCCGCGCGCGCGACCGCGCTGATCATGTTCCTCACCGCGCTCGGCACCGTCATGGGATTTGTCATGACATCCGAGCGCGCCGCCGAGCTGATGGCGAACTGGATGGTCTCGTTCACCGACAGCCGGTACGTCGTGCTCGCGCTCGTCGTGCTGGCGCTCTTGGTGATGGGGATCTTCCTCGAGGCGATCCCCGTGATGCTGATCGCGGTGCCGCTGTTCGGGCCGCTGGTGGTGACGTACGGGGTCGATCCGGTTCACTTCGGCGTCGTCCTCACCTTCGCGATCCTGCTCGGGATCGTTCACCCGCCGATAGGGCTCGGAATTTTCGCCGTCTGCGCCATCACGCGGCTGCGCATGGAGCCGGTCGTGAAGGCGACGCTGCTGTTCTACCCGGTGTTCGTGCTGTGCCTGCTGCTGCTGATGTTCATCCCGGCGCTCTCGACGTGGCTCCCGCGCCTGCTGCTGAAGCATTGAGATGAAGTACTCGCTGTTCAACCTTCTGCGGCAGGCGGCGTCCGGCCACGCGCACTGGCCCGCGCAATGGCGCGATCCCCTGCCGAAGGCCGCCTATGACGTCGTGATCGTCGGCGCGGGCGGGCACGGGCTTGCGACCGCGTATTATCTCGCCAAGCAGCACGGCATCGCCAACGTGGCGGTGCTGGAGAAGGGCTGGCTCGGCGGCGGCAACACCGGGCGCAACACCACCATCATCCGCTCGAACTATCTGTGGGACGAGAGCGCCGCGATCTACGACCATGCGCTCAAGCTGTGGGAAGGGCTGTCGCAGGAGCTCAATTACAATGTGATGTTTTCGCCGCGCGGCGTGGTGATGCTGGCGCACAACGTGCACGACATCCGGGTGTTCAAGCGCCACGTTCACGCCAATCGCCTCAACGGCGTCGACAACGAATGGTTGACGCCGGACGAGTGCAAGGCGTTCTGCCCGCCGCTCAATATCTCGCCCGACATGCGCTACCCGGTGCTCGGCGGCGCGCTGCAGCGGCGCGGCGGGGTCGCGCGTCATGATGCGGTGGCGTGGGGCTACGCGCGGGCTGCGGATTTTCTCGGCGTCGACATCATCCAGAATTGCGAGGTGACGGCGATCCGCCGCGATGCCTCGGGCGCGGTCGCGGCGGTGGAGACCACGCGCGGCGAAATCCGCACGCGAAAAGTCGGTGTTGTCGCCGCGGGCCATACCAGCCTGATTATGGGCATGGCCGGCGTGCGCATGCCGCTGGAGAGCTTCCCGCTGCAGGCGCTGGTGTCCGAGCCGGTGAAGCCGGTGTTTCCCTGCGTGGTGATGTCGAACACGATCCACGCCTACATCAGCCAGTCCGACAAGGGCGAGCTTGTCATCGGCGCGGGCACGGACGCCTACACGTCCTACAGCCAACGCGGCGCGCTGCACGTCACGACGCACACCATCGAGGCGATCTGCGAACTGTTCCCGATGTTCCGGCGCATGCGCATGTTGCGCAACTGGGGCGGCATCGTCGATGTCACGCCCGACCGTTCGCCGATCATCGGCAAGACGCCGGTGGCGGGCCTTTACGTGAATTGCGGCTGGGGCACCGGCGGCTTCAAGGCGACGCCGGGCTCCGGTCATGTGTTCGCCGCAACAATCGCGAACGACCGCCCGCACCGGATCAACGCGCCGTTTTCGCTGGAGCGCTTCCGTGACGGCGTGATGATCGACGAAGCGGCCGCCGCCGCCGTGGCGCATTGAGGGGCGCATGCTGATCATCCGATGCCCCTATTGCGGCGACCGCCCGGAAATCGAATTCCGCCATGGCGGCGAAGCGCATATCGCGCGTCCGGCCGATCCCTTTGCGCTCACCGACGCCGAGTGGGCGGACTATCTCTACAATCGCACCAACCCGAAGGGCCTGCATACCGAGCGCTGGCGCCACGTGCATGGCTGCGGCCGCTTCTTCAATGCGGTGCGCGATACGGTCAGCGACTTTTTCCTCGCGACCTACAAGGTCGGCGATCCGAAGCCCGATCTCGGCGCGCTCGCGAACGGGGCGCGCCGATGAGCTCGTTCCGGCTTCCCGGCGGCGGCCGCATCGATCGCGGCAAGCCGCTGCGCTTCCGCTTCGACGGTCGCGCGTACAAGGGCGTCGCGGGCGACACGCTGGCCTCCGCGCTGATCGCGAACGGCGTGCACCTTGTCGGGCGGTCCTTCAAGTATCACCGGCCGCGCGGCATCGTTGCGGCCGGCGCCGACGAACCCAATGCGCTGGTCAACCTCGTGCGCGACGGCGCGCGTTCCGCGCCGAATATGCGCGCCACACAGATCGAGCTCTATGACGGGCTTGTGGCGGAAAGCCAGAACCGCTGGCCCTCGCTCACGTTCGATGTTTTCGCGGTAAACGATTTCGTCGCGCCGCTGATCCCCGCGGGCTTCTACTACAAGACCTTCATGTGGCCGCGTGGAGCGTGGAAGCGCCTGTATGAGCCGCGCATCCGCGCGATGGCGGGGCTGGGGCGTGCGCCGAGGCTGCCGGACCCGGACCGCTACACGCGCCGCTATGCGCATTGCGATGTGTTGGTCATCGGCGCCGGCCCGGCCGGGCTCGCGGCGGCGGTCGCCGCCGCCGCGTCGGGCGCACAGGTGATGCTGTGCGACGAACAGGCCGAGCTTGGCGGGTCACTGCTCGCCGCGAGCGACGCGACGATCGACCGCAAGCCTGCGCAGGCCTGGCTCGCCGAAACGCTCGCGGCGCTGTCGCATCGCGACAACGTCACGCTGCTGCCGCGCACCACCGCGTTCGGATACTTTCCGCATAATATGATCGGCCTTGCCGAGCGTCTCACCGATCATCTGGCCGATCCGCAAAACACTCCGCGCGAGCGGCTGTGGCAGGTGCGCGCCCGCGAAGTGGTGATCGCCGCGGGCGCGATCGAGCGGCCGCTGGTGTTTCCCGGCAATGACCGGCCGGGGATCATGCTGGCGGACGCGGCGCGCACCTACGCGGTGCGTTACGCGGCGAGCCCGGGCACGCGAGCGGTGGTCGTTACCACGCACGATGGCGCCTATCGGGCCGCGCTGGACCTTGCGGCGCGCGGCGTGAAGATTGCGGCCATCGCGGACGCGCGTGCGCTTCCCGGCGGTCCGCTGCACGCCGCGGCCGTTGCCGCAGGATTGCCGATCCGCGCCGCCACCGCTGCGGTTGGCACACGGGGGAGGCGGCGTGTTTCGGGCGTCGACCTGTCGCAACGCGCGCCTGACGGTTCGGCCGGCGCGTCCGAAACAGTTGGCTGCGATCTCGTGCTGATGTCCGCCGGCATGACGCCGAGTGTGCATGTGTTCTCGCAGTCGCGCGGCAGACTGCGCTGGGACGATGAGCAGCAAAGCTACCTTCCGGCGGCATCGGCCGAGCGGGAGCGATCGGCCGGCGCATGCCGCGGAATTCATGGTCTCCATGCGGCGCTGTCCGACGGCACCGCGCAGGGCGAAGCGGCCGCGCTCGCGGCCGGGTGCCGCAAGGCGGCGTCGCGTGCCTTCACGGTGTCGGCGATCGAGCCCGCTCAAAGCGGCAGGTCCGACTCAAGCCCGGCGGACCGCCGCACGCAGCAGCGGGCCTTCGTCGATTTCCAGAATGACGTGACCGCCAAGGACTTGGCGCTCGCGGTGCAGGAGGGTTTCCGCTCTGTCGAGCACGTCAAGCGCTATACCACCGCCGGCATGGCGACCGATCAGGGCAAGACCTCGAACATGAATGCGCTCGGCATCTTGTCACACGTCACCGGCGCGCCGATCCCGCAGATCGGGCTGACGACCTTCCGCATGCCGTACACGCCGGTCACGTTCGGCACGTTGGCGGGCGGCGCGCGCCGCGACCTGTTCGATCCGGTGCGCTGTACGCCGATCCATGACTGGGCGGAAACGCACGGCGCCGTTTTCGAAGACGTCGGGTCGTGGAAGCGCGCGCGCTATTTCCCGCGCGGCGGCGAGGACATGGCGAACGCCGTGAAACGCGAATGCCTGGCGGTGCGCAATTCGGTCGGCCTGTTCGATGCCTCGACGCTCGGCAAGATCGAGGTCGTCGGCCGCCACGCGGCGGAATTTCTCAATCGCATGTACATCAACGCATGGGACCGCCTCGCGGCCGGGCGTCTGCGCTACGGCGTGATGTTGCGCGAGGATGGCTTCGTGCTCGACGACGGCGTGGTGGCGCGCCTCGCCGCCGACCGGTTTCACGTGACAACCACGACCGGCGGCGTTTCGCGCGTGCTGCACATGATGGAGGACTATCTCCAGACCGAATGGCCCGATCTCGACGTCTGGCTCACATCGACGACCGAGCAATGGGCCGTCGTCGCGGTGCAGGGCCCACATGCACGCCAGGTGATCGAACCGCTGGTGTCGGTCGATGTTTCGCCGCAGGCGATGCCGCACATGTCGATGGCCGAAGGCCGCATCTGCGGCGTGCCGATGCGGCTGTTCCGCGTGAGCTTCACGGGCGAACTCGGCTACGAGATCAATGTACCGGCCGACTACGGACGCGCGGTATGGGAAGCGGTCTACGCGGCGGGCAGGGCTTGCGGCATCACGCCCTACGGCACCGAGGCGATGCACGTGCTGCGCGCCGAGAAGGGCTACATCATCATCGGCCAGGAAACCGACGGCACCGCGACGCCGGACGATATCGGTCTCGGCTGGGCGGTCGGCAAGACGAAGATGGATTTCGTCGGCAAGCGTTCGCTGGCGCGGCCCGCGATGTCGGCTCCCGATCGGCGGCAGCTCGTCGGCCTGCTGACGGTGAATTCCAACATCGTGCTGGAGGAGGGCGCCCAGCTTGTCGCCGATCCGCGCCAGCCCGTCCCGATGGACATCATCGGACACGTGACGTCGTCCTACTGGAGCCCTGCGCTGGAGCGCTCGGTCGCGCTCGGCATGGTCAAGGCCGGGCGCAGCCGCATCGGCGAGACACTGCACGTTCCGACGCCCGATCGGACGATCGCCGTGACGGTCGCGCAACCGCAATTCTACGATCCCTCGGGAGCGCGCCTGCATGCTTGATGTTTCAGCCATGCGGCAGGGTCCGCTCGATCGTCTTGCCGGTGGCGTGCGCCCCGGCTCAGGCGTTGAGCTGTCTCTTCTGCCGCCGCGCGCGAGATTCGTCCTGCGCTGCCGCCCCGGCTCGGTCGCGGCGGCGGGACAGGCCTTGGGCGTCGCGCTGCCGACTGAGGCCTGTCGCGCCGCGGTTTCGGCAAGCCGTGCGGCACTATGGCTCGGGCCCGACGAGTGGCTGCTGCTCGCTGCACCGGAGGATGCGGCGGCGATCGTGCAACAGTTCGCAGGAGCGCTCGCAGGCGCGCCGCACGCGCTCGTCGATGTCAGCCATCGTGGCGCCGCCATTGCGGTCAAAGGCGCGCACGCCGCCACGCTCATCAATCACGGTTGCGCGCTCGACCTCGCGCACGCTGCGTTTCCGGCCGGCATGTGCACGCGCACATTGTTTGAAAAAGCCGAGATCGTTCTTTGGCGAACCGAGGAGCATACGTACCATGCCGAGATCGAGCGTTCATTCGCACCGTATGTGTGGCGTATGCTGAGGCAAGCGCGCGAGGACCTCGCATGACTCGTCGTTCGCCCGCTCGCCCTTCCACCTTGAATAGCGACCTGCGGGTCGCGGCCGACATCGGCGGTACGTTCACCGATCTGGCATTCATTGCCCGCGACGGGCTGGTGGCGACGCGCAAGGTCCCGTCGACGCCGGGCAACTATGCAGACGCGGTGATCTGCGGCATCGACGAGTTGATGGCCGAACTCAAGCTCGACAAGAGCCGCATCGGCGAAGTGCTGCATGGCTGCACGATCGCGACCAACACCATTGTCGAACACAAGGGCGCCAAGACCGGCCTGATCACGACGCGCGGCTTCCGCGATGTGCTGGAACTGCGCCGCATCCGCGTGCCGCGCCTGTACGAGCCGCTTTACGTCAAGCCGCGGCCGCTGGTGCCGCGGCGGCTCCGTCTCGAAGTGCTCGAGCGCGTCGGCCCGCGCGGCGAGGTCGTCACGCCGCTCAATCTGGCGAGCGTGACACGCGCCATCGCGCGGCTGAAAGCCGAGAAGGTCAAGGCCGTCGCGGTGTGCCTGCTGCATTCCTACGCGAACCCCGACCACGAGCGGCGCATCGGCGACATGCTGCGCAAGGCCATGCCCGATTGCTTCATCTCGCTGTCGATCGACGTGCTGCCGCAGATGCGCGAGTATGAACGCACCAGCACGACGGTGATCAACGCCTACATCGGCCCGCCGGTGGAGGTGTATCTGCGCTCGCTGATGGAGCAGCTCGGCAAGGGTGGCCTCAAGGGCCGGCTGAAGGTGATGCAGTCCTCGGGCGGAATCCTCGGCGCCGATGCGGTGCTCGACCGGCCCGCGCAGATTGTCGAATGCGGGCCGGCCGCGGGCGTGATCGGGGCGGGCAAGCTCGGCACGGCCGCCGGCTACGGCAACATGATCAGCTTCGACATGGGTGGCACCACCGCCAAGTGCTCGATCATCGAGAACGGGAAACTGCTGATGTCCGACGAATACGAAGTCGGCGGCGGCATCTCGGCCTCGAGCCCGCTGATGAAGGGCGGCGGCTATGCGCTCAAGCTTCCGGTGATCGACATCGCGGAAGTCGGCGCGGGCGGCGGCAGCATCGTGCGGCTCGACAAGGCGATGTCGATCAAGGTCGGACCGCAGAGCGCGGGCGCCGTTCCGGGACCCGCGTGCTATGCGGCCGGCGGCAACGATCCGACCGTGACGGACGCCAACGTCGTGCTCGGCTTCCTCAATCGCGAGGCGCTGTGCGGCGGAACGGTGCCGATCGACGCCGGGCGCTCGCGTTCGGCGATCATGAAACACATCGCGGAGCCGATCGGCCGTTCGCTGATCGAGACCGCCTACGGCATTCATCTGGTGGCCAACGCCAACATGATGCGCGCCATCAAGGGCGTGACGACCTATCGCGGCCGCGATCCGCGGGATTTCTCTCTCTATGCGTTCGGCGGCAATGGCGGCGTGCATGGCGTCGAGCTGGCGCGCTCGCTGCAGATCCCGCTGGTGATCGTTCCGCCCGCCGCGGGGGTGTTCAGCGCCATCGGCCTGCTCACCGCCAACGTCGAGTTGACGCTCGCACAGGCGATGCTCTCGCGCACGCGCGAGATGGACCTTGACCGGGCCGAGCAGATCTTCGGCGCGCTGGAGGATCAGATCGCCCGGCAACTCGGCTATCCCAGAGCGGACGTGACGTTCACGCGCGCCGCCGATCTGCGCTACACCGGCCAAGCGTTCGAGCTGACGGTGGCGGCGCCGAACCGCAAGCTCGACACCGCCGCGCTCGGAGAACTCGAGCGGCTGTTCGAGCTGGAGCACGAGCGCACTTACGGGCACGCGTTCCGCGGCACCTACGCGATGGAGACGGTCACGCTGCGCGCCACCGGCTCGGTCACGCCCGAGGGCGTGCAGACGAGCGTGCGCACCAACGTGCCTCAGCAAACGGAAAGCCGCCGCTCGGTCTACTTCGGCCCGGTGCACGGCGAACACGATACGCCCGTGCTGTCGCGCGGCGTGCTCAACGGCACGCTGCGGGCCGGGCCGCTGATCGTCGAGGAATACGAGGGCACCACGGTGGTGCCGCCGAATTGCGCGGCGCGGCTCGACGCTGCCGGCAATATCGTCATCGAAGTCGGCGCGGCCTAGGAGCCATCCATGTCCAGAAACGACGTTGATCCCTTTCTGCTCGAAGTCCTGAAGAACGGCCTCGACACCATCGCCGACGAAATGGCGCTCGTGCTGATGAAGACCGCCTATTCGGGGATCGTGCGCGACTCGATGGATTTCTCGACTGCCGTTTGTGATGCGGAAGGGCAGACCCTCGCGCAGGGTCTCACGACCGCGATGCATCTCGGCAGCTTCTACGACGCGATGCGCTGCCTGATCACGACGCAGGCGGGCAATATCTTCCCGGATGACGTGTTCATTTTCAACGACCCGTATGTCGCGGCGGGCCAGCACCTTCCGGACATCTACATCATCAAGCCGATCTTCTATGAGGATCATCTCGTCGCATGGGCGACGACGATTGCGCACCACTCCGATGTCGGCGGCATCGTGCCGGGTTCGAACGCACTTGGCGCAACCGAGATCTACCAGGAAGGCATCCGCATCCCGATCCTCAAATTCATGGATCGCGGCAAGCCGGTCGACCCGATCTGGCAGATGGTCGCGCTCAATGTGCGGCTGCCTGACCTGGTGATGGGCGACCTGCAGGCGCAGATGGCGTCCTGCACGGCCTGCGAACGCAACATGACCGATCTGTTCCGCCGCTATGGGCGCGAAACGATGACCGCCTATTTCGTTCACCTGCAAGACTACGCCGAGCGGCTGGCGCGTGCGGAGATTCGCGACATCCCGGACGGCACCTATGAATTCACCGACTATATCGACGGGCTCGGCAAGAAGCCGGTTCCCATCGAGCTGAAGGTGAAAGTGATCGTCGCCGGCGACGGCGTGACGGTCGACTGGACCGGATCGGCCGCGCAGGTGAAGGGCGGCATCAATTCGCCGCTGCCGTTCACCAAAGCCTGCGCCTACACGGCGATGCGCTCGATCATGTCGGCCGATGTGCCGAACTGCTTCGGCTACACCCGTGCCATCGCGTTGGTGGCACCCGAAGGCACGGTGATGAACCCCACGATGCCGTTTCCCTGCGGCGCGCGCGGCATCACCGGCTATCGCATGATCGATTGCCTGTTCGGCGCGCTGGCGCAGGCGGTGCCGCACAAGGTGACGGCCGACAGCATGGGTGGTTCGACGCTGCCGACGATTGCCGGCTATGCCGACGGCAAGCCCTATGTGTTCTGCGAGACCTTCATGGGGACGTGGGGCGCCGCGCAGGCGCATGACGGGCAGGAGGGCGTGCCCCACATGGGCGCCAACCAGTCGAACGTGCCGGTCGAGATGATCGAGACCGGCTATCCGTTGCGCATCGTCCAGTACGGCTTCGTTCCCGACACCGGCGGCGCCGGCAAGTTTCGCGGCGGCGTCTCGATCGTGCGCGAATTCGAGATGCTGGCCGACGATGCGGTGCTCAACGTGCGCTCCGACAAGCGCAGATTCCCGCCGCATGGGTTGTCCGGCGGCAAGCCGGGCACGCCGTCGCTCAATTATCTGACGCACGAGGGCAAGGACCGGCTGCTCCCCGCGTTGCTGATGGAAACCGAGCCGATGCTCAAAGGCGACCGCTTCCGCGCCATTCTGGCTGGCGGCGGCGGCTACGGCGAGCCGTTCGAGCGCGATCCGGAGCTCGTGCGCGCCGACGTGGTGGAGGAAAAACTCACGGCTGCGTACGTGCGAAAGAATTACGGCGTCGCGCTCAAGAAGGGGCCCGGTTTCGCCGTGGATAAGGCGGCGACGAAAAAACTGCGCGGCAAGCTCCGTCGGTGAAGTCCCAATGCTACGTACGCGAGAACACGCCTTGGCCGCCGAGTTTGCGCCACGCTTGCGGATGCGCGCGCATCCAGTCCGCGTAGGCGCGCACGCCTGTTTCGAGCGTGTGGCGCGGCGTATAGCCGGTGTCGGCGCGCAGCCGGTCGCCCGCGAGCGGACCGCGCATGCTGGTGTAGCGCGTCCACGGCTCGGTGCCGGATGAGAGCTCGATTGCGGCGCCGGGCACGGCGCTGCGCACCGCGGCGGCGGCCTCACCGGCGGTGAAGTTGACGCCGTGGCCGAGATGATAAACCGGATGGCGCAACTCCGGCGCGCTGGCGGCAGCGAGCAGCCCCTCGGCGGCATCGGCGACGTAGGTGAAGCTCGCGGTAAAGTCCGCGCCGCCCTCGCGGATCGCTTCGCCGCGCATCGCGCGCAGCAGATAGGACGGGATCGGCCCGCGCATCGGCTGGTCGCTGACGACCGGCGGCCCATATACCCAGGAAATCCGCACCGTCGAAGCCGAGAGCCCGTATTCGCCGCGATACATGCGCGTCAGTATTTCGGCGCCGAGCTTGGTCGAGCCATAGACATTGGCGGCGGCGGGCGCGTGATCCTCCAGGATCGGTTGCGTGGCATCGCGGACGAGCCGAAACACCGACCCGGTGCCGACCAGCACGAAGCGGCGCCACGCGGCGAGCCGCGCGGCTTCGAGCAGGTTCGCGGTTGCGCCGATGTTGGTCGCGATGGCGCCTGCGGGGTCGGGCTTGGCATAGGCCTCGTTCGAGACGGCCGCGGCATGAATGCAGGCGTCGATGCGATGTTCCGCAGCGAGACGGCGCACGGCGTCCGCGTCGGCGAGATCGCAGCGCACCCACGTGACGGATGAATTCGCCTCCGCGCGCAATTCGCCCCGATAGGTCGCGATGACCGGCCTGCCGCGCTGCGCGGCCTGCCGCACGATCTCGCCGCCCACGTGGCCCGTCGCGCCGGTCACCAGCAATGTCATGAGTATGCGCGCCGGCTCAGGTCTTCACGATGTCGGCGGCGAGGAGGTCGAACAGCTCGCGCGTGACCTCCGGCTTGATGCCGAACCACAAGTTAAAGCCACGCACCGCCTGATGCAGCAGCATGTCGAGACCGTTGGCGGTCTTCAGTCCGCGCCGCTCGGCGGCCGTCTGCAGGCCGGTCTTGAGCGGCACGTAGACGATGTCGGACACGAGCGCGTCGTCGGCCATCGGGCTGAGATCGATCGCGTGGTCCGGCTGGCCTTTCATGCCGAGCGCGGTCGCATTGACGAGCAGCTTCGCGCCGTCGAGCAGACGCGGAATGTCCTCCACGTGCGCCGGCCGGACGCTCGCCCCGAAGCGCTCGCGCAAGAGCTCGGCCTTGCCGAACGTCCGGTTGACGACGTGGATCGTTTTCACGCCGCGTTCGATCAGCCCATAGACGACCGCGCGCGCAGCGCCGCCCGCGCCGAGCACGACCGCGCTGTCGCTGCGCCGATCCCAGCCGGGCGCGGCGCTATCGAGCGAGCCGACGAAGCCTTCGACATCGGTGTTGGTGGAGCGCAGCCGCCCGTTGTCGAGCCAGAGCGTGTTCGCGGCGCCGACGGCGCGCGCGCGGTCGTCCGGTTCGGACATTGCGAGGGCCATATCCTTGTGCGGCATCGTGATATTCGCGCCGACATAGCCGTTCTGGCCAAGATTTGAGATGAACCCTGGAAATGCCTCGGGCGGCATTTCCTCGACGCGATAGTCGCCGTCGATGTTGTAGCGCTTGATCCAGTAACCGTGCAGCTTGGGCGAGCGCGATTGCTTCGCCGGCCAGCCGATGACGCAGGCGGCGCGCGTCGTGCTGCTCATGATGCCGTCCCCGATGCCGGATTCATCATGTCGGCGACGCGCACCTGCGCGCCGGTCTGCGCGGATCGCGTGATGGCAAGCGTGGTCGCGAGCGTGATCGTGCCGTCGCGTCCCGACAGCACGGGCTGTTCGGTGCCGCGAATGACGTTGGCGAAATTGCGCATCTGCTCATGATAGGCGTCGGCGGGGCGCACCGGAACCCGCAATTGCATCAGCGGGACGTCCCAGCTCTCCTGTCCCGGCTCGTGCCAGCGGTGCTGCAGATAGGGCACGGTGAGCGAGCCTTTCGTACCGGCAACGATGTAGCAGTTCTCGGTATCGTTCGGGCGATCCGCGTTCTCGCGCGAACCCATCTCCCATGTCCAGCACGCCGAGACGGCGTCCGAGACGAGCAATGTCCCGAGCGCGCCGCTCTTGAAGTGCAGCACCGCGGCGGCCGTGTCCTCCACGGCGAATTTGCGCGCTTCGTTCGAGGTGGCGGCGCTGACGCTTTCGACATCGCCGCACAGCATGCGCAGGCAATCGATATCGTGGATGGCGTTGATCAGCACCGGCCCGCCGCCGGCCTCGCGCCGCCACGCGATGTTGAAATAGTCCTTCGGCTTGTGGCTGAGCCAGAGTCCGTTCGCCGCGACCACCCGGCCGATCCCCCCGTTTGCGATGATCTCGGCGGCCTTGCGCATGATCGGGTTGTGGCGGCGATGATGTCCCACCAGGATGGGCACGCCGGCCTTCTCGCCAGCCTCGACAAGTTCGAGCGCCTCGGCGACCGAGTCGGCCACGGGCTTTTCCACCACGATCGGGATCTTGCGCGCAATGCAGGTGAGGCCGACCTTCACGTGCATCTGGTTCGGCACCGCGACGATGACGCCCTCGGGCTTGACGCGATCGAGCATCTCGCCGATCTCCGCGTAGATCGGATAGCCGAGTTGTTGCGCTTCCTTCGCGGCGGCGGGCGCGGGATCGGCGACCGCCGCCAGCGTGTAGCCGGGATTGCCGGAACGGAGCACGCCGATATGCGTGCGGCCGATGAGGCCGGCTCCGATCACCGCGATGCGCACCTGCGCCATGTCGTTCTCCGTTACGCGTTGAAGTGGGCGGCGTTCATCAGTGCCGGATCGCGTTCGACCAGCGGTGCGAACTGCATGCGCTCCAGCACGTCGCGGCGCACGTCGATGCCGGGCGCGACTTCAATGAGCGTGAGGCCCTTTTCGGTCAGGCGGAACACGGCGCGCTCGGTGACATACACGACGTCCTGCACGCGCCGCAGCGCCTCGCGGCCCGAATAGGTGATCTGCTCCACATCGTTCACCAGCTTCAGCACCTCGCCGTGACGCGAAATGCGCAGTTTGCCGGAGCCGATCTCAAGCTGCGTGCCCTTGGCGTCGAACGTTCCGCAGAACACGACCTTCTTGGCGTTCTGCGCAATGTCGATGAAGCCGCCGGGGCCGACCGTGACGCCGCCGAGCTTGGAGACGTTCACGTGGCCGTGCCGGTCGATCTCGCCGAAGCCGAGAAACGCGAGGTCGAGCCCGCCGCCGGAATAGAAATCGAACTGCGAGGGCCCGTCGATCATCGCGCTCGCGTTGCGCGCATAGCCGAACAGCGTGCCTTCGAGCAACTCGCCGCCATAGGTGCCGTGCTCGATGGTCTGGTAATAGCGGTCAAGATGCCCGCGCTCGGCGATCAGCTTGGCGACGCCGTCGGGAATGCCGAAGCCGTAATTGAGCACCGCGCCGTCGACGAGTTCGTCCGCGGCGCGGCGCGCGATCAACTGGCGCACCGTGAACGGCTGCGGCTCGGCGGGCCTGGGCGGGCCCTTGATCTCGCCCGACATGGTCGGGTCGTAGACCACGTCGTAACCCATCGACTGTAAGGGATCGACCACCACCGCGTCCACGATGGCGCCTGGCACGCGCACCGAGCGCGCCGGCAGCGCGCCGACCTCGACCGCGGTGCGCACCTGCGCGATCACCTTGCCGCCGGAATTGTGCGCGGCGAGCGCCGCCGCATAGATGTCGACGTTGGCAGGCTCCTGGTCGAGGCTGATGTTGCCGTGCGCATCCGCGAACGAGCCGCGGATCATCGCGACGTTCACGGGAAACGATTTGTAGCGCAGCAACTCCTGCCCATCGATGGTGGCGACCTCGATCAGGTCGTCCTTTGCGGCCTTGTTCATGCGGCCGCCCTCGACGCGCGGATCAACGAAGGTGCCGAGGCCCACATGGGTGAACAGGCCGGGCCGTCCGGCGCCGATCTCGCGGAAGAGCTGCATCGCGACGCCGCCGGGAAACACGTAGGCCTCGATCTTGTCGGTCCTGGCGAGCTCCTGCATGCGCGGCGACCAGACCCAGTGGCCGCCGATGACGCGCTTCACCATGCCTTCATGCGCGAAGCGGTTCATGCCGCGCGACTTGCGGTCTCCGATGCCGAGCGAGTGGATCACGGTGAGATTGCGCGGGTGGCCGGTGCTAAGGAAGCGCCGCTCGATCGCCTCATGCAGGCAACTCGCCTCGCATAAGCCCCCGCCGCCGCCGATCAACGCGACGGTGTCGCCGTCGGCAACGAGCGAAACTGCAGCCTCGGCCGACACGAACTTGTTGATGCTCATGCGGTCGTTCCCAACTCAAATAATGTCGGCGAAGCGCGCGGCGCCGTGTTTCAGCATCGAGCGCGCGATCACCGTGCGATGAATTTCCGAGGTGCCGTCGAAGATGCGGAAGATGCGCGCGTCGCGATAGAAGCGCTCGATCGGAAGGTCCTTGCAGTACCCCAAGCCGCCGTAAACCTGCACGGCGCGGTCGGCAACGCGCCCGAGCATCTCGGCCGCATAGACCTTCACCATCGAGATGCGCTCGCGCGCATCGAGCCCGCGATCGATATCCGACGCGGCGTGAAGAACGAGCAGCCGCGCCGCGTTGATCTCGATCGCCGAGTCCGCGAGCATCTGCTGCACGAGCTGCTGTTCGCCGATCGGCTTGCCGAACTGGCGGCGCTCGCGCGCGTACTCGGTCATCAGATCGAGGATACGCGTCGCCTTGCCGGCCGCGCGTGCGCCGATCTGCGCCAGGCGAATGCGGCCGAGCGTCTCGAAGGCGTGATTGAGCCCGCGGCCTTCTTGGCCCAACAGATGCTCCGGCCCAAGCCGCACATTGTCGAAGAACAACTCGAGGTGGCTCGTGCCGGCGAGCCCCATCATCGGCTGGTCGCGGCCGGGGGTAAACCCCGGCATGTCCTTGTCGAGGATGAACAGCGAGATGCCCTTTGCGCCCTTCTCGGGATCGGTGACCGCCGAGACGACGAAGAAATCCGAGAATGCCCCGTCGCTGATGAAGATCTTCTGCCCGGTGAGCAGCCAACCATCGCCCTCGCGCACCGCGCGCGACTTGATGCCGGCGGCGTCAGAACCCGCTTCGGGTTCGGTGAAGCACACCGAGAAGGTGCGCTCGCCGCGCACCGCAGGCTCGAGCCAGCGCTTGCGCTGGAGATCGTTCGCCAGCAGCAGCACCTCGTAGACATTGCCGAACGCGCGGCGGATCAGGATGTCGGTGGTGTGGCCGAACTGTTCTTCGGCGAGACACGTGTCGACCGCCGAGAGCCCGCCACCGCCATACTCGGCCGGGATGTTGACCGCGTAGAGGCCGAGTGCCTTCGACTTTTCGAAAATCTCGCGCGCCGTCTCGGGCGGAAGCACGCGCGTCCGCTCCAGCTCACCTTCGAGCGGCATCAGCTCGGTGCGGACGAAGCGCCGCGCCGTCTCGACCAGAAGCCGCTGCTCGTCGTTTAGCGCGAAATCCATCTCGCTCTCACTGCGGCAGATAGGTCGACTGCACGCCCTTTACCATCGCCACCATGGCGTCGATGGTCGGCGCCGCGATCGTGTGCGCCCGAGCGAGCCGCGCGACCGCGCCGTGAATGGTGTCGATTTCGGTGCGGCGCTTGCGGATGATATCCTCTCGCATCGAGGATTTCGAATTGCCAGTGCCGCCGCCTGATGTGTCGACCAGCGTCATCAGCACCGAGCGCGCCTCCGCGACATCGAGCGCGACGCCTTCGGCTTTCGCCACCGCTGCCGCCTCATCGACGGCGCGGAACACGATCTCCTGCAGTTCCGGAATGCGCATGATCTCGAACGAGCGCAGATCCGTCACCGCCGAAATGGCCCCGAGCGCCACATTGCCGAGCAGCTTCTTCCACTTCTCGCGCTTGATCTCGGGGCTCGCCTTCACGGGCAGGCCGTGCGCGGTAAACGCTTTGGCGATCGCGACTGTGCGCTCCGAAAGCCCGCCCGCCATCTCGCCGATGGTGGTCGGCAGGTCGCCGAAATTGCGCACCACGCCGGCCGCTTCGGCGAGGCCCGCCTGAGCGGTCAGGCCGCCGATGACGTTGTTCTCGCCAAGAATACCGGCGAGCGTCTGCTCGTTGCCGAGCCCGTTCTGGAACGTGATTGCAACGGTCGCGCCGCCGAACAGGTGCTTTACACTCTTCGCCGCCGCCTCGTTGGCGAAGGCCTTGCACTGGAACAGCACGACGTCCGCGCGGTTGACTTCGCCCGCGTCCGTCGTCGCACTCACCTTGATGGCGCGGTCGCCGCCGACGCCCACGATGCGCAGGCCGTCCTTCCGGATCGCCGCGATGTGCTCCGGCCAGGCATCGACCAGCGTCACGTCGAGCCCGCCTTCGGCGAGCAGCCCGCCGAACAGGCCGCCCATCGCGCCTGCACCGACGACAACGACTTTCGGATTCTCGAACGGCATGGTTTGCAAACTCAGTACGTGGCGCGGCCGCCGGTGATGTCGAACACGAAGCCGGTGGTGAAGCTGCACGCCGGGCTCGCGATCCATGCGGCCAATTCGCCGATCTCGTCGACGTGCACGAAGCGGCCCATCGGGATTTTGGCCTTCATGGTCTTGATGAATTCTTCGGTCATGCCGTCGAGCAGCGGCGTCTCGGTCATCGCGGGGGCGATGCAGTTCACCGTCACGCCGGCATCGCAGAGTTCCTTGGCGAGCGCCTTGGAGAAGCCGATCACGCCGGCCTTCGCGGCCGAATAGGCGCAGATGTTTGCGACGCCTTCCTTGCCGGCGATCGATGCGACCTGCACGATGCGCCCGTATTTCTTCTCGCGCATGTGTTTCGCTGCCAGGCGGCTGGCGTAGAACACCGACGTCATGTCGATCGCCACCACGCGGTCCCAGTCCTCCAGCGGGTACTCCCAAGTCGGCGCGATCGGCCCGTTGATGCCGGCATTGTTGACGATGATGTGCACCTGACCGAATTTTGCCACCGCCGCGTTGAAGGCGCGCTCCACCGAGCCGTAATCCGCAACATCCACGGCTTCCGCCATCGCGGGCTTGAAGTCGGTGTCGTTCAGCGGCTTGAGATCGCGATCCCACACCACCACCTTGGCGCCGCGCTCCGCCATCAGCCTTGCAATCGCCAACCCGATGCCGCGCGCCGCGCCGGTGACAATGGCGATCTGGCCGTCGAGACTCGTTTTCGTCATCTGATGTTCCTTCAGGCGTTCTTGACCCATTTGAGAATGTGCGTGCCGACCGCGACCAGCGTGCCGTCCTGGTTCTTGATGGTGATATCGCCGGTCGAGCGGCGGCGCTCGATGTCGATCGCGCTGATGCGATAGTCGACCGTGATGGTGTCGCCGAAATAGACCGGTGCGAGGAAGCGGATGCGGTCGTAGCCGAGCGAGACCGGCGTTTCCTCAGCGTCGGCGCGCGTGTGCGCGATCGCGAGCGTCGAGGCGGTCGACATGTAGCCGACCATCAGCGCGCCGTGCGCTTGCAGCCGCCCATAGCTCGACTTCTCCATGTAGGCCTTGTTGGTGTGGTTCGGCGAGAAGTCGCCGGTGATGCCGGCGAATGAGTAGACATCGTATTCGCCGACCGTTTTGGAGAACGTCGAGGAATCCCCGACCTTGACGTAGAAATCACCCACCGTGCGTCTCCCTATTTCCCCTGCCAGCGCGGTTTGCGCTTTTCCACGAAGGCGCGCTGGCCTTCACGCGCGTCTTCGCTCGCCAGCATGCGCTCGGCCGCCGGATAGTTTGCACGCAGCGCGGTTTGCAGATCCGGCATCGCGAGGCTTTGCAGCATCACCTGCTTGGATGCCTCGACTGCGAGCGGCGCGCCCTCGATGATCGCCTCAGCCATCTGGCGCACGCGTGTTTTCAATTCGGCGCGCGGCACCACCGCGTTGATCAGGCCGATGCGCATCGCCTCCTCGGCATTGAAGCGGCGCCCGGTGAGCACAAGCTCCATTGCGTATTTCAGCGGAAGGTCGCGCGCGAGACGCTGCAATCCCCCGCCGCCGAGCGCTGCCAACCCGACACGCGGCTCGGGCAGCGCGAACTCAGCGTGATCGGCCGCGACCGCGAGATCGCACGCCGCGACGATCTCGACACCGCCGCCGAGCGCGAGGCCGTTCACGGCGGCGATCACGGGCTTTGCGAGATCGAAGCGGTGCGAAATGCCGCCGAAGCCGGTCGGCGGATGATCGTCCTTGTTGCCGATCTGGCGTGCTTTTAGGTCGCTGCCCACACAGAACGCGCGCTCGCCCGTGCCGGTGATCGCGGCGACACGCAATGATGCATCTGATGCGAATCCATCAAGCGCCGCCGAGAGCTCCCGGTGGGCCGGAGGGCTGAGCGCGTTGAGCGCGGAGGGGCGATTGATCGCGATCCAGAGGATCGCGCCCTCACGCTCGACGATCAGGTGCTCGAAGCTGCTCATAGGGTCATTTCTTGGCGAGCTTCGCGGCTTCTACGAGGTCTGCCATGGCGTCGACGGCAAGAGGATACCCGTTCACGCCGAGGCCGCAGATCATCGCGGTCGCGGCGAGCGTGACGTAGGAGTGGTGGCGGAACGCCTCGCGCTTGTGCGGGTTCGAGATATGCAGCTCGATGATCGGCGCCTTGATCATGTTGAGCGCATCGAGGATCGCGACCGATGTGTGGGTGAACGCCGCCGGATTGATGATGATGCCGTCG
This sequence comes from Hyphomicrobiales bacterium, assembly GCA_034669145.1. GTDB lineage: Bacteria > Pseudomonadota > Alphaproteobacteria > Rhizobiales > Xanthobacteraceae > PALSA-894. Next base: position 29,545 of record JAXDNY010000100.1, read on the forward strand.
GCGCCGTGGATGCCGCCGTGGATCCAGTCGATGATCTGCGCTTCGCTGTTCGACTGATGGAACGAGATCGTCAGCCCGCGCTTCTCGGCGCGCGCCTTGCACATTTCCTCCACCTGCTTGAGCGTGGTCGAGCCGTAGATGTGCGGCTCGCGCGTGCCGAGCAGGTTGAGGTTGGGGCCGTTGAGGATCAGGATCGGTTTGCTCACGCGTTTCTCCGTTTCAGGTATGCGCGGGTTGATTTGACCAGTTCGGCGAGGCGCTGGCCGGCATCGAGATCGGGACGCTGGCTCGCGAGCGGCACTTCGACGCCATACGCGAGGCCATCGGAGAGCGCGTCCAGCAGCGATTTGAGATCGAGTTCGCCCGCACCCGGCAACAGGCGGCGCGTGCGCGCCTCGGCGACGAGATCGTCGGGCGCCTGTATCGGACCATCGCAAAGCTGCACGGGGCCAAGCAGCTTGGGATCGATGCTCCTGAACAGCGCGATGTCGCTGTTGGAGCGGAAGACATGCAGGACATCGATGAGGATGTGCGCATTCGGATGGTTCGCGCGCCTGAGCACGTCGATTGCATCGCTCAGCGTCTTGACCGGCCGGAACGGCATGAATTCGAGATCGACCGCAAGGCCGAAGCCCTGCGCCTGCTCGGCCATCGCGGCAAGCTTTTCGGCGACGATTGAGAAGTCGGATGTATCGCCGCCCCCCACGGTCAGCCGCGTCGCGCCAATCGCCGCGCCGGCCTCCATCATCGGCTTGGTGTCGGCGGCATTGAGCGCCGCGGTGAGCGGCACCATCTCGACTTCGGCGATCTTCATGTTGTTGTCGGCAAGGCACTTCCGCATGTCGGCCTGCTCGGCGGCGCTGCGCAGTGGATACACGTCGCCGCCGGACGAGGCCGGCGAGGTGCGCAGGCCGACCGCCGCGAAGCCCGCCTTGGCGGCAAGCTTGACGAGTTGGAGCGGCGGCACGTCGAGCTCGCTCAGGTGGGCGAGCGAGAGCGGAATGGTGTGGGGGATGTTTGCCACGGCGCCGCTCAGGTGAGTGTGAAGGTGATCGGCGGCAGGCCCTTGAACGTCGCCGTCACGGTCTGCCCCTTGCGGACGGGCGTCGGCAGCGAGAGCGAGCCGGTCAGCACGCAGGTGCCGGCCGGAAGCGCGACGCCGCGCGCATGCAAATCCGCGAAGGTCTCGGCCACGATCGCGACCGGATCGCGCCGGTAGGCGCCGGTGTAGATCTGGATCGGCGGGCTGTCGTCGATGCGCGCATCGATCTCCATCGTGCCGAACGGCAGGTCCTGCCAGTCCTTGACCGCCGCGCCGAGCACCGCGGCACCGCCCGAGCCATTGTCCGCGATGCCGTCGAACGTGATCGCGGCGCGCTCGCCGGTGCCGGGCGCATAGCGGCTCGCCGCCAGCTCGAAGGCCGGATGAAAGGTCAGCGACGGCGCGATCTCGTCGCGGGTCACCGGCGTCGTGCCGTTCGGCAAGTCGCGCGTGAGGCGGAACGCGAACTCGCATTCGACCTTGGCGCCCGTGAACAGATGCGCCGGAATCTTCGCAGGGCTGTCGAACAGGCGATCCGCGAAGACACGGCCGGGCAGGGGGCCGTCATGGCCCTCGAACACCTGCACGGCGCGCACGGTCGCGCCGACCTTCCAGCCCGCGACCTTAGTGCCGATCAGCTCGGCCATGCGGTCCTGGATCGCGTAGGCATCCGCGCGCGTCGCAGGGCCTTGGCCCGCGCGCGGCAGCGGAATCGTGCTGCCGCTGCGCCATGCTTCGGCGAGATCGTGCGCGAGCTGTTCGAATTTTCCTGCCATGCCGTTGCCTACCGGTACATCGGGTTTTCGCGCGTGATGATCTCAATCGGAATCCGCGCAGCATTTGCGAACGATTTGCGCGCCGACAGGCACGCGAGCGCATCGGCGGCGATCCGGTCCATGTCGGTGTGAACGAGCGCGTGGATCGTGCCGGAGAGCAGATACGGCTTGGTTTCGGGATTGTAGTTGTGGCCGATCAGGACAAGCTGCGGTGCAAGCCCGGCCTGCTCGACGGCATCCGCCGCGCCCGCCACGGCGCCGCCGACGCAATAGACGCCAACGATGTCCTTATGCACCGCAAGCGCCTCGCGCATGCGATCGCGGGTGATCTCGGGAATGTCGTTGCCGGTGATCAGCTCGACGCTTTCCAGGTCTGGGCGTTCGGCGCGCAGCACGCTGCGAAAGCCGCTCTCGCGCTCCTCGTGCGAGCGATAGAGCTGCCCGCCCCACACCACCGCGAGCTTGCCGCCGCCGCGGCAGAAACGCCCCATCAGGAATCCGGCCGTGCGTCCCGCCGCGCGATTGTCCAGACCGAAATAGCCGAGGTGATCGACGCCGGTGATGTCGGTCAAAACGGTGACGACCGGAATTTTCGCGCCGGCAAGCTCCGCGACCGCCTCGCGCACCAGCGCATGATCGAGCACCTGCACGGCGACGCCCGATGAGCCGCGCCGCGCGCAGGCGCGCAGGCGCTCCGCCAGCGCTTCCGGGTTCATCGTCTCGACGAACGATATCTCGACATTGGCGCCCGCGTTCTCGGCGGTGCGCGCGAAGGCATCCGCAAGCGCTTTCGTGCCGCCGCCGCGCTCACCCGACAGCACGACATCGAAACGATGCGCCGGATCGAGCGCAGGGGAGCGCCCGCCGACGATCTCGCGGATCGCTTCCTCGACGCGCGCGACGGTTTTCTGGTGCACGCCGCCGCGCCCATTAATGACCCGGTCGACCGTCGCGGTGCTGACGCCCGCGCGCGCGGCCACATCGGCGACTTTGGGTCTGCGCTCAAGCAACGGACGTTTCCTCTTGGCAAATCTGATGTAAATCAATCAAATATGTGCCTTTGGAGCGACTATGCATCAGCCATGCAATCATTTGCAACATCAGAAACTGAGGAATTAAGATCATTTTTGTTGACACGTTTGAACCGCATCGGCACGGTCGTTTCGAAGTGCGGGACGAGGCGGAGTGGGCTGCGCGGCATTGATGGATTTCCGTCAGACGCAGTTATGGCAATTTCCAACTCACCGCTGCGCGTCACTTGCGATGATGACCACCGCCGGAAAACTGGCGTAGTGTGAGCCAAGGGATCGGCGATTTCGAAGAGCCCGAATGGGCCGCGAACTTGCCAACGGGAGTCACAGGCGCCACGCCTGAGAGTTCAACAGGGAGGAAACCCGGAAATGACAACGAAGAAAACTTTGCTCGCGCTCGCGCCGGCGGCCGCGCTGGCGCTTGGGCTGAATGTGCAGCCCGTGCAGGCGCAGGACGGAGTGATCCGCATCGGCATCACGCTGCGCATGATCGTCGAGAACGGGCTGAAGTACGGCCAGATGGCGAAAGACGAGCTTGAAGCCGTCAACGCGTCCGGCGGCATCAACGGCAAGAAGATCGAGGTGATCCTGCTCGACGACGAGTGCAAGCCCGACAAGGGCATCGCCAACGTCAACCGCTTCATCCACCAGAGCAAGGTCCACCTGGTGATGGGTTCGACCTGCTCGTCGGTGTCGCTGCCGATGGTCGACATCACCGCGAAGGAAGAAGTGCCGCAGATCGTGCCGCACTCCACCAACACCAACATCACCAAGAAGAACAGCGCGTGGGTGTTCCGCACCTCGGTGTCGGAGCGCTTCTACGCCTCGGTGCACGCGAAATACCTCGCCGAGAACGCCGGCAAGAAGGTCGCCTACCTGTTCACGAACGATGGCGCCGCGATCGGCTTCGCGAAGGACTACAAGGACTTCATGAAGAAGACCTACAACGTCGATCCCGCCTACGAGGCGCAGATGCAGGAGACCGATCTCGATTTCCGCGCGCATCTGCTCAAGATCAAATCGCTCGGTGTCGACGTGCTCGCCATCGGCGGACAGATCGATGCGATCTCGCGCATCTCGCAGCAGTCGATCGAGGTCGGCATTCCCTCGAAGGTGCGCCGCGTCGCAGCCTCGGCCGCCTCGAACGCACCGGTGCCGGAGCTTGCCGGCGACGCGGTGGTCGGCCTCGTCTATGCGGCCGCGTTCAACTGCAAGGACGAGCGGCAGGTGGCGAAGGACTTCGTCAAACTGGTCAACGAGAAGTACAAGGTCCGCTGCCCGGACCATGACTTCAGCCAAGCCTACGAGACGGCGCAGATCGTCAAGCAGGCGCTCAAGAGCGCGAAGCTCACTCTGACCGACGCTTCGCTCAAGGAAGACCGCGCCGCCATCCGCGACGCGCTCGCCAACATCCGGAACTTCACCGGCCTCGCATCGGGACCGATCAACTTCTGCGCCGATCCGACCCCGCAATGCCGCGACGGCAACAAGACCGGCATCCTTGTCGAGTACACCAAGGGCGGCAAGGATTTCGACACGCGCGTGCTCGCACGCGTCTCGTTCGAGCCCGAGTTCGGCCTCTAAGTCTGACCTTGCGCACTACCGCTCGCCGGTGACGGTCGAGCGGCAGTGCGCCCGCGCATCACCTTGCATCCAGACGCGGTATCCCGGCTCATGAGCGATAACGCGACCCCTGAACCGGCGGTGTTGGCGCCGTCATGGTTCGCCCGGATGCATCCGATCGTGCCGTGGCTGATCGTGTGGGCGGCGCTGCTGCCGCTGCCGCTGCTGCTCAACAACGCCTACACGCAGTTCGTCGTCAACGTGATGGCGATCAACATCATCCTGGCGGTCGGGCTGAACATCGTCAAAGGCTTCGCCGGACAGGTGACGGTCGGCCACATCGCCCTGATGGCGATCGGCGCCTACGCCTCCGCGTGCGTTTCGACCATGCTGGGATTTCCGTTCTGGCTCGCGCTGCCGACCGCGATGGCCATTACGGCGCTCGCGGGCGCGATCGTCGGCATTCCGTCGCTGCGGCTCGAAGGTGCGTATCTGGCGCTCGCGACGCTGGGCCTGGCCGAGTCGGTGCGCATCTTCATTTCGGGCACCGAGTTCCTCGGCGCCGCGGTCGGGTTCGAGAACATCCCGCCGCCGTATCTGGGAAGCTGGTCGCTCGGCGGCCACCGCGCCTACTACTACGTGGTGATGCCGATCGCGCTGCTCGGGCTCTATTTCTCATTCAGCATCCTCTCATCCGATATCGGCCGCGCGTTCAAGTCGATCCGCGAGGACCCGCTGGCGGCGGCGGCGAGCGGCGTCAACGTGCCGAAGTACAAGGTGATCGCCTTCGTGATCAGCGCGCTCTACGCGGGTTGCGCCGGCAGCTTGCAGGCGCACATGGCGCCGGGCTTCCTGCACCCGAACAACTACACCATCAACGAGATGATCACGGTGCTGCTGATGGTCGTGTTCGGCGGGCTCGGCCACATCTGGGGCGGGGTGATCGGCGCGATCGTCATAACGATCATCGATGACTTCACGCGCGACTACTATACGTACCGCATGCTGATGTTCGGCATGGTCATCGTGCTGGTGGTGATCTTCATGCCGCGCGGCATCGGCGGCATCATCGACGATTTCTTCGTGCGGCGGCGGTTCAAGGCAATCCGCGCCGGCAGAGCGGCACAACAGGCCAAACCCAATGCTGCTTGAGGTCAAGAACCTGACCAAGCGGTTCGGCGGGTTCACCGCGGTCTCGAAGGTGAATCTGACTGTCGCGCAGGGCGAAGTGCGCGGCATCATCGGGCCGAACGGCTCGGGCAAGAGTACGCTGTTCAACCTGATTTCCGGGGTCTACAAGCCCGAGCCCGGCGCCACCGTCACCTTCGACGGCAAGGACATCACCAACAAGGAGTCGCACGAGATCGCGCGCCTCGGGATCGCGCGCACGTTCCAGATGCTGCGCATCTTCCAGGGCATGAGCGTGATCGAGAACATGCTGGTCGGGCATCACGCGATGATCCCGTACGGCACCGGCGCGGCGGTGCTCGGGTCGCCCGCGGTGTGGCGCGAGGAAAAGCGCGTGCGCACCGAGATGATGGAGCTGCTCGCCTTCATCGGCCTTGCCGATTACGCCGAGATGCCGGCCGGCGAACTCTCCGGCGGACAGCGCCGCCTCCTCGCGCTCGGCCGCGCGATGGCGGCGAAGCCGAAGCTCCTGATGCTCGACGAGCCGGGTGCCGGGCTCTCGCCCACCAATGTCGACATCCTGCTCAATACCGTGCAGGCGCTGCGCCAGCGTTTCGGGCTCACGGTGATCATCATCGAGCACATCCTCAAGCTGGTGATGGATACCTGCCAGATCGTCAGCGTGCTGGAGCACGGCGAGAAGATCGCCGAGGGGACGCCGGACGAGATCAAGGGCAATCACCGCGTGATCGAGGCCTATCTCGGCAAGGAAATGAAGGACGAGGAAGTGCGCGCCTACATGAGGTCGGCGTGATGTCGGAGCCCATGCTCAAGATCGACAGTCTCGTCGGCGGCTACGGCAGCGTCCAGATCCTCAACGGCGCGAGCCTCAAGGTCGAGCGCGGGGCGATCGTCGCGCTGCTCGGCGGCAACGGCACCGGAAAGTCGACTTTGCTCAAGGCGGCCTCCGGCCTGCTCAAGCCGTGGAGCGGATCGATTACGTTTGACGGCGAGCGCATCGACGGCATGCGGCCCGACGCGATCGTGCGGCGCGGTCTCGTTCAGGTCACGCAGGGCAAGGAAGCCTTCCCGAGCATGACGGTCGAGGAGAATCTCAAGCTCGGCGCCTACGTGGTGCACAACCGTGCCAAGAGGAACCAGGCGCTGGAGCGGGTCTACGGCTACTTTCCGGTGCTCAAGGAGAAGCGCCAGCAGTTGTCCGGCACGCTCTCGGGCGGACAGTTGCAGATGGTCTGCATCGGGCGCGGGTTGATGTCGTCGCCGAAAATGATCATGCTCGACGAGCCGAGCGCCGCGCTCGCGCCGCAAATTGTCATGGACATTTTCCGCACCGTGCACCGCATCACGCGCGACGGCATGACGGTGCTGATGGTCGAGCAGAACGTGCGCATGGCGCTGCTGCTCGCGACCTACGGCTACGTCATCAAGGACGGCGTCATCCACATCGAGGGCCCGGCCGACGCAATGATCCATGACGACAATGTGCGGCTGTCCTATCTCGGCGGGACGGTCGCGAACCGCGAGGCGCAGCTGTGAGCGCGCGGCGCGAGCGCGGTCTTGCTTTCCCCTCGCCCCGCGAAGCGGGGAGAGGGTGCCGAGCGAAGCGAGGCGGGAGAGGGGTGTTTCACGAAGAATTCCCTCTCCCGGCTCACGCCTTCGGCGTTCGCCACCCTCTCCCGCAAGCGGGAGAGGGGAAAGAAGTATAGAGCCCCCCCATGGACTACTTCATCGACCTCGTCATCATCGGGCTCTCGGTCGGCATGGTTTATGCGCTGGTGGCGCTCGGCATCTCGCTGATCTTTTCCGGCCTCGACATCATCCATTTCGCTCATGGCGAAATCTACATGCTGGGCGCCTTCATCGGGCTCATGCTGTTCGAGAAGGCGAGCATTCCCTCCGTGCCGACGCTGCTGCTCGCCGTCATCATCACCGGCCTGATCGGCGTGGTGATCGAGCGCGTGTTCTACCGCCGTCTCACCAGCGCGGGCGGCGGCTATACGGTCGCCGGCATGGGCATGGTGATCGTCGGCTTCGGCATGTCGATCGTGCTGCAGAACGTCGCGTTCCTGATCTGGGGACCCAAGCCGTTGCCATTCCCGGTGCCGTTCGGGCGGCCGGTGGAGATCGGCGAACTCACGCTGCCGATGTCCTACGTGTGGATCGTCGTCACGGCGCTCACGCTGATGTTCGCCCTCAATCTGGTCTTGCGCAAAACCATGATCGGGCTCGCGATCCGCGCGGTCGCGCACAACAAGGACATCGCGTACCTCTCCGGCGTCAACGTGCCCCTGATGATCTCGATGATCTTTGGCATAGCCTGTGCATTGGGTGCCGCGGCGGGCGTGCTGATCGCGCCGATCAACTATGTGCAGGTGCAGATGGGCATCGGTATCCTGATCAAGGCGTTCGCGGCCGCGGTCGTCGGCGGGTTCGGCAGCCTGCCGGGCGCCGTGCTCGGCGGGCTTCTGGTGGGCGTAGTCGAAAGCCTCGGGGCCGGTTACGTCTCGGGGACCTACAAGGACATCTACGCGTTCATCCTGCTGATCGTCGTGCTGATGGTGAAACCGTCCGGAATTCTCGGCGTCGAGGCGAAGGTCAAGGCATAGGCATGAAGACTGCGATCGCCACCGTCTGCCTCAGCGGATCGCTCGACGAAAAGCTCGACGCCATCGCGCTGGCGGGCTTCAAGAGCGTGGAGATCTTCGAGAACGATCTGTTGTCGTTCGCCGGCACCAACATCGATGCGCGCAACATGTGCGCCGATCTCGGGCTCGACGTCATCACCTTCCAGCCGTTCCGCGACTTCGAGGGCCTGCCCGAGCCGCAGCGCGCCCGCGCGTTCGGCCGCGCCGAGCGCAAGTTCGACCTGATGGGCGAACTCGGCTGCGATCTGTTGCTCGTCTGCTCCAACGTCTCGCCGGCGGCGCTCGGCGGCATCGATCGGGCGGCCGCCGACCTGCACGAGCTTGGCGAGCGCGCCGCAAAGCGCGGCCTGCGCGTCGCCTACGAGGCGCTCGCATGGGGACGCCACGTCAACGACTATCGCGACTCGTGGGAGATCGTGCGCCGCGCGAACCACCCGGCCATCGGCCTCGTGCTCGACACGTTCCACATCTTCGCGCGCGGTACCGACTTGAACGCAATCGGTTCGATCCCGCGCGACCGCGTTTTTCTGGTGCAGGTCGCCGACGCGCCGAAGCTCGACATGGACGTGCTGCAATGGAGCCGCCATTTCCGCAACATGCCGGGGCAGGGCGATCTGCCGCTGATCGATTTCATGGCGGCGTTGCAGGCGACCGGCTACGACGGCCTCGTCTCGCTCGAAATCTTCAACGATCAGTTCCGCGCAGGCTCGGCGCGCGCGGTTGCGGTCGATGGCCACCGCTCGCTCATCTATCTGCTCGATCAGTTGCGCCGCAAAACCGGCATCCTCTCGCCAGGCAGCCCGGCGCTGCCGGATCGCGTGCGCTGCCATGGCGTCGAGTTCATCGAGTTTGCAATCGACGAGGCGAGCGCGCCGGATTTCACAAAACTCCTCGGCGGGCTCGGCTTCCGCCACACCGGCCAGCACAAGTCGAAGGCGGTGGCGCGCTGGCAGCAGGGCGATGTCAATCTCGTGGTCAACACCGAGAAGGAAGGCTTCGCGCATTCCTTCAACATCACGCACGGCACCTCCGTGTGCGCCATTGCGCTGCGTGTCGACGACGCCAAGGCGACGCTCGATCGCGCGCAGCGCCTGCTCGACCGGCCGTTCCACCAGGCGGTCGGCCCAGGCGAACTCGACATTCCCGGGGTGCGCGGCCTTGGCGGAAGTCTTGTGTACTTCGTCGATGAAGTTTCGGAACTCGGCAAGCTGTGGCAGGTCGACTTCGATCCCGTTGCGGGCGGGAGGGGGGACGGCGCGGGCCTGACGGTCGTCGACCACATCTCGCAGTCGATGCGCTACGAGGAAATGCTGAGCTGGCTCCTGTTCTACACCTCGCTGCTCGACGTGAAGAAGACGCCCGAGCAGGACGTGCTCGATCCGGGTGGGGTGGTGCGCAGCCAGGTGATCGAGAGCGCGGACGGAGCCTTGCGCATCGCACTCAACGGCTCGCAGGCTCAGCGCACGCAGTCGTCGCGCTTCCTCTCGGAATTCTTCGGCTCCGGCGTGCAGCACATCGCACTTGCGAGCCGCGACATCTTCGCGACCGCCGCCGCGCTCAAATCCGCCGGTGTCGCGCTGTTGCCGATTTCGGAGAACTACTACGACGACATCGAGGCGAAGTGGGATCTCGCGCCCGAGCTGCTCGACCGGCTGCGGGCGAGCAACATCCTCTATGACCGCGAGGGTGACGCCGAATACCTGCAGCTCTATACGCCGAGCTTCGAGGACCGGTTTTTCTTCGAGATCGTCGAGCGGCGCGGCTACCGCGGCTTCGGCGCCGCCAATGCGCCGATCCGCCTCGCCGCGCAGACGCGGCTCGCGCGTCAGGCGGACGCGCCGTGAGAAGCTAGCCCAGGGGTTCTACCCCTTCCCCAGCGCCTTCCACACGCCGTTCGCGGTCGCGACCGTGCGCTCGCCCACCATAAGCTCGCCGCTCATGAAGATGAGCGAGCGCGTGCGGCGGACCACGCGCGCCGTCATCTCGACGAATTCGCCGATCTGCACCGCGTCGATGAAGTGCACGTCCAGGTGCACCGTCGCCTGCGGCTTCTTCTCGTTCGCATACCAGGCGGTCATGCCGAGCGACCGGTCCGCGAAGGTCATGATCATGCCGCCCTGCACGACGCCACGGCGGTTGTGGTGCTTCGGCTCGGCGACGAAGGCGTAGCGATAGCTTTCGCCGTCCTTCTTCATCCAGAACGGGCCGACGAGGCTGACGAACCCCTCGGCCGCATAGGTCTCCCAGCCGGCGGCGACGGGATCGAAAGGTTTGGCGGTCTGGTCCTGCATGGCGGCTGATTAGCATCCGGGCTGCCATGATCCAACCGCACTTGCGGCATGGCAGGCCGCAGCTATCATCCGGCCGGCATGAATTTCACCCCCGCGCCCCACGTTACCCAGCACTGGCACCTCGAAAAGCCCGCGGCCTCCGGCAGGCGCGGCATGGTGGTGTCGCAATCCAGGAACGCCGCCGAGGCGGGTGTCGCGGCGCTCGATGCCGGCGGCAACGCTATCGACGCGGCGCTGAGCACCGCGCTCGCGCTGGCGGCCCTCGAGCCGTGGAATTCCGGACTCGGCGGCATCGGGCACGCCGTGGTGCACCGCGTGGGCCAAGCGCGCGCCGAGACGGTCGACTTCGGCCCGACTGCGCCGGCGGCGCTCAACCCCAAGCTCTTCAAGCTGACCGGCAAGGTCGCTGCCGACCTGTTCGGCTGGCCGGAGGTGGAGGGCGACGTCAACATCCACGGGCCGCTGTCGTTCGCGATCCCGTCGGCGGTCGCGGGCTATGAGGAGATGCACCGGCGCTGGGGCCGCCTGCCGCTTGCCGACATCGCCGCGCCCGCGGTGGCGCTCGCCAAGCGCGGCCTGCCGCAGGACTGGTTCACGACGCTGAAGGTCGCGAACTCGGCCCCGATCCTGCGCCGGTATCCCGAGAGCGCGCGCATCTATCTGCGCGACGGGTTGCCGCCGGTGCCGCCCTATCAGGGTAGGCTGAACTATTTCCAGCTTGGTAATCTTCCCGCCACTTTGGAGCGGCTGCAACGCGCCGGATGGCGCGATCTCTACGAGGGCGAGATCGCGGCGAACATCATTGCCGACGTGAAGCAGCTGGGCGGGGTGCTCTCGGCGGAGGATTTGCGCAATTGCAAGGCGCGCGTGTCGCCCGTGACCGAAGTCGCGTGGCGCGGCCGCATTTTGCAGCTCGCAGGCCCGCTCACCGCGGCGCCGACCGCGGCGGATGTGCTGCGGCAAATGGCGGACGTGCGTTTCGGCGCGGCGCCCGATGCCGCCTGGTATGTGGCGCTCGCGCGTGCGCTGAAAGCCGCGTATGCGCAGCGGCTGACCTCGCTCGGCGACGCCGAGCCCGTCGCCGCCGAAAGCTGCACCACGCACATCACCGCGTGCGATGCCGACGGCACCATGGTGGCGATGACCACCACGCTGCTTTCCTCGATGGGCAGCCGCGTGGTGCTGCCCACGACCGGCATCCTCATGAACAACGGCGTGATGTGGTTCGACCCGCGGGCGGGCCAGCCGAATTCGATCGGGCCGGGCAAGCGGCCGCTCACCAACATGTTTCCCGTCATCCTGCGCGAGGGCGCGAACCCCTGGATCGCGGCGGGAGCTTCGGGAGGCCGCCGCATCATGGCGGCCGTGCTGCAGCTCGTGTCGTTCGTGGCGGATTTCGGCATGTCGCCGGAAGCAGCCGCGCACCAGCCGCGCATCGATGTGTCCGACCCGAACAAGGTCACGGCCGACCGGCGGCTTGCACCGGACATCTTGCGTGCGCTTGAAGCCGACGGGCCGTTGGAGATTGTCGAGCACGCCCTGCTGCCGATCAATTTCGCCTGCCCCAACCTGCTGATGCAGCGGGACGGCGCGCGCACCGGCATCAGCGATGCCGCCTCGCCCTGGTCGGCCGCGGTCGCGCAGGCGTGACACGCCGCTGCCTCTTTCCCCTCGCCCCGCGAAGCGGGGAGAGGGTGCCCGAGCGTAGCGAGGGCGGGAGAGGGGCCCTCTCCCGGCTCGACGCTTCGCGTC
>JAXDNY010000101.1:0-35973 GCA_034669145.1 Hyphomicrobiales bacterium
TCGCACGCCAACCGGGCGCATTTAGTTCTAATTTTATTAAAATGCCTATTAAGCCCGCGGCCGAATTGGGGGGGGTGCCCGCGGCGTCACCCGCCTTCGGGGGTGACGCCGGGGAGGGTCGGGCCTCACATTCCCTTGAGCAAATTCTCCGCGCCGGAAACGTCGGCCTTGCCGGGCGCGTCCTCGATGTTGAGGGTCTTCACCACGCCGTCGTCGACCAGCATGGCGTAGCGCTGCGAGCGCGTGCCCAGGCCCCGTTCGCCGAGATCGATCGAGAGGCCGAGCGCGCTGGCGAACTTCGCGCTGCCGTCGGCGAGAAATTCGATTTTTCCTTCGGCGCCGCTCGCCTTTTTCCAGGCATTCATCACGAACACGTCGTTGACGCCCGTTACCGCGATGGTGTCGATGCCTTTGGCCTTGATCTTGTCGGCATTGGTGACAAAGCCCGGCAGATGGTTCTTGTCGCATGTCGGCGTGAATGCGCCGGGCACCGCGAACAGCACGACCTTCTTGCCCTTGAAAATCTCGTCGGTGGTTTGCGGCTTGGGGCCGTCCGCCGTCATCGTCATGAACGTGGCATTGGGCAAACGGTCGCCGACCTTGATGGCCATGGGATGCTTCCTCTCGTTTCGGTTGGTGGAAATCCGGCGGTAACTTAGCGTTATTCGGCGATTAGTCGAGACGGTAGGGGACCTCGATCGCCTGATCGCCGGCGACGGCGGTGAGCTTCAGGGTGGCGCCATCCGGCTTGGTATCGGGCGGAAGCCCGTCGAGCGCAAACGCGAAGCGCTGCTGGCCGGCGGGCGCGCCGGCGACAGGCGAAGGGACTGGCAGGGCCCATTCGGGCGCGGGTCCTTCGGCAAACAGTTCGACCGGCGTTGCGTGTGGCGCCGCAACGTCAACGAGGATGCGGGAGCCCTCGCGCTTGACTGAGCGAACGCTGATCGAGACGCCAGCGCCGATCGCGGCGGGCTTCGGCACCAACATCGCACTGCGCGTGAGCTTGTCGTCATGCTCACTCGGTTTGCCGGTGAACGTCAGTTCGGCGCTGCCGTCGGCCGGCACGCAAATCTTCTCGCACACCGCGTAATCGATCTTGAGTGCGAGCACGACCGGCTTCGTTGCGTCTTGTGGAACGACATCGAGCGGAAACACCACGTCATCCTTGTAGCCGATCGAGGTGCCGCCATCGTCGGTGAGCCGCTGCGGCGCCGGCCACTGCAGCGTGACCCTGTCGACGTTTTGTGAGCTCGAGAAGTCGAAGCGCGGCGGGATACCGGAGTCGCCCGGATAGCGCCAGTAAGTTTTCCAGCCTGGCGCGAGCCTGATCTCGATCCCGGCGCGGTGGACCGTCGCGGCACCCTCGTGGCGCGCTGCGCCCGCGATCAGGCGCACCGCGGCACGCTGGTTGCCGTCCCACGGGGAGCTGTCGGCGGCGAAGGCCGGCGCGGCCACCAAGAAAACAAGATTGACGCCGAGCATGAGGGCGGCGCGTGCTCGATTTGACGTCATGACGCACGATCTAGTGGCAGCAGGCTCGACGCGCTACTGAATTCGCCGTGATCGGAACCATGGGGGCGTGGAACAAGTTTCGATTCCCAGGAATCGGGGAACGGAGTAGTTTCATGGCCATGAAGGTGACGGCCAAAAAGGGCGGCGGGCCCAAGCGCGGCTATTTCGATGGCCAGATGCTGATCGCCATGCCGACGATGCGCGACGAGCGTTTCGCCCGCAGCCTGATCTATGTGTGCGCGCACTCGTCCGAGGGCGCGATGGGTATCGTCGTCAACCAGCCCGCCCCCAACATCAAGTTTCCCGATCTCCTGGTACAGCTCGACGTCATCCCGGCGGTCGACCTGATCCAGCTGCCGCCGAAGGCCGGCACCGTGAAGGTGCTCAAGGGTGGGCCGGTCGAGACCGGGCGCGGCTTCGTGCTGCACTCGGCGGACTTCTTCATCGAGAATTCCACCCTGCCGATCGACAACGGCATCTGCCTCACGGCGACGCTCGATATCCTGAAGGCGATCGCGCACGGCCAGGGCCCGCAAAGTGCCGTGCTTGCGCTCGGCTATGCGGGCTGGGCGCCGGGGCAACTGGAAACCGAGATCCAGGACAACGGCTGGCTCAATTGCGATGCCGATAGCGAACTGATCTTCGGCACCGACATCGGCGGCAAGTACGAGAAGGCGATGCGCAAGCTCGGCATCGACCTCGGCAAGCTCTCGAGCGACGCCGGGCACGCGTAGCCCTCTCCTTCTTTACCTCTCCCCGCTTGCGGGGAGAGCACAGGCGCCCTTCGGCCGCCGTTCTTTTACAAGGACGCCGATGCGAAGCATCGGCTATGCACGCCGAAGCGGTAGCGATGGCGTGGCGGGTGAGGGGGACTCGCGATTTCGTAAAAGCCCCTCACCCGGCTCACCGCTGCGCGGTTCGCCACCCTCTCCCCGCTTCGCGGGGCGAGGGAAAGAAGCGCTATCGCGCCTCGACCTCGCGCGGCGACTCCATCTGCGTCTGCCCGACCAGCGCAATCGCGCGATCCGGGTCCATCGGCTCGCCGAACGCGAAGCCCTGCGCGTACTCGCAACCCAGCTGGTAGAGCTCGGATGCATCGGAGTCGTTTTCCGCGCCCTCGGCGACCACGTCCATCGAGAGATCGTGCGCCATGGCGATGATCGAGCGCAGGATTACGGGGCGCGAACCCTTGCCGTTGGTGCGCACGAACGACTGGTCGATCTTGATCGTGTCGAACGGGAAGCGCTGCAGGTAAGCGAGCGAGGAATGCCCGGTGCCGAAATCGTCGAGCGAGAGGCCGACGCCGAGATCGCGCATGCGCGTGAGCATTTGCGCGGCGTATTCGGGGTTTTCCATCACCAGCGACTCGGTCAACTCGAGCTTCAGCGTGCCGCGCGCCACGGCCGAGCGCGACAGCACGGTGCGCAGGTCCTGGATCAGGTCGTGGCGCAAAAGCTGGCGCGACGAGATGTTGACGCTGCAGAACAGCGGGTAGCGCAGCCGCGTGGCGCGCTGCCACGCCGCGAGCTGGCGCGTTGCGCGGTCAAGCACGAGCAGCCCGAGATCGACGATCAGTCCGGTCTCTTCGGCGAGCGGGATGAAGTCCGCGGGCGAGAGCCGGCCCATCTTCGGATGATCCCAGCGCACCAGCGCCTCGAAACCCGCGACCGAACGGTCCTCCAGCCACACGATCGGCTGATACAGCACGGCGATCTCGTCGCGTTCGAGCGCGCGCCGCAGATCCGTCTCCATCATCAACCGGTCGTTCTTGCGCGTGCGCATCGCGGGCTTGAACACCTCGATGCGGTCGCCGCCGATGCGCTTGCCGTGATACATCGCAAGCTCGGCGTCCTTGAGCACGTCCTCCTTGCGTTGCGGCGTGCCGTCCGCGAGGGCGAGCCCGATCGAGGCGGTGAGCAGCACCTCGCGGTCGTTGAACGTGATCGGCGCGCGCAGGGTCTTGCGCAGCGTATCGGCGAAGGCGGTGATGCGCGTCGGCTCGCGCTCGGACAGCACCAGCAGGCCGAACTGATCGCCGGCGAGGCGCGCGAGCGTATCCTGCGGCTTCAACAGCCGGCCGAGCCGGCGCGCCAGCGTGAGCAGGATCGAGTCGCCGACCGCGATGCCGACCGAGTCGTTGACCTGCTTGAAGCGGTCGAGATCGATCAACATGACGGTCGGCCGGATGGTGGAGTCGGCCTTGGCGAACGACAGCGCGGCGTCGAGCCGGTCGAGAAACAGTTCGCGGTTCGGCAAGCCGGTGAGGTTGTCGTGCACGGCGTCGTGCAGCAGGCGCTCCTCGGCGGTCTTGAACTCGGTCACGTCGGTGAGCGTGCCGACGAGGCGCACGACCTCGCCGTCGGAGGCGACCACTGGGCGCGCCTTGAGGGCGAACCACATGTAGTGGCCGTCGAGCGTGCGCAGGCGGAATTCGAGGAACAGCCGCCCGCGGCGCTGATCGAGCACGCCGTCCAGCGCAGCGCGGAAACGGTCGCGATCGAGCGGATGCAACACCTCCAGCCAGTCGGCCGCCGAGCCGCCGAGCGCGCCGCGCTTCAGGCCGAGCAGCGCCTCCGTCTCGGGTGAGGTGAACACCTTGTCGTTCGGCACATCCCAGTCCCAGATCATGTCGCCGGCACCCGTCAGCGCGAGTGCGCGCCGTTCGATGTCGGACACGATCGCGATCGCGGCTCCCCCTGAGAAGGCGTGTTGCATCACGGTGAATCCGATCAGCATCACGATCAGCACGAGGCCGCCGAGCAGCGCCGGCGCCACGATGTCGTTGGTGACGATCCCGGTGACGGCGAGGTTCGCGGCGAACACCCAGATCACCAGCAACAGCCAGGTCGGGATGAGCAGCACGGCACGGTCGAAGCCGTGCGCCGCGAGATAAACCACCAGGCCAAGGCCTGCGACCGCCACGATGGCGAGCGAGATGCGCGCGACGCCCGAGGCGACCGGCGGATTGAACACCGCGATGGCCGTGAGCGCGCCGAGGAACACCAGCCAGCCGGCCGTGATGTGCGCATAGCGCACGTGCCAGCGATTGAGGTTGAGATAGGCAAAGAGAAACACCACCAGCGTCGCCGCAAGGATCGCTTCGCCGGATGCGCGCCACACCCGCTCGACGTCGGCGGACAGATCGAACACCTTGCCCCAGAAGCCGAAGTCGGTGCCGATATAGGCAAGCACCGCCCAGCCGAGCGCGGCCGCGGCCGGGAACATGACGCTGCCCTTGACGACGAACAGGATGGTCAGGAACAGCGCGAGCAGGCCGGCGATACCGATGACGATGCCGTGGTAGAGCGTGAACGAGTTGATCTTGTCCTTGTAGGCATCCGGCTCCCACAGATAGAGCTGCGGCAGCTTGTCGGAGCGAAGCTCCATCACGTAGGTGATGACCGTGCCGGGATCGAGCGTGATGCGGAAGATGTCCGCGGTCGGGCTCGCCTGCTTGTCGGGGCGGTCGCCGGAACTCGGTGTGACGTTGACGATGCGCGAGAGCCCGAGATCCGGCCAGAACAGCCCCGAACCGACCATGCGGTAATGTGGTGCCACGATCAGGCGGTCGATCTGCTCATCGCTGTTGTTGGCGAGCGCGAACACCGCCCAGTGATTGCCGGCCTCGCGCGCGCGCACCTCGATGCGGCGGATGATGCCGTCCGCCGCCGGGGCGGTGGACACCTGGATGCGGTCGCCGTCGGATTTCGGCCGGTCGACCGCCTCGGTCAGGTCGATCGCCGAGGCATCGATGCGGACGTTGATCGCATCGACCGCGCGCGCGTGGCCGCCGCCGAGCGCGACGCCGAGCAGGACCGCCACCGCATGCACGGCGCGCAACACACGCAAAACATCGACCTCCCGGCTTTGAGCGATTCCTCATCCGCCAAGGCCCCGATGAGTAACGAGCGGGTGCGGCAAGAGCAAGGATTTCAACGGCTTTTAACGATTGTGGCTAACCGCCGGCACCCTGCGATGGCGGCAAAATCGCGCGAAATGAAGGCGGGCGCAGCGTCAGTCGTTTCCCGCAGCCTGTTCGGCCGCGTTTCGCCGGATTCAAGCGCGCGGCGGCAACGATTGCGGCAGCGTCAGTTGGTCAACACGATCTTGCCGATGTGCTGGCTCGTTTCCATCAACGCATGCGCGGCCGCGGCCTCACGCAGCGGGAAGGTCTTGTAGATCACCGGCTTCACCTTGCCGGCCGCGATCAGCGGCCAGACGTTCTCTTCCACCGCGCGGGCGATCTTGGCCTTGTCGGCCACGGGGCGCGGGCGCAGGCCGGAGCCGGTGTGCCACAGCCGCTTCACCAAAATCGGGCGGAAATCGACGAGGAATTTCGGCGGCTGCTGGAATGCGATCTGCACGATGCGGCCGTCCATGGCGGCGGCGTCATAGTTCTTCTGGATGTACTCGCCCGCCACCATGTCGATGATGACTTCGGCGCCCTTGCCGCCGGTCGCCTTCTTGGTTTCGGCGACGAAGTCCTGCGTCTTGTAATTGATCGCCACGTCGGCGCCGAGCTTGCGGCAGGCTTCGGCCTTCTCGTCCGAGCCGACCGTGACGATGACGCGTGCGCCATGACATTTGGCGAGCATGATCGCCGTCGTGCCGATGCCCGAAGAACCGCCGTGCAGCAGCATCGTCTCGCCGGCTTTCAGCGCGCCGCGCTCGAACACGTTGTGCCAGACGGTAAAGAAGGTTTCGGGGATCGCGCCCGCCTCGGCCATCGAGAGCGGCGCAATGACCGGCAGCGCATTCGTCTCATGCGCCACCGCGTATTCGGCATAACCGCCGCCCGGCACCAGCGCGGTCACCTTGTCGCCGATCTTCCAGCGCCGCACGCCTTCGCCGAGTGCTACGACTTCGCCGGCAAGCTCCAGGCCCGGAATATCCGGCGCGCCGGGCGGCGGGGGATATTTGCCCTCGCGCTGCATCACGTCCGGCCGGTTCACGCCGGCGGCCGCGACCTTCACCAGCACTTCGCCTTGCTTCGGCACAGGCGTGTCGCGCTCCTGCGGCACCAGCACGTCGGGCGGGCCGGGCTCACGGATCGCGATCGCGGTCATGCGGGCGGGTACTGTCGGCATCGGCAAGTCCTCGGATGGTTGTCGCCTGTTGCATAGTCGGCGCGCGCGGGTGTGACAACCGGCAGCGCGGGCGCTAGAATTTTCGGACGAGGTCGCATGATCCCGAAAAGTGGACACCGGTTTTCGGACAAGATCATGCGTCGGAAAGTACACTACCATGCCAGCCATCGACGACGAAGACCGGCCGAAAAAGAAGATCGTCCACGAGATCGGGCAGGAGCTGACGCTGCTGTCCGTGCGCGAGCTGGAAGAGCGCGTCGCATTGCTGAAGGAGGAAATTGCGCGGCTGGAGGCCGACAAGGCGAAGAAGCAGGCGCAGCGTTCGGCCGCCGACCAGTTCTTCAAGCGGTGATGCAATTCTGCACTTGCGCGCCCTGTCGGCCTTTGACAGGCTCAGCGGACCGGAGCGGTGAAATACAACCATCCGGGGAGGCGAGGGTGGCAGGTTTCCGACCGCGGATGGGACTTGGGCGCCGGCTGATCGGCTGGATCGCCGCCTATGCGCTCGTCCTGCAGGCTGTGCTCGCCGGCATCGTCGCGACGGAGGCGCTGGGGCGCGCGGACGGCGCGGGAGCCCACGGCTTCGAACTGTGCCTCACCGGCCCCGACGGCAGCACGCTCCCGGGCCAGAGCCAGCACGAGAACTGCGCGATGCATTGCGCGGTCGCGGGCGGGCTGCCGGCACTCGCGCTTGTGCTTCTGGCACTGCTGCTTCCACTGCGGGTCGGGCCGCGGAGCGTCGATCCGTTCTCGCTCGCCACAGTAGATTTCTTGCGCCGAGCCGGCCTCGGCAGCCGCGCGCCTCCACTGCCTGCCTCACGCTTTTAGCGTTCGAGATCGCCCGCCGCCCGCGGGCGCAGTCAGGCATCCATGGAGGGGGCTATGTCCCGCAAGATCGCAATCTGTTCAGGCGTATTCGCGCTGCTTTTCGTGCCACCCGTGTTCGCGCATCATCCCGGCGGCGCCTCGAACACCGGCGGCGCCGGGCCGATCGTCACCATCTCGGCCTCGACGCTGGAAGCCGGGCACGGCGCGGTCGCGTTTCTCTACGAGTACATCCAGTTCGGCGGGCTCGGCGACCGCGATCTGATCGACGCCGCCGGCAAGCACATCCATGCGCACAGCATCGGTACGATCCAGAGCGCGTCGGCGAGCGCCGCCTATGGCGTCACGGACGACTTCATGGTGTCGGTCCGCATCCCGTGGGTGAACCGTACCGACATCCGTGAAGGCCACCACGAGCATTTGCCGGGCGGGGTGGTCAACAACACGGTCGACTTCCGCGGCAACACAACCGGCATCGGCG
This sequence comes from Hyphomicrobiales bacterium, assembly GCA_034669145.1. Classification (GTDB taxonomy): domain Bacteria; phylum Pseudomonadota; class Alphaproteobacteria; order Rhizobiales; family Xanthobacteraceae; genus PALSA-894. The sequence continues at coordinate 7,906 of JAXDNY010000101.1, forward strand.
ATGTCACGCTGCTCGGCCAATGGCGCCTGTTCAACAATCAGGCGACGCGCACCGAGGTGGCGTTCCTGTTTGGCGCCAAGCTGCCGACCGGCGCGACCGATCGCATCGACGCACTTGGCGAGAAGTTCGAGGCCGAGTTCCAGCCGGGCTCGGGCTCGCTCGATGTGCTGCTCGGGGCGGCGTTCACTCAGCGGTTCGGGGCCTGGTCGTTCGACGCCAACGTGCTGGGCGTGGTTGTCGGGCGCGGCACGCAGGACACCAAGCTCGGAGACCGCTTCCTCTACAACGCGGCGCTCTCCTACCGGCTGCTCGGATACACGGCGCCCGAACAGCATGCCGGGTTGCCGTCGTCGGTCCTGGCGCACGGTCCGGTACCGCATCGCCACGCGCATCCGCTCGACAAGATTCCGGCGCCGCCGCAATGGGTCGTCGACGCGATTCTCGAGCTCAACGGCGAATGGCATGATTTCGAGAGCACATCGGGCGTGCGTGACCCCAATTCCGGCGGCCACGTGTTGCTGCTCTCGCCGGGGCTGCGCATCGCGCGCGGCGGATTCTCGGGCTTCGCGTCGTTCGGCATTCCGATCGTCAACGACATGAACGGCCTGCAGTCGAAGACCGCCTACCGGCTCTTCACCGGCATCGCCTATGCGTTTTGATGGAGCCGCCATGAGGATCGTGAAAGCTATCGCGCTGGCGGCCGCCGCGATGCTGGTGGCGTCCGCCGCGCAGGCGCACTCGCACAAATTCAAGAAACTGGAGATCGTGCATCCGTGGTGCATCGAAACGAACGACACCGCGAAGCCGGTCGCCGTCTACATGACCATCAGGAACGCGCGCGGGCGGCCGGACAAACTGTTGAGCGCCACGACATCGATGGCCGCCAAGGCGGAGTTGCGCGAGGCCGGCGCTGCGCCCGAAGCCGAAGGCAATGCGATCGGCTCCGTCGCGGTCGGCAGCCGCGGCGAAGTCGACCTGAAGCGGACCGGCCCGCACATCCTGCTTTCCGGCATGAAGAAGCAGCTCAACCCTTACGACAGCTTCCTCGTGACGCTGAAGTTCGAACGCGCCGGCAAGGTGGAGGTCGAAGTGATGGTTGAGGAGGCCTCCGTTCTCGCGCCGCCGCACAAATAGAAGCCACTGGCAGCTCAGCCCTAATAAGTCCGACAGCCAGCCGGGAGATTAACCATGATGCTCAAGGTTCTCGTCGGGCTCGGCCTTGCGGCGGCGCTCGGTTTTGCGCCGCTGGCGGCCGTCGCCCATGAGGGACACGACCACGGCACCAAGACGAAAAAGGTCAAGAAATCAAAGCCGAAGAAGGCGGCGATCGAATTCACCCTGCGGCGTGAGACAGTGTGACCGGTGCCGGCGGCCCACGGCGCATCGGTGCCCGCTTGCCGGAGAACTGGCAATTGTCCGGAACGGATTAACCACTCGTTAAGCTTTCCCAGTCATTACTGCGGTCGTCCAGCTTCTGGACGTCGAGTGGCTCCTGTCCACTCTGTTTGACGCCTCCCTGTTATCACCTTCGAGCCGCCGGCAACGGCGGCTCCTTTTTTTGCCCTGACGCCTGTGCCATTTCGTGGCGCATGAAACCGGCGCATTTCTTGCGGAAACTATGTCCGCAGGTGTGGCCGTGCGGTCCTAGACAGGCCGGCCACCCGCGCGATATCAAGTTGTGCGTGTGTGAGGCGTAGAGTTATGTCCGAAAAGTCCTTCCAGGGCGCTGGACCCGTTCTGTTCAGCGAGAAACTCGCCAGTTCGCAAGCGTTCGCGGGCCTTTTCAAGGAAGGCATGGCGCTGGTCGAGGAAACCGCCAGTTATCTGGACGGAGCCGGACGGCAGGAATCCAAGAAACTCGATCGGTCGGCCGCTCTGGCCTATGCAACCGAAAGCATGCGCCTGACCACGCGGCTGATGCAGCTTGCCTCCTGGCTTTTGCTGCACCGCGCCGTGAAGGAGGGCGAGATGTCGCTCGCCCAGGCCAACAAGGAAAAGACCAAGGTCAAGCTCTCGCTCGGCGACCGGGCGGACGCCGATACCATGGCGCTGCTGCCCGAGCACCTGCGCGACCTGATCGACCGCTCGCTCGGCCTGCTCGACCGGGTCCGCCGGCTCGATGCCACGATGCACAAGCCGGCCGGCGAACGCCCGCCACAGAACAACGCCGTGGAGCGCCAGCTCGGCCTGCTCAAGGCGGCGTTCGAGCGCGAGGCGCGGTAGCCAGCCGCTCTCCCTTCCGGCGTTGAAATATGTAATGTTACATGTTACATTCGCGTTGAATGATCGAAAGCTTTCGTCACAAGGCCTGAAACGGCTGTTCGATAGTGACGACCGCCGGCTGCTCGCGCCGGACATGGTAGAGCGAATTCGTATCATTCTCGCCGCGCTCGATGCCGATGCGATTGACGACCTCAATCGGCCGAGCTTCAGGCTGCATCCGCTCAAGGGCGAGCGGAAGGGACAATGGTCAATCACCGTTCGGGCGAACTGGCGGATTGTCTTTCGATTTGAGGATGGCCATGCGCGCGACGTTGATCTGGTCGACTATCATTAGGTGATCGAAATGCCGATGAAGAATCCACCGCATCCGGGTGCCGGTCTAAAGGATGATTTGAAGAGCTTGGGGCTTAGCGTCGCCGAAGCCGCAAAGGGGCTCGGTGTCACGCGGCAGCAGCTTCATCGGGTCATCACTGGCCAGTGCGCGATCTCGCCCGAAATGGCGGTTCGGCTCGAAAAGGCGGTTGGCGGCACGGCAGGCGGGTGGCTGCGCATGCAGGTGAACCACGACCTCGCGCAAGCGAGAACGCGTATCGCGTCTGCCAAGATCAAGCGGCTGGAGCCGAAGGTCGCCTGAGGGCGAGGACCCGGCTTACTTCTTGCCCAGCCCGCCGAACTTCTTCTGGAAGCGGGAAAGCCGGCCGCCGCGGTCGAGCAGGTGCTGCTGGCCGCCGGTCCAGGCCGGGTGCGACTTCGGGTCGATATCAAGCTGCAGCTTGTCGCCCGACTTGCCCCAGGTGGAACGGGTCGTGAACTCGGTGCCGTCGGTCATGACGACCTTGATGGTGTGGTAGTCCGGGTGGATGTCGGGCTTCATGCTGGTGTCCTGCGCCATTGCGGCGCTATTGCTGAAAAGTTGCGGCTCTATAGCCCACGAAATCCGCTGAAACAAGCGCCGCGCACCCGCGATTGTGTTCCGCCGGGCGCCATGCAATCTCGCGCCCATGAGCGAAACACGGGGGGATAGCGGAGCGGCGGCGGCACCGGCCGAAACGGCGGCTGCGGCTCCGGCGGAAGGCTCGCGCAGCATCCGCGTGCGCCCGCTGCTGGCGCTGGTTCCCTACGTGATGCGCTATCGCGGGCAGGTCGCCGCCGCGCTGGCCGCGCTGCTGGTCGCCGCCGCCGCCACGCTCGCGGTGCCGCTCGCCGTGCGCCGCATGATCGATTACGGCTTCTCGGCCGAACGCATCGGGCTGATCGACCAGTATTTCGCCGTGATGATCGCGGTCGCGGCCGTGCTCGCGGCGGCGAGCGCGCTGCGCTACTACCTCGTCACCATCATCGGCGAGCGCGTCGTCGCCGACCTGCGCGCCGCCGTGTTCGCGCATCTGACTGAGCTGTCGCCCGCCTTCTTCGACACCGCCAGGACCGGCGAACTCACCTCGCGGCTCACTGCCGACACCACGCAGATCAAGAGCGCGGTCGGCTCGTCGGTCTCGGTCGCGCTGCGCAATATCGTGCTGTTCATCGGCTCGTCCGTGATGATGGTGGTGACCAGCCCGCGGCTGTCGTTGTTCGTCATCCTGGCGATCCCGGTCATCGTGCTGCCGCTGGTGGCGTTCGGGCGGCTGGTGCGGCGGCGCTCGCGCACCGCGCAGGACACGCTGGCCGACGCCTCGGCCTACGCGGCCGAGCTGATCGGCGCGATCCGTACCCTGCAGGCCTTCACCGACGAGAAGCTTGCGCAATCGCGCTTCGCCGGCGCCGTCGAGCGTGCCTTCGAGGCGGCGCGGCAATCGACGCGCGCGCGCGCGATCCTGACCGCGATCATCATCTTCCTGGTGTTCGGCAGCGTCGTGGTGATCCTCTGGGTCGGCGCGCAGGATGTGCTGGCGGGTCGCACCACGCCGGGCACGCTCGGCCAGTTCATCCTCTATGCGGTGTTTGCGGCGAGCGGGCTCGGGCAATTGAGCGAAGTGTGGGGCGAGCTTTCGCAGGCGTCCGGAGCGGCGGAGCGGCTGACCGAATTGCTGGCCATCGAGCCGGACATCAAGGCGCCGCCGCATCCGGTCGCGCTCCCCAGCCCCGCCCGCGGCGAGGTCGCCTTCGAGGCGGTGCGCTTTGCCTATCCGACGCGGTCGGACGTGTTCGTGCTCGACGGCGTGTCGTTCCATGTGAGCCCTGGCGAGAAGGTCGCAATCGTCGGACCGTCGGGCGCGGGCAAAAGCACGGTGTTTCACCTGCTGCTGCGCTTCTACGATCCGGGAGGCGGCACGGTCGCATTCGACGGCGTGCGCGTGCGCGACGCCGATCCGCACGAACTGCGCCGCCGCATCGCGCTGGTACCGCAGGATGTCGCGATTTTCGGCGCCTCGATCGCCGAGAACATCCGCTTCGGGGAGCCGAATGTCACGGATGCCGACATCGTGCGCGCCGCGCAGCTCGCAGCGGCAGCAGAATTCATCGAGCGGCTGCCGCAGCGCTACGACACGCCGATCGGCGAGCGCGGCGTGACGCTCTCGGGCGGGCAGCGCCAGCGCATCGCCATCGCACGGGCGATCCTGCGCGAGGCGCCGCTGCTGCTGCTCGACGAGGCGACGTCATCGCTCGATGCCGAAAGCGAGCAACTGGTGCAGGCCGCGCTCGAGCGGCTGATGCAGGGACGGAGCACGCTGGTGATCGCGCACCGGCTGGCGACGGTGCTTTCGTGCGACCGGATTCTGGTGCTCGATCAAGGCCGCATCGTCGAGCAGGGCACGCACGCCGAACTCAGCGCGGCGGGCGGACTCTATGCACGGCTGGCGAAATTGCAGTTTCAGACGGGGTGAAGGCTTAGCCCTCGTCCTCCCACGGCCAGCGTCTCGCGCCGTGGCGGACACGCAAGATGTGCACCTCGTCCTCCTGGACTGAATAGAAAATCAGATAGGGATAACGACGAACCTTCCTGATCCGAATTCCCGGATAGTCCGATTCGCGTGCGATGTATGGGAGTTCGCCAAGCAGTTCTGCATCGACTCGGATTTGGCGCTTGATGCGCTCCGCGGCGAAGGGATTGTTGTCGGAAACGAAATTGTAGAGATCGTCGAGGTCAACTTGCGCCGGGACGGTGTAGCGAACCTTCATACACCGTGCCGCTTGAAGAATGCAGCCATATCCTCGTCGCTGACGAACTCGCCGCGCTCCGCCGCCTCGAGCCCCTTCTTTACGGCGGCTCTCTCTTCGTCCGTCAGCCGGTATAAACCGGACTGCCGCGCCTCGATCAATGCGACGTGATCGAGCAGTTCCTCCTGCGCCTCCTCGGGAAGCGCGGAGACGCGTTCGACCAACGTTTCGAGCCGCTTATTCATGAGCAAATCATAGCAGAATCGGCGGCGATGCGCACGCCCTTACCGCTCCGTCAATTTCAACTCAATGCGGCGGTTGCGGCGGTAGGCGTCGTCCGTCGTCGCGATATCGAGCGGCTGAAATTCGCCGAAGCCGGCCGCGACCAGCCGCTGCGGCGAGATGCCCTTGCCGATCAGGTACTGCACCACCGAAATGGCGCGCGCCGATGAAAGTTCCCAGTTGGAGGGAAACTGTGCGCTCGCGATCGGCCGCACGTCGGTGTGCCCGTCGACGCGCAGCACCCAGGCGACATCGCTCGGGATCTGCTTCTCCAGTTCGGCGAGCGCGGCCGCGAGCTTGTCGAGCTCGGCGCGGCCGCCCGGCTGGATCACAGCCTGGCCCGGGTCGAAGAACACCTCCGACTGGAACACGAAGCGGTCGCCGACCACGCGGATGTCGGGGCGGTTGCCGAGGATCGCGCGCAGGCGGCCGAAGAATTCCGAGCGGAAGCGCGACAGTTCCTGCACGCGCTGCGCCAGCGCGAGGTTGAGCCGCTGGCCGAGGTCCGCGATGCGCGCCTGCGCTTCCTTGTCCTTGGTCTCGGAGGCTTCCAGCGCGCTCTCGATCGCGGCAAGCTGGCGGCGCAGCGCGGCGATCTGCTGATTGAGCAGCTCGACCTGCGCCATCGCGCGCGACGTCAGGCTCTTCTGCGTGTCGAGCTGACCGGCGAGCTCGCTCGCCCGGCTGCCGCCGCTGGCAAGCCCTTCGTTCACGCCCTTGAGCCGGTCGCGCTCGGTTTCGGCCAGCGCCAGGTTCGCGCGCAGCGAGGCGAGCGTGTCCTCGAGGTTCGCCTTGCCGACCTTTTCGAGCGACAGCATCTCGGTGAGTTGGGTGAGCTGGGCGTTGAGCCGGGCCAGCGCGGTGTCCTTGCCGGTGACTTCCTGCGACAGGAAGAACTGCACGATCACGAACACCGAGAGCAGGAACACGATGCCGAGGATCAGCGTCGACAACGCGTCGACGAAGCCTGGCCAATAATCGATGCCGCGTTCGCGGCTTCTGCGGGCGAGCGCCATGCTATCTCAGAACTCTCATCTCACGGTCTTGCGCAACTCGTCCTTGCGCGGCTCTTCGCCGGCGATGCGTTCGAGCAGCCGGTTCATCTCGCGCCCCTGCGCGGCCTGCGCGTCGGCCCAGTCGCGGATCATCTGCTGTTCGGTGCGCATGTGGGACACGAGGCCGTGGATCGCCTCGGCGAGATTGGCCATCGCGGCGGTCGCGGCGCGGTTCGAGCCGGTTTCGGCGACCGCCTCCTTGAGCTTGTCTATTGCCGAGCGCATCTCGCCGGACGGCGCCGCCGCGACGACGCGTCCCTCGTGGGTGTCGATGTGGAGGTCGCTCACGATGGTGGAGAGCCAGTCCTCCAGCTCCATGTAGAAGCGGTTCTGCGCCTGCCCGGCCTGCAGGTCGAGGAAGCCGAGCGCGAGCGAACCGGCAAGGCCGAACAGCGACGACGAAAACGAAATGCCCATGCCGCTCAGGGGAGCCGCCAGCCCCTGGCGCAGCGAGTCGAACACGGCACCGGCTTCGCCGCCGACCTTTAGGTTCTGGATCACGCTGCCGACCGAACCGACGGTCTCGATCAGGCCCCAGAAGGTGCCGAGCAGGCCGAGGAAAACGAGCAGGCTGGTCATGTAGCGCGAGATGTCGCGCGCCTCGTCGAGGCGGGTCGCGATGGAGTCCATCAGTCCGCGCATGGTGGTCGGCGAGATCGCGGTGCGGCCAGCGCGCTCGCCCAGAATCGTCGCCATCGGGGCGAGCAGCACGGGCGGGCTCGCGACCGCGAGCCCGGGGTCGGCGAGGCGGAAGCCGTTCACCCATCGGACCTCGGGAAACAGCCGGATCACCTGACGGAACGAGAGCAGGATGCCGATCACCAGCACCGCGATGATCAGCGCGTTCAGGCCGGGATTGGCCATGAAGGCGACCACGATCTGCTTGTTCAGCACGACCACGACCAGGCCGCACAGGATCAGGAACACCATCATCCGGACCAGGAAGATCCGGGGTGAGGACAATTTGAATGGGTCGAGATCTCGCGCCATGGCCGGTCCGCGCGTTCCTTAAAGCCGCTTGTATCGCCACCCCATGAATCGCCCGCAATGATGGCACAGAAGCGGCAATAACACAGCGGCGCCGCGCCAATCGTTGCGGGTAGCCTCAACCGGCCTTTTTCATGCGGTCCATGTAGTGGCGCAGCACGGCATTGATACGGGTCTGATAGCCGCGGCCCTGCGCCTTGAAGAAGTCGAGCAGGTCCTTGTCGAGCTTGATCGAAATCGCCTGCTTGTCGGGCTTTTGCGCGTCAACCATTTTCCAAAACTCGTCATCGGTGCCGGGATGGTCTGGGTCGGTGCGTGACCACTCTTCGATTTCTTCTTCAGTCAGGCTACGGATGCGATCCCAGTCCATCTGGGTTTCGATCGGGCGGAAGCTGCCGTCTGCCTGACGTTCGAGAATCGTCCCGTCGGAAAGGCGGGTGAAAGTGATTGGATCAGCCATAGCGTGCGCGCTCCTTGCGGCTGGAGGGCCACGCGGTGATGAGCCATGTCACATCACCGCGCAATGTGTAGACGACTGTGAAGAAGTCGCCATCGACCTTGCCGACCGTGACGCGGCGCGCTTCACCGTAGTCAAATCGCGTGTCGGCATAGTCGATGCGTTGCCGATCATCGAAGACGGCGGACACGACCGAGAGATCGATGCCGCGTCGCGCGATCAGAGCGGCACGTTTTCCCGGATCGAAAGCGAACGTCCGCTCCATCGAGCGTGGTATATATCATGGTATATACTCGGTTGCAACTGTCTAGGCGTTGGCCAGCAGCCCCAACAATTCCCGGTGCATGAACTCGTTGCCGGCGATGATGTCGCCGGCCTCCATGGTCCGCTCACGGTCGGCAAGGTCGGTGACGAACCCGCCCGCCTCGCGCACCAGCAGCACGCCGGCCGCGAAATCCCACGGCGAGAGCCCGCGCTCCCAATAGGCGTCGAACCGGCCGGCCGCGACGTAAGCAAGATCGAGCGCAGCCGCGCCGAAGCGCCGCAGCCCCGCGACCTTGTCCTGGATCGCGGTCATCTCGCGGCGGAACAGCGCGAGATCGCCGCGCCCGTGATGCGGCAGCGCGCAGCAGACGACCGCCTCGTCGAGCCGCTTGCGCGCAGCGACGCGGATGCGGCGGTCGTTGAAAAACGCGCCCTTGCCGCGCTCGGCGGTGAAGTACTCGTCATTGGCGGGATTGTAGATCAGCCCGGCGATCGGGGTGCCGTCGCGCACCAGCGCGATCGAGATCGCGAAGTGCGGGATGCTGTGCAGGAAGTTGGTGGTGCCGTCGAGCGGATCGACGACCCAGGTGTGGGTCCTGTCGCTACCCTCGTGGCTGCCGCCTTCCTCGCCGAGAAAGCCGTAGCCGGGCCGCGCCTTCAACAGTTCGGCGCGCAGAATTTCCTCGGCGCGATGATCGGCGGCGGAGACGAAGTTCGCCGGGCCTTTGAGCGAGACCTGAAGATGCGAAACCTCGCCGAAGTCGCGCTTCAGGCTGCGGCCGGCCTTGCGCGCGGCGGCGGTCATCACGTTGAGCAAAGCGGATTGGGCGGGCACGAAGGACTCCAGGCGCCCTGTCGTGGCGCAGCTAGGATACGTCGAAGGGGCTGTTCGGGCCGCTGATAGCGGTCGGGCGCCGCGAAATCAACTTAGGGCGAGGGGGCGTGGCTGCGTGTGGGGGAGCAAGTAGCCCGGATGGAGCGAAGCGAAATCCGGGATCAACTCCTCCGCTCGCCGAAATCCATCCTGCCTTCTTCGACATCGCCCGCCCAGTCGGCGGGCAGCAGACCGCGCCTGACATAGACGTGAAACGACGAATAGGGCCAGTCGCGCGCTCGACTAACCAGCCTGTGCTTGATCGGGTTGAAGTGCACGTAATCGACGTGCCGCTCGAAATCGGCCTCGTTGCGAATCGTGTGTTCCCAAAAACGCCGTTGCCAGAGGGCGTATTCGCCACTGCGATGGCGTTTGATGGGCACGCCGGCGGCAACAAGCCGATGCGTGAAATGCGCCTTGATCCGCTTCCAGCGGCCGGAGAAATCGGAATCGTCTGACGGCAGCGTCCAGATGGCATGCAGGTGTTCCGGCAGGACCACGATGGCCTCGACCGAGAACGGACGCTCCTGCCGCGTGGTACGGAACGCCATTCGCAAGGCGCTTATGTAATCCACCAGCGCTGACGATGTCCGGTCATCGAGCGTGACCGTGAAGAAATAGGTGCCGCCTGGAACGAAGTTGCGCCGGTATCGGACCATCGGCGAAGCTTACCCCGGATTTCGCTTCGCTCCATCCGGGCTACAAGCCTCTACCCCCTCGGCGCCGCATGCGCCAACCAGAGCCTTGCCGCGTTCTCGCCGGCGGCGCGCTCGCTGTCCTTCAAGCCGCGCATGAAATCTTCCAGCCACACGTCGGAGGCGCCGCCCGCCTTGGCGATGGTGTGCCACTTGGTGGCGGCGACCGGATCGGACGGCAGGCCGCGGCCGGTCGCGAGGATGCGCGCAAAACGGTTTTGCGCCACCGCGTTGCCCTTCAGCGCGGCCTTGCGGAAAATCGCCGCGGCTGCGCTCTCGTCCTTAGGCGTGCCGGTGCCGTTGAACAGCGCGATCGCATATTCGACCTGCGCGGCGTCGTTGCCGCTGCGCGCGGCCGCGCCGAGCAGCTTGGCGGCGGCCACCAGATCCTTCGGCACGCCGTTGCCTTCCTTGTAGAGCGTCGCGAGCGCGTATTGCGCCTCGGGGCTGCCGGCGTCGGCGGCGGTGCGCAGCAGTTCGGCGGCGCGCGCGATGTCCTGGCGCACCTGCTGGCCTTCGAGATAGAGCAGCGCGAGATTGTACGACGCCGCGACATGGCCGAGCTTCGCGGCCTTGTCGAGCATCGCTGCGGCGTCGGCCTGATCCTTCGCGCCGCCGCGGCCGGCGAAGCGGAACATCGCGAGCGCGAAGATCGCCTGGCGGTCGCCGCGGTCGGCGGCGAGCGAGAACCAGGCGAGCGCCTTCTTCTCGTCTTTCGCAACGCCGGTGCCGTTGGCGTAAAGCTCGCCGAGCAGCGTCATCGCGACCGGATCGCCCTGTTCGCTGGCGCGGCGCGAGGCCTCCTTGAACGCCTCGAGGTAATAGCCGCGCTGGAACGCGCCGAACGCGACGTCGCCTTGCCCGGCCGACTGCGGCTGCAACGCGGCCTGCTGCGAGAGCGACGGTGCCGGAAGTTTCTCGGGCGCCGCGAACGGTGCGGCCGGAACGGTCTCGGGCGCGAAGGCGCTCGGCGTCGAGGACGGAGGCGCAGAAGGCGCAGACTTCGAGGTCTTCGGGTCGATGGATTTCTTCAGTGCGGGTTTTGCGGGCGCCGACTTCGCCACGGCGGGCTTTTTCGCCGGCTTGCTTGGGACGCTTGCCGGAGGCCGTGCCGCCGGCGGCGTGATCTGCAACGGCGCCTGCGCGCGTGCGCTGTCCGCCGCCAGCAAGGCGGCGACCGCGATACCGCACATGAGCAGCCGGCGCATCATCGGGCCGGCTCCATGACGGAGAGGCGCCGCGTCACCGCTTCGATCGCGGCTGCGCCGCCGCGCCAGAGCGTCTCGTCGATGGCGACGAAATCCGCACCGGCGCGCGCCAGCGCTTCGACCTCGTCGAGGCTGGCGGCAAAGCCGACGCAGGGAATCGTCAAGGTTTCGGCCCACCAGGCAACGCGCTCCAGCACCGCCTCGAAGCCCGGGCGGCGGCCATTCTCCGGCTCGCCGAACATCACGTAGTCGGCACCCGATTCGGCAGCCAGCATGGCGTCGTGGCGTGTCGGCAAGGCGCCGCAGCCCGCGATGTATTTCGGTTTGAGGCCGGACGCCGCCGCCGTGAACGCGTCGATGCCGGTGAGATGCGCGCCATCGGACTGCGTGCGCGCGACCAGCTCCGGATGGCCGTCGAGGAGCAGCGCCGCCCCATTGCTCTGGATCAGAATGCGCAGCGCCTCGATCCGCTCGATCAAGGCTTGCTCGTCGCCGTGTTCGAAGCGCAGCAGCACGGCCGCGATGTCGGCGGCGTTTAGCGCGGCGGCAAGCTCGTCCGCGATCCCGCCCGCGCGCCCAAGCGGCGGCGTGACGAGGGTAAGACGCGGCGCTTCGCGCGAAACCTCCGAGGTCCCCATGGCTTGCCCATGCGACCCCAATCGGGCGGAATGGCGGCGATCATCCTGCATCGCCGTGGAGAATGGGGCAAAAAGGTTAAGCCGCCTTTTTGCCTTCCAGATCCTGCTTCCACTGCCCGAGCGCCGCCAGCGAGTTCATGCGCGCGCGGTGCGCGAAGGCGCGCTGCGCGGCCGCGACGTTTTCGGACTTTCCGGCCCAGGCCTTCTGCGGAGCGGCCTGCAGGGCGCGGCCGTACGAGAAGGTGAGCTTCCAGGGCAGGGGGCCGAGCTTGTTCATGGCGTCGAGATGGGCGGTCGCCTCCTCATCCGACTGGCCGCCGGAGAGGAACGCAATGCCCGGCACCGCGCCCGGCACGCAGCTTTTGAGCAGGCGTACGGTCTTTTCGGCGACCTCCTGAACGGAAGCCTTCTTCGGCGATTTCTTGCCCGGAACCACCATGTTGGGCTTGAGCACCATGCCCTCGAGCGCGACGCGGTTGTAGTAGAGCTCCTCGAACGTCGCCTTGAGCACCCATTCGCTCACCGAGTAGCAGCGGTCGATGTCGTGGTCGCCGTCCATCATCACTTCGGGCTCGACGATCGGCACGATCTCCTCGTCCTGGCAGAGCGCCGCATAGCGCGCGAGCGCATGCGCGTTCGCCTTGATGGCGGTGTAGCTCGGAATGCCGGGGCCGATGTCGATCACGGCGCGCCACTTGGCGAATTTTGCGCCGAGGGCGCGGTATTCGGCGAGCCGCTCGCGCAGCCCGTCGAGCCCTTCGGTGATCAGCTCGCCGGGGCAGAACGGCAGCGCCTTGGTGCCCTTGTCGACCTTGATGCCGGGAAGCGCGCCGGCCTGCTGGATGATCTTGGTGAGGGGCGTCCCGTCCTTGGCCTTCTGGCGGATGGTTTCGTCGTAGAGGATGACGCCCGAGACATATTTGGACATCGCCTCGTTGGTGCGGAACATCATCTCGCGGTAGTCGCGGCGATTGTCCTCGGTATTCTCGACGCCGATCGCGTCGAACCGCTTCTTGATCGTGCCGGACGACTCGTCGGCCGCCAGGATGCCGCGCCCCGGCGCGACCATGGCTTCGGCGACGCGGTTAAGTTCCGTAAGGTTCATGCCCCCTCCTTAGCTTTGCTTGGGACCAAATTGCGCCTCTCTTAGCGCAGGCGCGAAGGCGCTGACTATCCCCGAGGCGTTATTTCGCAGCGTGCTCCACATGCGCAACAAGCGGCATGGCGCGGCGCGCGATCGATCCTATATATTGCGTTGCACATATTTGTGCTGCGATGCAGCAACCGATTGCGGTATGGAGCGTTAGGGCACCGCCATTGGAAGGAATAACCCGCTTGCGCAAACTCGGACAGACCCTCGCGGCCCTGGCGCGCAACCGGCGCCATTGGTCAACGCTGCTGCACTCGACCGCCGCCAAGCCTGGCCCGGCGGCGGCAACGCACCTCACGGAACTCTTCGGCTTCGGGTCGAACCCCGGGGCGCTGCGCATGTTCACCTATGCGCCGAAGAGTCTCGCGCGGCCGTCGGCGCTGGTCGTCGTGCTGCACGGCTGCACGCAATCGGCCGCGAGCTACGATCTCGGTGCCGGCTGGTCCACGCTGGCGGAGCGCTACGGCTTCGTTCTGCTGTTCGCCGAGCAGACGCCCGCGAACAATCCGAAGACCTGCTTCAACTGGTTCCTGCCCGGCGACACCGCGCGCGACCGGGGCGAGGCACTCTCGATCCGGCAGATGATCGAAAAGACGATCGGCGCGCACGGCATCGATCGCTCGCGCGTTTTCATCACCGGCCTTTCGGCGGGCGGCGCGATGGCCGCCGCGATGCTGGCGACGTACCCGGAGGTCTTCGCGGCCGGCGCGATCATCGCGGGATTGCCGTACGGCAGCGCCAGCAACGTGCAGGAGGCGTTCGAGAGTATGTTTCAGGGAAGGGCGCGCACCGCCGGCGACTGGGGCGACAAGGTGCGGCGCGCGTCGGGCCACCGCGGTCCCTGGCCGCGCGTGTCGGTATGGCAGGGCGATCTGGACGCGACGGTAAAGCCCGTGAACGCCGAAGGCCTCGTCGCGCAGTGGCGCGATGTGCATGGCATCGACGGCGCGCCGGTGGCGGACAGGGTCGACGGCTATCCGCGCAAGGTCTGGCGCCGCGACGGCGTCGATGTCATCGAGTCCTATACCATCACCGGGATGGCGCATGGCACGCCGCTCGCCACCGCAACGCACGGCGGCGAGGCGGGCCCATTTCTGCTCGAGACGGGTATCTCCTCATCGTATCACATCGCGAAGTTCTTCGGCCTGACCGGCGAGGCGCGCTTGAGCGAACCTGTTCGCGAAACCGAGCGCGCGCCGCTGGTGCCGGACGACGTCGAGCTCATTCCCGACGAGCGCGTTGAGATTCTCGAGCCGGAATCCCACGAGCCGAAGGCTGACGCGAAACGCGAAGGCGGGGTCGACGTGATGGCGATCATCACCAAGGCGTTGACCTCGGCGGGGCTGATGAAGCCGCCGGCTTAAGCCCGCAACGCCTCGACGCCGGGTAACTTGCGGCCTTCCAGCCATTCCAGAAATGCGCCGCCCGCCGTCGACACGTAGCTGAACTTGCCGGCAACGCCGGCCGCATTGAGCGCCGCGACGGTGTCGCCGCCGCCCGCGACCGAAACAAGCCCGTGCGATTTGGTGCGCTCGGCCGCGTAGCGCGCGACGGCCACGGTGCCGGTGTCGAACGGCGGCATCTCGAATGCGCCGAGCGGGCCGTTCCAGACCAGCGTTGCGGCATCGTCGAGCGCGCCCTTGATGCGTTCGACCGACTGGCGGCCGATGTCGAGCACCATGCCGTCGCGCGGAATAGCGTCAAGTCCGTAAGCGTGGGACGGGGCATTCGCGGCGAAATGGAAGGCGACAGTCGCATCCACCGGCAGGATGATGGCGCAACTGGCTTCCTCGGCCTTGGCGAGAATGCGGCGCGCGGTGTCGGCCATGTCCTTTTCGGCGAGAGACTTCTGCACGTTGATGCCCTGCGCGTGCAGGAACGTGTTGGCCATGGCGCCGCCGATCACCAGCCCTTCGACCTTGGTGATCAGGTTTTCCAGCAACTCGAGCTTGGTCGAAACTTTCGCACCGCCGACGATCGCGATCACCGGCCGCTGCGGATGATCGAGCGCCTTGCCGAGGGCTTCCAGCTCGGCCTGCATGGTGCGTCCCGCATAGGCGGGAAGCTTGCGCGCGAGGCCTTCGGTCGAGGCGTGGGCGCGATGCGCGGCCGAGAATGCATCGTTCACATAGATGTCGCCGAGCTTCGCCAATTTCTCGATGAAGCCCGGGTCGTTCTTCTCCTCCTCCTTGTGGAAGCGGGTGTTCTCCAGCAGCAGAACGTCGCCCGGCTTCATCGCGGCGATCGCGGCCTCGGCGGCTTCGCCGACACAGTCGTCCGCGAAGGCGACAGGCTTCTTCACGATGCGTTCGACTTCCGCGGCGGCCGGCTTGAGCGACTCTTTGGGGTCGCGCCCCTTCGGGCGGCCGAAATGCGCGAGCAGGATCACCTTGCCGCCTTTGGCGGAAATCTCGTTGATGGTCGGCGCGATGCGCTCGATGCGGGTTGCATCGGTGATCCTGCCGTTCTCCATCGGCACGTTGAGATCGACGCGCACGAGCACGCGCTTGCCGGAGAGGTCAGCAGAATCGAGGGTGCGGAAGTTGGCCATGCGCATTCTGTGTGTTGGGCCATCCTTCGAGACGCCTCGCTGCGCGAGGCTCCTCAGGATGAGGATTGAAACTCGGACCTCGTCCTGAGGAACCGGCCGAAGGCCGGCGTCTCGAAGGACGGCCAGGAATTCAAATCAGCTTCCCCATCGCGACGGACGTATCCGCCATGCGGTTGGAGAAGCCCCATTCGTTGTCGTACCACGCGACGATGCGGACAAAGGTGCCGCCGATGACCTTGGTTTGATCGATCCCGAAGGTGGCCGAGTGTGGATCGTGGTTGAGGTCGGAGGAGACGAGCGGGTCCTTCGTCCACGCGATGATCTTGCTCAGCCGGTTCGATTGCGTCGCCGCCACAATCGCCTTGTTGACATCGTCGACGTTGGTCGCGCGCGTGGCTGTGAACTTCAAGTCGATGAAGGAGACGTTCGGCGTCGGCACGCGAATTGCCGCGCCATCGAGCTTGCCGGAAAGCCCCGGCAGCACGAGGCCGATCGCTTTCGCTGCGCCGGTCGACGTCGGGATGATGTTCAGCGCGGCGGCGCGGGCGCGGTACAGGTCCTTGTGCATGGTGTCGAGGGTTGGCTGGTCGCCGGTATACGAATGAATCGTCGTCATGAAGCCTGACTCGATTCCGAATGCCTCGTTCATGATCTTCGCCATCGGCGCGAGGCAGTTGGTGGTGCACGAACCGTTGGAGACCACCTTGTGATCTTTCGTCAGCGTGTCGTCGTTGATGCCGTAAACGATGGTCGCGTCGGCATTGTCGGCCGGCGCCGAGACGAGCACGCGCTTTGCGCCGGCGGTCAGATGTGCCGAGGCCTTGTCCTTGGCGGTGAAAAGGCCGGTGCATTCGAGCGCGATATCGACGCCCATGTCCTTCCACGGCAGCTTCGACGGGTCGCGCTCGGCGCACACCTTGATCTTGCCGTTGCCGAGACTGATCGAGTCGCCCTCGACCGTGACGGTGCCGGGGAAGCGGCCGTGCACCGAGTCGTAACGCAGCAGGTGCGCATTGGTCTCGACCGGCCCCAGATCGTTCAGCGCCACGACCTCGATGTCCTTGCGGCCGGATTCGGCGATGGCGCGCAGGATATTGCGGCCGATGCGGCCAAACCCGTTGATGGCGACCCGGACGGTCATTTCGTCAGCTCCCTTTTTGTAACTCGTCATGCCCGGGCTTGACCCGGGCATCCATCATTCTTCGCGAAACCGATGGATTGCCGGGTCAAGCCCGGCAATGACGCCAAACATGGCGCGCTTGTTAGCTCAACTGCCGAGCTTGCTCAACGCCGCCTCGGCGACCTTCTCGGGCGTCATGCCGAAGTGGCGGTAAAGGTCCTTGTAGGGGCCGCTCGCGCCGAAGCCGTTCATGCCGACGAACACGCCGTCGGAGCCGATGATGGCGTCCCAGCCCTGCCGCACGCCGGCCTCGACCGCGACGTTGACGGCGGCGTCGCCGATCAGCGTGCGGCGCGCCGCCGCATCGCTTGCGGCGAACAGTTCGAAGCTCGGCACCGAGACGACGCGCGTCAGCACGCCTTGTGCGTCGAGCAGCTTCTTGGCCTCGACCGCGATGGCGACCTCCGAGCCGGTGGCGAAGATCGACACCCGCGCCTGGCCCGCGATCGAGGATGCGATCTCGTAGGCGCCGCCAGCGCACAGGTTGCGGGTGACGTACTCCTTGCGCAGTTGCGGCAGGTTCTGCCGCGTCAGCGCGAGCACGCTCGGGCCGCTTTTGTTTTCCAGCGCAAGCTGCCAGCACTCGATCGTCTCGACCGTGTCGCACGGACGGAACACCAGCAAATCGGGAATCGCGCGCAGCGCCGCGAGATGCTCGACCGGCTGGTGCGTCGGGCCGTCCTCGCCGAGCCCGATCGAGTCGTGCGTCATCACATGGATCACGCGCTCCCCCATCAGCGCCGCGAGCCGGATCGCCGGCCGGCAGTAATCTGAAAAAACGAGGAACGTGCCCGAATACGGAATGATGCCGCGATGCAGCGCCATGCCGTTCATCGCCGCCGCCATGCCGTGCTCGCGCACGCCGTAATGGATGAAGCGGCCGGAATAATCCGCGGCCGACATTGCCTTCATGCCCTTCGGGCGCGTGTTGTTCGAGCCGGTGAGGTCGGCCGAGCCGCCGACCATTTCGGGCACCGCGGCGGTGAGCGCTTCGAGCGCGTTCTGCGAGGCGATGCGGGTCGCGATTTCCTTCGGGGCCTTGGCCAGCTCCTGCTTGAAGCCGCGCACCACGTCGGAGAGGCCGAGCGGCAGGTCGCCATTGATGCGGCGCGCGAATTCGCCGCGCCGCTCCACGGGAAGCGCGGCGAGCCGCTCCTCCCAGGCCTTGCGAGCGGATTTCCCGCGCTGCCCCGCGGCGCGCCAGCCTTGCAGGATATCGGCCGGCACCTCGAAGGCCGGCGAACTCCAGCCGAGCTTCTCGCGTGCGCCTTTGATCTCGTCGGCACCGAGCGCGGAGCCGTGCGAGCCCGCGGTGCCTGCCTTGGTCGGCGCGCCGAAGCCAATGATGGTGCGGCAGGCGATCATCGTCGGCTTGTCGGATGTCTGCGCAGCCTCCAACGCGCGCGCGATGGCGTCCGGGTCGTGGCCGTCGATGCGGCCCGCATTCCAGCCGGCGGCCTCGAAGCGCTTTACCTGATCGACCGAGTCCGCAAGCGCGAGCGGGCCGTCGATCGAGATGCCGTTGTCGTCGAATAGCACGGTCAGGCGATTGAGCTTGAGGTGGCCGGCGAGCGCGATCGCCTCCTGGCTGATGCCTTCCATCAGGTCGCCGTCCGAGGCGAGCACGTAAGTGTGGTGATCGACGACGTCGCCGAATTCGGCCGCGAGGTGCCGCTCTGCGATCGCCATGCCGACCGCGTTGCCAAGCCCCTGTCCGAGCGGGCCCGTGGTGGTCTCGACGCCGGGCGTGATGAAGTTCTCGGGATGACCGGGCGTGAGCGAGCCAAGCTGGCGGAAGCGCTTGATCTCTTCGATCGTCATCGCCTCATAGCCGAGGAGATAGAGCAGCGCATAGACCAGCATCGAACCGTGGCCGGCGGAGAGCACAAAGCGGTCGCGGTCCGGCCATTTCGGGTCGGCCGGGTCGAACTTGAGGTATTTCGTGAACAGAACGGTCGCGACATCGGCGGCGCCCATCGGCAGCCCGGGATGACCGGATTTGGCCTGCTCCACCGCATCCATGGCGAGCGCCCGGATGGCATTCGCCATGCGGTCGTGCTCGGCGCGGCTCTGCGGCCGGTTTTCGGGTTCGCGCAGTGCAGCAGCCGGTGCGGTCATCGCGTTTTCCTTAGAATTCCGGGGGTGGATATCACGCGCCTCCGGACATTCAAATGGCCGGGACAAGACTCCGGTGGATTGCGCGCCTGCCGGCAGCGGCGATTTTTACCCTTCGACGGCTGCGCGGAACTTTTCCCGCCTCGCCCGGTTGCGTGCGCATGGGAAGCCGGCCCTGGAGCACCGGCTGGAGGAGCATCCCCATGAACGGCATCATCTATCTCGTCGGTCTGATCGTGGTCATCATGTTTATCCTGTCTTTCCTCGGCCTTCGGTAAGGGACCCGCCATGGTGGACGTCCCAACGTACCGCGAACCGGCTGCGGCCGGTCCAGTCGCCACCCCGGGCGGCCCTCTGTCCTACATCCATTGGGGTCCGGTATTTGCCGGCGCCTTGGTTGCCGCCGCGGTGTCGTTTGTGCTGATGACCTTCGCGTCGGCCGTGGGCCTGATGATCGCCTCGCCGTCGCCGACCTGGCGCGATACCTCGGTCTGGCTCGCGATCCTTTCCGGCGTCTGGATCATCGTGGTGACGGTCGGCGCTTTTGCCCTCGGCGGCTATCTGGCCGGCCGGGTGCGCTCAAGTTGGAGAGCGTCTCCGGACGAAGTGGAATTCCGGGACGGCGCGCACGGCCTCCTGGTCTGGGCCCTTGGTGTTGTCCTCGGCGCGGCCTTGCTGTGGGCGACCGCCGGTACGTTGACCGCCGCTAATACCGCTGCCTCCTCGCCGCGCGAGACCGCCGGGGCGCCGGGCTTCCTCGCCTACGAGCTCGACCGCCTGTTCCGTTCGGAACGGCGGCTGGAGCCGGTCGCTGCCGACGTTCGGGCCGAGGCGAGCCGCATCCTGATGAAGGGGATCGGACGGCAGGAATTGCCATCCGAGGATCGTGCCCATCTCAACCGTGTCGTCGCGGGCGCGACAGGCTTGCCGGCGGCGGATGCCGAGCGCCGTGTGGTCCAGGTGCTCGCCGAAGCGCGCAATTCCACGTCGCAGGCGCGCCGCACCGCGGTCATTCTCGGCTTCGCCGCTGCTGCCGCACTTGCCGCTGCTGCTGCCGCTGCCTGGTTCGCTGCTGCTGCCGGCGGCAAGCATCGCGACGACGAGTTCGCGCCGCCGCTGCGGTTCAGTGGCCGCGTGGTGACGCGGCCGATCTAGGCATAGCCCGGAGGAGGCTCGAAACCGCCGAAGGCCTCCTCCACCAGCCGGGCGAACGCAATCGAGGTCTTGTCGTAGCCTTGGCGCGTGACCGCCTGATAACCGGTCGGCAGCCCTGACGGCGTGATGCCGGACGGCCCGACCGTCGAGGGCAGATAGACCACGCCCGAATAGCCGGCCCAGAACAGCTGGTCCGTCGCCGATACGCGCTTGTTGTTCACCGTGATGCGGCGCCGCCAACGCTTTCCCTCATGCTCATGATCGTGCGGGAAGGCCGCGGACGCTGCGACCGGACAGAGCAGGATGTCGTAATCGTTGAAGAACGCGTTGAACGTCAGCCGCATCTGGTGACGCTCATTGTTGAGCTGGAGCCAGCGCCGGTGGGTCATCGTCACGCCATCGACCGATTTCGCTAGATACTTGTTCGGATCGCTCGCGAGCTCCTGTTTCCAGTCCTCGATGTCGGAATCCGGCATGCGCGCCGAGGTCGCGGCGCGCAGCAGGCGGACGTAGATGTCGTGCAGCCGCGCGGTGTCGAGGTCGGGCTCGGCCTCTTTCACCTTCGCGCCGGCTTTCGCGAGCTTGTCGACCAGCCCCTGCAGTTGGTCCGCGTATTCGTGATCGACGTCGCTCGCCTTATCGGTGAGTTTCACGGCGACGCGGAATTGCTTGAGCGCAGTCTTGTCGCACTTCGGCAGCGCGGCTTTGAAATAGCCGCCGTCGTCCGGATCCGGCCCGGCCATGATGTCCAGTGCCACATCGAGATCTTTCGCCGAGCGCGTCAGCGGTCCCAGCACGGAAATATCCGCGGGCGCGACTACGCCGGGCAACGCCTGCCCGCGCGGCGTGACCAGCCCGTAGGTCGGCTTGTGGCCGAACACACCGCAATAATGCGCCGGGTTACGGATCGACGAGCCGATGTCGCTGCCCGCCTCGATGCCGGTCAGGCCCGCCGCCAACGCGACCGCCGAACCGCCGGACGAGCCCCCCGGCGTTCGATCGAGGTCCCACGGATTGCGGGTCATGCCGTAGACGGCATTGTAGCTCTGCCAGTCGGCAAGCATCAGCGGCACGTTGGTCTTGCCGAACAGCGTGACGCCGGCATCGATCATGCGCTGCGCCGAGACCGCGGTGGTGTCGGTCACGTTCTCCTTCATCGCGGGTGCGCCCCAGGTGGCCGGCGAGCCCGCCACCTGGAAGCTCTCCTTGATGGTCATCGGCACGCCATGCAGCGGGCCGAAGCGCTTGCCCTTCTTCAGCGCGGCGTCGGCGGCCCTGGCGCGCTTGCGCGCCTTCTCCTTGTCCATCCAGATGACGGCGTTGAGCTTGGGATTGTATGTCTCGATGCGCGCGAGGAAGTGATCGAGCAGTTCAAGCGCGCCGATCTTCTTGCGCCGGATGAGTGACGCAAGCTCGGTCGCCGACTTGTAGTGCAACGGGTCCATGGGAATGCCTCGGGCGGTGGGGCCGCGATCCTAGCAAGCCTTCGGTACGCGAGCCTATGCGGTCCGTCGCGGCGCCGGCGGCGTCCACCACGCCGATGACAAATCCACGACATTGTTTTGCCCGCATGATCCCTGAACGTTGACGCCACGGTGGGGCGCAACGTAAGTTTCTAGCGCAAATCCTTGGCGCTTCACGGGTTTCATGGCGCGTGCCGCCGCGGCGGCCGGTTCGCGCGATGGGGAGGCAATGACTGACGCGAGCGCGATCGAGGCCGCAACCAGGCGGCTCGCCGCGGCCCTCGATGCGCTCGAGGCCGCGCTGGAACGGCGCCGCTCCGGCGACCGCGGCGAGGATGCGCTTGCCGCGCAGGTGCATGCGCTCGGCTCCGACCGCTCCAAGCTCGCCTCCGACCTCGATGCCGCGACCGCGCGCTCGCGCAAGCTCGAAGCGGCCAATCGCGAGATTGCGCACCGCCTCGATGTCGCCATCGAAAACATCCGCTCGGTGATCGAGGCGCCGCCATGAGCCACGTGAACGTCACCATCCATGGCCGCCAATACCGCATGGCCTGCGAGGACGGGCAGGAGGATCACCTGACCCGCCTCGCACGTGACCTCGACCAGCGCATCGAACAGCTCAAAGGGAGCTTCGGCGCGATCGGCGATATGCGGCTGATTGTGATGGCGGCACTCACACTCGGCGACGAATTGAGCGAGGCGGCGAGACGCGTGCGGCGGCTGGAGGAAGAGCTGACCGCGCTGCAGGACGTGCGCGTCGCGTCCAGCGAACGTGCGCAGGCGACCCAGGTCGCGGTCGCGGCTGCGCTCAACTCCGCCTCGGAGCGCATCGAGCACGTGACGCGCAGCCTGAATCAGAGTCTCGGCGAGGGCATCGGTATTGGGTAGCGTTTGCGTCCGACGGAGCGATGATGCACCGGATTTGGCTCGGAATTGCTTATGGCTTGATGGCGCTTGCGCTTGTCGAGCTGCGCGATTCGCCGGCATTAGCGCAGGGCAAGAAAAATGAACCATCGTTCGTGTGGCTGGTGAGGCACGCGGATCGAGCGGATCAGTCGGCCGATTCCCCGCTGAAGAAACCAGAGGGCGAAACACGGGCGCAAGACTTGAAGACGTGTCTGGGCGGAAAGGGCGTAACCGCGATCATCACTTCAGACAAGAAAAGGACCATCCAGACGGCGCAGCCGCTCGCCGAAAAGGAGGGGATCGTGCCTGTGATCGTGCCAATCGTCGAAACCGCCAAAGGTATCAAGCAGAATATTGAAGCCGTTGCTGCAAAAGTTAGCGCGACGCCCGGCAGCATCCTCGTCGTCGGTCACAGCAACACCGTGGCGGGGATCATCGAAAAACTCGGCGGGCCGGCAGGGATCGGCGACATTACGGTTTATCACCGGCTTTTTACGCTGGACCGGACCGGGCCGAATGTCGTGTTTGACGAAAGGACGTACGGCGTCGCTCCGAAGCAGAGTAAGAAAAAGAAGTGCTGAAATGGCGCGTGCTGCGGCTGGCAAGCGACGGCTCGAACGCATACATTGCGGAAGCGGGGCTGCGGGGTGCGTCAGAAACATACTCCCGGGGCCTTACGATCCTGAAGGGAGCTGTCCCTGACCGGGCCCGTGGGCCCGGACATATGGCGCCCACCTACTTATGTAGGTTCCCGGGGTCGACTTCCGACGGCTTTTGCGGCTCCGCACTTCGTCTTTTACGCCGTCGGCTGCTCAATATCGACGCCCCACGTGCGCAGCAGCATGCAGGCGATCACGTAGCAGCCGGTCAGCATCAGAATCTCCTGTAGTCCGTTCTCTCCGAACGTCTTGATGGCTTTCGGCAGATTGGCGTCGCTCACACGGCGCTCCTTGACGAGGTCGTCGGTGACCGAGAGCGCGAGGCGCTGGGTCGCATCGAGACCGGCCGCATCCGGGCCGATTTTCGGCGCAGCTATCAGCTCCGCGCTCATGCCGATCTCGCGCGAGATGCGCTCATGGTGATGGATTTCGTAGGGTGCGTCGCACAGATGGCCGACCCGAAGAATGATCAGCTCGCGCAAGCTGTCGGGGAGCGAGATCTTGTAGCGGACGGCGTCGTTGAAATCGATCATGGCCTCCGCCATGCCGGGCGACCACATCAGCATCTTCCAGACATTGCCGCGATCCGGGCCGGTGCGCTTGCGAAGCTCCTCGGTCAATCGCGGTGAAAGGCGGTCGAACGGTGGGTAGGGATGGCGTGCCACGGGCCTTGCTCCAATGATGGGGTAGATCGCGATTGGGCTCTTTTGCGGGCGGCAGCGTATGCACGGGGCCAGCGGTCAACAAGCAAAGAGCGAAAACTCCCTCTTTTGTGGCGGTGAACGCCGAACTACCCTGTGTCGGAGGCTTTCGTCCCGGGATGCTTGCCCGACCGGTCAAGCAAAGTACCGATCATGGAGGAAGGTGATGTCGTCGCCCACGCCCGTGAACCGTCGCACCTTGCTGGCCATTCTCGGCGGGACGATCGCCATGCCGCTGCCGGCAGCACGTCCCGCATTCGCACAGGAGGCCTGGCCGAGCCGGGCCGTGCGTTACGTCAATGGCTTCCCGGCCGGGGGAGCAACCGATACGCTCTCGCGTATTCTCTGCCAGAAGCTGAGCGAACTGTCCGGGCAGTCGTTCATTGTCGAGAACAAGGGAGGGGCCGGCGGAGTCCTGGGGGCGGACGCGGTCGCGAAGGCGCCGCCTGACGGGTACACGGTCGGTCTTGGCGGAATTGCGAGCAACGTGCTTGCGATCGGAAGCTATGCAAAGCTTCCCTATGAGCCTCGCGCGGATTTCACCTTCATCGGCGGCATGTGGCAGCTGCCGAATATCCTCTCGGCGAGGAAGGACCTGTTCTCCTCCGATCTGAAGGAATTGCTGGCCGCCTTCAAAAAGGAGCCGCGCAGATACACCTACGCGTCGGCAGGGTTCGGCACCACCTTGCACCTCTCGGGCGAAATGATGAACAGCATGGGCGGTGTGCAAGTGACTCACATTCCATACAGGGGAGCGGGCCCGGCGCTGACCGATCTGCTCGGCGGCCGTGTCGATTTGCTGTTCGACAATCTGCCCGGCTCACTGCCGAGCGTGCGCGCCGGGCAAATCAAGCCGGTCGCCGTCACCGCCAGGGCGCGTATCCCTGAGCTTCCGGACGTGCCGACCATGGCGGAAGTACTGCCCGGATACGAGATGACGTCATGGACCGCCATGATCGGACCGGCAAACATGAAGGCCGATCTTGTGGCGCAAATGAATGCTCTTGTCGTCAAGGCTCTCGCCGATCCGGCGTTGAAAGCGCGCTATGCCGACCTTGGCGCAACGCCCTGGCCAACCTCGCCGGCCGAGATCAAGGCATTCCGCGACAGCGAGGAAGTACGGCTGTTGCCGATCATGAAGGCCGCCGGGATCAAGCCGGAGTGACACGCACCGCATGTCCGGCGACTCCATCTCCGACCTGAAATCCATCATCCGCAAGGACGCGCTGCTGCGGCGCGACGCGCTGCCCGCGCGCGAGCGCGCCAAGGCGGCCGAGGCGATCGCGGCGCGTGCGTTTCCCATCGCGATCGAACCGGGCCAGATCGTCTCCGGCTTCTCGCCGCTGAAAACCGAGATCAATCCGATCCCGCTGATGCGCAAGCTCGCCGATGCGGGCGCGCTGCTCGCGCTGCCGGTCGTCGCCGGCAAGGGCAAGCCGCTGATCATGCGGGCGTGGCGTTTCGGCGAGCCGCTCGACTCCGGCGTCTGGGGTATCCGCGAACCGAAGGCCGGCGCGCCCGAGGTCGCGCCCGATATTCTGCTGGTGCCGCTGCTCGCGTTCGACCGGCAGGGCCATCGCATCGGCTATGGTGCCGGCTACTACGATATGACGATCGGGAAGCTGCGCGCCATGAAGCCGGTGGTCGCGGTCGGCCTCGCTTACGCGGCGCAGGAAATCGCTTCCGTGCCGGTCACGCCGCGCGACGCGCGCCTCGATCTCGTGCTAACGGAGCGTGAGATCATCGATCTGCGCGGAAGCCAGTAATGCGTCTTCTTTTCGTCGGCGACATCGTGGGGCGGTCGGGACGCACGGCCGTCACCGAGCGTCTGCCGGGCCTGCGGCGCGACTGGAAGCTCGATTGCGTCATCGTCAACGGCGAGAACGCCGCCGGCGGCTTCGGCATCACCGAGGCGATCTACCACGAGTTGATCGATGCCGGCGCCGATGCGATCAGCGGCGGCAATCACTCGTGGGACCAGCGCGAGGCACTGGTGTTCATCGAGCGTGCGCCGCGCCTCCTGCGTCCGCACAATTATCCGCCCGGCACACCGGGGCGCGGCATGGTGATGGTCGAGACGAAAAGCGGCGCGCGCGTGCTGGTGATCAACCTGATGGGCCGCGTGTTCATGGATCCGCTCGACGATCCGTTCGCGGCGGCCGAGCGCGAATTGTCCGCCTGTCCGCTCAAGGCCGCGGCCGATGCCATCGTGATCGACATGCATTGCGAGGCGACCAGCGAGAAACAGGCGATGGGTCATTTCTGCGACGGCCGCGCGAGCCTCGTGGTGGGGACGCACACCCATGTGCAGACCGCCGACCATCGCGTGCTGGCGGGCGGCACCGCGTTCATCACCGATGTCGGCATGACCGGCGACCATGATTCCGTCATCGGCATGAACAAGGCCGAGCCGCTGCAGCGCTTCGTGCGGCGCATCCCGTCGGGCAAGTTCGAGCCGGCCAACGGTCCGGCGACCTTGTGCGCGCTCGCGGTGGAGATCGACGACGCGACCGGTCTTGCCACACGCATTGCGCCGGTGCGGCTCGGCGGGCAGTTGGCCGAGGCGCGGCCCGCATTCTGGGACTGACCTCACCCTGAGGAGCATCGCGAAGCGATGCGTCTCGAAGGGTGGCCGACGCTCTATGCCATCCTTCGAGACGGCGACTTCGTCGCCTCCTCAGGATGAGGTTCGAGTGTGGATTTCCGAGCGGTACCATCCTATAACGCGCGCCGCATTTCCCGATCCTTGACTTGCTCCGGAGGCACCCTTGGCCGGCCATTCACAATTCAAGAACATCATGCACCGCAAGGGGCGGCAGGACGCGATCAAGTCCAAGCTGTTCGGCAAGCTCGCGCGCGAAATCACCGTCGCGGCCAAGATGGGCCTGCCCGACCCGGCGATGAACCCGCGCCTGCGCGCAGCGATTTTGGCGGCGCGCGCCGAAAGCATGCCGAACGACAACATCGCCCGTGCGATCAAGAAGGCGACCGGCGGCGACGCCGAGAGCTACGACGAGATGCGCTATGAGGGTTATGGCCCCGGCGGCGTCGCCGTGATTGTCGAGGTGCTGACCGACAACAAGAATCGCTCGGCAGGTGAAGTTCGCGCGAGCTTTACCAAGGCGGGCGGCAACCTCGCCGAGACCGGCGCCGTGTCGTTCATGTTCGATCATCTCGGCGTGGTGGAGTTCGACGCCAAGGTCGCTGACGCCGACGCGATGCTGGAAGCCGCGATCGAGGCCGGCGCCGAGGATGTGGTGTCGGGCGATAACGGCCACGAGGTCTATACGACCGACGGCTCGCTGCGCGATGTCGCCAGGGCGCTGGAGGCGACGTTCGGCGAGCCGCGCAAGGCGGCGCTCGTCTGGAAGCCGCAGAACACCGTGCCGGTCGACGACGAGCAGGGCGAGAAGGTACTCAAGCTGATCGACGCGCTCAACGACAATGACGACGTGCAGAACGTGTTCGCGAATTTCGAAATTTCGGACGCGCTGGTGCAGAAGATGTCAGCGTAACCACTTGTCCCACAGCGGCATGCTGATCAGCGCCGCAAGGGTGATGACCGCGTAAGCAACGCGGCGGTAGGTTGTCTCCGTGGCGAAGTGGAACACCTTCGCGCCCGCGAACATCGCCAGGATATGCAGCGGCGCGACAAAGGCCGCGAGTGCGATCACGTCGGGGGTGAGCAGGCCGAACCACAGATACGTGGCGATCAGCGCCGCCGCCATGATGGCAAAGAACACCACGAAGTTCGCCCTAACCACCGCGGCGGTCGCCATCGAGGACAGCCAGAACAGCACCACCGGCGGGCCGAAGATCTGCACCGCGCCGCCCATCAGGCCCGCCGCGATCCCCACCAGGACAGTCACGATCAGCATCGGCTTGCCGTGATAGCGCCAGCCGGTCGCGAGCACGACGACGATCACCAGCACCAGTGCCGCCATCCCCCAGCGCAGGTGCGCGGGGTCGGCGTATTGCAGGATCAGCGTGCCGAATTGCGCCGCGATGGCGGCCGAGATGGCAAGCGGCACGATCTCGCGCCACACCGCCTGCCGCCACACACCGATCGAGAACACGATGCCGGTGACGAAATCGGTCAGCAGGAAGCTTGCCGCGCCGATCTTCGGCCCATAGAGCGCGCTCATCAGCGGCACGTAGATCAGCGCGGAGCCGAATCCCGAAAAGCCGCGGACCGCGCCTGAAAGCACCGAAATACCGACCGCCAGCGCGAAGCGCGGGTCGGCCACGACGGCGGCAAAGGTCGCGGATGTGGGAAGGTCGATCACGACAGAATCCGGCAGGGACTGGCCTGTGTATCAGGGGCGCGAAGGTGGGGCGAGGTGCTATCAACAGGGTGCGATGGCACACGCGATTCGCATCCTCGGCATCGATCCGGGCCTCCGCCG